>NZ_BJVK01000004.1 GCF_007989105.1 Lentilactobacillus kefiri | reverse complement strand
ATACAGTATTTTTATCTGAATATTCCAAATACAAAGCTGATTCCCAGAATGATCAAAACAATCGTTGTAATGACCACGTATAAATGGTCACCTTCTTGATGGAATGAGTAGATTGAAACGACAACTCGCAACACGGGTGTCAGGATTAGCAGAAAGATTCCCAGCATCATGATGGCGTAGGGTCTCAATTGCACAATCCCAATCCAAATGTCTGTGAAGTCGGTTGGAAAAGCGTTGTTGGGGTAGCCACCGTTTCCTTTGACGATTAATAGCAGCAGGCCAATCAACATGACGGTTGCTGAAATCATGACCCCCAGTCGGAGAATTTTGCCAATGATGAGTTGGACGTCGGCCATTTCCTCGTTTGTTTGTTTATTAGAATTGTTAGCCATTTATCTGATCCCCTTCATGAACATTTCGATTCCAATGTAAAATAAAATGGGTACAAAAATCATTCGAATAGAACGGGCTGACATGTCACGCATGATCCGTGAACCAATTCTGGCACCAACCAGGATTCCCAATGCGAGGGGCACCGCAATCATTGGCTTAATGGAACCGTTGAAGAAGTAGACAGTTGCACTTGCCGCAGCCGTCACGCCCATCATCAGATTACTTGTAGAAGTAGAGGGCTTAAGCGGCATTTTCATGACGGTGTCCATTGCCATGACTTTAAATGCGCCAGAACCGATTCCCAGTAAACCACTGGCAATTCCGGCACCGTACATCACGGCCAGACCACCGGGGATGTGTTCAACTTCATAGTTGATTGTTTTCCCCTCAACGTTGTCGAAGTAGCTGCTGTCCAGCTTGAACTTGGCGGACATCTTATCGGGATGAGCCCGGTGCAGGACTTCTTGGTGACTGATTAATTTGCGAATCATATTGTACCCGGAGAATAATAGCAGTAACCCAAACAATATGTACAAATATTTGGGATCAATGACGCCGGTTAGCAAGGCGCCACTCAAAGCTCCAAGGGTCGTAGCAATTTCAAGAAACATTGCAACTCGCAAATTGAGCACTTTATCGTTCAGATAAGCAATGGTGGCACCGGAACTGGTGGCAATGACAGCGATGATACTGGCACCAATCGCGTATTTAATATCAACCCCCATCAGCAAGGTTAAAATCGGGGTTAAAATGATTCCACCGCCCAAACCGAGGATTGCGCCGGCAAATCCAGCAAATATCCCGATCCCAATCATCAATAATGCATAATTTATCAAGTTTTTCACTCCCTATAATTGCAGATACCAACTCACAAAATTATACTCTTTCTGCAAATAATTAAAAGATGGCTAAAAAACTTCAGAAACCAAAAACCAGGTTTCCGATTTGTGATATACTCGTTTTTGAGTAATACATACGAGAGGTTGTTGAAATGATGTACGGAAACGAAGACTACATGCTCATGGAACGAGATCCAAACCGGTTAATCAAATTGATTGTTAGTTTGTGTTTTACGGGTTTGCTATCGGTTTCGGTGGCATTCAATTTTGATTATTTGCAATTTTTAGATTCAGTTTTTACAACTGCTATCCAAGGCTCTTCACCAACGCCAGGTCTTGAACATTTTTATTCAATCGTCAGTTTTCTATCTAGTCCGGTAATGGACGGATTCTGGGTCTTTATTGCTGCTTTTTTCCTTTGGGGATTTAAGTACAAAGTACCTGCTTTATGGGCTTTAGTCACAATTTCCGGTGGCGGGATTATTGATGGCGTTGTTAAGCAGCTGGTTCGACGTCATCGACCACCGCTGCATTTGGGCGTCGACAGTGGCTACAGCTTTCCAAGCGGGCATGTCCTGGGAATTTTCTTGGTGGCTGCCATTCTGTGGATCATTGTGCTGCCATTAATTGAACGCCGGTGGATTCGACTCATTATCAAGGCGCTGTTAATTGTTGTGTTGGGACTGGTCATGCTTTCAAGAGTTTATTTGAATGCCCATTTTCCAACTGACACATTGGGTGCCTGCCTTGTCGGCTATTCTTGGCTATTGGTGGCCGAAATGCTTTACGCCAGTTATGCGCCACAGGTTGCCAGGTACCGATTTGTTGTTCACACAAAGATATAGTTTTGAAATGCCGGGGATGATCCTTGGCATTTTTTATAAGGAGAAGTGAGGTTTGTGATAAAGCTGCCAATAAGGACCAGGCGAATTTCCATTACCCACATGTCGGCCGCTGATTTAAAAGACTATGAAAAGTTGATTTCACAACCGGAGATTGCGGCGGGGGCGGGGTTTAATTTGGTTAGTAACCAAAAGATGCTCACCGAAGTGGCCAAACGCCAAATTTCCCATCCCATGACGTTGGGGCTGCGGATTCATGATCATTTGGCTGGCGCCATCTTGCTGTACGAGCAGATTGATCAAAACGGCTTTCCGGATGAGGCTAATCTTGAAATGAGCTATTTCCTTGATCCTGTTTATTGGAACCAGGGCTTCATGACCGAAGCAGCTGATCAGTTAACCCAGGTGCTTAAACATGACCCAACCGTTAAAACGGTCAATGCGGAAGTGTTTACGGATAATCTCGCCTCAAAAGCCCTGCTGAACCGTTTGGGCTTTGAGATGACGACGACCGTGACTGATCCGATTATCGGCCGAAAGAAGGCAATCTTTAAGCTGAATCTGGCATAGGAAAGTGGTTCAGGTTTGTCAATTTATCTCAAGTGAGTTACAATTTTTATTGTTAAAGTTATTTATAAACTAAATCAATCAATATATTCGAGTAGAGGCGCATTCATCAACAGTATATTTCAGGAACTTGAAGGAAGTTATGACTGGAGTAAAAAGGGATGAGTGCCGAAACCGACAATTGCCTTCCAATTGTCGGTTGGGTCCCAGCTTAAGAGGCTGGGGACTGTCGCGGGAATCCGCGGAGAGCTATCAAGATGTTGAGAAACGTACATTGTCTCTTTCAATATTTTGAAAGGGATTTTTTTGTAGGTTGAGATTGGTTTAAAAAATTTATATAGGAGACGAAACAATGAACGAAAACGAGAGCCAAGAATCAAACGGACAGGTTAAGCGGGGACTAAAAGCCCGCCACGTGTCTATGATTGCCCTGGGTGGGTGTATTGGAACCGGGCTTTTCGTAGCCAGTGGTTCCGCAATCAGTCAGGCGGGTCCTGGTGGCGCGTTGACTGCATATGTATTGATGGGCCTCATGGTGTACTTCCTGATGACCAGCCTTGGTGAAATGGCCACAAATATGCCGATTTCAGGGTCGTTTGCCGCATACTCATCCAAATACGTTGATCCGGCCTTGGGATTCGCAATGGGCTGGAATTATTGGTTTAATTGGGCGATTACGGTTGCCGTGGATATTAGTACCGCAGCGCTGGTTATGAAATTTTGGCTGCCGAACGTCCCGGCATGGATCTGGAGTGCCATTGCATTGGCCATTATTTTCCTAATCAATGCGATGTCTGTCAGCACGTTTGGTGAAACTGAGTTTTGGATGTCAGCCATCAAAGTTGTCACAATTATCATATTCTTAGCGGTTGGTGCCCTGACAATTTTCGGTATTATGGGCGGCCACTTTGTTGGGATGCGAAACTTTTCAATTAAGCATGCACCATTTGTTGGTGGGTTCCCAGCCATTCTAAGCGTGTTCGTTGTTGCCGGGTTCTCATTTCAGGGAACCGAGTTGGTTGGAATCACTGCCGGTGAATCACAAGATCCCCAACACAGTGTTCCCAAGGCAATTAACGAAGTCTTTTGGCGAATTATTTTATTCTATATTTTAACGATCTTTGTGATTGCAGCTATCATTCCTTATACCAGTCATTCATTACTGGGTTCCAGTGCGACTGATATTGCCATCAGTCCCTTTACCCTTGTTTTCCAAAGAGCAGGTCTTGCGGCAGCTGCCAGTGTCATGAACGCGGTTATTTTGACATCGGTAATCTCATCTGCCAATTCAGGGATGTACGCTTCAACTCGAATGTTATACTCACTGTCCAACAGTGGCTACGCACCTAAAGCATTGGGGAAGACGGCACCCAACGGAATTCCTTATTATTCGTTGTTGGTAACAACCTTTGTCTCTCTATTGACGTTTATTTCAAGTATTGCCGGACCAAAGATTTACATGTGGCTGGTTGCCGCTTCCGGTTTAACCGGCTTTATCGCCTGGTTCGGAATTGCCATTTCCCACTACCGATTTAGAAGAGCCTTCGTCAAGCAGGGACACAGTATCAGTGAATTGAAGTACCATGCCAAGCTGTTTCCGTTTGGCCCGGTTCTTTGTCTGATCTTATGTATCCTGGTCATTGTGGGTCAGAATCCACAAGCCTTTATGAACTTTGATTGGAAACAGGTTCTGGTTACTTACATGAGTGTTCCTCTGGTACTGGTTTTATACATCTGGTATAAGATCAAGCATCACACGAAAATTATTCCTTTGGATAAGGTTGACGTTTCCCCAGCTCATGAAGATGAAAACCTTTCAAAATTGAACAATAAGTAATATATCAATTTGAAATTGGTCTATCCGTTCGGGTAGATCAATTTTGTTATTTATTGCCATAAAGCTTGATATTAGATATGAATATTTGGTACAATTTCACCAATTGGTATATTTAAAATATGAGGTGAGCTAAAAATGAAAAAAGTCATTTCCAAAGGCAAATTTGAAAGAATGAACAAATTGTCCAATGATCAGAATATTATTGATGCATTGGCTCTGGACCAGCGTGGATCACTTGTTAACGGTATGAAAAAAGCATCCGAAAAATACGGAAAGCTTTTCAGCATGCAGCTGGTTTATGATTTTAAAGAAATTGTTTCAGAAGTTCTCAGTCCACTGAGCTCTGCGGTTTTGCTCGATGAACAAATGGGATTTAAAGGGATTCAAGCCAAATCAAAAGACACCGGCTTAATCATGTCATATGAAAAGACTGGCTATGACGCTGATACACCTGGACGCCTACCAAGCTTAATTCCCAATCAATCCGCGCAGATGATGGTTGAAAATGGTGCTGACGCGCTGAAGGTGTTGATTTACTACAATCCCAACGATCCTGACGAAATCAACGATGTCAAAAAAGCATTTGCCGAACGTTACGGAACTGAAGGACTTGCCGCAGAAACACCAACCTTTTTGGAAATTGTGACTTACGATGACCGTTATGACAGTAAGTCGTTGGATTTCGCCAAGATTAAGCCGGATCTGGTTCTCCAGTCGATGATGGAATTCACCAAAGAGAAGTATCATATTGATGTTTTGAAGATGGAAATTCCATTTAACCCAACTTATATCAAAGAGTGGACTGATGGGGATGAGTATGCTTATACCGAGGAGCAGGCAAAGGGCTACCTTAAAGAACTAAGCGATGAAGCAACCCGACCATTTATCTTCTTGAGTGCCGGGGTGCCAACGCCGGTTTTCCAACGTGAACTTAAACTGGCCGGCGATTCGGGTGCCAAGTTTAGTGGCGTGTTAAGCGGCCGGGCAACTTGGCTTGAAGGAGTCGATATTTACATTCGTGATGGTAAGGATGGCCTGATCGACTGGCTGAAAAACAAGGGTACCAGGAACGTGACCGAGCTGACCAAAATTTTGTCCGAGAATGCCACACCGTGGTTTGAAGCCTATGGTGGTTTGGACAACATTCAAGTGGTTGATACCTCAATGGTAAAATAATTTACACAATATGTTGCACCCAACTTCTCCAACTAGTACAATATGTAGCGTTGATAAAATATTGTGTGTCCAGGTAGACACATGCTTAAACGTTAGGGGAATGACTATGCTTGTACTTGCTGGAACGATTGGTGCCGGAAAAACTTCATTAACAAAGATGCTTTCAGATCATCTGGGGACACCGGCTTATTATGAATCTGTTGAAAATAACCGCATCTTGCCGTTGTTTTACAAAGATCCCAAGAAATATGCTTTTTTGCTCCAGATTGATTTCTTGAACCGCCGGATGGATGACATCAAAAAAGCTTGGAAGAACAGTGAGAGTGTCCTCGACCGTTCAATTTTTGAAGACTCACTTTTATTTCATTTAAACGCTGATCTCGGCCGGGCAACCAAGACGGAAGTCGGTATTTATGATTCACTGCTTCAAAACATGATGCAGGAAATTTCCACCAGTGAACACAGCAAAAATCCCGATCTTTTGATTCATATCAATATTTCTTTTGAAACCATGCTACGCCGCATTCAAAAACGTGGCCGTTCATTTGAACAAATTGATAATGACCCTGATTTGTATCAGTATTACAGAGATTTGAATAATCGCTATCAAAAGTGGTATCAGGAATACGACAAATCACCCAAGATTCAAATTGATGGTGATAAGTTTGACTTTGTTGAAAATGACGGCGATAAAAACAAAGTGATCGATATGATTGATGAGAAAGTTGAAAAGCTGGCGATTTAATCACAACCAAGCTTGTGATTTTTGCCCTGATTGGTTATAATCAGATTCAGATAAAACGTTTTGTGCCTATTAAGTAGATTTCAGAGAGACAGTGGTCGGTGTGAACTGTCATCGAAAATTCCAGCACAAGTAAACGGGCAGGCAATGCTGCACGGCGTATGCCGTTACCATACTTTGAGAGCTCGACAAAATATTGTCGGGAACTTGGGTGGTACCGCGAAAAGGATCCTTCGTCCCATAGACGAGGGGTCCTTTTTGTATACAATTTGGGAGGAATTGAAATGTTAGATATTAAGAAGATCAGAAAAAATCCCGATTTTACCAAGGAAAAATTAGCTACCCGTGGTATTAAACCGGAAACCATCGACGAGTTAATCGGCTATGATGCCAAACGTCGTGATCTGATTGTTGAATCAGAATCTTTAAAAGCTAAACGAAATGACGTTTCAGATCAAATTTCACAAAAGAAACGGAATAAAGAAGACGCATCTGATGCCATTAATCAGATGAAAGAAGTCGGCCAAAAGATTAAAGGCTTGGACGAACAACTTCGCCAAGTTGAAGAAGACGAACATAATTTGGCTGCTCATCTGCCAAATATTCCTCATGATGGCGTCCCGGTTTCACTGACCGAAGAAGGTTCAGTGGAATTACGAAAAGTTGGCAAGATTCCTTCATTCGACTTTAAGCCAAAGCATCACTGGGACATTGGTGAAAGCCTCGGTATTCTTGATTTCGAACGGGCAGCCAAGGTTTCTGGCAGCCGATTCGTCTATTACATTGGCGATGGTGCATTATTGGAACGGGCCGTTTATAATTTCTATCTCGATCAAAACACTGCTGCCGGTTATACCGAAGTGATTCCACCATTTATGGTGAACGGTGAATCAATGTACGGAACCGGCCAATTTCCAAAGTTCCTGGAAAACAAGGCTGGTTATGAAGTCAACGGAACGGATATGACCATGATTCCAACTGCCGAAGTTCCATTGGTTAACTATTACCGTGGCGAGGTTATTCCAACCGAGAAGCTGCCGGTTTCTGTTACTGCCTTGACACCTGCCTTCCGTTCCGAAGCCGGAAGTGCCGGTCGTGATACCAAAGGGTTAATTCGTTTGCACCAATTCAACAAGGTTGAAATGGTTAAGTTTACTAAGCCTGAAGATTCATGGGATGCTTTGGAACAAATTACCCATCAAGCAGAATTGAATCTGCAAAAATTGGGTCTGGCATACCACGTTATTACATTGACTACCAGCGACATGAGCTTTACCGCCGCTATGACCCATGATTTGGAAGTCTGGTTCCCAGCTCAAGACAAGTACCGTGAAATCTCAAGCTGTTCCAACTGTACCGACTTCCAGGCTCGTCGGGCACATATCCAGTACCGTGACGAAGATGGCAAGCTTCATTATGTTCATACTTTAAACGGATCCGGATTAGCCGTTGGCCGGACTGTGGCTGCAATCCTTGAAAACTATCAAAATGAAGATGGCACGGTTACAATTCCTGAAGTATTACGTCCATATATGCACGGAATGACAAAAATTGGCAAACAAAAATAATTTCAGCAACAACCTGCGTAACTATATAGTGTAACCCGGATAATAGTTGTCCGAGTTACGGCTGATTGGGGGACAGCTTCCCCGACTGCCCAATTAGTCATGCTTGGTTCCGTGATCTTCTTTGAAGGGTGGAAGGCGTTTATCGTCTTCCACTCTTTTTTGTTTTCTAAAGAAATTTTGAAATAATCGTAAATTGGACTAGTAATGTTTTGCTGGATACGATATAATATTTTTTGTCGGAAAAAGACGTTACCGATCAACTATTAACCAATCAGTTTTTTTCAAATTCATCTTGACTTGCACTGACTGGTATTGTAAAATTTAATAGTTGTGTTGATGATGTTGCTACCAACATATTCATGTATTTGTTTCATGGAGGATTAGCTCAGCTGGGAGAGCATCTGCCTTACAAGCAGGAGGTCACAGGTTCGATCCCTGTATCCTCCATTGAGCCGTTAGCTCAGTTGGTAGAGCATCTGACTTTTAATCAGAGGGTCGGCGGTTCGAGACCGCCACGGCTCATTGCCAGTTTTAAACAATGCGGGCGTGGCGGAACTGGCAGACGCGCTAGATTTAGGTTCTAGTGTCTTATGACGTGGGGGTTCGAATCCCTTCGCCCGCATAGGTACTAGTACCTAACAATTTATATTTTTTGCCGACTTAGCTCAGTTGGTTAGAGCGCTTCACTAGTAATGAAGAGGTCGGGCGTTCGAATCGTCTAGTCGGCATTTTGCGGAAGTAGTTCAGTGGTAGAACATCACCTTGCCATGGTGGGGGTCGCGGGTTCGAATCCCGTCTTCCGCTTCAATCAAGTAGCATGATTGAGGTTACTTAATTTAATACTTATTATGCACCCATAGCGCAATTGGATAGAGTGTCTGACTACGAATCAGAAGGTTGTAGGTTCGACTCCTACTGGGTGCATTTTTTATTACAATCATTTCTTTTTCGGGAAGTAGCTCAGTTTGGTAGAGCACCTGGTTTGGGACCAGGGGGTCGCAGGTTCGAATCCTGTCTTCCCGACTTTTTACAACGTGGATTATATGATATATTGATATTGTTAAGTAAACAGTACTTAATCATCGGGAAGTAGCTCAGCTTGGTAGAGCACTACGTTCGGGACGTAGGGGTCGCAAGTTCAAATCTTGTTTTCCCGATTTTTTGTGGGAAATTTGCTGAAAGCGCTAAGTTTACATACATTAATGAAGTCAGGACCTGTTTTCAGGCCCTGACTTTTTTATTTACCTAATTTTGGTGGATAAACCAGTGGCAACGTGCTATCACGCTGCCTATATCTGTTAATGATGAACTAAATGCTACTATATAAAACATTCCTTTCAATGTTTCATAAATTGTATTCGCCGTCGGAGCCCTGCCTTGAGCTGTGGATTCCCCATGTTCTTCCGCACTCTCAAACACTTTCCTTGCACTTTCCCTCAACATTCGTATAATAATAGTCAATATTAGTCAAAGAATTGGGTGATGACATGGCGGACGAAAATATTTCTGATTTAATTGAACGTTATTTGAAGGAAATTCTTGCACAGAACGAGCAAGTCAAAATTCGCCGTTCTGAAATTGCTGGTTTGTTTGACGTTGTACCGTCTCAGATTAACTATGTGATCAACACGCGCTTTACAATTCAAAATGGATATATTGTGGAAAGTAAACGTGGGGGTGGCGGTTACATTAGAATAGAAAAGGTTCATTTATTAGATGACATTGACGTTTTAAATTCACTGATTGATGCAATTGGTAACAAATTATCGAAACGAGATAGTGAAACAATCGTCCAAACGTTATATAATAATGAATTAATTAATCGTCGCGAGGTGAGTATCATATTAGCCGCGATTGACAAAGATGCAATTGACTTAAACAGCAGCGATCTGACCGACATTCTGCGTGCCAACATTATGGTGTCGATTTTGAACCGTCTGCGATACGAACGATAGGAAGCGAGGGTATCTATGAATAATTTATTTACTCCAAGTGCTAAGAACGTTTTGACCATTGCTCAGGAACAAGCCAAGAAATTCAAGCACCAGGCTATTGGAACTGAACACCTTTTATTGGGCTTACTGATCGAAACCAATGGAATTGCCTACAAGGCCCTTCAACAGTTTTCAGTAACTGCTGAAGATGTCACTGAAGAAGTAGAGCGTTTCGCCGGCTATGGCAACCTAAAGGACCTTAGCAGTAACGATTATCTGCCATACTCTCCAAAGGCAAAAGAAGTTTTGGCTCAAGCGGGAGAATTTGCTAAGAAAAACGGCGTTCCCAAGGTAGGAACTGAGCATATTTTGCTTTCACTATTGACTGACGAAACCATTTTGTCATCCAGAATCCTGATTAATTTAGGACTTGATTTATCACAAATCAGAAAAGTTACTTTACGAAAAATGGGCATTAGCGGCGGCTCAATGGCTTCAAATCTGGCCAACAAGCAGCGTGGCCGACAACAGAAGAAAGCCGATTCCAAAACACCGACAATTGACTCGTTGGCCCGTGACTTAACTGAGATGGCCAGAGAAGACCGACTTGATCCAACCGTTGGCCGTGACCTTGAAGTTAAGCGGGTTGTCCAAATCCTGGCTCGTCGAACCAAGAACAATCCTGTATTAATTGGTGAACCTGGTGTTGGTAAAACTGCCATCGCTGAAGGCTTGGCAGAACGAATTGTCAGCGGTGATGTGCCCGGTGACATGGCTAAGAAGCGTTTGATGATGCTCGATATGGGCTCATTGGTTGCCGGTACCAAATACCGTGGTGAATTTGAAGATCGTTTAAAGAAAGTTATTGATGAAATTTATCAAGACGGCAACATCATTCTATTCATTGATGAATTACACACATTGATTGGTGCCGGTGGTGCTGAAGGGGCAATTGATGCTTCGAACATCTTAAAGCCTGCATTGGCCCGTGGTGAACTTCAATTGATTGGTGCCACGACATTGGATGAGTACCAAAAGTACATCGAATCCGATGCTGCTTTGGAACGTCGATTTGCAAAAGTCATGGTTGACGAACCAACTGCTGATGAAACTGTTGAGATTTTGAAGGGCTTACGTCCTAAATATGAACAACACCACCATGTTGAAATTACTGATGAAGCAATTGAAACAGCCGTGAACTTATCAAGCCGTTACATTAGTGATCGATTCTTACCTGATAAAGCAATTGATCTGATGGATGAGGCGGCTGCCAAAGTCCGCATTGATCATTTGGAAAAATCCGATGCAGTTGACGATCACAAGAAATTGTCAGACCTGTTGTCCGAATTAAATGAAGCATTGGTTGCCCAAGATTATGAAAAGGCTGCTAAGATTCGTAAGCAGACCAACAAGCTACAAGATGAATTGGCACATGACGACAATGCCGATGAGGATTCCAAAGATACTCATTATCCGGTTAAGGAAACGCCACAAGACGTTGCTGAAATTGTCGGCGAATGGACTGGTATTCCAGTTACCCGATTGAGCAGTACCGAAGCTGACCGTTTGGTTAATTTGGAAAAGATTTTGCATAAACGGGTTATTGGTCAAGAAGAGGCTATTTCAGCCGTATCACGTTCAATTCGACGTGCCCGAAGCGGTTTGAAAGATCTTAACCGTCCAATTGGTTCATTCATGTTCCTTGGGCCTACCGGTGTTGGTAAGACTGGGTTGGCCAAAGCAGTTGCCGAAGCAGTCTTTGGTTCTGAAGACGACATGATTCGTGTTGATATGAGTGAATTCATGGAGAAGTACTCAACCAGCCGTTTGATTGGTTCAGCTCCTGGATACGTTGGCTACGATGAAGGTGGACAATTAACCGAAAAGGTTCGTCAAAAGCCTTATTCAGTTGTTCTCTTTGATGAAGTTGAAAAGGCGCACCCAGATGTCTTCAACCTGCTTCTTCAGGTTCTTGACGATGGGTACCTGACTGATGCCAAGGGTCGAAAGATTGACTTCAGAAACACGGTTATTATCATGACTTCCAACCTTGGTGCAACCACTCTTAGAGATAAGAAGACAGTTGGATTTGGTCAAGAAGATGCCAAAGAAGACTACAGTGCAATGAAAGACACCATTCAAGCTGCCCTTAAGCAGCGATTCCGTCCAGAATTCTTGAACCGAATTGATGAAGTTGTTGTCTTCCACTCACTCACCAAAGCAGAACTTGATAAAATTGTTTACCTGATGGCTAAACCAGTTATCAAGCGAATCCATGATCAAGGAATTGACATCAAGATTACCAAGACTGCAATTGGAATTATTTCCAAGCGTGGCTTTGATCCTGAATATGGTGCCCGTCCTATCCGAAGAGCTATTCAAACCGAACTTGAGGATAATTTGAGTGCCAAGCTCTTGGCAAAAGAAATTGTTCCTGGTGATTCAGTCACCGTTGGCGGCCGAAACAACCAGATTACAATTTCTGTTAAGAAGCCGGATCATAAAACGTTAGTTAAAGATAAAAAATAAATGCGATTCGAAAGTGAATCAGCTTAAAAGGTTGACTTTGCTTCTATAAATTGTTATTCTTTTAACTGTATTTGTTGTGAATCGAAATGGTCGACGCGATCTATTGTCCGGGTTGGCCTGCATAAAAAACCAAAAGCAAGCGAGACTTGTTTTTGGATTTTTTTTGCCCAAAACTCGGTCAGATGCTTCAAAAAGAGCATTTGTAATCAAACTGTAACATTTCGATTCCGGAATTTTTGGAGAGGTGAAAAACTTGGCAGGACATTTAGTTAAATATGGAAAACACCGTACCCGACGAAGTTATGCACGAATCAAAGAAGTGCTTGATTTACCTAACCTGATTGAAATCCAGACTAATTCTTACAACTGGTTTTTACATGAAGGACTTAAGGAAACCTTCGATGGCATCATGCCAATCGATGACTTTCAGGGCAAGCTTTCTTTAGAGTTTGTCGATTATCAATTATTAACACCAAAATACACTGTGGATGAAGCGCGTGCGCATGAAGCAAATTATTCAGCTCCACTTCACATTACCTTAAAATTAACCAATCACGAGACTGGTGAAATTAAGACACAGGATGTATTCTTTGGCGATTTTCCATTAATGACTGATCAAGGAACATTTATTATTAATGGTGCTGAACGAGTTATTGTTTCACAATTGGTTCGTTCACCCGGCGTTTATTATCACGCAGACAAAGATAAGAATGGTCGCGATTCATTCGGTACCACTGTTATTCCTAACAGAGGTGCATGGCTTGAATTTGAAACCGACGCAAAAAACATTGCCTATGTTCGAATTGACCGAACACGAAAAATTCCTTTAACCGAACTTATTAGAGCTCTTGGATTTGGCAGCGATTCTGAAATTGTTGACATCTTGGGTGACAGTGACAGTTTGGGCCTCACATTGGAAAAGGATGTTCATAAAGATACTGACGATTCACGTGTTGAAGAGTCGTTGAAGGATATTTACGAACGACTACGTCCAGGTGAGCCTAAGACCGCTGATTCATCACGAAGCCTGTTAACTGCTCGCTTCTTCGATCCAAAGCGTTACGACATGGCTCCCGTTGGCCGTTACAAGACCAACAAGAAGCTTAGTTTGAAGAACCGTTTGTTAGGTTTGACATTGGCTGAAACCCTTGCCGATCCTGATACCGGTGAAGTTATTGCTCAAAAGGGCACCGTTGTGACAAAAGATGTCATGAAGGATTTGGCTCCATATCTTGATAACAAAGAGTTCAAGGCTTATACCTTCAACCCATCAGATGAAGCCGTTGTAACTGAGCCAATGACTGTTCAAATCATTAAAGTTCAATCAGTTAAGGATCCTGATCGTGTGGTTCCTTTAATCGGTAACGATAACATCCCATTGAGTTTTAAGCACATTACACCAGCTGATATTATTTCATCAATGAACTACTTCTTTAACCTTCAAGAAGGTATCGGTTCAATCGATGATATTGATCATTTGGGTAACCGTCGTATTCGTTCAGTTGGTGAATTACTGCAAAACCAATTCAGAATTGGTTTATCACGAATGGAACGTGTTGTTCGTGAAAGAATGTCTATCCAGGACACTTCAACAGTGACACCTCAACAATTAATCAACATTCGACCAGTTGTGGCTTCAATCAAAGAATTCTTTGGTTCATCACAACTTTCACAATTCATGGATCAGACTAACCCACTTGGTGAGTTAACTCATAAGCGTCGTTTGTCTGCCCTTGGACCTGGTGGTTTGACTCGTGACCGTGCCGGATATGAAGTCCGGGATGTTCACTATACCCACTATGGCCGTATGTGTCCTATTGAAACCCCTGAAGGTCCTAACATTGGATTAATTAACAGTTTGTCCAGTTACGCCCGGGTTAACAAGTATGGATTCATTGAAACTCCATACCGTCGTGTTGATTGGACAACCCATAAGGTTACTGACCGAATTGATTACTTGACTGCCGACGAAGAAGATAACTTTGTTATTGCTCAGGCGAACTCACCATTGAATGATGGTGGTTCATTTGAAAACAAGATTGTTATGGCTCGTCACAAGTCAAATAACATTGAAATCAGCATTGATAAAGTTGATTACATGGATGTTTCACCTAAGCAGGTAGTTGCTGTCGCAACTGCATGTATTCCTTTCTTGGAAAACGATGATTCAAACCGTGCCTTGATGGGTGCCAACATGCAGCGTCAGGCCGTTCCTTTGATCGATCCTCATGCACCACTTGTTGGTACTGGTATCGAATATAAGGCCGCCCATGATTCCGGTGTTGCACTTATTTGTAAGAAACCAGGAACTGTTGAATACGTTGATGCTCGTGAAATTCGAGTACGTCGTGACGACAAGTCCCTTGATAAATATAAATTAATGAAGTTCCGCCGTTCAAACGGTGGTAAGAACTACAACCAACGTCCAATCGTCAAAGTTGGCGATCACGTTGATGCAGATGAAATCTTAGCCGATGGTCCATCAATGGAAGGCGGAGAGTTGGCACTTGGCCAAAATCCTGTCGTTGCATTTATGACTTGGCAAGGATATAACTTCGAAGATGCCATCGCCATTAGCGAACGTTTGGTTAAGGACGATGTCTACACATCAATCCATATTGAGGAATACGAGTCAGAAACTCGGGACACTAAGCTTGGACCTGAAGAAATGACTCGTGAAATCCCTAATGTTGGTGAAGATGCTTTGAAGAACCTTGATGAAGACGGTACTGTTCGGATTGGTGCCGAAGTTCATGATGGTGATATCTTAGTTGGTAAGGTTACTCCTAAAGGGGTTACTGAGCTTTCAGCCGAGGAACGTTTGCTTCATGCAATCTTTGGTGAGAAGTCACGAGAAGTTCGTGATACATCATTGAGAGTTCCTCATGGTGGTGGCGGAATCATCCAAGATGTTAAGATCTTCACTCGTGAAAACGGTGATGAGCTTTCTCCTGGTGTTAACAAGATGGTTCGTGTCTACATCGCTCAAAAGCGTAAGATTCAAGTTGGTGACAAGATGTCAGGTCGTCATGGTAACAAAGGTACTGTTTCCGTTGTTATCCCTGAAGAAGATATGCCATTCCTGCCTGATGGAACTCCAGTTGACATTATGCTGAGTCCCATGGGTGTGCCATCACGTATGAACATTGGACAAGTTTTGGAACTCCATTTAGGTATGGCTGCCCGCAAACTTGGTATTCATGTTGCAACACCTGTTTTTGATGGTGCTCGTGACTCTGATATCTGGGATGCTGTTAAGGAAGCCGGAATGCCTTCAGATGGTAAGTACATCTTGTATGATGGCCGTACCGGTGAACCATTCGACAAGAAGATTGCCGTTGGTGTCATGCATTACCTTAAGTTGGCCCACATGGTTGATGATAAGATTCATGCACGTTCAATTGGACCTTACTCATTAGTTACTCAACAACCACTTGGTGGTAAAGCACAATTTGGTGGTCAGCGTTTTGGTGAAATGGAAGTTTGGGCACTTGAAGCATATGGTGCCGCTTATACCCTTCAAGAAATTCTGACATACAAATCAGATGATGTTGTTGGTCGTGTAAAGACTTACGAAGCTATTGTTAAAGGTGAACCAATTCCAAAGCCAGGTGTTCCTGAATCATTCCGTGTTCTTGTTAAGGAATTACAAGCACTTGGTCTTGATATGAAGGTTCTTGATGCAAGTCACAAAGAGATCGAACTTCGTGATCTTGATGACGATGACGACGTCGTTAACGTGGATGCATTGAGCAAGTTGGCCGACAAGAAGAAAGAACAAGCCGACCAAGCAGCTAAGCAAACAGCTGATCAAGCTGAAACACCAACTAAATCAACCAACGCTAACAATAGTAATGACTAGAATGGGAGGTCAAACTAGTGGTCGATGTTAATAAATTCGAAAGTATGCAGATTGGACTAGCCTCTCCTGATAAGATTCGTAGTTGGTCATATGGTGAAGTTAAAAAGCCTGAAACCATTAACTACAGAACTTTAAAACCAGAAAAAGATGGTTTGTTTGATGAGCGGATTTTCGGTCCTACCAAGGATTGGGAATGTGCCTGTGGTAAGTACAAGCGAATCCGATACAAGGGTATCGTTTGTGACCGTTGTGGTGTTGAAGTTACTCGTTCAAAGGTTCGTCGTGAACGAATGGGTCATATTGAATTAGCAGCTCCAGTCACTCACATCTGGTACTTCAAAGGAATTCCAAGTCGAATGGGTCTTGTTTTGGACATGAGCCCACGTGCCCTTGAAGAAATCATTTACTTCGCTTCATACGTTGTTACCGAACCCGGTAACACTCCTATGGAAAAGAAGCAGTTGCTTTCAGAACGTGAATATCGTGAAAAGAAACAGGAATATGGTCCTCGTTTCTCTGCCCAAATCGGTGCTGAAGCAATTAAGACTTTACTTAATGATGTTGATATCAATAAAGAAGTTGTCGAGTTAAAAGACGAATTAAAGAACGCTACTGGTCAAAAGCGGACCCGTGCCGTTCGTCGTCTGGATATTTTGGAAGCCTTTGTTCAATCCGGAAATGAACTTTCCTGGATGGTAATGGATGCAATTCCAGTTATCCCACCTGACTTACGACCAATGGTTCAACTTGAAGGTGGCCGATTTGCCACTTCTGATTTGAACGATTTGTATCGTCGAGTTATTAACCGTAACAACCGTTTAAAGAGATTGCTTGATTTGAACGCCCCTGGCATTATCGTTCAAAACGAAAAGCGGATGCTTCAAGAAGCCGTTGATGCTTTGATTGATAATGGTCGTCGTGGCCGTCCAGTTGCCGGTCCTGGTAACCGTCCATTGAAGTCACTTTCTCACATGTTGAAAGGTAAGCAAGGACGTTTCCGTCAGAACTTACTTGGTAAACGTGTTGATTATTCAGGTCGTTCCGTTATTGATGTTGGCCCTCATTTGAAGATGAACCAAATGGGACTTCCAGTTCCAATGGCGATGGAATTATTCAAGCCATTCATTATGAAGGAATTGGTTGGTCGTAATTTGGCTTCCAACATTAAGAATGCTAAACGTAAGATCGAACGCCAAGATGACGATGTCTTCAGTGTATTGGAAGATGTTATTAAGGAGCACCCGGTTCTGTTGAACCGTGCACCTACACTTCATAGACTTGGAATTCAAGCCTTTGAACCTGTTCTTGTTAGTGGTAAGTCAATGCGTCTTCATCCATTGGTTTGTGAAGCTTACAATGCCGATTTCGATGGAGACCAGATGGCCATTCACGTTCCATTATCTGATGAAGCCCAAGCTGAATCACGATTGCTGATGTTGGCTGCTGGCCATATCCTTGCTCCTAAGGATGGAAAGCCAGTTGTTACACCATCTCAAGATATGGTTATCGGTAACTATTACCTGACCATGGAAGAAGCCGGCCGTGAAGGCGAAGGAATGATCTTTAACTCACCTGATGAAGTTGAGTTGGCTTACAAAGATGGAATCGTTCATTGGCACTCACGTGTAGGAATCAAAGCTTCAGCATATCCTAAGAAGACATTTACTAAGGAGCAATTAGGTAAAATCCTGGTTACTTCCGTTGGTAAGATTATCTTCAATACGATTTTGCCAGAAGACTTCCCATACATTAATGAACCTACTGAAACAAACATTAATAACTTCGTTGAAGATAAATACTTCCTTGAACCAGGCGAAGACATTCATGAACATCTCAAGAATGCACCGCTTGTTCCACCATTCAAGAAGGGTTACTTGAGTGACATTATCGCTGAAGTTTACAAGCGTTATAAAGTTACTGAAACCTCATTCTTCCTTGATAGAATGAAGGACCTTGGTTACAATACTTCTACCAAATCTGGTTTAACTGTTGGTATTTCTGATATTACTCAGTTGCCTGATAAGCAAGAAATTATTGACGCCGCTCATAAGAAAGTGGACATGGTTACTAAGCAGTTCCGTCGTGGATTGATTACTGATCATGAACGTTATGAAAGAGTTATCGGTATCTGGAACGATGCCAAGGATGTCATTCAGAAACGTTTGATGGATTCTCAAGATCCTCAAAACCCAATCTTTATGATGAGTGATTCTGGTGCCCGTGGTAACATTTCTAACTTTACCCAGCTTGCCGGAATGCGTGGATTGATGGCTGCTCCTAACGGTGAAATTATGGAATTGCCTATTACATCGAACTTCCGTGAGGGATTAACTGTTTTGGAAATGTTTATTTCTACTCATGGTGCTCGTAAAGGTATGACTGATACCGCCCTTAAGACTGCCAACTCTGGTTACTTGACCCGTCGACTTGTTGATGTTGCCCAAGATGTCATTGTTCGTGAAAAGGATTGTGGTACCGATCGTGGCTTAACCATCAGTGCAATTACTGAAGGTAATGAAATGATCGAACCATTGTACGATCGAATTCTTGGCCGTTATGCACACAAGACTGTTAAGAATCCTAAGACCGGAGAAGTTATTGTTCCGGCAAATACAATGATTACCGAAGATCAAGCTCAACAAATCGATGATGCTGGTATTAAAGAAGTTACTATCAGATCTGCATTTACCTGCAACACTGTTCATGGTGTTTGTGAGAAGTGTTATGGTCGTAACTTGGCTACCGGTGATGAAGTTGAAGTTGGTGAAGCTGTTGGTACTGTTGCCGCTCAATCAATCGGTGAACCTGGTACTCAGTTAACCATGCGGAACTTCCATACCGGTGGTGTTGCTGGTAACGCTGATATTACCCAAGGACTTCCTCGTGTTCAAGAAATCTTTGAAGCTCGGAACCCTAAAGGTAAAGCTGAAATCAGTGAAGTTACTGGTACAGTTGAATCTATCGAAGAAAACCCTGCAGAACGAACCAAGGAAATTACCGTTAAGGGTGAGTCTGATACTCGAACTTACACGGTTCCAATTACTGCTCAGATGAGAGTTGCCGAAGGTGATTACATTCACCGTGGTTCAGCATTGAACGAAGGTTCTGTTGATCCTAAGGAATTGTTGAAGGTTCGTGATGTTCTTTCAACTGAAAACTACTTGCTTCATCAAGTTCAGAAGGTTTACCGTATGCAAGGTGTTGAAGTTTCTGATAAGCATGTGGAAATCATGATTCGTCAGATGCTTCGTAAGGTTCGTATCATGGATCCCGGTGACACTGATGTATTACCTGGTACTTTGATGGATATCAACGACTTTAAGAATAGTAACGCAGACACTGTTGTTAAAGGTGGAATTCCTGCAACTGCACGTCCTGTATTACTTGGTATTACTAAGGCTGCCCTTGAAACCAACAGTTTCTTGTCAGCCGCATCATTCCAGGAAACCACTCGTGTTCTTACCGATGCTGCAATTCGTGGTAAGAATGATCCACTTGTTGGTTTGAAGGAAAATGTTATCATTGGTAAGTTAATTCCTGCTGGTACTGGAATGCCAAATTACCGTGGAATTAAGCCTGAAGAAATTGGTAGTTCATCTACTGATGGTGTTTACTCAATTAGCCAGCTTGAAGAAAAAATGAAAGCTGAAGATGCTAACAAGAGCAAGACCACTAAGTAATCACAACTGAATTTATTAAACAAAAAGGATTTCAACCAGAGATTGGTTGGAATCCTTTTTTGTTTGTCTAAGAAATTAACGGCAGCAGGATATTTTGCAGTTGACTTGTCACAAAGTATCCAATGGTGATAAATGGGACGAAGGGGATCTTAGAATCTTTAGGCCATGGTGCAACAATCAGATAGAGCAGTGCGACAACACAAGCGATGAATGTTTGCCAGAGCAAGAAGGGCACCCCAGTTGATAACCAGATGCAAAAGTAGATATCGATGTCGCCACTTCCAATCCATTGAGCATGGTGGTTGATCATCTGAGTCACTCCGTAGAGAGCGACAGCCATGACAATTTGTTGAACGGGGTGGTCCGTGACAACCACTGATGACAATAGCCAGCCAATAATTCCTCCCATTGGAATTTGTTGATTGACAAGATCAAAAGAACTGAGTGCGATTAAAATGACAAATTGGATTATGAACAGCCAGTCAATGACCCAAAGGTTGAGACAGGAAATGGCAGTACCGGTGAATAATTCCACAGCAAAAAAATTAATTGGAAGCTTTTGGCTGCAGTAACGACACTTTCCTTTTAAAATAATGTAACTGAAGACTGGAACCAAGTCGATGTTTGCAAGTTGGTTCTGGCAGCTGTCGCAATGTGAACGGGGACGGACAATCGATTCGCCTCTAACCACTCTGACAGCAACTAAATTAAAAAACGATGCAATGCTTGCGCCAAATAAAAATTGTATAATGATCATCATGAATTACCTCTATATGTTATGTACGTCATTTTGTTTTGATTTATTCAAGATCATTCATTGACACAAACGGTCAGTCATGATAAATTAGACAAGGTGCTTTTTGTGACAGATTCCTGAATATTCAGACATGCTGACTGTATATGACAAAAAGTGTTGGGCGGTACACATTTCTTTTTACATAAAAAAGAACCGCCTGGATGTGTGGACTTACATTGAAAATTTGAAAGGAGAACTTTTTAGATGCCTACAATTAACCAATTGGTCCGTAAAGGACGTCATTCTAGAACTTCAAAATCAAAGTCACCAGCTTTAAACTATGCTTACAATAGTTTCAAGAAGCAGCAAGTTACTGTTCCAGCCCCTCAAAAACGAGGTGTTGCAACTCGTGTTGGTACTATGACACCAAAGAAGCCTAACTCAGCTTTACGTAAATATGCCCGTGTACGTTTGTCTAACTTAATCGAAGTTACTGCTTACATTCCAGGTATTGGTCATAACTTGCAAGAGCATAGTGTTGTTTTGATCCGTGGAGGCCGTGTTAAGGATTTACCTGGTGTTCGTTATCACGTTATTCGTGGTGCTCTTGATACTGCCGGTGTTCAAGACCGTCGTCAAGGACGTTCAAAATACGGTACAAAGAAGCCTAAAGAATAATCTTACTAATGCAATCTAAATATTTAGTTTTATAGAATCATGAGGAGGATAACGAAATGCCTAGAAAAGGAAATGTTCAAAAACGGGAAGTACTTCCTGATCCAATTTATAACTCAAAATTGGTAACCCGTTTAATCAACCGTTTGATGTTAGACGGTAAACGTGGAACTGCATCACAAATCTTGTATGGTGCATTTGATTTAATTAAGAAAGAAACAAACAATGAACCAGTTGACGTGTTTGAAGAAGCTATGAAGAACGTTATGCCAGTTCTTGAAGTTAAAGCTCGTCGTGTTGGTGGATCAAACTACCAAGTTCCAATCGAAGTTCGACCAGATCGTCGTACAACATTGGGCTTGCGTTGGATCGTTAACTACGCACGTTCACGTGGTGAACATACTATGACTGAACGTCTTGCACGTGAAATCATGGATGCTGCCAACAATACTGGTGCATCTGTTAAGAAACGTGAAGATACACATAGAATGGCTGAAGCCAACCGTGCATTTGCACATTATCGTTGGTAATATCAGAATTATTCTAAACAGCTCAAACTAATAAGTGGCTGATTTAGCCACTTTTTGTACGAATCGGAAGGAGTTACACAATGGCTAACAAACGAGAGTTTCCGCTAGAAAAAACTCGTAATATCGGAATTATGGCCCATATCGATGCTGGTAAGACTACAACTACTGAACGTATCTTGTACTATACCGGTAAGATTCATAAAATTGGTGAAACCCATGATGGTGCTTCACAAATGGATTGGATGCCACAAGAGCAGGAACGTGGTATTACTATCACATCAGCTGCCACTACAGCTCAATGGAAAGACCACCGTATCAACATTATTGATACCCCAGGACACGTGGACTTTACTGTTGAAGTTGAACGTTCACTTCGTGTTTTGGATGGTGCTATTGCTGTCTTGGATGCCCAAGCTGGTGTTGAGCCTCAAACCGAAACTGTTTGGCGTCAAGCTTCTGACTATGACGTTCCACGGATCGTTTTTGTTAACAAAATGGATAAAGTTGGTGCCAACTTTGATTTCTCAGTTGGCTCAATCCAAGACCGTTTGAACGCTAAGCCACTTCCTATCCAGATGCCAATCGGTGCTGAAGATAATTTCGAAGGGGTCATTGACCTTGTTGAAATGAAAGCCGACATCTATGATGAAGATAAACTTGGTTCAAACTGGGATACAGTTGATGTTCCTGACGACTATAAAGACGAAGCTAAAAAGCGTCGTGATCAATTAGTTGAAACTTTGGCTGATGTTGATGATGACATTATGAACAAGTACCTTGAGGGTGAAGAAATTCCTATTCCTGAAATCAAGGCTGCTATTCGTAAAGCTACTTTGAACTTGGAACTGTTCCCAGTGTTAGCTGGATCAGCATTCAAGAACAAGGGTGTTCAGATGTTAATGGATGCTGTTATTGATTACTTACCATCACCACTTGATGTTAAGCCATACAACGCCACTGACCCTGAATCTGGCGACAAGATTGAATTAAAGGCAAATGATGACGCCAGCTTTGCTGCCTTAGCATTTAAGGTTGCCACTGACCCATTCGTTGGTCGTTTAACTTATATCCGTGTCTACTCAGGTACTCTTGAATCAGGTTCATACATTTTGAATGCTACTAAAGACAAACGTGAACGTGTTGGACGTTTGCTCCAAATGCATTCAAATCACCGTCAAGAAATTCCAGAAGTATTCTCAGGTGATATTGCTGCCGCCATTGGTTTAAAGAACACCACTACTGGTGATTCATTGACCGATGTTGACCATCCACTTCATTTGGAATCAATGGAATTCCCTGACCCAGTTATCCAGGTTGCCGTTGAACCTAAGACAAAGGCTGACCAAGATAAGATGAACGTTGCTCTTCAAAAGCTTTCTGAAGAAGACCCAACATTCAAAGCTACTACAAACCCTGAAACTGGTGAAACTCTTATTGCCGGAATGGGTGAGTTGCATTTGGATATCATTATTGACCGTATGAAACGTGAATTCCACGTTGAAGCTACTGTTGGTGCCCCACAAGTTTCATATCGTGAAGCATTTACTAAGCCAACTAAGGCTCAAGGTAAATTTATCCGTCAGTCTGGTGGTAAAGGTCAATATGGTGATGTTTGGATTGAATTTACTCCAAACGAAGAAGGAAAAGGTTTCGAATTCGAAGATGCTATTGTTGGTGGTGTTGTTCCTCGTGAATTCATCCCAGCCGTAGAACAAGGTTTGAAAGAATCATTAGCTAATGGTGTTCTTGCAGGATATCCATTAATTGATTTGAAAGCCAAGTTATACGATGGTAGTTATCATGAAGTCGATTCTAGTGAAGCCGCATTTAAAGTTGCTGCATCACTTGCCCTTCGTAACGCTGCAAAGACTGCTGACCCAGTTATCTTGGAACCAATCATGAAGGTTGATATTAACGTCCCCGAAGAATACATGGGTGATGTTATGGGCCAAGTTACTGCAAGACGTGGACGTGTTGATGGAATGGAAAGCCGAAGCGGTGCTGAAGTTATTCATTCATTCGTTCCACTTGCTGAAATGTTTGGTTATGCAACTACGCTTCGTTCTGCATCACAAGGTCGTGGTACTTTCACTATGACATTTGATCATTACGAGCCAGTTCCAAAGAGCATTCAAGCTGAAATTATTAAGAAAAATGGTGGGAACCAACCTGCTGAAGACTAATTTCAAATTAAGAGATCGGAATTTATTTTCCGGTCTCTTTTTTTATTGTTTAAAATGCTGTATTGTTTGCGTTTCTCAGGGTATAATAAATTAGTTGAAGTTATGTACGTTCATTTGGATATCAAAAAATGTTTAAACAAGCTTTTTTAAGTAACAGGAATATTACAATTCGAAATAATTGCTGTTAGCACTTGTTTTATGCGGCTTTTTTTAGTACACTATTTGAGTACTTGTTTTTAGGGATAAGTTTGCCCTAAAGCAATGTGTATTAGCTTTGATGTGAAAGGTTGCGACACACCCGGATGCTTTGCCATGGGTTTGGCGGTAATTTTCACGGAGTTAGTCCTATTTTCAAAATAGACGAAGGAGGGAACACAATGGCAAAACAAAAAATTCGTATTCGGTTGAAGGCATACGAGCATCGTATCCTTGACCAATCCGCAGACAAGATTGTTGCAACTGCGCAAAGAACTGGAGCTACTATTTCAGGTCCAATTCCATTGCCAACTGATCGTACAATCTATACTGTTTTAGCTTCACCACACAAGTTTAAGGATTCTCGTGAGCAATTCGAAATTTTGACTCACAAGCGATTAATCGATATTTTAAATCCAACGCCAAAGACAGTCGATTCATTAATGAAACTCGACTTGCCTAGCGGTGTTGACATTGAAATTAAACTATAATAAATACAATATATCGGAGGTGTACTCATGACCAGAAAAGGAATCTTAGGAAAGAAAGTTGGAATGACACAAGTATTCACTGACAACGGCGAATTAGTACCAGTTACTGTCGTTGAAGTGACACCTAATGTCATTATGCAAATTAAGACCGTTGAAAACGACGGTTACGATTCAGTTCAATTAGGCTATGCAGACAAGCGTACTGTGCTTACTAATAAGCCAGAACAAGGCCATGCAAAGAAAGCAAATACTACTCCTAAGCGCTTCATTAAAGAAATCAAAGATGTTGAGCTGGGAGATTATAAAGTATCTGACGAAGTTAAGGCAGATATCTTCAAACCAGGAGACATCGTTGATGTAACTGGAACCACCAAAGGTCATGGATACCAAGGTAATGTCCATAAAGACGGCCAATCACGTGGACCAGAAACTCATGGTTCTCGTTATCACCGTCGTCCAGGTTCACTTGGTGTCATCATTAACCGAGTTGTTCCCGGCATGAAATTACCTGGTCGAATGGGTAACAAGACTGTTACTATTCAAAACTTAGAGATCGTAAATGCCGATACTGACAATAACGTTCTTTTGATCAAAGGTAATGTACCTGGTGCAAATAAGTCATATATCACAATTAGAAGTGCCGTTCACGGCTCAAAAAAGTAGAAGGGAGGCAACCATAGATGACTGACGTAGCATTATATAAACAAGACGGAAGTAAGAATGGTACTGTTGCATTAAACGATGGTATCTTCGCAATCGAACCCAACAATAACGTTGTGTTTGATGCAATTGTTATGCAACGTGCTTCTTTACGTCAAGGAACACATTCTGTTAAAAACCGTTCAGCAGTTCGAGGCGGTGGAAAGAAGCCTTGGCGTCAAAAGGGTACCGGTAGAGCTCGACAAGGTTCAATCCGATCACCACAATGGCGTGGCGGTGGAATTGTCTTCGGACCTACTCCACGTTCATACTCATACCGTTTGCCTAAGAAAGTTTCACGTTTGGCATTGAAGTCAGTGCTATCAGAAAAGGTTTCAGACGACAAATTAGTTGTTGTTGATACTTTGAAGTTTGATGCACCTAAGACTAAAGAATTTGCTGAATTATTAGACAAATTGAATGTTTCAACTAAGACATTAGTAGTTTTGAAAGACGACAACGAAAAGGCAGTTTTGTCTGCTCGCAACTTGGAAAACGTTAAAGTTGTTTCTGCTCAAGGAATTAACACTTTAGACGTTGCCGATCACGATAAAGTTGTCATTACAAAAGCTGCTCTTTCTCAAGTAGAGGAGGTGCTCGCATAATGGAATCACGCGATATTATTTTACGCCCAGTTATTACTGAGGAAACCACTAGTAAGATGGACGACAAGACATACACATTCGATGTTGATTTACGAGCAACTAAGACCCAGGTTAAAAAGGCCGTTGAAGACATTTTTGACGTTAAGGTTGTCCGAGTAAACATTATGAATGTACGAGGCAAGTTAAAGCGCCAAGGACGTTACGCTGGTTATACCAAGAAGCGTCGTAAGGCAATTGTTACATTGACTCCAGATTCAAAAGAAATCGAATTATTCAACGAAGAATAACGAAAAAAATCTCTAACATAGGAGGGAAACGTTTTGGCCATTAAAACATATAAGCCAACCAGTAATGGTAGACGTAATATGACAAGCTTAGACTACAGTGCAATTACTAAACGTAAGCCTGAAAAGTCTTTACTTGAATCAAAAAGCAAAACAGCCGGCCGTAATAACTATGGTCATATGACTGTTCGTCACCGTGGTGGCGGTAACAAGAATCAATATCGTATTATTGATTTCAAACGAATCAAAGATGACGTTATGGCAACTGTTAAAGCAATCGAATACGATCCTAACCGGACTGCAAACATTGCTTTGATCGTTTATACCGACGGAATCAAATCATACATCATTGCACCTAAAGGATTAAAAGTAGGTGACAAGGTTGAATCTGGTGTTAATGCAGATATTAAGCCAGGTAACACATTGCCATTATCAAACATCCCTGTTGGTACAATCATTCACAACATTGAACTTAAGCCAGGAAAAGGCGGCCAATTAGTACGTTCTGCTGGAGCATCAGCACAGTTGCTTGGTCGTGATGGTAAGTATTCACTTATCAGACTTGCATCCGGTGAAGTTCGTTTAATTCTTAGCACAAACCGTGCAACAATCGGTTCTGTAAGTAATGAAGAACATGAACTTATCAATGTTGGTAAAGCTGGTCGTACACGTTACAAGGGTCAACGTCCTCATGTACGTGGATCTGTAATGAACCCTAACGATCACCCTCATGGTGGTGGTGAAGGTAAAGCACCAGTTGGTCTTCCATCACCATTATCACCATGGGGTAAGAAGACAGTTGGTAAGAAGACTCGTTCTAAGAAATCACGTTCGAACAAGTTTATTGTTCGTCGTCGTAAAGGTTCAAAGATGTAATAGAACGCATTTATTAAAACTTTTAATATTTGTGCAGAGGAGGTTGCAAAATGAGTCGTAGTTTGAAAAAAGGACCATTCGCCGATGAGTACTTACTCAAGAAGGTAGATGCCCAAAAAGGCCAAGACAAGAAAGCTGTTATTAAGACTTGGTCACGCCGATCAACGATTTTTCCTAGCTTCATTGGATATACATTTGCTGTTTATGATGGACGTAAGCACGTCCCAGTTTATGTTCAAGAAGATATGGTTGGTCATAAGCTCGGTGAATTCGTTCCCACTCGTACATTCCATGGTCATGGAACCGACGATAAGAAGACTGTTTAAAAACAAGGAGGATAACAAATGGCTGAACAAGTTACATCAGCAAAAGCAACTGCCAAAACTGTTCGCATTGCCGCACGTAAGGTCCGTCTTGTAGTTGATCTTATCAAAGGTAAGAGTGTTGCTGAAGCAGCCGCAATCTTGGATTTCACACCCCGCGGTGCTTCTCCGGTAGTTTCAAAAGTTCTTAAATCTGCAGTTGCTAATGCAGAAAATAATTTCGATTTAGATAGTGAAAATTTGTTTGTAAGCGAAGCATTTGTTAACGAAGGCCCAACTCTTAAGAGATTCCGTCCTCGTGCCAAAGGCTCTGCTTCACCAATCAACAAGCGTACAAGTCACATTACAATTGTTGTATCAGAAAAAGAGGAGGGATAACGCGTGGGTAATAAGATAAATCCTAATGGTTTACGAGTTGGTATCATCCGTGACTGGGAAGCTAAGTGGTATGCAGGTAAAGATTACGCAGCCTACTTAAAAGAAGATTTACAAATTCGTAAATATATAGAGAAGCGTCTTGCTAATGCGTCTGTTTCTACTGTTGAAATTGAACGTGCTGCAAACCGCGTTAATGTTTCTATCCATACTGCCAAACCAGGAATGGTTATTGGAAAAGGTGGATCTGAGGTTGAAAATCTTCGTAAAGAACTTAATGACCTCACAGGCAAGAGAGTTCACATCAATATTATTGAGATCAAGAAGCCAGATTTGGATGCCAAATTGGTCGGCGAAAACATCGCTCGTCAATTGGAAGGCCGTGTAGCATTCCGTCGTGCAATGCGTCAAGCAATGCAACGAACTATGCGTTCAGGTGCCAAAGGTGTTAAGACTCAGGTTGCTGGTCGTCTTAACGGTGCTGATATGGCTCGTGTTGAATCATACTCAGATGGAACTGTTCCTTTGCATACTTTAAGAGCAGATATTGACTACTCATGGGTTGAAGCTTTTACTACCTACGGATCAATTGGTGTAAAGACTTGGATCTATCGTGGTGAAGTTCTTCCTGAAAAGCCAAAGGACAGCAAAGCTGCTAAAGGAGGGAAATAAACATGTTAGTACCTAAACGTGTAAAGCATCGTCGTGAACATCGTGGCAAGCTCCGTGGAACTGCCAAAGGTGGAAAGACGGTTACTTTCGGTGATTACGGTTTACAAGCACTTGATTCACATTGGATCACAAACCGTCAAATCGAAGCATGCCGTGTGGCGATGACTCGTCATATGAAGCGTGGAGGAAGAGTTTGGATTAAGATTTTCCCTCATAAATCATATACTGAAAAAGGTGTCGGAGTTCGAATGGGTAATGGTAAAGGTACACCAGCTGGCTGGGTTTCACCAGTTAAGCGTGGCAAAGTATTGTTTGAAATTGGTGGAGTTGACAAAGCAACTGCTACCGAAGCATTACGCCTTGCATCAAACAAACTTCCTGTTCGTACTAAGATCATAGAACGTGAGGAAGTAGGTGGCGAATCAAATGAAGGCTAAAGATATCAGTAAGTTAACCACTGCTCAAATGATTGATAAAGAAAAAGATTACAAAGATGAATTGTTCAATCTTCGTTTCCAATTAGCCACTGGCCAGTTGGAGAACACTGCACGCTTGAAGCAAGTTCGTAAGAACATCGCGCGCATCAAGACTGCACTTCGTCAACAAGAACTTAACAAATAGAATACGATAAGGGAGGTATAATTAATGGCTGAAGAACGTAACCAGCGTAAGGTTTATCAAGGACGCGTTGTTTCTGATAAGAGTAACAAGACAATTACTGTTGAAGTTTCAACTTACAAGAAACATCCAACATATGGTAAGCGTGTTAGATACTCAAAGAAATTCACGGCTCATGATGAAAATAACGAAGCTAAAACCGGTGATCTTGTTCAAATTATGGAAACTCGTCCATTGTCAAAGACAAAGCGTTTCCGTTTAATCAAGATTGTTGAAAAAGCAGTTATTATTTAACTTTACTTAATTATCATTATTATCGTATTCGATCCAATGATGAAGGGAGGATATACCTGTGATTCAACAAGAAAGTCGATTAAAAGTTGCCGACAACTCAGGTGCACGAGAATTGTTAACTATTAAGGTTTTAGGTGGCTCAACCAGAAGGTATGCCGGAATCGGTGATACTATTGTTGCTACGGTTAAACAAGCAACACCAGGTGGCGTTGTCAAAAAGGGTGACGTTGTTAAGGCTGTTGTAGTACGTACTAAAGCTGTAACTCGTCGTAATGATGGTTCATACATCCGTTTTGATGAAAATGCTGCAGTTCTTATCCGTGATGACAAGAGTCCACAAGGCACTCGTATCTTTGGCCCAGTTGCTCGAGAATTACGTGACAGCAACTTCATGAAGATTGTTTCATTAGCCCCAGAAGTACTGTAATCACAACCAGGATATAAGGAGGTGCCGTAGATGTTCATTAAGACTGGTGACAAAGTCCGTGTTATTAGTGGTAAGGACAAAGGTAAGGAAGGGACAGTTACTAAGACTATCGCTTCAAAGGATCGTGTGATTGTTGAAGGTATTAACAAAGTTAAGAAGCATACAAAAGCTTCTTCAACTAATCCACAAGGTGGAATTGTTGATGCAGAAGCACCAATTCACGTTTCAAACGTTATGTTAATTGACCCATCAACCAACGAACCAACTCGTATTGGTATTAAAGTTGAAGATGGTAAAAAAGTTCGATACTCAAAGAAGTCGCAAAAAGCGATCGATTAATCACTAAAGAAAGGAGGATACCTTTTAAATGACAAGTCGTTTACAAGAAAAATTCAATAGCGAAATTACTCCATATATGATGGACAAATTTAGCTACAAATCAATTATGCAAGCTCCTAAGATCGATAAAATCGTTCTTAACATGGGTGTTGGTGATGCTGTTACCAATGCCAAGAACCTCGATGAAGCTGTTGCTGAATTAGCCTTGATTTCAGGTCAAAAGCCATTGGTTACTAAAGCCAAGAAGTCAATCGCCGGATTCAGATTGCGTGAGGGTAACCCAATCGGTGCCAAGGTTACATTACGTGGTGAAAGAATGTATGATTTCTTAGATAAGTTAATCAACGTTTCATTACCACGTGTTCGTGATTTCCATGGTGTAAGTACTAGAGCCTTTGATGGTCGTGGTAACTACACATTGGGTGTCCGTGAACAATTGATTTTCCCTGAAATTAATTATGATAATGTTAACCGTGTTCGAGGTTTGGATATCGTAATTGTTACTACTGCAAATACCGATGAAGAGTCACATGAATTATTAGCTCAATTCGGTATGCCATTTGCAAGATAAAGAGGAGGTTTCACATTGGCTAAAAAATCATTAATTGTAAAAAGTGAACGCCCTGCTAAGTTCTCAACACAGAATTACACTCGTTGCGAACGTTGCGGACGACCTCGTTCTGTATACAAGAAATTCCATTTATGCCGTTTATGCATCCGTGAACTTGCCCACAAGGGTCAAATTCCTGGCATGAAGAAAGCTAGTTGGTAATATATTAAAAAGGAGGTTGTGCGCTGATGTCTATGACTGATCCAATTGCAGACTTTTTAACTCGCATTCGTAATGCAAACATGGTTCACCATGAAACAGTTGAAGTTCCTGCATCAAAAATCAAACGCGACATTGCTGAAATTCTCAAACGTGAGGGTTTTGTTCGTGATGTTGAATATATCGAAGATGACAAGCAAGGCGTTATCCGTGTCTTCTTAAAGTACGGCAAGGATAAGCAACGTGTCATCACTGGTCTTAAGAGAATCTCTAAGCCAGGTTTACGTTCATATGTTAAAGCAGATGCAGTTCCTAAGGTTTTAAACGGTCTTGGAATTGCAATCATTTCCACATCAAACGGTGTGATTACAGATAAGCAAGCACGCGCCCAAAAAATTGGCGGCGAAGTGTTAGCTTACGTATGGTAAAAATTCATTAAATTGGAGGTGTGATCGATGAGTCGAATTGGTTATAAAACCATCGAATTACCAAAAGGTGTCGAGGTAAAAGCAGACGGCAACACAGTAACTGTTAAGGGTGCTAAAGGATCTTTGACCCGTGAAATTTCATCACAAATTAAGATGACTATCAAGGGTAACGAAGTTAACTTTGAGCCTATTGGCGATTACAACGATAAAGTACGTGCATTGCATGGTACTACTCGTGCCAATGTTAACAACATGGTCGACGGCGTAACTAACGGTTTCAAGAAAACATTGAAATTGGTTGGTGTTGGATACCGTGCACAACTTAAGGGTAAGAACCTGACTTTAAACGTTGGTTATTCAAACCCAGTTGAAATGACTGTTCCAGAAAACCTTACTGTTGAAGTTCCTGATAACACTACTATTCATATTAGCGGTATCAGTAAACAAGCAGTTGGTGATTTTGCTGCAACAGTTCGTTCAGTACGTTCACCTGAACCATACAAAGGTAAAGGTATTCGTTATGAAAATGAACACATTATTCGCAAGGAAGGTAAGACTGGTAAGTAATAGACTTCCAGCCTAATAAAATTTTGAGGTGACTATTTTGATTTCTAAACCAGATAAGAATAAGAATCGGAAACGACGTCATAATCGTGTCCGTAATAAAATTTCTGGTACTGCCGAGCGCCCACGCTTGAATGTATATCGTTCTAATAAAAACATCTATGCTCAAATTATTGATGACGTAGAGGGTGTAACGCTTGTTAGTGCCTCAACACTTGATTCTGCAATCAGTAGTGGTAACAAGACTGAACAAGCAGCTAGTGTTGGTAAATTAGTAGCTCAACGTGCTAGTGAAAAGAACATTAAGAATGTTGTTTTTGATCGTGGTGGATACTTGTATCATGGTCGTGTTCAAGCTCTTGCAGATGCTGCTCGTGAAAATGGACTAGAATTCTAATAAAGGAGGAATAACCGCACATGAAGAAATTTATTGATCCAGATAAGTTAGAGCTTGAAGACAACGTTGTATCAATCAACCGGATCACTAAAGTTGTAAAAGGTGGACGTCGTCTTCGTTTTGCTGCTTTAGTAGTTGTTGGAGACAAGCACGGACATGTTGGTTTCGGAACTGGTAAAGCTCAAGAAGTTCCAGAAGCTATCCGTAAAGCAGTTGAAGCAGCTCGTAAAAACTTAGTTGAGGTTCCGATTGTTGGTACAACGATTCCTCACGAAGTTATTGGAACATTTGGTGGCGGCCGAATTTTATTGAAGCCTGCTGAAGAAGGTTCTGGAGTAGCAGCCGGTGGTGCCGTTCGTTCCGTTATGGAATTAGCTGGTATCGACGATGTTACTAGTAAGAGACTGGGTTCCAATACTCCTATCAACGTAATCCGAGCAACATTCAAGGGCTTGGTTGAGTTGAAGAGTGCTGAAGAAGTTTCAGCTTTACGTGGGGTTTCAACCCAACATTTGGCTGAATAAGGAGGGTGTTTTAGATGGCTCAATTAAAAATTACTTTAAAACGTAGCGTAACTCATCGCCTTCCAAAGCAACGTAAAATTGTGAAGGCACTTGGTTTGGGTCGTGTTAATAGTACTGTTATCAAGCCTGATAACGAGTCTATTCGCGGGGCTTTATTCCTGATCGCTCACTTAATCGAAGTTGAACAAGTTAAAGACTAATAATTAGTAAGGAGGTGCCAATTTCATGAAATTAAATGAATTGAAGGCTGCTGAAGGTTCTCGTTCATTACGTACTCGTAAGGGTCGCGGCCGTTCTGCCGGTAAAGGTAAGACTGCTGGTCGTGGTCAAAAAGGTCAAAAGGCTCGTAGCAAGACTCGGGTAGGTTTCGAAGGTGGCCAAATGCCATTGTATCGTCGAATTCCTAAACGTGGATTCAACAACATTAGTCGTAAAGAATATGCTGTTGTTAACGTTGTTAAGCTTGAAGCTTTTGATAATGGTACGGAAGTAACTCCAGAATTACTTCAAAAGTCAGGAATTGTTAAAAATGCTAAATCTGGCATTAAGATTCTTGGCGAAGGTAAGCTAACTAAAAAGTTAACCGTTAAGGCTAATAAATTTTCAAAAGCTGCACAATCCGTAATTGAAAATGCGGGCGGTAAAATCGAGGTGGTTTAATGCTTTCGACTTTAGCAAAGGCATTTAAAGTTAAAGATATTCGTAACAAAATGCTCTTTACTTTGTTTGTGTTAGTTATATTCCGTTTGGGAGCTTACATAACTGTTCCCGGGATCAATGCAAAAGCATTAACATCTGTTGCATCTTCAGGCTTGGTTAGTATCCTGAACACCTTTAGTGGTGGTGGGCTTACCAACTATTCAATATTTGCAATGGGAGTATCTCCATATATTACTGCACAAATTATCATCCAATTACTTCAAATGGACATTGTTCCAAAGTATGTCGAATGGGGTAAGCAAGGTGAAGTTGGACGTCGTAAATTAAACCAACATACAAGATACTTAACCGTTGTCCTTGCTTTCTTCCAATCAGTTGGAATTACTGCCGGGTTTAACCAGTTGAGTAGTTTGAATCTTGTTCAAAACCCAAGTATTAAGACTTTCGTTATCATCGGAATTATTTTAACCGGTGGTACGATGTTGACAACTTGGATGGGTGACATGATTACCGAACGTGGTTTGGGAAATGGAATTTCAATGATTATCTTTGCTGGTATCATTGCTAGAATTCCTGTTGGTCTTCAGTCATTGTGGACTCAGTACTTTGTTGGTGTTACCGGCGCTGATTTATGGCAACCAATTCTTTTTGCGGTTGCATTGTTGATCATCGTTTTAGTAATCGTCACTTTTGTTACTTGGGTTCAACAAGCCGAAAGACGTGTTCCTATCCAATACACAAGACGAGTTTCTGGTTCACCTGACAGCAGTTATCTTCCATTGAAGGTTAACGTTGCCGGTGTTATTCCAGTTATCTTTGCAAGTTCATTCATTGCAACTCCTCAAACGATATTGATGGCGTTCACTAATAATTATTCGACTGCAACTTGGTTCCAAGTATTGAACAACTTATTCAATATGCAAACTCCAACCGGAGCAGCTTTCTACACGATTCTGATTATCATGTTCACTTTCTTCTATGCCTTTGTTCAGGTTAACCCAGAAAAGCTTTCTGAAAACCTACAAAAGCAGGGTAGTTACATTCCTGGTGTCTGGCCAGGACATGAGACCCAGTCATATGTTTCCGATCTGTTGATGAAGTTAAGTACCGTTGGTGCTTTGTTCTTAGGGGTTGTTGCTTTAATTCCTTTGATCGCACAGAACCTTTGGAACTTGGATGAATCAATTGGATTAGGTGGAACTAGTCTACTGATCGTTGTTGGTGTTGCAATTGAAACCATTCGTCAGATTCGAGGCTTAATGATGAAGCGTGAATACGTCGGATTCATCCATGGCACTCGACCAACTGATGAATAACTTCAATTAATTTCACTATTAACGAGGAGGAAAAAGAAATGTCATTAAATTTGATTTTGATGGGATTACCTGGTGCAGGAAAAGGTACTCAAGCACAATTTATTGTGGACAAGTATCATGTTCCTCATATTTCAACAGGTGACATGTTCCGTGATGCAATTTCAAACAGCACACCTCTTGGGGTGAAAGCTAAAGCATTCACTGATAAAGGAAATCTTGTTCCGGATGAAGTTACAAATGGAATTGTCAAAGAAAGATTAGCTAAGCCTGATACAAAGCCTGGATTCCTATTAGATGGATATCCAAGAACTTTGGAACAGGCAGAAGCTTTATCTCAAATGGCTAAAGATTTGGATAAGCCACTCACTGCAGTTATCAACATTGATGTTGATCCTAAGCTGCTTACTGAGCGTTTATCAGGTCGATTCATTTGTAAGAAGTGTGGTGCTACTTACCATAAGTTGTATCATATGCCAAAAGTTCCCGGTACCTGCGACATTTGTGGTGGTCATGAATTTTATCAACGTGAAGACGACAAGCCAGAAGCTGTTAAAAATCGTCTGAAAGTTAATGTTAAAATGAATACACCTTTGATTGCATACTATAAGGAACGAAATTTATTATTCAATGTTGATGGAAGCAAAGACATTGATGCCGTTTGGCAAAAAGTCGATCAAATCTTAAGTACACTCTAAGCCTGAACAATTAAGTGTTGAGTCGGTTAGATTGATGAAATATAATGAATGTGTTAAACTGTCAAAGGTTTGTCAAGATTAATTTAATTTATTCAATCTAATTTAACATTGGAGGTGTAATTGAGTGGCTAAAGATAATGTTATTGAAGTTGAAGGTAAAGTTGTCGAAACATTGCCTAATGCAATGTTTCGTGTAGAACTGGAAAATGGACATGAAATTCTAGCCCATGTTTCCGGAAAAATTCGTATGCATTACATTCGAATTCTTCCTGGAGATAAGGTTACTGTTGAAATGTCACCTTATGATTTAAGTAAGGGACGTATTACTTATCGATTTAAGTAGTCCTTTTTCGTCATTTGTTTTCGAGGAGGGTTTTAAAAATGAAAGTACGACCATCAGTACGAAAAATGTGTGAACATTGCAAGATCATCAAGAGAAAAGGCCGAGTAATGGTTATTTGCTCAGCAAACCCAAAGCACAAACAGCGCCAAGGTAAATAAACAAAAACAGGAGGTGTATGCTCAATGGCTCGTATTGCCGGAATTGATTTACCCCGTGACAAGCGAATTGTCATCGGTTTAACTTACATTTTTGGTATTGGTAACACAACTGCTCAGAAAATCTTAGCTAAGGCTGGAGTTTCTGAAGATGTTCGTGTACGTGATTTAACACCAGACCAAGAAGATAAGATCCGTGAAGTTGTCGGCGATCTCAAAATCGAAGGTGACTTACGTCGTGAAGTAAGTATGAACATTAAACGACTCCAAGAAATTGGATCATATCGTGGAATGCGTCATCGTCGTGGACTGCCAGTTCGTGGTCAACATACCAAGAACAACGCCCGCACTCGTAAAGGCAGCAAAGTTGCTGCTGGTAGAAGAAAATAATTAAAGAAGGAGGTCATCAGTTTTTATGGTAAACAAAAAGACAAGTCGTAAGCGCCGTGCTAAAAAGAATATTGCTGCTGGTGTTGCACATATCCATTCAACATTCAACAATACTTTAGTTATGATTACCGATACCACTGGTAATGCGGTTTCTTGGTCATCAGCTGGTGCATTAGGCTTCCGTGGAAGTCGTAAGTCAACTCCATTTGCTGCACAAATGGCTGCTGAAGCAGCTGCAAAGGCATCAATGGAACATGGTATGAAGTCCGTTGAAGTTGCTGTTAAAGGACCAGGTTCAGGTCGTGAAGCTGCCATTCGTGCACTTCAAGCAACTGGACTGGAAGTTACTGCTATTCGTGATGTTACTCCGGTACCTCACAATGGTTCTCGTCCTCCAAAGCGTCGTCGAGTTTAATTAAGACATTCAATATAGTGAATTTTACTTTGTTTAAGCATATTGATATTTTGCATGAAGACTCACGCGTTTTGAAAGGGGTTAATGATAAGAATGATTGAATTTGAAAAGCCTAACATTCATAAAATTGAAGAAACAGATAATTATGGAGAAGTTGTTGTAGAACCACTTGAACGTGGATATGGAACGACTCTTGGAAATTCATTGAGACGTACATTGTTATCATCACTTCCAGGTGCTGCTGTTACCAGCATCCAGATCGATGATGTATTGCACGAATTTTCAACAATCAAAGGGGTTGTTGAAGATGTTACTCAAATTATCCTGAATGTTAAGAAAATTTCTTTGAAATTAGATGGGCCAGAAGATGAAGAAGAAAATTTGGAAATCGATGTAATTGGTCCTGCTGACGTTACCGCTGGAGATATTCAAGCTGACGGTGATGTAACTGTTCTGAACCCTGATTTGCACATCGCAACCGTTGCTGAAGGTGCCACATTCCATATGCGGTTAACTGCCAACAAAGGTCGTGGGTACGTTTCAGCTGTTGAAAACAAGAAACGCAGTTCTGAAATGCCTATTGGTGTGCTCCCCGTCGATTCTATTTATACCCCAATCGAACGTGTCAACTATCAGGTTGAAAGTACACGGGTTGGTCAACGTGATGATTTCGATAAGCTGACTTTGGATATTTGGACTGATGGTTCAATTACTCCTAGTGAAGCTGTTAGTTTAGCAGCTAAGATCTTAACTGAACATTTAGAGATGTTCGTTGACTTAACTGATGAAGCTAAGAACACCGAAATCATGGTTGAAAAAGAAGAAACCCACAAAGAAAAAATGTTGGAAATGACAATTGAAGAATTGGACCTTTCAGTTCGTTCATACAACTGTCTTAAACGTGCCGGCATTAATACTGTTCAAGAACTTACAGAAAAGACCGAAGCTGATATGATGAAGGTTCGGAACCTTGGCCGTAAGTCACTTGAAGAAGTTAAAGAAAAGCTTGCTGCATTAGGCCTTTCACTTCGCAAAGAAGACTAATTAAAATAAAGAAGGAGGACATCTAATTATGGGTTATCGGAAATTACAACGTACTAGCGCACATCGTCGCTCATTGCTTCGTAACTTGACTACTGAATTAATTATTCATGGTCAAATCATTACTACTGAAGCTAAAGCAAAGGAAGTCCGCTCAACTACCGACAAGATGATTTCACTTGGTAAGCGCGGCGATTTACACGCCCGTCGTCAAGCTGCGTCATTTATTCGCGACGTTGTTGCTGATGTTAAAGAAGATGGTGACGATATTAACGTTACTACTGCTTTGCAAAAGGTATTTGGCGAACTAGCTACAAAGTATGCTGATCGTAATGGTGGATATACACGAATTTTGAAGACTATGCCTCGTCGTGGCGATGGTGCTCCAATGGTCATTTTAGAGTTAGTTGACTAACTAGTATTAAACCAAATCACATATTTATCACGAGAATCACTCAGGTTTTTGGTATAGAACGTTATGATGGTGGAACATAGTTCCTAGTCTAGTTTGAATGTGGGAATTATCTCATGCACCGATTACCTGTAAGTGATTTTTTTGTACATACAATTACTTGGCATAGCATAACGTGAGGAATATCATGAAAGACATAATTCAAATCAAAAACATCTCGTTCAACTACCCAGATCAACCCATACTTTTCAATAATTTATCAATGAACGTTCATGAAGGGGAGTGGACGGCTATCATTGGTCAAAACGGTAGTGGTAAGAGTACTTTAGCTCGTTTAATCGATGGCTTAATTGTTCTGAAGTCAGGACAGATCGTAGTTGACGATCTCGTTGTTAATGATGATAATATTTTTGATATTCGTAATAAAATTGGCATGGTTTTTCAAAATCCTGAGGACCAATTTGTTGGCGCAACTGTTGAAGATGATGTTGCTTTTGGACTGGAGAACCGCCAAGTTCCCCGCGAACAGATGCATGAAATTGTCGAAAAGAGTTTGAAACAGGTTGGAATGTGGGAGTTCCGAGACCGGATTCCGGCTAATTTATCTGGTGGTCAAAAGCAACGGGTAGCAATTGCTGGAATCGTTGCACTTAGTCCCAAGATCATTATCCTGGATGAAGCTACCAGCATGCTTGATCCCCGTGGCCGCCAAGATATTCTTGATTTAGTCTATAAAATCAAACAGGATAATCACTTAACAGTCATATCAATCACACATGATATTGATGAGGCTGCGGGTGCTGACAGGGTCATCGTTGTCAACAAGGGATCAATTGTTGAGGAAGACAAACCTGACAACATCTTTGGTGATATTTCAAAGTTAAAATCGATTGGTCTTTCCGCTCCATTTACTTCACAACTTATAATGGCGCTCAAAAAGCGTGGCATAGATTCGCCCTATCAATATTTGAACGATAAGAGGTTAATAGCATGGATCAAGAAATTAGTTTCAACCAAGTAACCCATACTTATCAGGCTGATACGCCTTTTGCCCAAAATGCGCTGGACAAAGTTTCTTTAAAAATTGCTCCCAACTCGTTTACGGCCATCATTGGTCACACAGGGAGTGGAAAATCTACTCTGGTTCAACACATCAATGCTTTATTGAAATCAACATTTGGTGAGATTGAAGTTTATGGACGACAAATTACGCCAAGCACAACCAACAAGAACCTTAAACAGCTGCGCAAGCATGTTGGAATGGTTTTTCAATTCCCTGAAAAACAGCTTTTTGAGGAATCGGTTATTAAAGATATTATGTTTGGCCCAAAAAATTATGGGGCTTCCGATGCTGATGCCGAAAAAAGTGCTGTTAAGGCCATGAAACTGGTTGGGTTGGATGCTTCTTTACGTGACCAGTCGCCCTTTGATCTTTCTGGTGGGCAGATGAGGCGAGTTGCGATCGCCGGTGTTTTGGCCATGAATCCTGAAATTTTGATTTTGGATGAGCCAACCGCCGGTCTTGATCCGCACGGACATAAAGAAATTATGGATCTGGCCCAAGGACTGCATGATCATCGAAATATGACGATTATTCTTGTTACCCATCAGATGGATGATGTCGTAGATTATGCATCTGACGTGATTGTCATGGATAGGGGCCAAGTCGTTAAACACGGAACCCCCAGTCAAATCTTTGCTGATCCGAAATGGGTTTATAAGATGCACCTCGATTTGCCAAGCAGTGGTGAATTTGCGACTAGACTCATTCGTGCGGGAGTGCCTTTAGAGAAGACACCTTTAACAATTGAAAATCTTGCAGATGAGATCGTTCATCTGATTCAAGGAGGCAACCACACCGATGAGTAATTTCTTATTTGGCCGTTACCTTCCAGGAAATTCTTGGATCCATCAAATGAGCCCGCAATCCAAGTTAATGCTGAGTTTTTATTTTGTCATTATTATATTTTTTGCAAATAACATTTGGACATATGGTACGTTGAGCGTTCTGATTCTATTTGTCGTTTTAATGTCAGGCGTATCAATTGGGTACTTTTTAAAAGGAATTCGGCCATTAATTTGGTTGATTATCTTTACGGTTTTACTCCAGATCCTGTTCAGTAGTGGTGGGCACGTCTATTGGCATTTCGGCCCATTCTCTGTGAGTGACACCAGTTTAATCAATGGTGGCTATATCTTTGTCAGATTCTTGTTGATTATTATGATTTCAACGGTTTTGACCTTAACAACGACGTCATTAGCGATTGCAGACGGCGTCCAAACCGTCTTAAAACCTTTGAAAAAAGTTCATTTTCCAGTTGATACACTCGCTTTAATGCTCTCCATTGCGTTGCGTTTTGTACCTACATTGATGGATGAGATGGAAACAATTCTCAATGCGCAACGATCCCGAGGAGTTGATTTTGGGTCCGGCAGCCTCCGTCATCGGATTCAGGCAGCCGTTCCATTGCTGGTTCCGTTATTTACGGGGGCAATTAATCACGCTGAAAATTTATCAACGGCCATGGAAGCTCGCGGGTTTACAGACAGTGAGCACAGAAGTAAGTACAGAGTGTACCGTTGGCAGAAAAAAGATACCATTAGCTGGATCATCTTTTTATTTGTTGGCATTTTGATTTTATTTATAAGAAATAATTGAGGTGATCATGATTCGATATAAAGTGACATTGGCATACGACGGCACACTCTTCAGTGGCTTTGAACGCCAACCGGACCGACGAACCATTGAAGGCGTCTTAACCCAAAAGGTCAATATTATGGCCAAAAACCCGGATCCAGCCATCGTTGTATATGGATCAGGGCGGACTGATGCCGGTGTTCACGCATTAGGGCAGGTGGTTCATTTTGATTTTCCGTTTGACCTCCCGACCAAAGCCATATATCGTGGCCTTAACAGTCTTTTGCCGTTAGATATGGAAATCAAAAAGGCCGAAAAGGTTTCGGACACATTTCATGCCCGGTATGACGTGTCTGGCAAGCGATATGTATACAGATTGGATTTAGGTGAATTTAAGGATCCGTTTAAGCGGAATTACACCGGGAACTGGCGTTTTCCAATTGACATTGAAAGAGTCCAGACGGCGATGAAGGATTTTATCGGCGAACACGATTTCAGTAGTTTTGTTGCATCGGGTTCAACTGCTCGGTCAAACATTCGGACGATCTATGAAGCCACCGCTTATTTGGATAAAGAAGCCAATGAAATTCGATTGGAGTTCTATGGCAATGGCTTCCTCTATAACATGGTTCGAATCATGGTGGGGGTAGTTGTTGAGATTGGATCCCAGATGCGCCCTGAGCACGATATATTGCGTCTGTACGACGTTAAGGATCGTGACCAGGCTCGGCGGACGATGCCGGCTTCCGGTTTATACCTGAAAAAAGTCTATTATGAGGGTGAAGATCCGCAACATCCAACAAAAATACCAAAACATCAACGATAATTTATGAAACTGATTGACATTTTTAGAAATAATTTGTATTATGTTAATTGGTATTGTTTGCCCCACGATAAGCCCCGGAATCTTATTTGGTGTCGAACAAACACAGGAACATGGAGGAATTTAACGTGCGTACAACTTATATGGCAAAACCTGGTGAAGTAGAACGTAAATGGTATGTTGTTGACGCAACAGACGTATCACTTGGACGTTTAGCTTCAACAGTTGCATCAATCTTAAGAGGTAAGAACAAACCTACTTTCACACCAAACGTTGATACTGGTGACAATGTTATCGTCATTAACGCAAGTAAAGTGAAATTGACAGGTCATAAGGATACTCGGAAGATTTACTATCACCATACTCGATTTATTGGTGGTATCAAGTCAAGAACTGCTGGCGACTTCCGTGAAAAGAACCCTGAAAAGCTTATTGAAACTTCAGTTAAAGGAATGCTCCCTCATGGAACATTAGGTCACAAGATCGGTTTGAAGTTACATGTCTATGCAGGTCCTGATCATGATCATCAAGCTCAAAAACCAGAAGTATTAGACATTAATAACCTAATTTAAGGAGGAATTCACTTTGGCTCAAGTACAATATCGCGGCACTGGCCGTCGTAAAGATTCAGTTGCTCGAGTACGTTTAGTACCCGGAACTGGAAAAATTATCATGAATGACAAAGCAATTGAAGATTACATTCCATTTGCTAACTTGCGAGAAGTTGTTGTGCAACCATTCAACGTTACTGAGACTTTAGGTAATTACGATACCTTAGTTAACGTTAACGGTGGTGGATTCTCCGGACAAGCCGGAGCAACTCGTCATGGAATTGCTCGTGCATTGCTTTCCGTTGATCCCGACTTCCGTGGACCATTAAAGCGCGCTGGTTTGTTAACTCGTGACGCTCGTATGAAAGAACGTAAGAAGCCAGGTCTTAAAAAGGCTCGTAAAGCTTCACAATTTTCAAAGCGTTAAAATATACTTTGTATTATCAAAAACACTTCTCCTTGGAGAGGTGTTTTTTTATTGAGATTATTTTAAGCTTGCGACTAAAATGATATTCCACTGCAAAATTGTATTAGAATACAACCCGTTATTGTATAATGAGTCCATCAAATTTAAAGGGGTAACAACTCATGCCTGTTAAGAAGAAAACGTTACGACTGAATATGTTGGCGATGTTTATTGCAATTATTTTACTGCAGACTTCAATTCCATTAATTGGCTATATTCCAATTGGACCTCTTGAAATTACGATTATTCCGATGACCGTCGTTGTTGCAACCATTTTGCTTGGAACAGTTGATGGCGCCATTATTGGTGGTGTCTGGGGATTCACGACGTTTGTGAGGGCTTTTGTCTGGCCAACCAGTCCGTTGGCTGCCATTGTCTTTGTTAATCCGTTAATCTCGGTTATTCCCAGAATTATGATCGGGGTTGTTGCTGGACTCACCTACACGTATTTCAAGAAGCATTTAAAAAGCCAAACGGTTGGTATCTCGATATCTGCAGTTTTGGGATCCTTAACGAACACGATCCTTGTTTTAGGGCTGATTTATGTATTTTATAAAGCTAAAGCACCGCAACTTTATCAAATTAACATCAAAGAATTATTGCCATACTTGTTGGGAGTCGTTGGAACCAATGGGATTCCCGAAGCAATCTTTAGTGGCATTGTGACACCGTTGATTGCAATTCCGGTTAAAAAGATATTTGATAGAACCGCTAGATAAAAAAAGAGACCTTGCACGAATATGCAGGGTCTACTTTTAAATCATTATTTCTTGTTGGATTTCTTGGACTTTGAATTTTTTGAAGGCTTTGATTCGTCCTCATCTTCATCATCGTCAACTTCGGGTTGAGGTGCAGCCTTAATCATCTTGAGATGACGGTTGTTAATAACAACTTTCTTGTGGTACTTGTCAATGATTTCAGGATCATTTGATTCAAAGGTTATCAAAAATGAGTTGGTATAACTCTTATCAATATAGCCGTTAAATGTTTGCTTTTCGATCTTGAATGAAACCTCGTCACCAACATGAAATTTTGATTGTGCTTCAGATACTTCGGTGTTTTTAGCCATTGGTTTTCATCTCCAGATTTAAGTGTCAAATGATAACATAACCGAAATTACAGGGTTTGTCAATTCTTATGCACTAACATTAATAGGAGTTGACTAAATTTTGTTTGTCTTTATGCCCGTTTATCGTTAGAATTAATTTTAAAGTTAGAAAGTTTGAGGTTGGATTGGCAAAATATAAGAAAGGGCGGAAACGCCGAGCAAAACAAGCGAACATGATTCTGATGTTAATTCTCATTGCCTGCGGGTTGGTCATTATTTTTGGCTTCCATGCATTATATGAGAATGGGTATAACTCGAATAATGTTCAAAATCAAAGTGATCCGGTGGCTGTTGAACACCGTAAATTCATTAACAAGCTGGCACCGCAAGCCCAGCGTCTCCAAGGACAGTACAATATTCTTCCCAGTATAACTTTGGCTCAAGCAATTTTGGAATCAGATTGGGGCAGCAGCAAGCTGGCAAGTAAGTACTACAACTTGTTTGGCGTTAAGGCACAAGACAATACGACAAAGTCGGTCTATTTAAATACCCAGGAATTTGTTAATGGGCGTTATGTCACAATTAAGGCGAGATTTCAAGTATACCGTGATTGGAACGAATCCCTTGCTGATCACGCCAAATTGCTTGCCTACGGGACGAAATGGAACCCCCAGCAGTACAAGGACGTCATTGCGGCAGACAACTACCTGCAGGCAGCAGATGGCCTTCAGCAGGATGGCTACGCGACAGACCCTACTTATACCAAGAAATTGATTGCCATAATCAAACAGTACAAACTTTACCAATATGATGATTAGAAAGGAATTTTGAGATGGACTTACTTAAGAAACGGATATTAGAGGACGGCACTGTATTACCAGGAAACGTATTGAAGGTAGATAATTTCTTAAATCACCAGGTCGATGCCAAATTAATGGATCAAGTCGGCAAAGAATTTGCCCGCCTATTTAAAGATGAGGGAATTACCAAAGTTGTGACAGTTGAGTCATCCGGAATTGCACCGGCTTTGACCACTGCCATTCATATGGGGGTTCCTTTGATCTTTGCCCGTAAGCATAAGAGCTTAACTTTAACCGATAATCTCTACACCGCCAGTGTTTATTCTTATACTAAACAAGTTAGCAACGACATCAGTGTGGATAAACGTTTCTTGAAGCCGGATGACAAAATCTTGATCATCGACGATTTCTTGGCCAACGGTCAGGCAGTTCAAGGATTATTGGAAATTGCCAAATTGGCCAACGTTTCGGTTGCCGGAGTTGGAATTGTCATCGAGAAGAGTTTCCAAAAGGGCCGTTCGATGATTGAAAAGAAGGGTGTCAGACTTGAATCACTTGCCCGAATTGCTTCATTAGACAACCAAAAGGTCACATTTGTTGAATAACGATTCTCTAAAAATGGTACTATAAGTTCAGTGGCGAATAACTATTAGTGATAATTACGAAATGAAAGTAGTGAATTAATTGGCAAACGCAAATGTCATCTATCCCGGTCAAACAATTGGAATTTTGGGAGACAGTATTAGTACTCCCACTTTGTTAGCCCATGCAAAACAGATGGGTTTTAACATTGGAATGTATAGTTCAAATGAAAACAGCAAAGCAATGGAGCAGGCGGCTTATAAATATATTGGTCCGTATAACGACAAAGAGACTTTAAAAATGTTTGCTGAACGCTGTGATGCTGTTATTTATGATAATCAGTACATTGATTCTGATGTTGTCAGATATATTTCTCAATTTACAGCAGTTCCCCAACAGGATGGAATGCTGGATATTGTTCAAGATCGTTTAATTGAACGGACATTTTTTGAGACACTGAATATTAATATGGTGCCATATTCGACAATTGTCACTCTGGAAGATATTTATCAGGCGATCAATTCAATTGGCTATCCGGCAATTTTAAAGCCGATTCAGCGAGGCTTGAACGGCGGTAAAGAATTACAGATTAAGAATCAGGCCGATATTGTATTGGCGTCAGGATTCTTGGATTCTGGAACTTATATTTTGGAGTCATATGTTGAGCATGATACCGACTATTCTGTCGTGGTCACCCGGACAGCATCCGGTTCGACAGTGATGTTTCCACCCGTTGAAGTGGTCTATGTTGGCGAGCAATTGATGACTGCCTATACGCCGGCTCAACTTGATCCGAGCGTCAAAAAGGAAATGGAACGGATTACCAATGAAATTGCCAAAAATGTGAACTACGTTGGAACCTTTGAAGTTTCATTATTTCTCGCAAAGAGTGGGTCGATTTATGTTAGCCGCATCGCTCCTAAATTAAGCCCAGCCGGATTTGTTTTTGATTATGCTGCCAATGTGGATGAATTTGAACAACATTTGCGGGCAATCGCCGGATTACCGTTGACTAAGATTATTCCAGGTATTGCAACCGTCTTTCAAGCAATTCGACAACAAGAATATCAACGTGTTCAAACTCAATGGGTGATCAAAGATAACTGGCACTTTACCTTTTACGGCAACCATCCCAGCGATGATAAGCAGTGTGTCGGCCACGTTTTGATTCCAACCGAATCGATTTCAGATACCTTAGTTAAACTTGAAGCGACCGGCATCTGGAAAGACGTCGATTATAAAACAAAATATAGCAATATGTAGAGAGTCGGGAAGCCGACTTTTTTGTTATAATTAAAAAGACAAACGAGAGAGGATGGAATATTTAGTGGCAGAAGAAAGTTTATTAGCAGGTTTGAACAAAGATCAAAAAGATGCTGTTGTTCATACCGAAGGACCGGTTTTGATTATGGCAGGAGCCGGTAGTGGAAAAACAAGGGTTTTAACCCATCGAATTGCCTACATAATTGAACATAATCACATTATGCCTTGGCGGATTTTAGCAATTACTTTCACCAACAAGGCAGCTCGAGAGATGCGTGAACGGGTATCCAAGCTGTTGGGTGAAGGTGGCAATGACGTCTGGGTTTCAACGTTTCATGCACTGTGTGTTCGAATTTTACGTCGACACATTGACTTACTGGGCTATAACAAAGCATTTACGATTGCCGATACCAGTGAGCAGCGGACGTTGGTCAAAAGAGTTCTCCGAGATCTGAACATTGATCCCAAGAAATTTGATCCACGCTCCGTACTTTCAAGCATTTCAAACGCCAAAAACGATTTATTGACTCCCAAACAATTCAAAGTACAGGCAATTAGTGCATTTGATCAGATCGTAGCAGACGTGTATGAACGTTATCAGGCAGAACTCAAGCAAAACGAATCACTTGATTTTGATGACCTGATTATGATGACGATTCAGTTGTTTGATGAACATAAAGATGTTTTAGCTGACTATCAGGATAAGTTCCAGTACATTCACGTTGATGAATATCAGGATACCAACGAAGCTCAGTATCAACTGGTTAATACATTGGCTAAAAAGAATCAAAATATTTGTGTTGTTGGTGATGCCGACCAGAGTATTTATGGTTGGCGTGGTGCCAACATGCAAAACATCCTTGATTTTAAGAAGGATTATCCGGCTGCACATGTTACCTTGCTGGAACAAAATTACCGTTCTACCAAGACAATCCTGAACGCGGCAAACGCGGTTATTGAGCATAATGACAACCGGGCGGATAAAAATTTATGGACTGAAAATGCGAAAGGCGATCAGATTTCCTATTATCGTGGCCAAACTGAAAATGATGAGGCCCGGTATGTGGTTGCCAAAATTCAAGAAGAAATGGCTAAGCCAAAACGAAATTATGGCAGCTTTGCGATCCTGTATCGAACCAACGCACAGTCACGAGTGATTGAAGAGACTCTGCTCAAATCAAACATTCCTTATACCATGGTTGGTGGGCACAAATTTTATGATCGAAAAGAAATTCGGGATGCCTTATCATATCTCACACTTTTAGCTAATCCCAATGATTCAATGAGTTTCGAACGGGTTATTAATGAACCCAAACGGGGAATTGGCCAGACCAGTATTGAACGGTTAAGACTATTTGCCAATGATCATGGCTGGAGTTTATTGGAAGCAGCCAAGAATGTGGATTTGGCCAATCAAATTTCCACCCGGGCAAAAAATTCAATCTCAGATTTTGAACACACAATGAGTGAGATTTCTGCCAAAATGGATGAAATGTCGATTACCGAAATTACTGAAGAAGTTTTGGATAAAAGTGGTTATTTAAGTACTTTGAAAGCCTCCAAGTCCCTTGAAGCCCAAACCAGGCTTGAAAACTTGGAAGAATTCATTTCTGTTACCCAAAAGTATGATGAGGATAACGAAGGCGAAACCGGCCAGCAAAACCTGGTTAATTTCTTAAGTGATTTGGCCTTGGTTTCTGACCAGGATAGTCTTGAAGAAGATAATGCCCAGGTTACTTTGATGACTCTTCATGCTGCTAAAGGTTTGGAATTCCCAGTTGTCTTTTTGATGGGGATGGAAGAGGGATTGTTCCCACTTTCAAGAGCTGCTGCAGATGAATCAGAATTACAAGAAGAACGTCGACTGGCATATGTGGGAATTACCCGTGCCAAGGAAAAATTGTATATTACCAATGCCTATTCCAGAATGCTTTATGGTCGCCGCCAGAATAATCCCGAATCACGATTTGTTAATGAAATCATTCCGGAATTAATTCACAGCGACAATCAACAGCAGACTGATACTCCGCTTACCACGCCGTTTGACCGCCGAACACGACGGGCAACAGCCACAACTTATCACCGTCCTGCTCAAGTGAAAGAATCACCTAAGGGAACGGGGGCCGACAAAAAGGCCTGGTCCGTTGGTGACAAAGTTTCCCATAAGGCTTGGGGAACCGGGACAGTTGTTAAGGTAGCCGGAACCGGCGAAGATATGGAACTTGATATCGCCTTTAAACAAGAAGGTATTAAGCGGTTGCTTGCGGCGTTTGCGCCAATTAAAAAGCAGGAAAATTAATCAACAGAAGGTGTTATTGTGGCATTTGAAAATGTTTCCGAGAAAGAAGCAGCCCAAAAAGCTGCCCAGCTCCGGACTCAGTTAAATAAGTGGGCTGATGAATATTACACTTATGATTCTCCCAGTGTGGAAGACTCGGTTTATGACAAAACCTATCAACAGCTGGTTGAACTTGAAGCCAAGTTTCCACAGATTGTCACACCTGATTCACCAACCCAAAAAGTGGGTGACCACACGTTACCCGGATTTACCAAGGTTAATCATGAAATCCCCATGCTTTCACTGGGGGATGTGTTCTCCAAGGAAGAACTGGGGGAGTTTGTTGATCATCTAACCGAAAATGATTCGGTTGAATTTGAATATAATTGTGAATTAAAAATTGATGGTTTGGCAATTAACTTGCGGTATGAAAATGGAATCTTTGTTCAAGGTTCCACTCGTGGGAATGGCCAAATCGGTGAGGACATCACCCGTAATTTAAAGACCATTAAGTCCATTCCGCGAAAGCTCACCCGACCAATTAATATTGAAGTTCGTGGTGAGTGTTATATGCCAAAGGAATCTTTTGCCGAACTAAATGAGCAGCGGCAGTTAAATGGTGAAGCACCCTTTGCCAACCCCAGAAACGCCGCTGCCGGCAGTTTGCGACAGTTGGACCCACGGGTAACCAGAATCCGGAAATTGAGCACGTTTATGTATAATGTGGCCGATATTGACGATCTTCAATCGGATACTCAAAGTGGCATGCTGGAGGAACTAAAAGATTTGGGATTTACCATTAATCCCGATTACAAAGTTGCCCACAACATGGATGACATTGATGGATATGTGGATAAATATAAGGATTTGCGGGATGGTCTTCCTTACGGGATTGACGGAATCGTTATTAAGGTTAATTCATTGCCATTGCAACGTTCATTAGGCGCAACGGTCAAAGTTCCAAGATGGGCAATTGCTTACAAGTTCCCACCCGAAGAAGTTCAGACGGTTGTTAGAGATATTGAGTGGACAGTTGGCCGAACCGGCGTCGTTACTCCAACTGCTGTGATGGATCCGGTAACGTTGGCTGGAAGTACGGTTAGCCGAGCATCTTTGCATAACCCCGATTATTTAGAGGAAAAAGATATTCGGGTTGGTGATACCGTCAAACTGCATAAGGCAGGAGATATTATTCCAGAAATTTCGCAGTATATTACTGAGAAGCGGCCAGCGGACAGTCAGGCATATGTCATTCCAACCAAATGTCCGTCATGTGGTTCAACACTGGTTCATTTGGATGAGGAAGTTGCCTTGCGGTGTATCAATCCACAGTGTCCGGCTCAGTTAAAAGAAGGGTTAACCCACTTCGCATCCAGAGACGCGATGAATATTGACGGGCTTGGACCAAAAATCATTGCCCAATTATTTGAAAAACACATGGTTTCGGATGTTGCCGGTCTTTACGACTTGTCATTTGATCAGTTGCTGACCCTTGATAAATTTGGTGAGAAGTCCGCAACCAAGCTGCTTTCTGCAATCGACGACAGTCGTGGTAATTCATGTGAACGGCTATTATATGGACTGGGAATCCGTCACGTTGGCATTAAAGCTGCCCGATTAATTGCTCAACGTTTTAAAAATATTGATAAGGTTATGCAGGCAAGCGCGCAAGACATTGCCGAAATTGCTACAATGGGAATGACTATTGCTGACAGTGTTGTGACGTATTTCTCAATGCCTGAGTCCAAGCAGTTGATTCAGCAGCTCAAACAAGTCGGCGTGAATATGGACTATTTGGGCGTAACGGATGAGCAGCTTGCCGAAAGCGACTCTTTCTTTAATGGAAAACGGTTCGTTTTGACTGGGAAACTGCAAAACATTACCCGTCCTGATGCGACTCAATGGCTTGAAGATCATGGTGCCAAAGTCAGCAGTTCAGTTTCAAAAAATACAGACGTGGTTGTTGTGGGAGAAGATCCCGGCAGCAAGTACGATAAGGCAAAAAGTCTCGGCATCGAGACCTGGGACGAAGAACGTTTCCACCAGGAAATGGCCGATGAAAAGTAACAATGGAGGAACGAATCGTGAAAAAAATTATCCTGGGAATTTCAATCATTCTGTCAGGATTCATGCTGGCAGCGTGTGGGAGCGTTGATAATTTATCAAAAGATACGAGTAACTCAAGTGGATCAAAGTCGAAGACCCAGTTAACCGGCCAGACCAACACTGATTACTACCAGGGAGTTATTAAAAATGGCCGTTACCAAACCAGTAAGTCCCGTGGCGTTAGTGTTTCACAAGAGTCCAACCAATTTAACATCAAAGGATTTGAAAATGGGCTTTTGGATATCTCGAAAAAAGAATTTTCAACTAAAAAGTATGTTTTCCAAGAAGGCCAATATCTTTCAACCAGTACAGTTGAAAATTGGCTGGATAGAAAGTCCAAATCCAATCCCAAGGGCTTAAATCCGGTTAAATCAAAGTCAACCAGTCCAAATACCAGAAACCCGGTTTATCTTTCTCAAATTGATGAACAGGATTTCATGACCCAAAGCGGTAAATCACTTCGATTATCCGGAATGACCATTGGTTTGGGAATCAACTCGGTTGATTACTATAAGAAAACCGCCTATGGTCCTACTTATCAAACGAACATTTCGAATGCTCAAGTTAAAAAGCACGGAAAGGCGATTGCCAACCAGGTTATCAAACGGCTGCGACAGCGCAAATCTTTGAAGAACATTCCAATTATCATTGCGTTGTACAAGCAGGCATCTGATGACAGTCTGGTTGGTGGAAACTTCTTTGCTTATTCGGTAAATGACGATGGTGAAACCAAAGTTGCCAAGTGGAATAAGATTAATCAGAAGAACTATGTATTTCCACTGCAATCATCTAAAAAAGGCCCAAGCCAAAATGATGCCGATTCATTTGATAATTTCAAATCCGAAATTCAGGGCTTCTTCCCGAACTTGAGTGGGGTAACTGCTCAGGCACAATACACGGATGGCTCATTGAGCGGGATGAATATCAGTATTACCACCCAATTTTATAGCCAGACTGAAATTATCAGTTTTACCCAATATATTCAAAATGCCGCTCAACGATACTTGCCGGCAAATGCACCAATTGACATCACTGTTTCATCGACGGAAGGCATTCAAAGTTTCTTGAGTCGGAAACAGAATGAGAAGAAATTCTCGGCTCATATTTTCAATAGTTATTAATTTTTAAAAAATGCCATTATTTCTATGGTAAAATTATTGTTGTTATTAAATTTTGGACATTCAGAAGAGAGAAGGATTTCAATGACTGAAAAGATCTCCGAGGATCAAGTAAAACACGTTGCTGAATTGGCAAAATTAAAGATTGCCGATGATCAACTGCCATATTTCACGACCCAGCTGGATCAAATTATTGGTTTGTTTGAAACATTGAGTGAGGTTGACACTGACGGTGTTGAACCCACAAGTAGTGTAACTGACCAAATTAACGTTATGAGAGACGATGTTGCCGAAGACTGGCATCAACGCCAAGCACTTCTTGATAATGCACCTGATACAGCCGATGGCTACATCAGAGTGCCAACCATTATTGATGAAAGTGGGGAAAATGAATAATGAATTATTTTAATCAATCACTCAAGAGTATCCACGAAAAGCTCGTCAATAAAGAAATTTCAGCAAAAGATCTCACTCAACAAACTCTTGATAACATTAAAAAGGTTGATGGTGACATCAATGCCTTCTTAACTGTTGACGACGAGGGTGCTTTGAAGAAAGCATCTGAAATTGATGAAAAAGGTATTGATTCCGACAACTTATTGTCAGGCATGCCGATTGCTATCAAAGACAATATGGTTACAAAAGGCTTGAAAACGACTGCAGCTTCAAAAATTTTGGAAAACTTCAAACCAATTTTTGATGCAACCGCCGTTAAAAAATTACAGGATCTTGATACCATCAATGTTGGTAAAACAAACATGGATGAATTTGCCATGGGTGGTTCTACTGAAAATTCAGCTTTTAAAGTGACCCATAATCCTTGGGATACAACTAAAGTTCCTGGTGGTTCGTCAGGTGGTTCAGCAGCAGCTGTTGCCGCCGGTGAAGTCTTAGCAGCCTTGGGATCAGATACTGGTGGCTCTATTCGTCAACCAGCCTCATTTAATGGGGTGGTTGGAATGAAGCCAACTTATGGCCGGGTTTCTCGTTGGGGATTAATTGCCTTTGGTTCAAGTTTGGATCAAATCGGACCGATTACCCGTAACGTTTTCGACAATGCGACTGTATTGAATGCCATCGCCGGTCACGATAAGCACGACTTAACCTCATCAACTAAAGAAGTTCCGGACTTTACCAGTAATCTTGATAAGGGCGTAAAAAGACTAAAGATTGGAATTCCAAGTGAATTCATGGCCCAAGGGCTTGATGATGATGTTAAACAAACTGTTTTAAATACCGCTGATACATTTAAAAAGCTTGGTGCAACTGTTGAAGAAGTTTCGTTGCCACATACCAAGTACGGTGTTGCAGCTTATTACATTATTTCTTCATCTGAAGCTTCATCAAACCTTCAACGATTCGATGGTATCCGTTACGGCCGTCGAGCAGAGAATATTAAAAATCTTGATGACCTTTACGTTAAATCTCGTTCCGAAGGGTTTGGGGATGAAGTAAAACGTCGTATTATGTTAGGAACATTCTCACTTTCAGCTGGATTTTATGACGCATACTTCAAGAAAGCTGCTCAAGTTCGAACTCTGATGATTAATGACTTTACTAAAGTATTTAAAGATTATGATTTGATCTTGGCACCAACTGCACCAACTCCTGCTTATGGTATTGGTGAAGATGTTTCTGACCCAATGACGATGTATATGAATGATGTATTGACACTTCCTGTTAACCTTGCAGGGCTGCCAGGAATGTCAATTCCAGCTGGATTCTCAAACGGCTTGCCTGTAGGTGTTCAACTAATTGGCCGACCATTTGACGAATCAACAATTTACCAAGCCGGAAATGCATTCGAACAAAATACTGACTTTGGTAAGCAAACACCCAAGATGGGAGGAAATAACTAATGAATTTTGAAACCACTATCGGGCTTGAAGTGCACGTGGAGTTAAAGACCCACTCTAAAATCTTTAGTCCTTCTCCTGTAGAATTTGGTGACGAACCCAACTCAAACACCAACGTGATTGATTGGGGATATCCTGGTGTCTTGCCAACCACTAATAAAGGCGTTGTTCATGACGGAATTATGGCTGGCTTGGCATTACATGCCACAATTGAAAAAAATCCCCACTTTGATCGAAAAAACTATTTCTATCCTGATAATCCAAAAGCTTATCAGATCACTCAATCTGAGAAACCAATTGCTCATGATGGTTGGGTTGAGGTAGAAGTTGACGGCCAAAAGAAGAAAATTGGAATTGCAGAAATGCATATTGAAGAGGATGCCGGAAAGAACACTCATGAATCTGAGCATTCATTCGTTGATTTAAACCGTCAAGGCACACCTTTAATTGAAATCGTATCAAAACCAGATATTACTTCACCTGATGAAGCATACGCTTATTTGGAACAATTACGTCAAATTGTCCAGTTTACTGGGATTTCCGATGTCAAAATGGAAGAGGGATCAATGCGAGTTGATACCAACATTTCTATTCGACCAGTTGGACAAAAAGAATTTGGTACCAAAGTTGAAATGAAAAACATTAATTCATTCAACTATGTCAAAAAGAGTCTTGAATATGAAGAACAACGTCAACAACGAGTTATTATGTCCGGTGGGACTATTCAGCAAGAAACCCGACGTTTTGATGAAACAACTGGTCAAACGGAATTGATGCGTGTTAAGGAAGGTTCCGATGACTACCGTTACTTCCCAGAACCAGATTTACCAGCATTGACTATTTCACAAGACTGGATCGATTCGATTGCAAAAGAACTTCCAGAACCACCTGCCAAGCGTCGTGAACGCTATGTCAATGAATTGGGAATTACCGATTACGATGCAATGGTTATCACCCAGACCAAGGAAATGTCCGACTTCTTCGATAAGATGATTGCTGCCGGTGCGGCTGCCAAGTTGGCTGCCAACTACCTGCAAGGTGATGTCAATGCCTACATGAACGACAACCAGGTTGAATTGCAGGACACCAAGATTACACCAGAACATTTGGCAACAATGATCAAATTAATTACTGATGGCACTATTTCATCAAAGATGGCTAAGAAAGTCTTCAAAGCCATTACCAAAGGTGAAGAGCCTAAGAAGTTTGTTGAAGAAAAAGGAATGGTTCAATTATCAGATCCTGCCAAGCTTCAACCAATTGTTGATGAAGTGGTTGCTGCCAACCCTCAATCAGTTGAAGATTTCCATAATGGTAAAGATCGTGCTATCGGTTACTTGGTTGGTCAGATTATGAAACAGACCCATGGGAAAGCTAACCCACAAGTTATTAACAAAATGCTAAAAGATTCAATGAGTAAATAGAAAGTCAGGATAAATATGCGAAAACGGGCCCGGGTTATTTATAACCCCACTTCGGGAAGAGAGCTTCTCAAGCAAAAGTTAGTCGATATTTTAAATATTTTTGAGCAGGCTGGTTATGAAACCAGCGCTTATGCAACAACTCCTGCCAAAGACTCTGCCAAAAACGAAGCGCGTCGAGCTGCTGAAGATGGATTTGAATTGGTAGTTGCCGCAGGCGGGGATGGAACGATTAATGAGGTCGTTAATGGGATTGCACCATTAAAGAAACGCCCCAAGATGGCGATTATTCCTGCCGGAACCACCAATGATTATGCTCGTGCATTGCATATTCCAAGAGAAGATCCGGTAGAGGCTGCCAAGGTTGTCTTAAAAGATCAAACGATTCGAATGGATATCGGCCGCGCAGGTGACAATTACTTTATCAACATTGCTGCCGGTGGCTTGTTAACCGAGTTAACCTATGATGTTCCTTCGGACTTAAAGACCTTCTTTGGCTATTTGGCCTACCTGGTTCGTGGAGCAGAACTATTGCCCCGAATTAAGCCAATTGAGATGGATTTGAAATACGACGATGAAGAATTTAAAGGTAAAGCATCAATGTTCTTCTTGGCGCTGACCAATTCAGTTGGTGGTTTCGAACAAATTGTGCCGGATGCCTCTTTGGATGATGGAAAGTTCACCTTGATTATTGTTAAAACCAGTAACTTGGTAGAAATCCTTCATCTGGCTTCGAAAGTCCTTAATGGCGGTCGCCATGTGGATGATCCCAGAATTATTTATAAAAAGGTTCGCAAGGTCACAGCTAAACCAGTCAATGATCGCATGCAGATCAATTTGGATGGTGAATATGGCGGTGACGCACCGATGACCTTCGTTGATCTTAAGCAGCACATTGAATTCTTTGCCAACACGGATGAAATCCCAGATGACGCTTACTCGGATGAAACCAACGAGATGAAGAGAGTCGAAAAGAACTTCGTCAAAGGCGTTGACAAACTACCAGATAAAGAATAGTTTAATAAGATGTTATAATTGCGTTACGAAAGTTTTCGTTTCGCAATTTTTGTTTCTAAGATTAAAAAGGTGAATAAATGAAAAAATCAGTACCAGTAGAAAAAAACCAGAATTATGACGTTGATATTAGCGATTTGACCTATCAAGGCTTGGGAGTTGCCAAGATTGATGATTTCCCAATCTTTATTGAGAATGCCCTTCCCACTGAAAATGTGACAATGAAGGTCATCAAGGTTAAGAAGAACTTTGCTTTTGGCCGAGTTGTCAAAATCAACAAGAAGAGCAAGGACCGGGTTGAGTTGGTGGATAAAGCCTATACTCAAACTGGAATTGCCCCTCTGCAGCATTTGAAATACGATGCTCAGCTGAAGTTTAAGCAACATCAAATTGAAGTTGACTTCAGTAAAATGAAGTTGGATGTTAAAGTGGATCCGACAATCGGGATGGATGATCCAACTCATTACCGTAACAAGGCTCAAATTCCAGTGAGAATGATTAACGGCAAGCTCCAAACAGGATTTTACCGCAAACATTCTCATGATTTGGTACCAATTGAGGACTTCTATATTCAAGATCCTAAGATTGATGAAGCAATTGTCGTTGTTCGTGATATCCTTCGTAAATTCCGAGTTCAACCATATGATGAAGAATCTAACAAGGGTGTTGTTCGAAACATCATGGTGCGTCGTGGCCATTATTCTCACGAGATGATGATTGTTTTAATTACCCGGACTGAAAAATTACCAAGCAGTGGTGAAATTATCGCCGAGATTACGAAGTCGTTGCCGGAAGTAAAGAGTATTGTTCAAAACGTTAATCCGCAAAAGACAAATGCTCTGATGGGCAAGAAGAACAAGGTGTTGGCCGGAAAGAGTACCATTGAAGATACCCTGTTAGGCTTGAAGTTTAATATTTCTGCAAGCTCGTTTTATCAGGTCAATCCCGTTCAGACTGAGAAGCTCTATGATTTGGCAACTAAGAAGGCTGATTTATCAGCTGACGACGTTGTGATCGATGCTTATTGTGGGATTGGAACGATTTCTCTTTCAATGGCTCGCATTGCCAAACAGGTTTATGGGGTTGAAATTGTTCCCGAAGCTGTTGAAGATGCTAAAAAGAACGCTAAGCTGAATGATTTAACCAATGTTCATTTTGTTGCCGCAAAGGCTGAGGATCAGATGGCTAAATGGCAGGAAGATGGCTTAAAGCCTGATGTCATTTCTGTTGATCCACCACGTAAGGGCCTTGACGCCAGCTTGATTGACAGTGTGGTTAAGATGCAGCCTAAGCGCGTGGTTTACGTTTCATGCAACCCCGCAACGTTGGTACGAGATGTCAAATTGTTCTCTGACCAAGGCTATGAGGTTAATCAACCAATTCAGCCGGTCGATCAATTCCCGCAAACTGTGCACGTTGAATCAATTACCGTTTTGGAACGTCAAAAGTAACCGACGAACGTCAAAATTCCTTGAATTTTGGCGTTTTTTTGTGCCTCAAATCAAAAAAGTTGAATTATTTTATAAAACGTGCTGGAAATCCCATTGTGAAAGTAAAAGTAGCAACCCTGGCAACTAATCAGCGTGAGCCATCGCCAAACGGCTTAGTTCTTTATCATATCAAGGATCAAATCGGTTACACCTCTTAAATTGTAGATCCTTGCTGTTGTGCTAATCATTTGAAAGTACTCTTAATATTTGTTAAGGTTTTATATGTCGTTCAATTACTTGCAGCCGCACATCTTGTGGCCGTGAGTGGTTGATTTTTATTTATTACGAGTATTGATAAGGAGGGGCACATGACAGCAAAATTACAAGTGCAACATCTTACCAAAATTTTTGGCCGGCGAATTTCACGGGCTCAAGAATTATTAAAGCAGGGTAAGTCAAAGGCTGAAATCTTAAAATCAGTCGGTGCAACGGTTGGTGTTAACGATGCCAACTTTGAGGTCAATGATGGTGAAATCTTCGTAATCATGGGGTTATCAGGAAGTGGTAAGTCGACGATGATTCGAATGATCAACCGTTTAATTGAACCTACTTCAGGTAAAGTGTTGATTGATGGTGAAAATTTAACAGATTTGAGCAAAAAAGAATTGCTGAATGTTCGTCGCAATAAGATGAGCATGGTCTTTCAAAACTTTGCACTGTTTCCTAACCGGACAATCATTGAAAATACGGCTTATGGATTGGAAGTTAAGGGCGTTGATAAAGATGAGCGTCTGAAGAAGGCCCACGATGCGTTGGAACTTGTTGGCCTTCATGGCTATGACGATCAATATCCAACCCAGTTATCCGGTGGGATGCAGCAGCGGGTTGGCTTGGCCAGAGCATTAGCCAACGATTCGCAAATCCTGTTGATGGATGAGGCCTTTTCCGCCCTTGATCCGTTGAACCGAAAAGATATGCAGGATGAATTACTGGATTTACAGGAAAATCTTCATAAGACCATCGTTTTTATTTCTCACGATTTAAATGAAGCTTTGCGTATTGGTGATCGAATTATGATCATGAAAGACGGTGAGATTGTTCAGACAGGAACCCCTGAAGAGATCCTGACTCAACCTGCCGATGCGTATGTTGAAAAATTCATCGAGGATGTTGACCGGACCAAGGTCTTAACCGCGGCTAACGTTATGATTCGACCCACCTTTGTCAACATTGATAAAGATGGTCCAAGAATTGCCATGCGTAGAATGCGTGAAAATGAAATTTCTTCTGTTTACGTTGTGAATAGCAAGCGTGAGTTTGTGGGGGTTGCTGACGCCGACCACGTGATGGGACTCATTAAACAGAAAAATCCTGATTTGATGTCGGTTGTCCAAACTGATGTGCCAACCACATCACCGGATACTCCGATTACGCAAATCATGGAAACAATCTCTCAGACCCCGATTCCCTTTGCGGTGGTTGACGAGAACCATCATTTATTGGGAATCATCATCCGTGGTGCTGTGTTGGGTGCCATTTCAGGAAATGAGGTGACAGAAGATGAATAACATTCCTCAATTACCAGTTTCATCCTGGATTGATAAGTTTGTTGACTGGCTGGCCGGATTCGAAGGCTTCTTCAATGGTGTGACCAACTTCATTGGTGGCATTATCAGTGGTTTTCAATGGGTCTTTGATGTCCTGCCAATCTGGCTGTTCATGTTACTTGTTCTGGGTGCCACGTACTGGTTAAATCGAAACACCAAGCACTGGACTTTATTGATCTTTGAAGCGATTGGTCTGTTGTACATTTGGAACCAGGGATTTTGGCGTGACATGACCCAAACCTTGACGTTGGTTCTCACATCCAGCCTGATTGCGTTAGTGATTGGTGTACCACTTGGTATTTGGATGGCTAAATCAAGGGTATTTGCGGTGATTAATAAGCCGATTTTGGATTTCATGCAGACAATGCCAGCCTTTGCTTATTTAATTCCAGCCGTTGCATTCTTTGGTATCGGAATGGTCCCAGGGGTCATTGCCTCTGTGATTTTCGCAATGCCACCGACAGTTCGAATGACCAACTTGGGGATTCGTCAAGTACCCAATGATTTGATAGAGGCTGCGGATTCATATGGTTCAACCGGGTGGTAAAAGCTGTTTAAAGTTCAGCTGCCACTGGCTAAATCAACGTTGATGGCCGGCGTCAATCAAAGCATGATGCTGTCACTTTCGATGGTGGTTATTGCCTCAATGATTGGTGCAATGGGTCTTGGAAACAAGGTCTACTTTGCGGTTGGTCGAAATGATGCTGGTGGTGGATTCGCCGCTGGTTTGGCAATTGTTATCCTTGCCATCATTCTTGACCGGATTACCCAAGCGATTAACCGAACCAAAGTCCCTAAGTCATAGAAAGGGGTTATTATGCGAAAAATCAACAATAAATTTCTCTTAACAGTTGCGTTGTTCTTCTCGATAATTCTCCTGTCAGGCTGTGGCAGTAAGCCGGCCAAGTACAATCCCAATGAGAGCCTTGGCAAACAGATTAACTACACGATTACTGGGATTGAAGCGGGCGCCGGGATCATGTCCAGTACCCAAAAAGCCATGAAAGCTTATGGACTGAACGACGATAAATGGCAGTTGCAAACCAGCTCTACCGCTGCTATGACCAGTACCCTGGGCAAAGCAATTAAAAATCACCAACCGATTGTTGTTACCGGGTGGACACCGCACTGGATGTTCACGAAGTACAACTTGAAGTTCTTGAAGGATCCAAAGAACGTTTATGGTAAAGTAGAGGATATTCACACCATCGTTCGAAAAGGCCTGAAACAAGATAAGCCCGAGGCTTACGAAATGTTGAACCGCTTCAACTGGAAGCCCAAACAAATGGCTGATGTGATGCTTAAAGTCAACAATGGTGAAGATCCGCATAAGGCTGCCAAAGAGTGGATTAAGGCAAACCCAAAGCAGGTTGGTACTTGGACTAAAGGCATCAAACATGTTCACGGACAATCGATCAAGTTAACATATGTTGCCTGGGATTCAGAAATCGCTTCGACCAACGTTGTTGCGAATGTGCTCCGTTCTCTGTGTTATAAAGTTGAGATCCAAGCAATGGAAGTTCAGCCATTGTGGGCTTCAATTGCCACAAGTGCCGCTGACGGAATGGTCAGCGCTTGGTTGCCAACAACCCAAGGACTTTACTACAAAGACTATAAGGGCAAGTTTGATGATTTAGGTGTCAATCTCCATGGCGCCAAGGTTGGTCTTGCCGTCCCAACCTATATGAAGAATATCAATACAATCGAAGATTTAAAGTGAAAAATTGATCTTCGGACCAAATAAAATATCAAATTGATTCTTGTTTATCCCCCGATGTCACTGGCATCGGGGGTTCCTTTTATATACAACGATCACTATTTCACAGGATAGAACAAAATTTCATCAAACCTCTTTACATATGTTCTGCTTTCCTGTAAACTATCCCTATAAAGAAATGAAAGGGGTTACATTACCATGACAAAACAACTAACGACCGCTCAATTAGCGAAATATTTAGACCACACAAACTTAAAGCCAGACGCAACTGAGGCCAGCATTCGTCAGACCTGTGAAGAAGCGATCAAGTACAATACTGCTTCTGTCTGCATTAACTCACACTGGATTCCTCTAGCTGCAGAGCTTCTGAAGGACACGACGGTTAAACCGATTACTGTTGTCGGCTTCCCATTAGGAGCCACCAACACTGAGACGAAAGTTTATGAAGCCATTACCGCAATTGATGATGGCGCGGAAGAAATCGACATGGTTTTAAACGTTGGTGAGTTAATTGGTGACAATCTTGATTATGTAACTGCCGACATTCAAGCAGTGGCAGAAGCTGTTCATGCCAAGAACAAAATGTTAAAAGTAATTTTCGAAACTTCATTCCTGAATGATGATCAAATTGTTAAAGCATGTCATGCTTCAGAAAATGCAGGTGCCGATTATGTGAAGACATCAACCGGGTTCAGTTCCGAGGGAGCAACTCTTCATAACGTTGAATTAATGAGAAAGACAGTTGGTTCCAAGCTGGGTGTTAAAGCATCCGGTGGCATTCATTCCCGTGAAGAAGCTCTGGCAATGATTGGTGCCGGTGCAAGTCGATTGGGAGTCAGCGCAACGACCAAGATTTTATCTTAGGTTACCAGTCTTAGGGGAGGTATTTCGATGACAGTTGAAAAATACAAACGAATCTTTGGAATTGTAATGGACTCGGTCGGTACTGGGGAAGCACCGGACGCAGCCAAGTTTGACGATGTTGGCTCAGATACTCTGGGACATGTTGGCGAGGCTTATAAAGGAAAATTAAACATTCCAAATCTGCAGAAATTAGGCATTTCCAACTTGCGCCAAACACCGATCGAGGGTGTCGACAAGGTTGACGCTCCGATTGGCTACTATGGCAAAATGCAGGAAACTTCAGCCGGCAAAGACAGTATGGATGGCCACTGGGAAATGATGGGGCTGCCGGTTCAAAAACCGCTGAATACATTTCCAAACGGATTTCCTGAAGATATTCTCAAAAAGCTTGAAGAATTTTCGGGACGTAAAATCATTGGTAATCGTCCTGAATCCGGCACCAAGATTATTGCTGAATTAGGTGAACAACAAATGAAGACCGGCGACCTGATCGTCTATACTTCAGGTGACTCGGTTCTCCAAATCGCTGCTCATGAAGATGTGATTCCACTCAAGGAATTGTATAAGATTTGTGAGTATGCCAGAACTTTGGTTAATGGCCCGGAATACACCGTTGGTCGGATTATTGCCCGCCCTTACGTTGGCCCGGATAAAGATCACTTTACTCGAACTGCCAACCGGCATGATTTTACTTTGGAACCAACTGGTCTGACTGACTTGGATTACCTGCAGAAAGCCGGCGTTCATACCGTGGGTATTGGCAAGATTAATGATATTTTCTCCGGCCATGGGATCGACAAAGGCTACCATAACGAAAGTAATATGGATGGCATGGATCACGTTGATCATGTGATGGCAGAAGACTTCACCGGATTTTGCTTTACCAATCTGGTCGACTTCGATGCAATGTATGGTCACCGTCGAAATCCAATTGGCTTCGGTGAGGCCTTGATGGACTTCGACAAACGACTGGGCACGGTTTTAAAGAACCTTAAGGATGACGACTTATTGTTGATCACTGCCGACCATGGAAATGATCCCGGCTTTAAGGGAACCGACCACACCAGAGAAATGGTCCCAATTCTGGCTTACTCACCATCGATGAAGACGGGTGACAGCCTGGGGGTCCGCAAGACTTTTGCTGATTTTGGAGCAACGGTCCTTGATAACTTTGACGTTAAAGGAAATGGAGTCGGCACAAGCTTTCTGGCCGATCTGAAATAAACGGAGGCAATCATATGAGTACACACATTGGCGCAAAACCTGGTGAAATTGCTGACACTGTTTTAATGCCTGGTGACCCACTAAGAGCAAAATTTATTGCGGAAACCTATTTGGATAATCCGGTTCGTTATAGCGAAGTCCGTAACATGTTTGGCTACACCGGAACCTATAAAGGCAAACGACTTTCGGTTCAAGGGTCAGGAATGGGAATCCCATCGTTGGCAATTTACACCACGGAACTGATCAAAGAATATGGGGTAAAAACCATCTATCGAGTTGGTTCATGTGGTGGCATGAGCCCGGATGTTAAAATTCGGGATGTTATTCTCGGCCAGTCAGGAACAACCGATTCGTCCATCATTCAAAACACTTTTGGCCCTGGCATCTATTATTCACCAATTGCAGATTTTGGATTGCTGGATTCGGCTTACCACACCGCTGAAAAGATGGGGATTAATACAAAAGTCGGCAACATCTTTGCCGCTGACCGATTCTACAATGACGAGCTGGACATTCACAAACTGATTGATTACGGTGTGTTGGCAACCGAAATGGAAACTTCCGGACTTTACCTGCTGGCAGCCAAGTATCACGTTCGAGCATTGACAATTCTCACCGTGAGCGATCATTTATTAAATGGTGAGGCCCTCTCAGCCAAAGAGCGTGAAACGTCGTTTGATGAAATGGCAAGATTGTCATTGGAAACAGCTATTAACAATATGAAATAAAAGAGTAATTGGAGCGATCACATGGATGAAATCAAGGACGTCACAAAACTCAAGCAAAGCTTGCGGGTGGCCGAAGCCTATTTTCAAGATAATTTAAGTCAAATCGAAATTGCCAAAAAGCTCGGGGTCTCCCGGCCGACGGTATCGCGTCTCCTTCAATACGCAAAAGATAACGGTTTGGTAAAAATTCAGATTGTTAATCCATTGGTCGATTCTCAAGTTTTGTCACAGCAGCTTGGTGATAAGTATGGGGTTGAATTCCACGTTGTGCCGAATAATTACGGTGGGGCAACCACCATTTTAAATGGGGTTGGCCGTTATACAGCCGATTTTCTGGCAGCAACCGTTCAGCCCGGGGATATTATCGGAATCGGCTGGGGAGCAACCATCCATTCAGTCACCAAACAATTGGAAGAACAGGATGTTTCCGGCGTGCAGGTGGTTCAGCTTAAGGGAAGCATGAGCCACTCCCAGGAGAAGACCTGGGCGTATGAAAGTGTGAACGAGTTGGCGCTGGCCTATCGGACACATCCGGAATACTTGCCACTCCCAGTCATTTTTGATAATAAAGTCACGAAGGATATGGTCGAGAGTGATCGACACATCAAGCATATTCTTGACCTTGGCCGCCAAGCCAACGTTGCGTTGTTCACGGTGGGAACCGTGAGATCAAAGGCCTTGATTTTCCAACTGGGCTACTTTAATGAACAAGAGAAAGCTGAAATTCAGCAGTTGGCAATTGGCGATATCTTTTCGCGGTTTGTTGACGCCGAGGGAAAAATTGTTTCAAAAGAGATTGATGATCGAACGATTGGTATTGAGTTGGACGAACTTAAGAAAAAGAAACATGCAATTTTGGTGGCAACCGGAAACCGGAAAGTGGCTGCAGTTCACGCTGCATTGACAGCCCACTACACCAACTGTGCGATTTTGGATCAAAGTCTGGCGCAACTTTTACTTGATTATTAACAACAAAGCTCAATCCAACACCTTTTATTGATGAAGGATTGAGCTTTTCTAAATAAATATTTGAAAACATTTTTACAAAAGCGATTAAAGGGGGACTCAAAATGAGAATGGTCGATGTGATTCATGCTAAACGAGCAGGCAATCAATTAACAGATGAGCAGATTCAATTTTTCGTTGACGGCGTTGTTTCCGGAGAAATCCCTGATTACCAAATCAGTGCGTTATTGATGGCAATCTTTTTTCAAGGGATGACAAGTGAGGAACAGGCGAAGTTAACCATGGCCATGATGAAGTCCGGTGACCATCTGGACTTGAGCGACATTCCCGGTGTTAAGGTTGATAAACATTCAACTGGTGGGGTAGGTGATAAAACCAGTATTCCTTTGGCAGCCGTCGTTGCCGCACTGGGAATTCCGGTACCGATGATTTCCGGCCGTGGCTTAGGTCATACTGGTGGGACACTGGACAAGTTGGAAGCAATTCCAGGCTATCAAGTTGAAATTAGTGAAAAAGACTTTATCGATCAGGTGAAAAAAGATCAATTGGCAATCATTGGTGCAACGGGGAATATTGCGCCTGCCGATAAGAAAATCTATGCCCTCAGAGATGTGACCGATACAGTTGATTCGATTCCGCTAATCGCCAGTTCCATCATGAGTAAGAAGATTGCTTCAGGAGCTGATGCACTCGTGATTGATGTGAAAACGGGTGCCGGTGCATTTATGAAGACCCTTGACGAGTCACGGGCTTTAGCCAAAGCGCTGGTAGGAATCGGCAAAGGCGTCGGCATGCAGTGCATGGCAATGATTACCGACATGAATCAGCCTTTGGGTGACGCCATTGGCAACTCACTTGAAATTCAAGAATCAATTGATTTGCTGAAAGGTAACGGTCCGGCAGATCTTGAAAAATTGATTGTTGATATTGGCGGCTATATGGCTGTTATGGGCGGAAAAGCTCAGTCAACCGAAGAAGGCCAAAAGTTGTGTGAAGATGTCATTCATAATGGCCAGGCATTGGATCGCTTTAGAGCAATGATTGCGGATCAGGGTGGTGATCCCACGGTTGTCGACGATCCTGAAAAGGTTCTTCCACAAGCCAAATACCGGATTGAATTGCCTGCCAAATCAGCCGGAGTTGTTTCAAAGATTGTTGCTGACGAAGTTGGGGTTGCCAGCATGCTGTTAGGCGGCGGCCGACAAAAAGCGGATGATCAATTAGATTACTCAGTCGGCATTATGCTTCATAAAAAGATTGGTGACGAAGTGAAGTTGGGCGAGTCGTTGTTAACCATTTACAGCAACCGTGACAATGTTGACGACATTAAGAAACTTCTATATAACAATATTGAAATTTCCGACCATGCTGAAAAGCCAACTTTGATTTATGAAACAATTGAATAGATTTTAATTGAGAAGAAAGCTGTCGGTCAATGTTTGCCGACAGCTTTTTTGGGGTTCTTTTAAACGAATCAATTGGCCTGTTCAGCGTTCCAACCATACCTAGTTTTATTAAATGAGCTCTCTTGACTCACATGTTGATAATGAGTAGAATCCAACTAAGCAACAGGTAGTATCAATATTTAGTTTGATATTCGAACTAAATTAGGTTATCATGTTGTGTGTTCCGAAAAGAACATGGGTAAGTGTGATTTTTAGAAATTTGTTCTAGGCTAATAGTTTGATAGTCGAACTAATTTCAATCATGATTTACCACCCTGTAAGTGAAAGGAAGAAATCAATGAGTGTATTAGATGCATCTGAAATTATGGATTTGATCCCCAACCGGTATCCAATTTTGTTTATGGATAAGGTTGATGAATTAAATCCTGGTGAGTCAATTGTTGTTACAAAGAACGTCACAATTAACGAGGAGTTTTTCCAAGGCCATTTCCCTGGAAATCCTGTTATGCCCGGTGTTTTGATTATTGAATCTTTGGCTCAGGCAGCTTCAATCTTGATTTTGAAAACTGAAAAGTACAAGGGAAAGACCGCGTATCTTGGTGCGATTGATAATGCCAAGTTCAGGAAGGTCGTTCGTCCCGGGGATGTCTTAAAGCTCCACGTCACAATGGAAAAGCAACGTGAGAACATGGGAAAAGTTAAATGTGAAGCCAAGGTTGACGAAAAGGTTGCCTGCTCGGCTGAATTAACATTTATCGTTCCTGATCCAAAGAAGAAGATTTAATTATTATTCTAGGAGAGCTAAAAATGAATTCGCAAAGTAATGAAATTAAAAAAGACTATGACTTTATCAACGAGTCGCTGATCAACGTTTATGACAGTATCATGCGGATTGAAGAGAGTGAAATTCGTCGAAGCCGTTTTAAGGACATTACTGCGAAGGAAGTTCACCTAGTTCATACCATTGGCCTGCATGACCGGAAAACAACCTCACAGGTTGCCCACATTCTGAAATTAAGCAAAGGGACGTTAACCGCCAATTTGAATACTTTGGAACGTAAGGGATATGTGATGCGGATTGCCAATCAGGAAGACCATCGGATTATTAATTTGGGGCTGACCAGTAAGGGACGTCTGTTATACCGTGCCCATGACGCCTTTCATAAATTGCTGGTTCAACGCTTCCTCAAAGGTTTTGATAATGACGAAATTCATTTGATTAAACAGGCGATGGTTAACTTGGAAGAATTTATTGACGAGGTATCGGCAAAATGAAGTTTGAAGATTTCAAAATAATCAGCACCGCCAGTTCGGTTCCGGATCGGGTAGTTGATAACGATGAACTTTCAACGATGATGGATACCTCAGATGAGTGGATTACCCAACGGACCGGAATCAAGCAGCGCCATGTGGCCGTTGATGAAACAACCAGTTCATTGGCCACAAAGGTTGCTGAAGAGCTGCTTGAAAAAAGCGGCTTAAAGCCCACCGACATTGATTTGATTGTCGTGGCCACGATGTCTCCCGACTATTTAACCCCTTCAGTGGGTGCAATTGTTCAGGGAAATATCGGTGCGACCAACGCGATTGGGTTTGACATTGATGCCGCCTGTTCAGGATTTGTGTACGCATTAAAAGTTGCCAGACAAATGCTGATGGCCGATCACAACATGCATGCAATTGTGATTGGGGCTGAAACGTTAAGTAAGCTGGTTGACTGGCATGACCGTTCAACTGCTGTGCTGTTTGGCGATGGCGCCGCGGGAATGTTGATTTCAAATGAGCAGGAACCCGGAACGTTTATTTCCGAAGACCTGACTACGCTTGGCAATCTGGGTAAGTATCTGACTGCCGGTCAAGTGGGTGTCAAGTCACCGTTTGCTGCTGATGATACGCAGTATTCGCCATTCTTCAAAATGAATGGTCATCGGGTTTATGGGTTTGCCGTCAAGAATGTCCCGGCATCTATCAACCGGGCATTGGCAAAAGCAAAAATGTCTGTCGACGATATCGATCATTTTGTTTTGCATCAGGCCAATGAACGGATTATTGAAAAGATTGCCGAAACTTTGGGCGCACCAATGACAAAGTTTCCACTTAACATTAACGAATACGGCAATACTTCTGCAGCCAGTGAACCGATTTTGTTTGCCGAGTTGGTTGAGAAGCAAATCATCAAAAGGGGGGATGTTGTTGCCCTATCCGGATTTGGTGGCGGATTAACTGTTGGAACAATGATTATTAAGTACTAAAAATAAAACTGGAAACATAAAAATTTGGAGGAAATTAAAATGACTAAAGAAGAAGTATTCAACAAGGTAAAAGATATTATCGTGGACCAATTAGATGTAGATGCAGACAAGGTTAAAGAAGACACTAACTTTAAAAACGATCTTGATTTGGACAGCTTGGACATTTTTGAAGTTGTTGACAAGATTGAAGACACTTACGATATTGAAATTGACACCGACGAAGGTATGGAGACTGTTGGAGAATTAGTTGATTACGTATTGAAACAACAAAGCAAGTAAAGTGGGGTGAGAGATTGAAACTAGGATATTTATTTAGCGGTCAGGGCAAGCAGTTTGCCGGCATGGGGCACGACCTCTACCAGCAGGAGCCAATTTACCGTCAAACAATTGAAGAAGCGTCTCAGATACTTGGGCAAGACATGAGTGATTCGAATATTTTTGATGATCCCGCAAATACTCAAGTTTCAATTGTCACCCTGAGTACAGGAATTTATCGGATTCTTGAACATGATTTGGGTAAGCCGGTTGGCGGCACCGGATTGAGCTTGGGTGAATATAGCGGCATTATTGCGGCTAACGGCTTGAGCTTTGAGGATGGTCTGCCGTTGGTCCGTGATCGAAACCATTACATGGACCTGGCCGGTCAGCATCATCCAGGTAAAATGGCCGCCGTGTTGAAAGCCACTAAAAACGTGGTGGATGAAGCATGTAAAGTCGGTTCCAAACAGGGACCGGTATACGCAGCCAATTACAACACGGACACACAAACGGTTGTCGGTGGATCCGAAGCAGGCTTGAAAGCTGCTACGGAATATCTGCATGAACATGGGATTAAACGGGTTGTTCCGCTGAAAATGACGGTTGCTTCTCATACCCCATTTATGCAGGAAGCCAGCGACCTGTTGAAAGAACGACTGGAAAATGTGTCATTTCAGGAAACCGACTTTCCGATTTTCAGCAACACGATCGTTAAGCCGTTTACCCGTCTTAACGTCAAGCGGACTTTGGTTGCTCAGCTGGTTAATCCAACTCATTTCAACCAATGTTTGAAAGAGTTGTTGAACCTAAACGCCGATGTCTTGATTGAAATCGGCCCTGGTGACACGCTGATGAAGTTTGCCAAAACGATTCTCTGCAATGCCGATAAATTTCATGTCGATAGTGTTGAGACCCTGAATCAAGTTCGATCAAATAAAAAGTTGGTGAAATAATGACTGAAACAAACAAAGTCGCATTTATTACCGGTGCTGCCAAAGGAATTGGCTTGTCAATCGCTAAACGGCTTGCTGACGACGGAATGACCGTTGTCATTAATGCCCATCATGAATTAAGTGATGAACAAACCAAGGCTTTGACGGATGCTGGTTATGATTTCGACGTTTTAGTTGGCGACGTTGCCGATGAGGCCAATGCCGAACAGATGGTTAATGCCGTTGTTGAAAAACATGGTCAAATTGATGTGTTGGTCAACAATGCAGGAATTACCAAAGATAAGCTGTTGAGCCGAATGAAGACAGCCGACTTTAAAGCGGTATTGGATACCAATTTGGTTGGTGCGTTTAACATGACCAAATTTACGATGAAATTTATGCAAAAGGCTCGTCAGGGCGCAATTGTAAATATTTCAAGCATTTCAGGCCTTCATGGAAATCTCGGCCAAGCCAATTACTCATCAAGTAAAGCCGGCTTGGTTGGCTTAACAAAGACTGCTGCCAGAGAAGGGGCATTGCGTGGAATCCGTTCCAACGCGGTCGCTCCCGGCATGGTCAAAACTGACATGACAGAAAAAATGAGTGAACGCCGTCAAAACGAATTTACGGATCAGATTCCGTTGAAACGATTTGCAGAACCGGACGAAATTGCCGATGCTGTGGCATTTCTGGTTCATAACCAATACATTACCGGTCAAGTAATTACGGTTGACGGCGGATTGACAATCTAGATTGTTGAAGGAGTAATTTAATGAGCAGAGTAGTTATTACAGGAATGGGAGCCGTTACTCCAATCGGCAACGATGTTGACAGCTTTCTTAAAAATTTATTTGCGTCAAAGGTGGGCATTGCCCCAATCACTAAATTTGATGCAGAACCCACTGGCATTACCGTTGCCGGTGAAGTTAAAGACTTTGATCCCCTAAAGCGGGTTGAAAAGAAGTTTGCCAAACGAAACGACCTCTTTTGTACATACGCTTTGTATACTGCAAAAGAAGCCATGGAGATGGCAGGATTAGCCGATGGTGGCGTTGATCCCGAAGAACTTGGTGTCATTTATGGATCTGGAATTGGTGGTTTGACGACCATTGAACAACAGGTTATTAAAATGCATGACAAGAGTCCAAAACGGGTGTCACCACTGTTTGTGCCGGATTCAATCATTAACATGGCTGCGGGAAATATCTCAATTGCCTTTAATGCAAAGAATACCAGTCAGGCAATCGTTACTGCTTGTTCATCAGGAACAAATGCGATTGGAAATGCCTTTGAATATATCAAACAGGGCAAGGCGCAAGTCATGATTGCCGGTGGTACAGAAGCCTCGGTTAACGAAATTGGCATTGCCGGTTTCGCTGCTTTGACTGCTTTGTCAAAAGCAACCGATCCTAAGAAAGCTTCAATTCCATTTGATAAAGATCGAAATGGCTTTGTCATGGGTGAAGGTTCAGGAACTTTGGTTCTTGAAGATTATGACCATGCAAAAGCCCGTGGTGCCAAGATCCTGGCTGAAATTGTCGGCTATGGAACCACCAGTGACGCTTATCATATGACCGCTCCGGATCCTGAAGGCAAGGGTGCCAAGCGCGCTATGCAACAGGCAGTTAAAGAAGCCGGCATTGACGAAAGCCAAGTGGACTACATTAACGCCCACGGAACCAGCACCCATGCCAACGACAGTGCCGAAGCCAAGGCCATTAGTGAAGTGTTTGCCAATAACGATCACGTCAAGGTCAGCAGCACTAAAGGAATGACTGGACACGCATTAGGAGCTGCAGGAGCCATTGAGGCCGTTGCAACAATTGGTGCTATTCAGCATAACCAGATGCCGGTCAACGTTGGTGTGGTTAACCAGGACGAAGAATGTGATGTTGATTTGGTTAACGAAAGCAATAAAAAAGCTGAGGTCAACTACGCTATCAGCAACTCCTTTGGTTTTGGAGGCCATAACGCTGTGATTGCATTTAAAGGGTGTGATTAGGTCATGGACGAAAAAGAAATTGAACGTTTATTAGATAAATTTGATCGCTCGTCACTTAAAAATTTTGAGTTGGCACAAGACGATTTTAAATTAAAATTCAGCAAACGTGATGATGAACATGTTGTCGTAGAAGATTCCGCGGCAGCTGGTTCTGTCAACGCTGATAGTTCAGGCCATGGACAAAGCGTTGAAACTAAGGCAGCTCCACAATCTGAACCGGCAGTTGATCAAAACGCTGCTGAAATCAAAGCACCACTGGTCGGTGTTGTTTACTTCGCGCCAAGCCCTGATAAGCCGGCTTTCAAGAAGCAGGGTGATCACGTTGAAAAAGGCGACGTGGTCTGTGTGATTGAAGCGATGAAGATGATCAACGAAGTCAAAAGTGACGTCACCGGAACGATTTCCAACATTCTGGTTGAAGACGGCAGCATGGTGGAATATGATCAACCAATTTTCCAAGTAACGAAGGGGTAATCAGATGAAACCAGAAGTTCAAGATGTGATACCACAGCGATACCCATTTCAAATGATTGATCGATTTATTGATGTTAAGCCCGGCGAAAGTGCTTCGGCGGTTAAGCTGATTTCAATCAATGAATGGTTCTTCGATAATAAAAAAGCGGGGAATTTGGTTGTTCCACGGCCGATTATGATCGAATCAATGGCGCAAACCGGTGTGGCGGCGATTCTTTCAATGCCTGAATATAAGGGCAAGAACGCCTTTTTTGGCGGTATTAAGAATGCGGTCTTTCAAGACGATTTCCGACCTGGCGACAAATTGGTATTTGAAGTTGAGTTGAAGAAGTTAAAACACAATATTGGCCTTGGTCATGGCACCATTACCCGTGACGGCCAACAAATTTGTGAAGCAGATCTAATTTTTGCAGTTGAGTAATAGAGGTGAGCGGATGTTTAAAAAAGTGTTAGTGGCTAATCGTGGTGAAATTGCTGTCCAGATTATTCGGGCCCTTCATGATATGGGAATTACTGCAGTCGCAGTCTATTCGAGTGCCGACAAAGACAGCTTGTTCGTTCATTTAGCCGATGAGGCGATTTGTATCGGCGGTCCGCAGCCCAGTGAGTCTTATTTGAACATGACCCAGATCATTAGTGCAGCGAATTTGACGGGCTGCGAAGCCATTCATCCAGGATACGGGTTCTTATCGGAAAACGCCGAGTTTGCGGAGCTTTGCGAAACCTGCCACATTACCTTTATTGGGCCAAGTCATCAGTTGATTTCATTGATGGGTGACAAGGCAAATGCTCGTGAAGCAATGAAAAAGGCTGGTGTGCCGGTTATTCCCGGAAGCGAAGGAGTTGTCAATACGGTCGCTCAAGCCGAAAAGGTTGCCGAAAAAATCGGCTTTCCGGTTTTACTGAAGTCTGCTGCCGGTGGTGGCGGTAAAGGGATCCGCGAGGTCGACCGACCTGAAGACCTTCGTTCAGCATTTGAGCAGACTCAGCAGGAAGCCCGGATTTCCTACGACGATCAAGATATTTACGTTGAAAAGTTGATTCGTGATGCCAAACACGTTGAGATGCAGGTGATTGCTGATAATTTCGGTCACGTTGTTTATTTACCGGAACGTGATTGTTCGCTTCAGAGAAATCATCAAAAGGTGATTGAAGAAAGTCCCTGCGTGTTGATTAGTCCGGAAGAACGAAAACAACTTGGAAAAATTGTCGCCAATGCAACCCTGAAGCTTGGGTATACCAACACGGGGACGTATGAATTTTTGATGGATCATGACCATCACTTTTATTTCATGGAAATGAATACCCGGCTTCAGGTGGAACATACGATTACTGAAGAAGTGACCGGAATTGAATTGGTTAAGGGACAACTCGCAGTTGCTGCGGGTGAACAATTACCATTTACTCAAGCGGATGCTGCCGTTAAGGGACATGCCTTGGAGTGTCGGTTAAACGCCGAAGATCCTGCTCACAACTTTGCCCCTCAACCTGGTCAAATTAATCATTTATTCTTCCCGGCAGGTTCGCTGGGCGTTCGGATTGACTCCGGCGTTACTTCGGGAAGCTTTATCTCGCCATTTTATGATTCAATGATTGCCAAAATCATTGTTCATTTGAATGACCGTGACACGGTTATCGCAAAGATGAACCGAATCTTAGGGGAACTGGAAATTGAAGGAATCCTGACCAATCAAGATTTCTTGGATTATTTAATTAACACGGATAAATTCCACCAGGGAACTTATTCAACCAGTTATATTCAAAATGAAGTGTTGAGTGACAAGGAGGGATTCCATGTTACGGAGTCGGTTTAATATGCCTAGTCATGAAGAACTGGTTAAGCGGATGGACGCCATTCCCGATCATGTATTGCGGGAATGTCCGATTTGTCACTCAACCTTTTTTTCATTGAGAGCAGGCAGCAGTAAAACTTGTCCCAATTGTGGCTATGGTTTTCGGATTACAGCCAAACGGCGGGCAAAGATTACCTTTGACTCGTTCAAAGAAATTGATGCCCAAATGACCGTGCCTAAGCAATATACCGATGAAAAGTACGTTGCCAAAGTAAAGAAAGCGAAAAAGGTCACCGGCATTAATGAAAGTGTCCTGACTGGAATTGGCACGTTGGGCCAACAACAAGTTGGTGTTGGGATCATGGATCCGTTCTTCGTAATGGGCAGCCTTGGAAGTGCAACCGGTGAAAAAATTACCAGGTTGTTTGAAGAAGCGACTCGTAAAAAGCTGCCAGTTGTGATGTTTACGGCCTCCGGTGGTGCTCGCATGCAGGAAGGGATTCATTCCCTGATGCAGATGGCGAAAGTTTCCGGAGCCGTTGAAGAACATAGTCGTGCCGGTTTGTTTTACGTTGTGGTTCTTTGCGATCCAACGACCGGTGGGGTAACTGCCAGTTTTGCCATGCAGGGGGATGTGATCTTGGCTGAACCTCACGCATTGGTTGGATTTGCCGGTCGCCGAGTGATTGAACAGACGATTATGCAAAAGCCACCCAAGGACTTTCAAAGTGCGGAAACGGTCATGAAGCATGGCTTTATTGATGCAATTGTTCCGCGCAAGGAAATGAACCAGACTTTGACACGGCTGATTTCCCTCCACACAAAGGAGAATGTCTATGGCAAATAAAACAGCATATGAGCGGGTTAAAGCTGCCAGAAGACCGGACAAGATTACGACTGCCCAACTGATTCACGGTTTAACCAGTGAGTTCTTTGAGCAGCACGGTGATCGGTTGGAAGCTGATGATCAGGCAATTATTGGCGGTATCGGGTTGTTAAACGACAAGCCAATTACGGTTGTCGGCATTCAAAAGGGGACCGATACAGATGAAAATATTGCCCGCCACTTTGGCAGCCCAACGCCTGAAGGTTATCGAAAAGCGTTACGCTTGATGAAGCAGGCAGAAAAATTTCACCGGCCAATATTAGCGTTGGTTAATACGCCAGGGGCTTGGCCAGATGTTGAATCCGAGTATCACGGTCAGGGTTCGGCGGTTGCCCAAAATATTATTCAGGGGATGCAATTACGGGTTCCCTACGTTACCATTATTGTTGGTGAAGGCGGCAGCGGTGGTGCTTTGGCATTATCATGCGGCGACCGGGTCTTCATGTTTGAAGACAGTATTTATTCGGTCCTTTCGCCTGAAGGATACGCCAGCATCATGTGGAAAGATTCCTCAAAAGTTCAGGAAGCTGCTGAAGAACTTAAATTAACTCCCGAAGCATTATTGAAAGATGGCATTATTGATAAAATTATTCATGAGTACAAGCCGGGAGACGATTTGAGTTCATTGCGGGACTTCCTTGACCAGGAATTTTCAACACTGGCCAAATTACCAATTGACGAACTGGTTGAACGCAGGAACCAACGTTATCGGAATTTTTAGTTGAAGAAAAGATTTGGAGGCTCAAATATGAGTGGCTTTTTAGATGGAAAGACAATCGTCATCATGGGGGTTGCAAACAGACGGAGTATTGCATGGGGATGTACCCAAGCAATCTTGGATCAAGGTGCCAAAGTCATTTTGACTTATCAAAATGACCGGATTAAAAAGAGTTTGGAACGCTTTGTTCCGGATGATTTGGATCTTGTTGAATGTGATGTTTCAGACGATGCAAACGTGAAAACCGCGTTTGAACAAATTGGTACCAAGTACGGCAAAATTGACGGGGTTATCCACGCAATTGCCTATGCCGACAAAGAAACCCTGACTTCTGGTTTGGTTCATACAACCAAAGACGGCTACGATTTGGCTCAAAACATCAGTGCTTATTCACTGATTGCTGTTGCCCGTTATGCCCAACCTGTTTTGAACGATCCGGCCAGCATTTTAACGTTGACCTACTTTGGTTCAACTCGGGCAATCCCTAATTACAATATGATGGGCGTTGCTAAAGCAGCCTTGGAAGCCAACGTTCGTTACTTGGCCTCAGACTTGGGCAGCGATGGTATCCGGGTCAACGCAATTTCTGCAGGGGCCGTTAAGACGCTTGCAGTAACCGGAATTAAGCATCATGGTGAATTGCTGAAGGAATCCGAATCACGGACAGTTGACCAAAAGAGTGTGACAACTGCTGAGATTGGAAACGTTGCGGCATTCTTGATGAGTGACCTGTCAACCGGGATGACTGGTGACGTGGTATACGTCGATAAAGGTGTGCATCTGATCTAAGGGAAATCGAAGTGGGGGATGGACAATGGTAAATCATCAAGCTCAAATTTTAAGTGCACTGTTAAATGCAGGCGGTCGATTTGTGTCGGGAAACGAACTGGCCAAAAAGTTAGCCATTAGCCGACCGGCCGTTTATAAAAATATTCAAAAGCTGGAACAGTGCGGTCATTTGATTACGACTAAGAAGGGCTTGGGGTATGCTTATGAAAAGTCCCAATCTTTTGACGTTGCGGTGATTAATCATTATCGAACCACGACAATTCCCGTGGCCATCCATACTTTTAAAAGTATTTCCTCAACCAATGATTATGCAAAACAGTTTAGCAGCAGTCACGATTTTGACGGTCCTCAGGTATTTGTCGCCGATACTCAAACCAAAGGCCACGGCCGGTTGGGCAGACATTTCTACTCACCCGTCGATGGTGGCATTTACCTGAGCATTCTTATCCCGCTGCAGAATCGCAAAACAATTCATTCGGGCTTAATCACTACTGGGACAGCGGTCAGTGTCGTTCGTGCTTTGAAGCAGTTCTTCCCCAACGATAATTTTCGGGTTAAATGGGTGAACGATATCTTGGTTCATAACAAGAAATGCGGTGGCATTTTAACTGAGACAATTTCCAGTTTGGAAGACGGTCTGCACGAAAATGTGATTGTCGGGATTGGCTTGAACATTGATTCAGCCGATTTTCCAACGAAGATTGCCCATAAAGCTGGTGCAATTGTGAACCGCACGTCGATTGATAAGAATCGGATTGCGGCTGGGATTATCGACCAGTTCTTCTATATGTATCAAACCTATGCAAGTGGTCAGTTTCTTCCAGAGTACGCGAAATTATCCGAGACGCTGGGAAAAAAGATTCAAGTCGTAATGGGCAATCAAACCATTACCGGGTTGGCTGATCACTTTACATCTGACGGGGCCTTGGTCATTAAACTGGCAACCGGTGAGATGAAGACAGTTTCAAGTGGAGAAGTGACAAAAGTTTATCTCCCTGGTAATTCTTATCAGGGTTAATTTATGATGGATTGGCGGTTAATTGAGGCGTAAAACCTGGTTAACCGCTTTTTTTTGAAAGGTGAGTGGCAATGAAGATCAAGGAGTTGGTTCAAACGTCCCTAATTGTGGCGGTCATCATCGTTTTGGGAATAATTCCGCCAATTCCCCTTGGCGTGATTCCCGTTCCAATCGTGATGCAGAATTTGGGGATTATGCTGGCTGGAATTGTTTTGGGATCTCGCAAAGGAACCATTGCGGTTGGTGGATTCTTATTATTGGCATTTCTGGGTTTCCCGGTCCTTAGTGGCGGTCAAGCAGGCCCAGCAGTCTTTATTGGGCCCACAGCAGGCTATTTGCTGGGTTGGCTAATAACTCCTCTCATGATTAGTTATAGCCTGTCACGGCCATTTATGAGCCACTCATGGGGACAGCTGATTGGCATTTGGGTGCCGGGAGTATTGATTGTAAACGTCATTGGAGAGGTCTGGCTGTGGATGGTGACGCCAATTTCGTTAGTCGGCGCACTTGGCTCGGGGCTTTTATTTATCCCTGGTGACACGATCAAAGCCGTCGCGGTGTATTTGGTCGCTGTTCGAATGAAGATGCTCAATCGCGTTGTTTCCCAGGATTAACGGGTAGATATAAAAAGTCGGCCAAGGACACGAAAAAGGCTGGAGCAAAGTTTTGACTTTGCTCCAGCCTTTTTTAAGATCATACATACTTTTTAATGGAACAACAGATTCAATCCCATTACCATTACAATTCCGACAACTGAAATGATCGATTCCAGAACGGTCCATGTCTGTAATGTTTGTTTAACAGTCAAATCGAAATATTCTCTGAACATCCAGAAGCCGGCATCGTTAACATGAGATGCGGCAAGTGAACCGGCTCCAATAGCCAGAACCATTAGTGCCGGGTCAACTCCGGCTTGTGACATCAGTGGGGCAACAATTCCTGCGGCAGTTAATGACGAAACAGTTGCGGAACCCAAAGCGATTCGGAGAACAACGGCAACCAACCAGCCTAAGATTAATGGTGAGATTGGTGAACCAATAAACAGTTGAGCAACGGCTTTACCAACACCACCGTCAATCAGGACCTGCTTGAAGGCACCACCACCACCAATAACCAAGAGCAGCATGGCAATTGATTTAACGGCATTTTCAAGTGATTCCATAATTTGAGCAGTGCTTCGTTTACGACCCCAGCCCATTGTATACATTGCAAAGAACAATGAGATTAACATTGCGATACTTGGTGAACCGATGAATTCCACAATTGAATCAATCGTGGTTGGGTTCTTAGGTTCAACCCCACCGTTAACAGTCATCTTATAGATGGTTGAAATCGCCAGTAAGATAACTGGGAAGAGGGCGGTTAATACTGAAAGGCCAAAGGATGGTGATTCTTCTGGTGTAAATTGTTTAACTTCACCAATTGAAGAAAGGTTACCTTTACGTTCGAAGGCAGCTGGTGCATACTTTTTAGCCATCTTTGAGAACAGTGGTCCGGCAATATAAGCGGCAATAATTGCAATGACAAAACCGAACAAGAGAACTTTACCATCGTTGGCACCCAATACTTGCGCAATGGCAACTGGTGCTGGATGGGGTGGCAGGAATCCGTGGGTAACTGACAAGGCAGCGGCCATTGGAATTCCCAAATAAAGAATTGGCACACCGGCTTCAACGGCGATTGCAAATACGATTGGAACAAGTAAAACCATTCCAACTTCGAAGAACAATGCAATTCCTAAAATAAATGAAGCAAGCATAACGGCGATCTGGAGACGCTGTTTACCAAATCGTTTGATAAGCGTTTCGGCGATCATATAAGCACCACCGGAATCGGAAACCAGTCGCCCTAACATGGCACCAAAGCCAAAGACCATGGATAATTCCCCAAGTTGACTTCCAATACCATTTGAAACAGAATCAGCGATCGTGCCTAAAGGCATTTGCAGCATGACCGCAGTAACAACAGCAGTTAATACCAATGAAACGAAGGTATTAATTTTGAATTTGATAATCAGAACCAGTAAGAAGATGATTCCGATTAACAAAGCAAGCAGCTTTAATATCATAGTTTTCCCCTTTCGTAATGCAAAAACGTAACGTTAATCAGATTTTTTGGCGTCTTCATCATCGTGCTCATGACGGCGTTGATACTCGGCAATATTCTTATATTCTGGCTGTAATGAACGGCTCAAACGAATATAAATTGGAATGAGTTCCCGGTATGACTGGAAGTTCTTTGGATTTGGATGGTGGACAACCGTGGTTCCGACAAAATTGGAAACGTCGGAAAGACTGTCAATTAAACCTAAGCTGTACATGCCAAGAGTGGCTGCACCAAGGGCGGTACTTTCGAAACTCTCAGGGATGGCAACATCCTGTTCGAAAATATCGGTCAGCATTTGACGCCAAAGAGCAGAACGGGCAAACCCACCGTTTGCTTGAATGCTGGTAGGGCGGCCGACAACTTCTTCAAGGGCTAATGCAACGGTGTACAGGTTGTAAACAATTCCTTCCAAAACGGCACGAATCATATCCGCACGGGTATGGGTCCGGTTCAATCCGAAGAATGAGCCACGCGCGTTGGCATCCCAAATTGGTGCCCGTTCGCCGCCTAAGAATGGGAAGAACAGCAAGCCATTTGATCCAGCAGGAACTTTGGCAGCAATTTCTGTCAATAAGTCATATGGATCAATATGCATTTGTTCAGCGGTTACTTTTTCAGGTGCGCAAAGTTGATCACGGACCCAACGGAAGACAACGCCACCGTTGTTAACAGGTCCACCAATCACCCACATGTTTTTAGCAAGGTAATAACAGAATACCCGGGCTTTTGGATCGGTATGAGGCTTGTCGGTGACAACCCGAACAGCACCTGAAGTTCCAATTGTAACGGCGACAACACCGGGTTTGATGGCATTGACACCAAGGTTGGCAAGGGGACCGTCTGATGCACCAATGATAAATGGGGTATTAATATCGATTCCCAAAACTTTGGCGTATTCTTCATGCATTCCCTTTAACTGGTAGGTTGTATCTACCAACTCAGGTAATTGGTCACGGGTAACGCCGGCGATCTTCAATGCCTGGTCATCCCAGTCCATATTGTAGATGTTGAACATGCCGGTTGCGTTGGCGATTGAATAGTCTTCCTTTAAGACACCAAATAATTTATAAAGGATGTATTCCTTAATTCCAACAAACCAACGAGCCTTTTTGAACAAGTCCGGTTTATCGTTTCTCAGCCAAATTAATTTGGTAAGAGGTGTCATTGGGTGAATCGGTGTTCCGGTATGTTTGTAAATTTCCATGCCTTCAGGACTTGCTTTCAGCTTGTCGGCATAGTTGACGGCCCGGTTGTCGCCCCAAGTAATTGCTCGGGTGAGTGGCTTATGGTCGTCATCCAAAAGAATCAAACTGTGCATGGCACATGAAAATGCAATTCCTTTGAGCTCACCTTTTTTCATATTGGCCTTCCGAACCAGTTCAGTAATGCCGTCAAACATTGCTGAAAAGATTTCTTCGGGGTCTTCCTCGGCCATATCAGGGGTGTCCTGGTATAGTGGATATCCATTGTTGGAGTATCCATGAACCTTACCCTTAACATCGTAGAGCACGGTTTTAACACTGGTTGTTCCAATATCAACACCTAGCGTATAATCCATGTAAATAACTTCCCTTCTGTATTAGTTAAGCAACGGCCGAAGCGCTTTCAAATAATTGCAAAAAATATAGCTGCATCGTTAACCAAATGTCTGTTGACGAAGAATTGGCTCGGTACCGCTTCTAACTAAAAATATCATTATAAGCAGGAGACTTCAAACATTTTGACCCTTGAATTTCCTGTCTTTGTAAACGCAAACACAATTATATGAAAAACAATTTCACAATGCAAGGATTTTGTTGTAAAATATTTACATTGATGAAAATAAGACACTTACACAACATGAAAGGTGATCATTATGAGCTCGCCAGTTCAATTATTAAAACAGTCATTTTATGAGTTAAGCAGAACCAACAAGAAAATTGCCAAGTACGTGATGGAAAACCCTCAAGCAGCATCTGAAGCAAACATTGAAGATTTAGCAGCCGTCACCGAAACTTCGACAGCTTCAGTGTCTCGATTAGTGAAGACATTGGGTTATGGTAATTTTCGTGAGTTCACGTTAGCTTTGGCATATACGCAGTTACGGCCGCAGAATTTGCCGATCTTTAAAGATATTGATGCAAATGATTCTTTGGGGACAATTGCTGACAAGATTTTCAACAGCAGTCAACGGGCAATTCAAGATACCCGCACCGGCATTGATGAAGACGAATTTGCTCGCGCAGTATTAAGAATTATTCACTGCCGTCGTCTGGGGCTATTCGGCCTTGGCGGTTCGTCAGTCGCTGCGTTGGATGGTTACCACAAATTTCTCCGAACCTCGATTGAGTGTTTCTATTATCCTGACTTTGACGTACAGTTGATGCAAGCTGTAAAATTAGGTGAGGAAGATTGCGCAATCGTCGTTTCACATTCAGGGAAGAACCGACAAACCCTGAAGGTGGCAGAAACGTTAAAGAAGCGGAAGGTACCGGTAATTGGAATTACCAGTTATCCGGATTCACCACTTGCCGCTCACAGTGACATTACATTTATTTCATCCAGTGATGAATCAAATTACCGTTCAGAAGGAATGTATTCGCTTCTTGCCCAGTTGGCCATTGTGGACACGTTATTTATGATGGCAACGGTTCGAATGGGACCGGCAACTGAAGATACGATTCGCAACGTTCAAAATATTATTGAGAGCACTCGCAGCTAATTTGTTAGCTGTCGGGTAACTGAGATGACTTTTATATGAAGCGAAGAGACATTCAACCAATATATGCTGAAACTTACCAGCGCCGAAAGCGCACTCGAAGGGTAGGTCTCGGCATTTTTTTGGTGATCCTGGTGATTATCTCAGGATTTCTGTTAATTCGTTGGCATGAAAATGAACAGCTTAAAAAGTACCCAATCCGTGGGGTCACAATCAACCAAAATAACGGGTACATTGATTTCGAAAGTTTGAAGAACAAAGGGATCAGCTTTGTCTATCTGAAAGCCACTCAGGGAGCAGCATACACGGACGACAGCTTTACGAGTAATTTCCAACGCAGCCAGGGTTCCCAGCTGCCAATCGGTGTTTACCATTATTTCAGTTTTACAAGTTCACCGACTGCGCAGTTCAAAAACTTTGTCCGTCAGGTTAAATACAATACCGGGAGTCTGCCAATCTGTATCCAAATTCAATATTATGGGAGCTTTAATCAATCGTCGATTCACTGGAAAAAAGCGAGCAAAGAAGTTCGCTACCTTTCAGCGTTATTGCGAAACTACTATAAACGGCCGGTGGTGATTTCTGCTACCAAGCAAATTATCAAGAGCCTTAAGTTGACGGCCAACTCGAAGACGCAATTCTGGCTGACAAACGGTCGGATCGGTAAACCAAATGCCGACGCGACCTTTATTCAAGCGGACAGCAAGAAAGACTTCAGGTTGGACAGACAGCTGGTCTTTTTGCCAATGTCTGTTTTCAACGGTAATCGCTCAGAGTGGCATCGATATGTTGACTAGGGATTTGAGCAAACAAAAAAGGCCTAACGAATGTCAGGTCTCGTTAATCAGCAATCTTTGAGTCGTTTGCTGAATGCAAATCATAGGTGTAATTTTCGGATTCGTCATAGAATTTGATTGGTTGAGATTCGTTTCCACGAATTTCCAATTTGTAACCAAATTTATCAATGTATGATAACTCATATCTGGTTAACAATGAAACCTTGGCTGACATATCTTTGCCATCGATTAATAATTTCAAATCCGGACCAATTTCCAACCGATGGATTCGGTTACGGTGATCCTTAAATTGCCAGGTACCTACGAAAAACAGTGGATCTGCAGGATCTGGCTGATTCTTAGGTGCTTTTTTCGTATGAAAAAGACTAATTAAAAAGGACACCATAAAAATCAATAAACTTCATTTGCGCAAAAAATCATCCCCCTAAGCATATTAGACACTAAGTATACTTGATAAATATAACAGAGAGTGTCTGATTTCGTTTTCATTGGGTTAAAAGCTTGTTACAATTTAATTAAAGAAGGGTGGTTATCACATTGATTAAGTTAGGTATAATTGGAACTAACTGGATTACCCAGCAATTTATTGACGCAATCAAATTGTCACAGAAGTTTGAGTTAACGACTGTTTATTCCCGACATGAAGAGACAGCCAAAGCTTTTGCGGATAAAAACAGTGCTAAAGAAACCTTTACGGATTTAGATTCATTTTTCACTCAGGGTGATTTTGACACGGTTTATATTGCATCGCCAAACAGTTTGCATTTCGAGCAGGCACAAAAAGCCATTCAAAATGGTAAAAATGTGATTGTTGAAAAGCCGGCATTTAGCACGCAAAAGCAAATGGCCACAATTCAAGAGCTGCTGATTCACAATCCCAACGTTTTGTATTTTGAAGCTGCCAGAAATATTCACACGGAAAACTTCCACTCGATTGAAGAGAAGTTGGGTGATTTTAAGACAGTTCAGGGCGCCGAGTTTACATACTCGAAATATTCTTCCCGGTATGATCTGGTTCTTAAAGGCCAGGAGCCAAATGTCTTTTCACTGAAGTATGCCGGAGGTGCCCTGCAGGATTTGGGTGTGTACACGGTTTACGATGCTGTTGCCCTATTTGGGATGCCTGAAGAAACTGCTTATTTCCCACAGCTGATTAGAACCGGTGTTGACGGAAAGGGTACAGCAATTTTACGTTATCCGGAGTATAATGTGACTTTAAACTTCTCCAAGATCACCAATTCGCATATGACCTCAGAAATATATGGTCTGAAGGATTTAATTGAGATTGATGATGCTGGTGAGCTTAACACGGTCATTTATATCGATGATGACAATAATAAACAGGTGATTGGCAACACTATCGACGAAAATCCCATGCTTCCAGAAGTAGAAGATTTTGCCAGAGTGATTAACGATCCCAAGATTCCACAAAATAAGAAGGATTATGACTATTGGCGTCAACTGAGTGTTTATGTCAATAAAGTGATTTATAACCTTCGACAAGACGCCCATATTTCATTTGTGGGTGAACACAAGTAAATCAATAGAAAATGGAGACCCATTGTGATAGAAGAATTTAAAGAACATGCAGCCAAGTTAGGCTACAAAAAACCGACAGCCATCCAAAAAGCTGTTTATCAGCCGTTAAAGGATGGTAAAAGTGTCTTGGGATTAGCCCCAACCGGATCCGGCAAGACGGTTGCGTTTGCGCTCCCGTTACTTGAAAATATTCAGCCTGAAGATGGTTTGGCATTATTAGTCATCGAACCATCTGCCGAGTTGGCCATGCAGACGCAAAAAGTGCTGTTGGAATGGGGAAAGCTGATTGGCTTGTCCGTTCAAGGCATCATCGGTGGTGCCAATATCAACCGGCAAGAGGACAAGCTTAAAGAGCATCCCAACGTGATTGTCGGGACGACCGGTCGAATTATGAATTTGATCGATCTGGGTAAATTAAAATTGGATTCGCTTAAAGCCATTGTCATTGATGAAGCTGACAATTTGTTGAGTGAGGATACGCTGGCTTCAATCAGGTCACTGGTTGATTTGGCTCCGGATGATGTTTCCCTCGGATTCTTTTCAGCGACTAAAAATGACCTTCTGGAACACATCAATCGCTGGTTTATTCAAGACATTCAAACGTACGATGTTTCCGACATTGACGATACCAGAGGGGAAGTAAAGCACACCCTTTTGGAAGTTTCCAATCGTAAAAAAGAGCAGATGCTGTTGAGATTTCTTCACATGAAGGATTTCAAAGCACTGGTGTTCTTTGATCAACTGGATACACTCCAAAAGGTCGCCGGCTTTTTGATGCATCGACACATTAAAGAAGCCGCCACTTTAACCAGTGAGCAGCGCCAAACTTCCCGTCAAAAGGCGTTACGAGATTTTCGGGATGGTAAGATTCGGCTGTTACTGACAACCGACGTTGCCGCTCGGGGAATGGACATCGAAAAGTTACCGGTCGTCGTCAACTTTGACTTACCGTCTGATCCGAAAACCTATATTCATCGGGTCGGCAGAACCGGCCGCATGCATCAAGATGGGATGGTCATCAACATGGGTGACGATCATGACCTGAGAGATATCAAGAAGTTGGTTAAACCATACGGATATCAGTTGAAAAATATCTTTTTTGACGGTAATCAACTGTCTGACACGCGACCAACAACGCCGGTTAATTTGGATGAAGAAGAAAAAGCGTCTGAATCCAAGTCCAACGGTGCGGTAGAAAAGAAGTTTGATGCCAAGAAGAAGCCTGCGAAAAGACCTGCTGCTCCAAAGCCAAAGGGTAAAAAGAAACATAAGCATTCCAAGCGTAAGGGGATGCACTACAAGCGAACCAAAGGATAATTTCTCTTTACAGCATTGTGGATAAATGAGAAAATTGTAGTGCAGGTGTTTTTGGCCCCATAGCACAACTGGATAGGGCACCCGCCTCCTAAGCGGTTGATCCCGGTTCGAGTCCGGGTGGGGTCATTATCAAGAATGTGGGGATTCATAAGTAAAAAAAGCAGAACCAGAAGTCATCGTTGAGATGATCATTCTGGTTCTGCTTTTATATTAAGCACAATTAGTTTCGTTTTTCAGCACGGGCCATTAAATCAGCTTTGATTTGTGGCTCCATTTTTTCATATTTTCGGTAAAAGATCATGATGCATGCGACGATTCCGTAAATAATGACCGGCAACCAGATAAAACAAAAACTGATGGCTGACGATGCTTGATGAGTTTGTGTCTTATTGGCAACAAATCCTGCAACATTCAATATTTTGGAAGGAATAAAGCTACCGAAGCCTGATCCAAGTTGAATACAAAAGGCACTTCCAACGGCCGTGAGGAATCCTGAAGCTCGAATGCCGCTTTTCCATTCGCCAAAATCAACGGTATCAGCGAGCATTGCGAATGGCATGGCCATTGCCAATGCGGATCCAAGAACCCCAACTGACCAAGCGATAATGACGAGAATGAAGTTGCCGCCAACAAATGCCATCATTGCCTGCCCAATAGCACCAATTGCCAAGCCGATCAGCATGGTAGCCGTTTTGTTGGTAATCTTGACGATGAAGGGAACGGAAATACTGGAGATGATTCCGAGAACCTGCAGGCCATTGAACACGGCTGCTAGTTCCGCGTTTCCCAGATTGTATTTGGCATAATAAGTTGAAAAACTGTTTCGGTCCGCCTGGGCAATCCAGAAGGTGGCAAAGGAAATGACCAGTAAATACCAGGGAGCATTTCCAACGGTGGCCTTCAGACTTAGCTTAAAGGGGAGTGACTTTTGACTGACCGGCACTCTTTCGCGCATATTTTTGAAGGCCGTGATCAATAGACAAATTGCTGCCACGCCGAATATGGCAATGACAATCATGAAGCCTTGTTTATCATTTCCGTGGCCAAAGAAGGCGACCAGGGGCAATGTGAAGGTACTAGTGATAAATGATCCGATCAAACTTCCAACCATCCGGTAAGAATTGGCGCCAATTCGTTCGGTGGGGTTGAGGGTCAAATTTGGCAGGATGGCTGAAATGGTGGTCTGAATACCGGTATAGATAACCCCGGCAGCTAAGACATATGTAATCCCGGCGTACAAAAGTTTGACGACACCGTGCAGATTAGGCGCGGTGAAGGCCAAAAATGTACTCAGCGCAAATGGAATTGCCAGCCATAAGAAGTACGGCCGACTTTGACCCCATTTTGTATGGGTATGGTCAACGATCGATCCCCAAAAGATTGCACTGATCGCGTCAACAATACAGGCAATCAAAATGATCATTCCGGCAGCCGATACTGGAATATCAAAAACATCCGTATAAAAGTAAAGGATGTAGCTAGACATGCTGACGTACAGCAGATTTCCGGCCATATCGGTAAACGAATAACTGATCTTTTCCAGAGTTGGCAGTTTTGCATTAGCTTGTGCCTGATTCTCTTTTAAATCCATCAATAGTCCTCCATTTCGGTTGTTTTTCACGAGTGATTAACGGCATTTCCAAATATATTTATTATATGCTGATATGAGCATGGTTCAAGGGGGTTATTAATGGGAGATAAAATAGTAAGTGCTATAAGGGCTGATATTACGGCAATTCAAGCAAGCATAAAAAGATTCATCGGGCTTCCTGTTAACTGTATTTTTATTAAAATGTTAGTCATATTTATAATATTACACAAGTAAATGCTAATGCTTGTGAAATCGCTTTCACATGCCTATAATGATGATGGTTCAAAAACTTTAGGAGGTTGACAATTTATGCGCAGAATTAAATTTCGTTGGTTAATGTTACTTGGATTGTTTGCTGTTCTGGGCTTGATCGTTACCGGCTGTGGTCAAAAGAAATCGGCTGATAAAGGGCCACTCACTGTTGCAACATCCGGTACGTTGTATCCCACATCGTTCCATGATCAAAAGACCAATAAGTTGACTGGCTTTGACGTCGAAGTTGTCCGTGCTGTTGCCAAGAAGTTGGGGAGAAAAGTTGTTTTTAAAGAAATGAATGTTGATGGCCAGGAAACTGCTGTTAAGACCGGTAAAGCAGGCATGGCCGCAAATGATTTTGCTGTTTCACCACAGCGAGCCAAAGAGTTTGCGGTATCGACACCTTACAAACATTCATTTAATAGCATTGTTGTTCGAAAAAAGGGTGATTCGGGAATTCATTCCTGGGCTGATATTAAAGGTAAAAAAGCAGCCGGGGAAGCCGGAACCGGTTACCAGCGTTTAGCAAAACAACTGGGCGCAAAAACCGTTAACTACAACAACGTTTCAAATGATATTTATTTGAAAGATGTTGAAAGCGGTAAGACCGATCTGATCATGAACGATTATTATCTGCAAAAATTAGCTTTAGCTGCCGTTCCAAACAATACTTTGAAGATCCTGCCAAATATGTACTTTAGAACCAATGAGGATGGTAAAGGTGTTGGCATTTTGATGAAGAAGGGTGACACCAAGCTTCAAAAACAGGTTGATAATGCCCTTAAAACACTTAAGAAAAACGGTACTTTAAAGAAACTTTCAGAGAAGTATTATCATGCAGATGTAACTAAACAGCCACATGTTCATATTTCCAAGACCTTTACGATTAAGTAAGGTGGGCGTGGATATTGGATATAATTAAGTATTTGTCGATTCCAAATTTCTTTAATGCACCACTGGCATTTCGTTCCATTCCGAGAATCTTGGCTGGCTTTCCAATGTCAATTGCATTAACGGCGATTAGTTTTGTTTTGTCGCTGATATTAGGCCTGTTTTTGACATTGGCCCAGCTAAGCCATCACAAGATGCTGCATTATCCGGCACGGGCGTTTATTTCGTTTATGCGGGGAGTTCCGATGCTGGTATTACTCTTTATCATTTACTTTGGTTTTCGGGCTGATGCTCTTCCTGCGGCGGTGATTGCTTTTACGATCAACTGTAGTGCCTTTGTCTCGGAGGTTTACCGGTCATCGTTTAGCGCGGTGGACCACGGTCAATGGGAAGCAGCGTATTCGCTTGGCCTGCCATACCGGAAGGTGATCTCGAAAATCGTTTTTCCACAGGCTTTCCAGATTGCCATTCCCGCGCTTGGCAATATCTTGTTGGATTTATTCAAGGGGACTTCGTTGGCGGCAATGATTACCGTCAGTGAAATGTTCATGGATGCCCAGATTGTTGCCGGGGCAAACCAGGATTACATGACAATTTATATTACGATCGCCGTCATTTATTGTTTCTTCTGCTGGTTGATGACCGTTGGGCAAACGCAACTGGAACGGGCATTAGCAAACTAGCGCATATCAAAAAAGGACCGGTAAAAATCAAAACGATTTTACCGGTCCTTTTATATTGGTTTGATTACATTAAATATTCTGCGATGACTACTAGAACGGCAACCATGACAACTGCGATTGCCAATAATTTAAATCCATCAGCTTTGGTGTAATAGCCTTTTGGAAATTCTTGGCGCTTTTCTCTGAGGGTTTGTCTGTTTAATTTTGACAATTTGTTCACCATCCTTACTTGGCTTGCTTTTTATGATTGAAAACTAATAATTTTGACCAGAAATAGTTAATGGCGATCACAACTAAATTTTCGAGAATTTTTACTAATATTTGATTTTGGTGCATTAGTGTAATTCCAATCCACAGCATAACAAATTCAAGTAGCAAAGTTGCAATTCTTCCACCAAAGAAAGAAACCATTTCGATAAAATCACTTCTTAACGACTTCGAAGGGGAGTGAAAAACATATGCTTTATTTGTCAGGTAAGAGAACAAGACACTCAGAAACCAGGCAATAGAGGCATTTATAATATAATTCCAACTGGTACATAAATGAAGCGCTGCAAAGACAGCAACATTCACGATTGTCGTTGCAACACCCCAAAATGCATAAGCAATTAGTTCCTGATATTTATCATACAGCTTCTTCATTTGACTAATCATATTAACGTTTCTCCGCAATCACAAATTTTGGACGGTGTTTGGTTTCCAAATAAATTTTTCCAATGTAGGTTCCCAAAATTCCCAAACTGAAGAGTTGGACACCACTTAATAGTAAGATGATTGAAACCATTGAGGCCCAGCCGTTAACCGATCCGCCGAAGAACATTGCCCGGATGACAACGAAAAAAAGGCCGATAATCGATAAAATAAAGGTTAGGATTCCAACAAACGTTGCCATTTTTAATGGGACGTCAGAGAAATCGACGATTGCTTCCATGGAATATTCAAACAACTGGAAGAGTGACCATGAAGTTTCACCGGCTGCCCGGGGAACCCCTTCATACTCCAAGTATTTGGTTTTAAATCCAACCCATGAAAAGAGGCCTTTACTGAAACGATTATATTCAGGCAGTTTCAAAATGGCGTCAACGTATTGTCTGCTCATCAGACGATAATCACGGACATTTTGCTTCATCTGAACCTTTGACATCTTGTTAATGACTTTATAGAAGCTTGCTGAAAGAAAAGCCCGGATTGGATTTTGCTTCCGACTGGTTTGAACACAGCCGACAACGTCATAATCCTGTTTAGGGTCTTCAAGAATATCAACCATTTGGAGCAGTAACTCAGGTGGATCCTGAAGGTCAACATCCATTACCGCAACATAATCACCATGGGCGTTGGAAAGGCCGGCAGCAAACGCCGATTCCTTACCGAAGTTTCTTGAAAATGAAATATAATGGACTTCGTCTGGATGCTGGGAGTTGAGTTTCCTCATGACATCCAATGTCTTATCTGCCGAGCCATCGTTAATGAACAGGTAGTCTGGCTGATAATGTTCTTCATGGGATGCGTTTAATTTATCGAATACTTTTTCTGTCGTGTTATAGAAAAGTTCAACCGTTGGTTCCTCATTATAACAAGGAACAATTAGACTGATCGTTTTCAAAATATTTCCTCCAGTACTTTTGTTTATGACTTTGCTTTTGCAATCTATTATTGGTAAGCTTGAATCCGCTTGGACCCATTCTGCTTAATGAGTAACTGAGAGATTTCCCCCAGTTAGTCTATGTAAAAAAATGAACATCTAACAGATTATACCATATCCTAATTTTTGCAAAGTTAAGTAGGTATTAAGTTTCTCGTCATATTTGATATAATTAATCACATACAAGGGGGATTGAACTATTGAAAACTATTAAAGTGATGACCATTTTTGGGACTCGTCCCGAAGCAATTAAAATGGCACCAATTATTTTACTTATGCAGCAGCATTTGGATGAATTTCAGCCAATTACGGTTGTAACTGCCCAACATCGGGAAATGCTTGACCAGGTCCTGGATGTTTTTCATATCAAGCCTGATTATGATTTAAATATCATGAAAAAGGGCCAAACACTCAGTGATATTACAACTCGGGTGATTAGCGAACTGGATCCAATTATTGAGAAAGCCAACCCGGATATTATTCTGGTTCATGGTGATACGACAACAACATTTGCTGCCAGTATCAGTGCATTTTACCACCAGATTAAAATCGGCCATGTTGAAGCCGGCCTGCGAACTTGGAACAAAATGTCACCATACCCTGAAGAAATGAACCGTCAGTTAACCGATGTCTTGGCAGACTTATATTTTGCCCCAACATCGTTAAGCAGGGATAATCTACTTAAAGAAAACCATCCTGATAAAAACATTTATGTGACTGGCAACACCGCGATTGATGCGTTAAAACAAACCGTTACTGAGAATTATCAGCATTCTGTTTTCGATGAATTAAAAGAAAACTCCAAGATGATTCTGTTGACAATGCATCGTCGTGAAAATCAGGGTGAACCGATGCGACGGACGTTCCAGGCGATTAAGGAAGTTCTTGCCAGCCATCCCGATGTGGAAGTTGTCTACCCGGTTCATCTGAGCCCGGCAGTTCAGAAAGTTGCCCACGAAGTCTTTGATGGTGTTAAAGCCGTTCACTTGATCGAACCGCTGGATGTTTTGGACTTCCACAACATGTCAGCCCGAAGCTTCTTTATCATGACTGATTCCGGTGGTGTTCAAGAAGAAGCACCATCATTGAAAAAGCCGGTATTGGTTTTGCGTGATACGACTGAGCGGCCGGAAGGCATTAAGGCCGGCACTCTTCGACTTGTGGGAACCGACCCCAAAGTTGTCAAACGTGAAATGGAACGTTTATTGGATGATCCCAAAGAATATGAAAAGATGGCAGAAGCCAAGAATCCTTACGGAGATGGCCACGCATCGACCAGAATCCTTAATGCGATTAAGGAACAATTTAATCAATAATTTGAGAAAGACGATCAGTGATGAAGCATTTATACGAATCCACTAAAAATTTTATTCAAATAGTCATCAAACGTTATTCAGCAGGGAACGTTTCTGATTCGGCGGCAGTATTGGCCTTCTATACTTTACTGTCGATTTTTCCAATTTTCTTCATCATTGGAAGTGTCCTGAATTTATTTCATATTCACCTGAGTGAAGTTGAAGTTTATATCAAGCCACTGTTTCCGGAACGAATTTACAGTATGTTGGAACCGATCATTAATTCAACACTTCAAAGTGGTGGTGCCAGTCAGTTGTCAGTTGGTTTAATTGTGACGATCTGGTCTGCCAGCCGAGCAATTGCGGCCTTTCAGCGAAGTATCAACAAGACCTATGAAGTTGCCGAGAATCAAAACGCAATCTCTAATCGGTTAATTTCATTTGTTTGGATGCTGGTTCTAGTCATGGCAGTCGTTGTCTTGATGTTTGTCTTTGCATTCAGTCAGATGTTCTTCGAATGGCTGAATCCAATCTTGAATGTGCCTCATTGGATTTTGAACTTGATCGGCACGGTTAAGTGGCCCGGGACCATTGTCGTTGCCTGGCTGCTGTTAAGCCTGTTGTTTTACATCGTTCCCACTGCCAAAGTGAAGTTTCGGTATGTTTGGTTTGGTGCTTTGATTGCCACGCTGGGACTGATGATTCTGGCACAGGGATTTACTTTCTATTTGAGATTCTTCTCGCGACGAATTGATGCTTATAAGACAATTGGAACGTTTATTGTATTAATGTTCTGGTTGGATTTCTCCGGCATTATCATGTTGTTTGGCGGTGTGATTAACGCAACCATTCAAGAAATTCGTCAGGGAAAAATTCAGGAACAGCAGGATGCCCTTGAAACTGTCTGGAAAAAGGCTTTGAGGAAGCATCGCCGAGAGCAGCGCAAAAAGAAAAAAGCTCGAACAAAATAAAAATTTGCCCGGGCTTTTATCGTATATGAATGATTGACGGAACTATTTGCCTGCTTTGGCAACCAGTTCAGATGTGAAGTGATCCAATTTTTCGATGTCTTTTTCATCTGGTTCCAAATTGATCTTGATGCTCTCGGAACCCTTGGTGGCACCAGTTTTTTCAAAGGCTTCTTCGAATTTGTCGACTGAAGTATTGTAGAATTCTTCGTAGAAGACATCACCGGATCCGGCAACCCCAAAGATTTTTCCCTTAAGGTCAAGTTCACTGAGGTCGTCATAGAAGTCCATTCCTTCTTCGGGAAGGGCGCCTTCGTCGTAAGTGTATGGACAAACCACACAAATGTCGACATTTTCAAATACTGACGGATCGGTTTGAGAAATCTCGGTTTCCTCGACTTGAACATCAGCGTCTTCAAGCGCCTCGGTTACAATATCAGCGATATCTTCGTTGTTTCCTGTAATTGTTGCGTAAACTACGTGAGCAGTAATCATATTTTTCATCCTCTATCTTAAATTGGTTTTAGTATACCAAATTGAAAACTTAAAGTGAATTTCAATAACGCGTGAAGGAAAGGATTTTCATGACTCAAACAATCACTAAAATTGAAGCTCAAAAACGAAAGGGCCGTTTTAACGTTTACGTTGACGGTCAATATGCATTTCCAATTAGTGAAGAGGTATTTATTAAATACCGTGTGTTTAAAGGAATGGAAGTTGACGACAAGCTGATTGACACGCTGAAAAATGCCGACAACATTTCAAAGATACATAGTCGGGCATTGAATTATCTGGCCCATAATCTGCGAACTGAGTATGAGGTGCGCGAGAAGCTGGCAGATATTACCGAGGATGAAGATGCGATTGACAAAGTTATCGATATTTTAGCCGATCAGACTTTGATTGATGATCAAAGGTATGCCGATAGTTATGTTCGCACGGTGGTTAGAGAACGTAAAAACGGCCCCGATTGGATTCGTCGTCACTTAAAGGATAAGCGGGTTGAAGCGAATTATGTTGAAAATTCACTCGACCACTATTATCCGGAGCAGGATGTGCTTGAAATTGGGGTTGAAGTTGCCAAAAAGCAGCTCAAGAAATACAAGCGCGATTCTGCCAAGATGGCTGTGAATAAAACAAAGGAACTTTTGATGCGCCGTGGATTTCCATATGGAGACATTGAAGAAATTATGAACCAAACGGATACTTCGGAAATGGCAGAACAGGATCATGAAGTGATCGATAAGGTCGCTGAAAAGTATTTCCGGCAGTATTCACGGCTTGAACCGTATAAGCGAAATCAAAAAATTAAACAGGCGCTTTATCGGAAAGGTTTCTTAATGGACGATATTACGATTGCCATGGCAAAGCTGGAAAATAAATAATTTCGAAAATATTCCCCACTCTGATATAATGACAATTGGATTGGCAACAATCGAAGCTGTTAGCTGAGTCAGAAAGTGGGTACCATACATGCCACGACTTCAAAAATTACCTGGAGAAGGAGACTTTATTGCGATTCAAAGCTACAAGCACGATGGCAGCTTACATCGAATTTGGCGAGACACCATGGTACTAAAGACAAGCGAAAATTCACTGATAGGTTGTAATAATCATACTTTGGTAACGGAGGATGATGGCAGGCATTGGGTAACCCGTGAACCGGCTCTGGTTTATTTTCATAAACATTACTGGTTTAACGTGGTGGCGATGCTCAGGGATGACGGAATTGCCTATTATTGCAATCTGGCATCACCTTACGTTTTGGATAAGGAAGCTTTAAAATACATTGACTACGATTTGGACGTTAAAGTTTTCCCAGACGGTTCCCGCAAATTACTGGATGCCGATGAATACTTAACATTCAGTAAGCGTTGGAATTACGGCCCGGAGATTGATCACATTTTAAAACGCAATGTGCGCATCTTGGTGGACTGGATTGAAAACGAAAAGGGACCTTTTTCAAAGGAATTTATTGCCATTTGGTACCAACGATATTTGGAACTGTCACGTCACAATTAACAATTAACTTCTCAGGGATGACTGGTGCAATTTATTGCATCGGCCATTTTTTATTTATGCTACAATTGTCCTTATAAACAAATGACGTGATTTATTTAAAAGCAAAGGAGCCTACGAATGCTGGAACGATTAAAAAATTCATCACTTATGTTTTGGTCATTGGAAATTTTGATTGTGGTGGCAATCATTTGGGTCTGCACCAAGATTAACTTTGTCTTTTCCCCAGTTGCCATCTTCTTTTCAACGGTTTTTGTTCCAATCTTAGTGGCCGGAATTTTATTTTATATGCTCAATCCAGTCGTCAATTTGATTACCAAGATCAGGATCGGCAAGCATCGGGTCACAAGAACCTGGGCCACAACGCTGGTGTTCCTGCTGCTCATTGGGCTGATTGCTTTGGCAGCAACGGTGTTTATTCCTAAAATCTTGAATCAGCTGGTTACGCTGGCTAATCAGATTCCGGATGCAGCTAGTCAAGGGCAAAAGCTGGTTGATAAGATTTTTAAAGATTTGAATTCGCAACGTTTGTTAAAACAAATTGACTTTACCTCTTTGACAGATAAGCTCTCCAGCAACGTTAACAAGTATGCTGAAACAATATTTAACGGTGTTACAAATGGACTGGGCGGATTTATCTCAGCGGCTGCCAATGCTGTTATTATTGCGGTGACCGTTCCGGTTGTGCTGTTTTATATGTTAAAGGACGGCTACCGATTGGCACCAACGATTAAAGGCTTTTTGCCGGCCCGTCATCGTGAACAGACAATGGAGCTGCTTGCCAAGATGAGCCGCACCATTTCCAAGTATATTTCCGGTCAAATGATTGAATGTTTGTTTGTTGGAACGTTTACGGCAATTGGCTATGTGATTATTGGTATCCCATATGCATTGTTGTTGGGTGTGATTGCCGGGATCTGCAACATTATTCCTTACTTGGGGCCCTATATTGGAATTGCGCCGGCGCTGTTTGTGTCATTTTCACACGGCGGTGTTTGGGGCGTTATCTACAACGTCATTGTTGTGTTGATTGTCCAACAGATTGATGGAAATCTGGTTTATCCAAACGTCATCGGGAAATCACTTGAAATTCATCCATTGACAATTATTATTATTTTGCTGGCAGCTGGAAATATTGCCGGCTTAATGGGGATGATTTTAGCGGTCCCACTATACGCTGTCGTTAAGGTTGTTGTGATTCACATGTACACCATTTATCAGTTGGAATAAGACAAAAACGTTAATAATCCATAATAAATATTGACGTTGACGGTGATTATGCTACTATTTAAGATGTGTTTGTTTTATTCACATTCTAAGTAATGATTAAGTAGGAGATTCTATGAAAAAAGTAATTACGTATGGAACGTTTGATTTGCTGCACAAGGGCCATGTTCGTTTATTAAAGCGGGCCAAGGCACTTGGTGACCACTTAACAGTTTGCTTGTCATCAGATGAGTTTAATGCTGAAAAGGGTAAAAAGGCATATACGTCATACGAAGATCGAAAATATATTCTTGAAGCAATTAAATATGTTGATGAAGTGATTCCTGAAACCAATTGGGATCAAAAGATTCATGACGTTCAAGATCGAAACATCGATGTTTTTGTCATGGGTGACGATTGGAAGGGCAAGTTCGACTTTTTAAAGGATTATTGTGAAGTTGTCTATCTGCCTAGAACGGAAGGAATTTCAACCACTAAGATCAAGGAAGACCTCGGTCTGACTGATACTGAAGATTGGAAAGCGTAAAAAGCAGCGTGCCAGACCGCATCTAAGTTGGTTTAGTGGGAGTTATCCCGAAATAAGCAGACTTTTAGGTGGTTGTCGCATACTTCAGCTATGTAACATATAAACGCGTGTAGTATATATGAGATTCGAATGAGGCTGAGGACAAGACTACATGTTTTGTCTCAGCCTCGTTTTTATTCAGGAGGAGAATTATGGGACGAGCGATCTTTTTGGCAACGACGATTCAAGGAATTCGCAAAGCAACTTTTAGGCGGCAACTCATATCATTGGTCAATAATGATTTTCAAGTTGTCGTGATGCTTGCAATGACTGATTTTGATGAAATCTGGCAGGCCAAGCGTGAGTTTAACAAAATTGATTTACCGGTTGACACCCCCAGTGTCCGGTTGATTTCACTGGCCGATATATACGCCGATCATGATGGTGTGAGTCTTAAAGCAGATGATTTCGTTGATCCGGATTTATCGAAGCTTCAAGAATACGATTCACATCAGGGCAAAATGCCGGTTTCCCGCTATATCGACAAAGATGGCAACATTGTTGCCGAAACCTTATTTGGCGAAGGTGCGGTTCGTTTACATACACTGTATTTCGATAATAATAGTCGAATTATTCAAATCAATAGTTACGATGATCAGGATCGGTTGTTTGGAATTGGCGAATATGTGAATGATACGTTGGATGAAAGTCTGCTGTTAAATGCCAAAGGACAATTAGTCTATCGCTTTACCAATTACATCAAGAATCAAAAAGTCAGTTACAACGTTACAGCAAATTCAACCATTTCTGCACCGCAGGACCTGACTGAGATTCAAGATACCAATACGAAGTCCAACGATGAGGCGCTCAAAACTTATGAAGGACAGGGGAAGGAAATCTTTACCAAGGCCATTTCCTATAGCGATTATCATCGTTATGACGATATCAATGCCTTTTATCACCAGGTTTTGCTGAATATGAATATCGAGGATGCCCGAACATATATCGATATTGACAACATTGTTGATGCTTCAAAGTATCTTCCAAGCAAACGAATCTTTAATTATTAAGGGGAAATTATAGTGCGAGCGATATTATCAGGAGTACATCAAAAGAAGGGCAAACAGGTTCTGGAATTTGAACTTTTGGACGTGACAGTTCCCTTAGAGACTGCGTACGTTTTGTTTGTCGAAAAAAATAGTTTGGCATCGATTATGAAGCCGATCAGTAAAGTTCTGACTCATAATATTATTCGGGTTAACATAGATGCTCAAGATTTTCATTTTCCATCTGAAGATCAAACAGAATTTGAATGGCAAATTTTTCTCATTAACAACAGTTTGACCAACAAAAACGTCATTCAGGTTGAAAGTGAGTATTTGAGTGATCGTCACCAATTGGAACTTACCAGCTATTACCAATTTAACAGTGACGCCCAAGGAATGGCGCTGTTTAATATTCGGACCCGTCAATCAGACGAAGAGTTCATGATCAATTCAGTCAACTTAACCGATGTTGACCTGGAGATTACCGGATACAACAAAATTAACGGCACGCTGATTAAAAACCAACGAATTATTCTCAAGAATCATTCAACCAATGGCAAATTGGAATATCCAGTCAGCAAAAAGTTGTTTGAAGGGATGTTCACTGTCTCGATTCCGTTAACCGATATTCCACAAAATTCAGTCGGTGAATTATTTATTGAATACGAATTGAACGGCAAAGAGATTAAGCAGCGTTTGATCATCTCCAAGTCATTGGCTGGTCAATCAACCGACATTCGATTGCCGGGAAATCGTGAAATTACTTTGGAGAAACGGTTTGACAACGGCATTCTGGTTAAAGAATTCCCAGGTGCCTCACTGATTCAAAAAGTCGGTGCAGCCGGCGGCAAAGCTTCAACAGTGCTTGATGTTATCAGAATGGTTCAAGACAAGCTTAACCTGGTTCGGATGCGGTTCTTATTCAAGTCGGGTCATTCACCATACGACAATACCACCATTATCTTTGAAAGTTTTGGCGGCCGTCAGGTCAGTGACAGTCCATACGCAATTTATAAAGTTTTCAAGACTTTATATCCAGGGATCAATATGATTTGGTCAATTGACCGCTCACAGAAGAAGTTCTGTAAGGAAAATCAGATTGCCTACGTTGTCCGTCGAACGAACAAATGGGTTCGGGTACTGGAGAAATCTCAGTTTTGGATTAGCAATGCCCGGTTCCCAAGTTGGGTTAAGAAGCCGAACTACGTAACTTATATTCAGACTTGGCACGGAACACCGCTTAAAAATCTTGGATTGGATATTGAAAATGTTTCAATGCCTGGTACCACGACGGCAAAGTATCACAAAAACTTTGTTCGTGAAGCCAACCGTTGGGATGCATTGGTTTCACCCAATGATTATTCCACCCAGATTTTCCGTTCCGCATTTGGATTTAATAACCAAATCCTAAAGATTGGGTATCCTCGGAATGACGAATTAATTAATACTCAACCTCAAGACATCGATGCCATTAAGGAGCAGCTTGGGATTCCTTTGGACAAGAAGGTTGTCATGTATGCGCCAACGTACCGTGATAATCAGTTTGCTGAAAAAGGGAAGTATACCTTTGAGTTGCCATTTGATTTGGACGACTTTAGAAAATCATTTGGTGACGACACGGTATTAATCTTACGGATGCATTATTTGATTTCCAACGCTTTGGACATTTCTGACTACTCAGACTTTGTTTATGACTATTCAAACTATCCAAACATCAGTGATTTGTACTTAGTGTCTGATTTGCTGATTACCGACTATTCGTCAGTCTTCTTTGATTATGCTTACCTGAAGCGGCCAATTCTGTTTTATCCTTACGATTACCATCTGTACAAGGAAGAACTGCGGGGCTTCTACTTAAACTACGAGAAGGATCTCCCAGGTAAAATTGCGAAAAATTCCAAACAGCTTTTGGAAGAAATCAATCACGCCCTGGCTCATCCGGATATGTCCGCCAACCAGAAATTTATGAATTTCTACAATCGTTTCTGTGCAATCAACGATGGCTTGAGTTCATTAAAAGTTGTTAATTATGTCATGCACCAAATTGAAAGTGGCATGTAGTCTTCGTAGGACCAGTCGTGAAAGTGATCTTTCACACTGGCCCTATTTTTTGAATTCGTGGATGGTTCTAGGAGAGTTGGCTGAAACGTGTTAAAATTAATTAGTTATTGACTCGTCTGAAAGGAAGTAAACATGAATACCCAACAATTAGATAAGGAAGACAGCACCCGTCGCACATTTGCGATTATTTCTCACCCTGATGCCGGTAAAACGACCATCACTGAGCAATTGCTCTTGTTCGGAGGCGTTGTCCGTTCAGCCGGAACCGTTAAGGCTCGAAAGACTGGTAACTTTGCCAAATCAGACTGGATGGAAATTGAACAAAAACGTGGAATTTCCGTTACCAGTTCAGTCATGCAGTTTGATTATGGTGGTAAGCGAATTAATATTTTGGATACTCCTGGACATGAGGATTTCTCTGAAGATACTTATCGGACTTTGATGGCCGTTGATTCAGCCGTCATGGTCATTGACTCTGCCAAGGGTATTGAACCTCAGACCAAGAAATTATTCCAAATTTGTAAAATGCGTGGTATTCCGATCTTCACTTTTATGAACAAACTTGATCGTGATGGCCGTGACCCAATGGACTTGGTTGATGAATTGGAAAATGTTTTGGGAATTGAAGCATATCCAATGAACTGGCCAATCGGAATGGGGAAGACCCTGACCGGAATTTTTGACCGTTATAACCATAACGTTGAACTTTATAATCATGATAAAGATAATAAGCCGACTCAAATTGTTGATTTGGATGATCAGAATGATCCAATTGATAATGATAAGCTGGCCGAAGATGAACAATTTCAAGATGCCAAGGATGCCATTGAACTCTTGGATATGGCCGGAAATCAATTTGATGAAGCCAAAATTGCCACAGGTGATATGACACCGGTATTCTTTGGCTCAGCTTTGGTCAACTTCGGAGTCAAGACGTTTTTTGACGCCTATTTGAAGTACGCACCGGCTCCAAGTGCCCACAAGACTGAGGGCGGTGAAGTGATTGAACCCGATGACGATACATTCTCCGGTTTTGTATTCAAAATTCAAGCCAACATGAACCCTAATCACCGGGACAGAATTGCCTTCGTACGGGTCTGCTCAGGCGAGTTTGAGAAGGGGATGGACGTTAACCTCTATCGTACCCAAAAGAAGCTCAGACTGTCTAACGTGACCGAATTCATGGCCAATACCCGTGAGAACGTTCAAACTGCCGTTGCCGGCGATATTATCGGCCTGTACGACACCGGAAACTTCCAGATTGGCGACACCATTTATACGGGTAAGAAGAAAGTTGAATTTGAAAAGCTGCCTCAATTTACCCCAGAGTTGTTTGTCAGAGTTTCTGCAAAGAACGTGATGAAGCAAAAGTCATTCCATAAAGGAATTGACCAACTGGTTCAAGAGGGGGCCGTTCAGCTTTATCAGTCTTACACCACTAACGACTACATTTTGGGAGCCGTTGGCCAACTGCAGTTTGAAGTGTTCCAATTCAGAATGAAGAACGAATATAATTCTGAAGTTAACATGGAACCAATGGGTCATAAAATTGCCCGTTGGATTGATCCTGATCAGCTGGATGAAAAGATGTCATCATCTCGGAACCTGCTGGTTAAGGATCGCGCCGGCAATCCGTTGTTCTTATTTGAAAACGAATTTGCACTGCGTTGGTTCAAAGATAAGTATCCGGATGTTAAATTAACTGCTAAACTATAATTAAACTTTGAAAGAAGAGATATGATGGTTTCCAAACATTTATCAGCATGTACAACAGTTCTTGTAGGTAAGAAAGCTTCAATCGACGGTTCAACAATGATCGCCAGAAATGACGATACATTCTTGCCGTTAACTCCTCAACGATTCTACGTTGAACCAGCCGTTAATGATCAAAAAGGCGAATGGGCTTCAAACCAAAATGGTTTCAAGGCACCACTCCCAAAGAAAGCTTATCGTTATTCATTAACACCCAACGTCGAGGTTGATAAGGAAGGCGTCTATGCTGAAAGTGGTTTTAACGAAAAGAACGTTGCGATGAGTGCCACTGAAAGTGTTTATGGCAATGAACGGGCTCTTGCCTTTGATCCATTGGTTGAAGACGGATTAGCAGAAGATTCTTTGCAATCAATGGTTTTACCATACATTGACTCAGCTCGTGATGGGGTTAAATACCTCGGCGCACTGATCAAAAAATATGGCTCACCTGAAGGTAACGGTGTGTTATTCAGTGATAACAATGAAGTTTGGTACATGGAAATTGTGACTGGTCATCACTGGGTTGCTCAACGAATTCCTGATAATGCTTATGCCATTGCTGCCAACCAGGTTGCGATTCAACAAGTTGATTTTGATGATCCGGATAACTTTATGTATTCTGATGGAATTCAGAAATTCGTTGAAAAGTATCACTTAAATACTGATAAGAAGGGCTTTAACTTCCGTCATATTTTTGGAACCGATAACGAAAAAGACCGTCACTATAACACCCCACGTGTTTGGTTCGGTCAAAAGTATCTGAATCCAGAAATCGAACAGTCACCAACTTCTTCCGACCTGCCATTCATCTGCCATACTGACCATAAGATCAGTGTCGAAGATGTTGAGTATATTTTGAGCTCACATTACAACGAAACCCCTTATGATCCATTTAGCAGAGGTCACGAAGATACCAAGACTTTGTTCCGTCCAATTTCAATGAATCGGACCCAAAACTCACATGTTTTGCAGATTCGAAATGACGTTAAGAACAATAGCAATGCGATCATGTGGTTATGCTTCGGTGTACCGGCATTTTCACCATACGTTCCGTTCTTTGCCAACGCAACCGATACTGATGATACTTATTCCAAGACACCGGTCCATTGCGATGATGTCAGTGCATACTGGATGTATCGAAAGCTTTCAATGCTGGTTGAATCACATTATTCTGAATTTATTCAAGACGATGTTGATTTCTTAACCGACGCCAAAGAAAAGTTGCGTCGTCACGTTCAAAACACGATTGATGAGAGCAAAGGTTTGAAAGGTGACGAATTGACAAGCTATCTCACTGAACAAAACCATGAAGTTGTTAAAATGATGCGGCTTGCCACTGAGCACTTCAGTCATCAATTGATTGAAAAGGGACTGACATTGTCCAAGCTGACATTTAATATGGATAAGAACCTGTAGAAGTTAATGAGATGCTGAAGGATTGACGCATCCTAATGCAGTTTCTGATCAAATGAAACAAAATTAAAAAGTGGCTGGAATCCAATATAAGGATTCCAGCCACTTTTTAATTCATTTATTCATCAACACGGACATATTCATTAAAGATGATTGATTGATCAGCCAACTCGTACCAGATCAATCCCTGATCATCCACAATCCGGGCTTTGATAGAAATCCGGCTGCCGTTTTCAAGAGCTCCGACACTGTTTCCGTAGGGTTCGTCGAATACTTCGACTGACCGTCCGGGTACAAAGTCAATTGTTCCAAACAACATCACGGGGTTTCTGGATGTTTTGGTAATTGGGGGAATCAGATGGTTGGTTGGCGGATCACTAGGCTCGAGTTCAGCATTTTTGATCCACTCGAAGCCGCCAATGTTTAACCAGCTCTGATTGTCGGTGGTATCGATCCGGGCAAAAATTTGGGTGATGACATTTGCCGGCAAACCGGTCTTCAAAACTTTCCCATTCGGTTCGTTAAATACTTTGTGGGCGGCTTTTAGTCGAACATAATATTCAACCCGCTGGACCGTTTTCCAATCAACCCGGCGATAATAAAAAATAACCCCGTGAGTTCGTTCATCAAAATAGCCATACGTTTGGCCAGTGTTATTGATCACCCGATAGTCGTTGATGGCTTCGGCGTGAATATCATAGGCTTTACCAAGCTTATCGGAGATGATTTTAACGCGGTGAAGGACTTTTCCGGTATCAATATCCAGGTAATAGATTAGAACCGGCAGGCCTTCCTTTAAAGCGTATTTTAAAGTCACTTGTTGATCGAAGTCTTCGAAATAACTGGAGAAGTCCTCGATTGAAACCAAATAATACTTTTTAAAACTTGGCAGCTGAATTGATACCCGTTGACCGCTGCATCCGTTAAGAATGTCAGGTTCTTTGATTGGCTGGCCATCTTCATCAACATAAAAGAAGGTGACGTTTGAATTCAGTGCCGGAGCAGGTTCAGTGGGGGCTGAATCGATGGGTTCGGCATCAATCACCACATCCGGTTTTTCGATTTGTTCGTCCCGTTCGTCATTATTTGACTCACTGGCCATTTCAGAAGTCTGGTCATTTTCCGGTTCAGCCTCACGCATATGCCAACGCTTTCGTTGATGGTAGTCTCGACGCCGGTTTCGTCTCGTTGCATGCGCAGGCGATTGTGGTGACACAAACGTATTTAATTTTTGTTTCAGCCAATCCACAAACTTCATCGATTTATACTCCCATCTAGAATCTTCTAATAAAAATTATAGCATAAAGCGCATGGGCTCAAGCCAAATTCCGCTTAATTTATATTTCCTTATGTATTACAAAACGACCAAGGATCGAAATCCCTGGTCGTTTTGGTTAATGATTATTTGTCTGAATCTTTTTTATCAGGTTTTGTGTCGGTTGAAGGTTTTGCTTTTGCCTTCGCTTCGTTCTTGATAACGATGTTACCTTTACTATCGACATCGGCTGTCAATGTTGCAGCAGTTTCGTGATCCAAATAGTAGTCGGCAATTTTATCTTCGATTTGTTCTTGAATCACTCTTCGAAGTGGACGGGCACCCATTGCAGGGTTGTAACCCAAATCAACTAATTTGGCTTTTGCTTTATCAGTGACGTTGATTTGCAATCCTTGTTGTTTGAGCATCCCGTTGACGTCATCAATCATCAGAGAAACAATCTTCATCAAATTGTCCTTTGAAAGTGAATGGAACTCAACGATATCGTCAAAACGGTTCAACAGCTCAGGCTTGAAGTAATCAGTCAATTTATCAATAATTGAATGAGTCTTTCCGCTTGCAGCTGCACCAAAACCAACGTTGGCTTCGGCATTACCCTGACCGGCGTTACTAGTCATGATAATAATGGTATCCTTAAATGAAACTGTTCGTCCCTGACTATCGGTCAAACGACCATCGTCAAGAATCTGCAGGAACATATGAAGAACATCAGGATGAGCCTTTTCAACTTCATCAAGCAAAATCAATGAGTATGGGTGGCGACGAACTTGTTCAGTTAACTGACCAGCTTCTTCGTACCCAACATAGCCAGGAGGCGAACCGATCAGCTTAGCCACTGAATGTGGCTCCATGTACTCAGACATGTCAAACCGAATCATGGCATCCTTTGAACCAAACAGTTCATAAGCTAGCTGCTTGGCCATTTCTGTTTTACCAACACCAGTAGGGCCGACAAACAGGAATGAACCGATTGGACGGCCGGTTCCGTTGAAACCAACCCGGTTACGACGGATTGCCCGAGCAACCTTTTCGACAGCTTCATTTTGACCGATAACGTGTTTTTCAAGGTTAGGGGCCAAATTACGAAGTTGTTGTTGTTCCTTGGTCTGTAATTCGCCAACTGGAATTTCAGTCTTCTCTTCAACAATCTTTTCCATATCTTTGGCAGTTACCTTTGGGGTATCTGCTGAATCAACGGTGTCGTTTGTCTTGGCTTTTTCAAGCTTGGTAACCTGATCACGGTAGTAGGCGGCTTTTTCATAATCTTCACTCTTAAGAGCGGCCTGCTTTTGCTTTTCAGCGTTTTGAATTTTTTCATCAACCGTATGAGGATCAACGGCATTGATGGTCAAATTCTTTCGTGAACCGGCTTCATCAAGTAAATCGATGGCTTTATCAGGAAGGAAACGATCCTGAATATAACGGTCAGACAGCTTAACGGCTGCTTGAATGGCGTCATCGGTGTACTTAACGTGGTGATAATCTTCGTAACGTTTTTGAATACCCTTTAAAATCTTAACGGCTTCTTCTGGACTTGGTTCATCAACCGTAACGGGTTGTAAACGACGAGCCAGAGCTGAATCCTTTTCGATATCACGGTATTCTTTTAATGTGGTAGCACCGATCAGTTGGAATTCTCCACGAGCCAATGCTGGTTTGAGAACATTTCCGGCATCCATGCCGCCTTCAGCGTTTCCGGCACCAACAATTTCATGAATTTCATCAATGAATAGGATGATGTCTGGATTGTCTTGGACTTCTTTGATTAATTGCTGCATTCTTTGTTCAAATTGACCACGGATTCCTGTTCCTTGAACAAGTGAAACCACGTCAAGACGGATAATCTGTTTATTTTGAAGTTTGGAAGGAACGTTGCCCGAAACAATTTCTTGGGCTAAACCTTCAACAACAGCAGTTTTACCAACACCGGCTTCCCCAATTAAAACGGGGTTGTTCTTTGTCCGGCGGTTCAGAATTTCAATGACACGTTGAATTTCATTGTCACGACCAATGACAGGGTCAACTTTGCCATCTCTGGCGAGTTGAGTCAGGTTAATTCCGTATTGACCAAGAAGGGAATTGCCTCCTTGACCGCCTGTCCGAGGTCTGTTGGGACCGCCATTGTTTGGTCCCATTGGTTGGGTTGGTGGCACTTGTTGACCATTGGTAGGGTCAACGTTTCCGCCTTGCATAGCACGTAAAATGTCATCCAATCCACCAAAACCGAATGGATCTTGAGCCATATTTTGAGCACCTCCTGTATTACGTTGTTTATTGGATAGGAGTTGATAGCAATTTTGGCAAAGGTTAATGGTTTGCTTTTGCCCATTCACATTCGTGTATAAGTGAATCGTTGCTGGGTTCTTATGGCAATTTTGACATAGCATTAATTGCTTTCCTCCTTTAATATAGAAATAAAAGGACAAGGAGAATCTAAAGTTACTGACCAACTTTGACCTTTGATTTAAATTATACAACATGATTATTTGTAATCAAGTAATTGAACTTCAGTGAATTTGAGAGGAGATGAGTGTTATCGCAGAAGAAAAGATTGATTATGCCCAACTATTGGAAAAGCTTGAATCCGGTGAGATTGACAAGCTTGAAGTCAAGCCTGAAACCTTTATGCAGTTTCAAACAGCGTACATGAATTTTGACCATCGAAAGCGGGTAATCGGTTCAGCAACCGAGGGTGGTTTAATTACTTATGTCTATGAGCATGACGATAAGAAAAAAACTTCTTAAAAACCCTGTAAGCGGTTAAGTTTAAACTTGTATTTTCGCCTATATATTGCTATTCTTAATTAAGTAAAGAACTAATTTACATTTTGAGCAACATCATCAAATTTTATAATCTTATCAGAGGAGATTGATTAATAATGGAAAAACGTCAATACAATATCATTGCAGAAACAGGAATTCATGCACGTCCAGCAACACTGTTGGTTCAAACAGCAAGCAAGTTTAACTCAGACATTACACTTGAGTATCAAGAAAAGTCAGTTAACTTGAAGTCAATTATGGGAGTTATGTCTCTTGGTGTTGGCCAAAGTGCTGCAGTCACAATTACTGCAGATGGCGATGACGAAAAAGAAGCAATTGATGCAATTAGTGAAACAATGAAAGCAGAAGGACTGACTGAATAATTTCATGAAAGAGTTTAAGGGGATTGCCGCAAGTGATGGCGTTGCCATTGCATCTGCATTTCGGTTAACTGAACCTGATCTTAGCTTCAAGAAGCGGAGCATTACGAATGCCTCTGATGAAATTAAGCGGCTTTATGCGGCTATTGATGTCTCAAAAGACGAGCTTTTAACAATTCAACAAAGAACCCTCGAAGACCTCGGCAGCAATGAAGCTGGGGTCTTTAAAGCTCATGTAACGATTTTATCTGATCCCGAGATGCTTAATCGGGTTAAATCCACCATTGAAAAAGAAAAGGTAAACGCCGAGTATGCAATGAACAAAGTCTCCGACGGGTACATCAAAATCTTCAATTCAATGACAGATAACGAGTACATTCGGCAGCGTTCAACTGATATTCGTGATGTTACCAAGCGGGTATTAAGTCATTTGCTGGGGGTTCCCTTAGTTGATCCCGCTCTAATTCATCATAAAGTCATTATTATTGCTCACGATTTGACTCCCAGCAACACTGCCCAGTTTGTTCCAACGTACGTTAAGGGCATTGTCTCTGATATGGGAGGCCGGACTTCTCATTCGGCAATTATGTCACGATCTTTGGAGATTCCGGCAGTCGTTGGTTTCAAAGGCGATCTTTCCGAAATCAAAAATGGTGACACAGTCATTGTGGATGGGTCAACCGGTAATATCATTGTAAATCCGACTGAAGCTCAAAAGGATGAGTTTACCCAAAAGCAGGTTGATTATCGTAAGAGAAGAAGTCAGCTGGCCAATTTCAAGAATGAAACAACCAGTTCTTCCGATGGTAAGCATCCAATTATCGCTGCCAACATTGGGACTTTAGACGATCTTGACGGCGCAATTGAAAATGGTGCTGAAGGAATCGGTTTATTTAGAACTGAGTTTTTATATATGGATTCCAACCATCTGCCAACTGAAGACGAACAATTCAATGTTTACAAAACTGTTTTAGAGAAGATGGACCACAAGCCGGTGATTATTCGAACGGCCGATATTGGTGGCGACAAGGATCTGCCTTATTTGGATGTTCCTAAGGAGGCTAATCCATTTTTGGGTTACCGTGCCATTAGGATGAGTCTGGACAAACCTGAGATCTTTAGAACTCAATTACGGGCGTTATTAAGGGCATCGGCTTTTGGCAACCTGTCAATCATGTTTCCAATGATTACCACGATTAATGAGTTGAAAAAGGCCAAGAGCATCCTTGACCAGGAACGAATCAAATTGATTCGTGAAAAAGTTCGGGTTAAACCCATTAGAATTGGGATTATGGTTGAAGTTCCGGCTGCTGCCATATTGGCGGATCAATTTGCCAATGAAGTTGACTTCATGAGTATTGGGACCAATGATTTGATCCAGTACATCATGGCAGCCGATCGCGGCAACCGCATGGTTTCATATCTATACCAACCATATAACCCAGCGGTTTTACGGTTGGTAAAACACATCATTGATGCCTGCCATGATAACAATTTACCCGCATACATGTGTGGGGAAATGGCTGGCGATCAAATGGCCATTCCGATTTTGGTCGGAATGGGGTTGAATGAATTTTCAATGAGTGCTTCGTCAATCCTCAAATCAAGAGCGTTGATTAAACACCTTGATTCCAGAGAGATGGTTACGTTGGCTAATAAAGCCGTTACCATGGCCAGCACCACTGAAGAAGTTACTGCATTTATTCACCAAGCCACTAACAGTCAACAATAGATTTATAAATAACTTAAAGAACAAGCTGCTAAGGGCGTTAGACCGTCTATTACCGGCTTGTTCTTTTTATTTTGGCGGTTTGCAATACCAGAACTAAACAAATATAATTACAATGATTGTGGGACTACGTGTCCACACGGTTTAGCAACGTGATTGTGCATTTAAAATCGCGGGAAAACCGATTTTGGTAGAAAGGGGTGTCAGCCGTGAATATCGGAATTTTTACAGATACATATTTTCCACAGGTAAGCGGTGTTGCAACCTCGATTAAAACACTTAAAAACGAGCTTGAACGTCAGGGCAACCAAGTCTATATTTTTACCACCACCGACCCCCATGTTGATAAGGATACTTATGAACGAAATATTTTCCGCTTCTCAAGTATTCCCTTCATTTCATTTACGGACCGTCGGATTGCTGTTCGGGGCCTGTTTCAAGCTTATGAAATTGCAAAAGAACTCAATCTTGATATCGTTCATACCCAAACTGAATTTTCGATGGGGATGATTGGTAAGTTTGTAGCTAAGAATTTGAACATTCCCTGCATCCATACCTATCACACGATGTATGAGGATTATTTGCATTATGTCGCTAATGGTAAGCTTCTCAAGCCGGTTCATGTGAAAGAGGGAACCTTGGCATTTTGTTATCACTTGTCCGGAGTAATTGCTCCAAGCGATCGAGTGCTGGATAAGCTCACGGATTACGGTGTTAAAAGTGAAATGCGGATTATCCCAACCGGAATTGATATTAATATGTACGCCAAAGAAATTAAGACTGATATTCGAAAAGAGTATCATATTCCAAAAGATACACCGTTGATGCTTTCAATCAGCCGATTGGCGTATGAGAAAAACATCTCTGAAATCATTGATTATTTACCGAAAATACTGGACGAAATTCCCAATGCCATCTTGATGATTGTTGGGGATGGTCCCGCCAAAGATGATTTAATGAGTCAAGTTCACGCATTGCAGTTGGATGATCACGTTATTTTCACTGGAGAAGTTGAAAATGACCACGTCAATGCATTTTATCGGGCATGTGACGTCTTTGTATCGACCTCCAAGTCCGAGTCACAAGGACTCACATATATTGAAGCCATGGCAGCCGGGCTTCCGGTCGTTGTTTCGGCAAGTGATTATACGAACAGCTTACTGAGCTCGGAAACGCTTGGTCAGACTTTTGATCAAGATGATGACTTTGTGGGGATCGTTGCCCATTACCTGAAACACGAAGTGAATACCCAAACACCAAAAGCCAAACAGATCTTACAGAAAAAGCTAACCGCTATTTCTGCAGAAACATTTGGCAATCGGGTAATTGATTTTTATCGTTCGGTCGTCGTTGCCCAAGAACTGCAGGACGATGCAACAACCAACATCGAGTAGAATTTTCCATAAGGAGTTTGTATGTTAAAGATTAATATGTTCTCAACAGCAGACAAGGTAAAAGGTCAGGGAGTCGGCAGTGCATATTTAGAGCTGGTCAGGATGTTGAAAGAACATTTTCCCAATGACTTTATCATTAAAATTAATAGTTATGCCCCTGCGGATATTAGCCATTACCATACGATCAATCCCAGCTTTTATCTTTCAACATTTTCCAAGAAGCGCGGTCGAAAAATCGGGTACGTCCATTTCATTCCTGAAACTTTGGAGGGCAGTCTCAAAATCCCTCAACCATTCAAATCAATCTTTTACAGGTATGTGATTGCTTTTTACAAACGGATGGACCATATCGTTGTGGTTAATCCATCGTTTATTCCAAAGCTCGAACGTTATGGAATTCCTAAAGAGCGAATTACCTATATTCCAAACTTTGTCAGCAAGGATGAATTCTATGATGTTGATGACCGGACAAAACGGACTTTGCGCATCAAGCACGGATACGATCCGGATCGGTTTACCGTTCTTGGCAGCGGACAAATCCAAACGCGAAAGGGCGTCTTGGATTTCGTCAAACTGGCAAAGCAAAACCCTGATGTTCAATTTATCTGGACGGGTGGCTTCTCATTTGGAAAAATTACCGAAGGCTATGCTGATCTGGAAAAGATCGTTAAGGATCCTCCCAGTAATTTAGCATTCCCGGGAATTATTGACCGTTCAAAAATGGTTCAATATTACAATATGGCTGACTTGTTTTTACTGCCATCCTTTAATGAGTTGTTTCCAATGTCTGTCCTGGAGGCATTTTCAACCAACACCCCAGTCATGCTGCGGGATTTGGACCTCTACAAATCTATCATTAACGGGTATTATCTTGCAGCTGCCGACGAAGGTGTGATGAATGATCAACTTCATGAGCTCCTTTTGAACCCTGACAAATTGGCAGATTTAAAGAAGCAGACCACGATTGCCAGTGAGCGTTATTCTGAAGACCATCTGGCAAAGGTTTGGTATGATTTTTATAATCAACAGTCCAAGGAAGGTTAATAATGTCACGAAATAATAAAATTACCCTCTTAGCGATGGTGATCATTGGGATTGCAATTATTGCATACTCAATGCGGGACGTTAAACTAAGCGTGTTAATCCATGACTTGTTTACTTTAAATCCCTGGTGGATCTTAGTCGCTTTCTTCTGTATTTGTGCATACTTATTGATCGAAGGAGTCATTACCAAGGTATTGGTCTCCAATAGAGTTGAACATTTTACTTTTAAAGATGCGATTCGTGTGCCGCTGGTAGAGCAATTGTTTAACGGGATCACACCATTTTCATCCGGTGGCCAGCCCGGTCAATTAATCGTCATGCTCCAGACTGGGGTTGATGGCGGTCGTGCCAGCTCGGCTTTATTGATGAAATTTGTGGTTTATCAGGCCATGATTGTGGTCAATTTTTTTATTAGTTTAATCATTGGATTTCATTTTGTTGCCAGTAAATTACATTTTCTGGCATTGTTTGTCATCTTTGGCTTTTTGATTCACTTCTTCGTTATCGTTGGGCTATTGATGATTATGTATTGGCCTTCTTTTACAAAAAAGTTGGCCACATTGCTTTTTCATCCTGTAAAATGGTTTGTAAAGGACGAAAAGTTCTATTCAATGCGCGAAACGATGTATTCGAAGATTGACAATCTTTTTGAAGAGAGTGTCAGGATCGGTCGACAGCCTAAGTTGTTGTTAAAGGTTGTTGCCCTTACATTCTTCCAACTTTTATTTTATTACTTAATTCCATACTTCATTATGCTGTCCTTGGGATATACCGGTGTGAATGTGATTATGGTTACCAGTTTACATATCATGATCGTTATGATTATTTCACTGTTCCCAATTCCTGGTGGTTCCGGTGGAGCTGAGTTTAGCTTTGAATCACTGTTTCACAGTTTTATTTCAAGCAACAGTAAATTAGTATTGGCAATGATTATTTGGAGAATTTTAACGTATTACTTTGGAATGGCTGCTGGGGCCGGTGCTTTATTAATCAAACCAGATAAAGTTGATGATTCCGATAATCGGATCAAGTAAACGACTATTGGAAAAATTTGGAGGAACAGGAATGTTAACGGATAAGAAATATCGTTTTTCAAATCTTATAAACACAAGAATTGGCTTTTTCTTGCTGATTGTCATTTTGTTTTGTATTAAGACTTACATTGCATATCAGACCAAATTTACTTTGGGTGTCAAAGGAGGTATGCAGGAATTCCTTTTGGCGATCAATCCAATTCCGGCCGCACTTCTGACTTTTGGAATTGCGCTTTATTTCAGTGGCCGATTGTCATATTGGCTGATGATGATTATCGATACCCTGGAGAGTATCTGGGCATTTGCTAACATTGTCTATTACCGTGAGTTCTCCGATTTCCTATCTTTGGGGATCATCAAGGGAAGTGGCAATGTTCAAAATAACCTTGGTAAGAGTTTAGCTGAGATCATTCATTTTAGTGACTTCTTCATTTTCCTGGATATTGTGATTCTGGTTATTTTGTTGGCATTTCATATTATCAAAATTGATGCCGAGCCCTTTAAGAAACGTTATGCGCTATTGATTACGGCTATTTCGTTTCTCTTGATGGGCGGTGAGTACGGCCTGGCCAACATGGATCGCTCGGGATTGTTAACCAGAACGTTTGATAATAATTATATTGTTAAATATCTTGGCCTTAATGAATATGCGGCATTTAATATCTATCAGACTCAAAAAGAGTCGGCCACTCAGTCAAAGGCCAAAGCCAGCGATATGGATAGTATTTTGAAATACCTTGATCATAGTCGTGCCAAAGCCAATCCGGTTTATTTTGGCAAGACAAAGGGTGAGAATGTCTTTATTATTCATCTAGAGAGTTTCCAGCAATTTTTGATTGATTATAAAGTCGACGGGCGAGAAGTCACCCCTCATTTGAATGCATTCTTCCATAACCGCCACACCATTGGTTTCGATAATTTCTATCATCAGGTGGCCCAAGGGAAAACGTCTGATGCCGAAATGATGCTTGAAAATTCACTTTATGGATTACCACAGGGCTCCGCAATGGTCACATATGGTGCTCAAAATACTTATCAGGCGGCACCGGCTATCTTGGATCAACGCGGATATACAACTGCCGCTTTCCATGGGGATGTTCCAAGCTTTTGGAACCGTGACAGTACTTATAAGTCATGGGGATACGATTATTTCTTCAGTTCCGAATACTATAAGACCAAGCCGTCATATAGTGTCGGCTACGGATTAAAAGACAAGATATTTTTCAAGGACGCAGCCAACTATATTCAGCAGTTGCCGCAGCCATTCTATGCAAAGCTCATTACTTTAACCAACCATTATCCATATTTGCTGGATAAGCAAAACACTGATTTCCCTGCCACAAAGACAGGGGACCAAACTGTTGATCCTTATGTGCAAACTGCCCATTATCTCGACCAGGCATTTGCTGAATTTATGAATTATCTTAAACGTACCGGGTTGAGCAAAAATAGTATGATCGTGGTTTATGGTGATCACTATGGTATTTCCAACAACCATCGACCTGCGATTGCCCAACTACTTCATAAAAAGTCCATTAACAACTATGATCTTGCTCAATTCCAGAAGGTTCCGTTTATGATTCATTCGCCTCGTCTTAAAGGTGGCGTTAACCATACTTATGGTGGTGAGATTGACGTATTGCCAACGATTCTTCATCTGCTAGGGGACAAGAACAACAATACGATTCAGTTTGGAACTGATTTATTATCCAAACAGCATGACCAAAGAGTTGCGTTTAGAGATGGTGACTTTGTCACGCCAGAATATACCAAGGCAGGTGGCGATGTTTACTTGACCAAGACAGGGAAGCAAATTAAGCCAAACGCCAAACAGAAACGTCAGCTTGCAAGTATTCAAAACCACGTCACGACTGAACTGTCGTTGTCTGATCGGGTCATTTGGGGTGACTTGTTGCGATTCTATACCCCTAAAGGCTTTAAGAAAGTTAATCGGAAAGACTTTACTTATCAATACACGAAAGCCCTCGATAATTTGAAGAAAGCCCAGAAGGAAAAACCAACCAGCATCGAAGCTAAGAACGATGGTAAGTCAACAATGAACTTGTACAAGACCGATGCACCAGAACTGAAATAGACATTTATGTACTGAGCAGGACTCCGTTGAGTCCTGCTTTTTATTTACCTTGATGCTAATCCAAATGTACCAATTGAAACCTCGCGGCCAAAAAATGAAACTAATTTGAAATCAACTATTGACGGATCACCGAAAATTCGGTATATTTATATATGCTGATTTGAACGAGTGACACAACGAAACGTTTCGTTAAA
>NZ_BJVK01000003.1 GCF_007989105.1 Lentilactobacillus kefiri | reverse complement strand
TTTACTAGAAATTTTTAATGTTCCCAACCACACAAACGATATCCATGATGTTTTGCCCAGCGCAATGTCACGTGGCGCTTTGATCCGGCATGACTTAATCCCCGGCATCCACGTGAATAATGATACTTTTTCCCATGGTGTGGTGCGATCCAGACATAGGTTGTTCTGGCCGAAACGTCTTGTGGTGGTAGTGACATGAGCCCGCCACCGACAGTAAATGCGACTGCAACTGTTAAAGTTGCTTTTTTAAGCTTTAACATAGTGATACTCCCCCAATAAATGATGTTGTGTGAATTTTCTCACAAAAAATATTGTATCATATTCTCCTCATCATTAATATCAAAATTCTGATATTCATATAAGTACAGCATCGTTACTTGGCTGCCATGATCTTCCTGATGTTCTTCTGTAGCTCCGGCACCACCTCATCGGTAAACCAAGGGTGTTGTTTCATCCAGCCGTAGTTGAGTGGCGAAGGGTGGACCAATGGAAAGTATTCTGGTAAATATTGATCAAAATGGCGCACTGTTTCGGTCAAATTTTTACCACGTGACTTTCCCAGATAATATTTCTGCGCATACTGACCAATCAGCAGTTTAACTTTGATATTCGGCATTAACGCCAGCAACGGAGCATGCCACTTATCCGCAAAGCCCTTCCGCGGCGGTAAATCACCATGAGCACCCTTTCCCGAATAGTAAAATTCCAAGGGCAGGACAGCGACTTTACCAGAGTTATAAAATTCATCCTTGCTCAGACCCATCCAATCCCGGAGCCGATCACCGCTCGGGTCATCCCAGAACACCATGGATGCCTGGGCTTTCCGGCTGGGCGCCTGACTGATAATGAGAATTTCAGCCTTGGGGTCAATGTGATACAAAGGAAGAATCCCATTTCCAGTAAATTCTTGATTTTGCGGATCTGCTTGAATCTCTTTAAAAATTTCCTCTGCCTTTTTCATCGGGTTCTCCTTAACTAATTGGCTTTAACTCTAATTGTCCACTATTTAAAAAAGTTCGCAATCCTAATTTAAGCGGCTGTTCATGAAATGAAGTAAGATATTAATGATAGCGGTGATTTCGAAGGTGGGCAAATCCCAATGGACAAAAAGATCATTTATTTTCTATGTACCGGCAATTCTTGCCGCAGCCAAATGGCAGAAGGTTTTGGCAAACAATATCTGCCCCATGAATATCTGGCATTATCGGCTGGAATTGAAAGCCATGGGGTAAACCCGAAAGCGGTCCAGGTAATGGCCGAGTCCGGGATCGATATTTCAAAACAAACGTCAAAGGTGATTGACCCAAAGATTCTCAACAACGCTTATTTGGTTGTGACGCTTTGTGATGATGCCGAAGAACGCTGTCCAGTAACTCCACCACAAGTTAAACGTGAGCATTGGGGATTCCCAGATCCTGCCAAGGCAACGGGAACGGATGCACAAAAGCTGGCCGTATTTCGATCAGTCCGTGATGGCATAGCCGCTAAAGTTAAGGAACTTGCAGGTCGACTTTGACATCGACATTCAAATTGATTATGAAATCCTATTTGCATTTCGTTAATGCCGTGTTAAGATAATAGTTAAATTAAAACATTAAGCGATGATGAGAAGAGTAGCAGGCATCTTTTTGAAAAAGCGAGCTGTGAGTGGTGCGAGGCAGCCAAAAAGATTCCCGTGAAGATGAGCTCAGAGCATTAGGCACGTGAAAGCGATGCCTACGTGAAGACACGTTACGATCTCAGACTTAATTAACGATTATCGTTAACGAGTCCTTAAGGTGACTGGTTGAAAGATCAGCCATGAAACTGGGTGGCACCACGTGTATACGTCCCTACAGTATTTACTGTAGGGACATTTTTTTGTCCTCAGACTCATTATCCAAGGAGGCTTTTTATGTTAGCGGCAGAAAAGATTGAAGTAAATAAGGACGGTACCAGACGGGGATTATCCAACCTTGCCGTTCAAATGATTGCGTTTGGTGGTTCCATTGGAACAGGACTGTTCCTTGGTGCTGGGAGCACTATTCATCGAACCGGTCGATCAATTATTTTTGTGTACTTTATCATTGGGATCTTCTTCTTTTTGATGATGCGGGCGATCGGTGAAATGATGTATGCCGACCCTGAGCAACATACCTTTGTCTCGTTTATTGGGAAATATGTTAACCAACGACTGGGCAAATTTGCCGCATGGAGTTATTGGCTGGAACTGATTTTAGCTGGGATGGCTGAATTGACGGCAATTTCGACGTATGTTAAGTATTGGTTCCCTAGTGTTTCAGCACCGATTATCCAAGTATTATTTCTTTTGATCTTGAGTGGCGTTAACCTTGCGATGGTCAGTTCGTTTGGCAAGTCCGAAACGTTTTTGTCTGGAATTAAGGTAATTGCGATTCTCGCTCTGATTGTGATTGGCGTGTATCTTGTATTCACCCACCACGAAAATCCAGCTGGAACTCATGCCTCATGGGGGAATTTAACCACTGGATTCTCAATGTTCCCTAATGGGATTCACCAATTTATCATGGCGTTCCCAATGGTTTTCTTTGCCTTTCAAGGGATGGAGTTCGTTGGTATCACAACTGCAGAAACTAAAAATCCACGCAAGGTATTACCTAAGGCAGTCAACCAAATCATCGCACGAATTCTATTGTTCTATATTGGTTCCTTGATTATTATCATGGCAATCACCCCATGGAAAACATTGAACCCTAACCAAAGTCCATTTGTTCAAATCTTTAATCTTGCCGGGATTCCAGGTGCGTCAGCCGTTATTAACTTAGTGGTCATTGCAGCTGCAATGTCAACGTTAAACAGTGCGATTTTCTCGACTGGGCGTCACTTGTATCAACTGGCCCAAGAATCCAACGAACCTGCAATGAAGCCATTTCAAAAGGTTTCCAAGAGTGGGATTCCGATCGTTAGTGTCCTGTTTTCAGCAGGGATGATGCTTTTGGCACCAATCATCAGTTCATTTAACTCACTGGGTGCTGCGTTTTCCTTCATCGCTTCAGTTTCCAGCGATATTTATATTCTGGTCTGTATGTTGACGGTGGTGGCACATTGGAAATATCGTCATTCCAAAGATTTTCAGACCGATGGGTTCAAGATGCCCAATTATCGTTGGTCAAACCCGTTAACAATTGCATTCTTTATCGCAATTTTTGCCAGTTTGTTCTTCAGCAGTGAATCATTCTTACCAGCTTTGGGTGCCGTTATCTGGGCGGTTGTCTTCTATGCAATTATCAGGTGGCGGGACTCGAATAACTTTGGAATCGCAAACGATTAAGGAATGATTTGATTAGACCCCAGAACATCCATCCTGTATGATAAAAGTAACAAATAAGGAGGATGCAATCTTGAAAAATGTCTACTTTGACCATGATGGTAACGTCGATGATTTGGTATCATTGTTGCTCTTGCTGCAAATGCCCGAGGTAAATTTGACCGGTGTCGGGGTAATTGATGCGGATGGTTACATTGATGGATCTGTACCGGCTTCACGCAAAATCATTACCAGATTTGGGCACGGCGCCCAAGTTTCCGTTGCGGCATCAAATTCACGAGCGGTTCACCAATTTCCAAAGGAATGGCGACTGAGTTCATTTTCATTTGATGCTTTCCCATTACTCAACGAACACGGCGCTCCAACCACGCCACTGGCTGAAAAGCCGGCTCATTTGGATATGATCGACAAGCTCCAGAATACTGAAGGCAAAACCGATTTGGTTATGACCGGGCCGCTTACTGATTTGGCACGGGCTTTGGAGGTTGATCCAACGATCGTCAAAAAGATTCAGCGGCTGTACTGGATGGGTGGCACAATGCGCACTGAAGGTAATGTCCTGGAACCCAAACATGATGGGACGGCAGAGTGGAACGCTTATTGGGATCCTGAAGCTGTTAAGACGGTCTGGGATGCTGACATTGATATTCAAATGGTGGGCCTTGAAAGTACCAACCAAGTTCCGTTGAACGCTGATGTTCAGCAGCATTGGGCCAGCTTGAGGCGGTACCCAATGATGGATCTGATTGGCCAAGGCTATGCGCTGGTTTCATCCTATGAAGCCAATTCAACTTATTATTTGTGGGATGTGCTAACCACCGTTGCCAGTCAATATCCGGATCTCGTGGAATCCAAAGATATTAAAGGTGACGTCCTGACGACTGGTGCCGGTGCCGGACGGACATTTGAAACCAACGATGGCCGACCGATTAACCTGGTTACCGAAGTGCGTGGTAAAGCATTCTTCAATAAGCTGGATGAGCTGTTAACAAAGAACGAGTAAACAATAATATTGCCAGTATTATGATTTAAAAATAAACTATAAAAACCTCTTTCGATATTTAAACTCGAAAGAGGTTTTTGAATGCAATTATATGGACCTGATTATTATTTCTTAATAACACCTTTGACTAGAAAACTAATATCCAAAGGTGAAACGTCGTTGGTTAAGTTTCCAATGGAAAGATAGTCCGCACCGCATCCTTTAAAGGAGGCAACTGTTTCTTCCGTAATTCCACCGGATGCTTCAATTTTCATCGTTTCGGGGACTAGTCGTTTCCATTCTTTGATGGTTTCCGGTTTCTGATTATCAAACATGATGACGTTGGCACCCACAGAAGCGGCGTCTTTCAGCTCGTCTTCTGTTTCGACTTCAATCTCGATGGGAGTCAATGGGCCGACATTCCTTTTGACTGCCAATAACGCTTCACGGACACCGCCCGCTAATGCAATATGGTTGTCCTTCAGCATAATCCCGCCGGTTAGGTCAAAACGATGGTTAAAGCCGCCACCGGCAGCAACCGCAAACTTATCAAACATTCGCAAACCGGGTGCCGTCTTTCTGGTATCGGTTATCTTGATTGTCGGATCGTCTAATTTGGCAATGATCCTGGCAGTTTTTGAAGCAATCCCACTCATCCGTTGAACCAAGTTTAAAATAACCCGTTCGCCGGTTAAGAGAACTGATGCCTGGCCGGTTGCCTTACCAATGATTGTTCCGTTGCTGACGTATTTTCCATCTTCAACAAGGGCTGTATAGTGGGCGTTACCAAGCAAATCATAGGCTGCTTGAGGAATCTCCTGACCGCAAACCACGCCGGCTTGTTTAGCAATAAATGAGCCGCTGATCACTTTTGAACTTTGAAGATACTTGAGACTCATGTCACCAAAGTTGAGATCCTCATTGAGAAATTCCTTTAACTTTTCGGCTAGCAAAATATTATTCATAGGGTTACTCCTTTGAGCCTTTTGAAGCAGCTGGCAGGGTTAATACCGCAATTGAACCGATCACTAACGAAATCATGAAAATGATGAAGACGATGTTAACACTGGCTTGATGGTCCATCAGTATTCCGACCAACAGCGGACCGGCAATCGCACCAATTCGGCCAATTCCTTGCGCAATTCCAGTCATTGTTCCTCTGATGGTACTTTCATAAAGATCCGGAGTGAGGGCAATGATTGCACCATAAGCGCCAAGGTTGAAGAACGACAGCACACATCCGGCAATGATAATCATCAAAGCGGTTGTCGACTGACCAAACATAATGGCACCAACAGCGGTTCCCAACATGTAAATCGAAAAGACATATTTTACTTTGATTCTTTTTGCCAACCAAGCGGCACAGAAGTAACCGGGAAGTTGGGCGACGACAATAATAGTTGTGTAACCAAAACTGCTGACAACTCCATATCCCTTATCAATCAAGATACTTGGCAGCCACATAAACATGCCGTAATAACTGAACATGACCATGAACCAAGCTATCCAAAGGGTGATGGTCCAAGGCTTGAATTCTGATTTCAAGGTTGACCGCCACTCACTTGATTGCTTCGGCAGTGTATGAATTTCATGGATATGACGGCGTAAGACCAAGGCGAAGAAGCCGGCCAATGCGGTTAAAATTAACAGTCCCCGCCAACCCAATACTGGGGCAAATAATACGGATAGAAATGATGCGACCAACCAGCCAACGGCCCAAAAACTATCGGCTAAGATCAGCATCTGTGACCGCTTTGAACCACGGTACATATCGGCTACATAGGTTGCAGCAACTGGCAACTCACCACCAAGCCCCATTCCGACAATAAAACGAATGGCTAAAAATGTATAAAATCCTGGGGCTGCGGCAAGCACTAAATTTCCGATTGAAAAAGTCAGCAGGGTGATGATCAAGGTGTTCTTTCGTCCAATCCGATCTGCAAGACTCCCAAAATAAAAGCCACCACAAATCATTCCAACCGTACTGATGGAACTAATTAATCCGGTTTGCGAATTTGTCAGCATCCACTCCTTATGAACGATTGACATGATAAATGACAATAACCCAACATCCATGGCATCAAACATCCATGCGGTTCCAATCACCATGAACGTGAAGGATTTTGAACTTTGTTTCGTATTATCCAAGTTGATAACCTCCCAATTAATTTAAAAGTATAAAATACTATTATTTGAATGAATTAAAGTACAAAACACTTTAATAAGAGGATACCCTAACCCATATAAAAATACAAGCGGTCATTTGACTATTTGATGGGGAGGTTGGTGACGCACAAAGTGTTGTGGGTACGTGACAAACGGTTGCTTGGATTGGGCGAGGATCTTTTTACAGGAAGCCTTTTGAATAAAAAATAGGCAGCTGTTTCGTAACTAGAAACAGCTGCCTACATCGTATTAATCTATTCATTTTATTGTGCCTTGGTTACTGAGTTCCAGAACAAACGGTTACTTTCACTGGTTTCCAAGTTGCCAGCGTCTTCAGACTTCTTTGCCAATACCTTGTTGAACATCTTTTCCAATGCTTTCTTCATATTACATGGCCTCCTAATTTTTTTGAGTTGTAAATTTGGGAAATCAACGTTTGGATTAACCGAGCGTTTCTCTCCTTCAACTCTATATTTAGTATAGGCCTTTAAAGATTACATTTGCAATGATTTACACACATTTTTGTAATAAATGTTGTGAAACTGCAATAAACCGTTTCCAACATGCTTACACGTTTATGAAAACATAATAAAAGACACAACACATCATATGTTGTGCCAAGTGCCCCCATACTTCTTAATCAATTTTCAGTTCGTATCTGATGGTATCTCATCGATACACACATCTATTAGGATCTTGAATGGGTACTCATTTCTACTCCCCCGGTTGCGATGTTAAGACCGCAACTTGTGAAAATAGAAGTTAACCAGATACCTTATATTTTAAGGACCTACTGACTACATTCACGTCATTATTATACGATAATGTGAAACAGTATACAATGTCAACTAACCAAAAAAATAGCAGCTGGATATTGCTATCCGGCTACTATTAAAGCTTCATTTAAACACTTAATTTCCAAGCTGTCACAATGGTCATGATGCCCATGACAATCAGAGTTGCGCCAAAGAATTGCAGTAATATCAAAATTGTTCCGAATGGATTGAATGCCAGCAAAATTCCCACTAGAATTAAGAGGACGCCATATAGAACAAACGGCATTGGTGAAATGTTGACGTATTGACGGTGGTTCAGCGCTGTGAAGACGTTGGAAATTCCGGTAATGATCAGCACGATTCCCAAGATAAACGGTAGAAATGACAGTAATGGGACTGCCAGGATAAAGACGATGATTGCAATCACAATTTGGGCAATGCCGATTGCCATGCTATAGTCGGTGACTTCATTGTTGACCCTTTGCCGCCAGGCGGAGATCAGGTTAATCACGCCAAATACAAGAAAGAATGACGCAATCAGGCTAATGACGATATTCAGTGTTCCGTGTGGATCAAATAAGAAGAACAAGCCGAAGATTATGTAAGCAAGACTTTTAAGCCAAATAAAATTTCGAATTCGGTTAATAAATGTGTACATATCATTTCCCCCAAACGTTTATATTACCTATATAATACAAGTAATAATCCGAAAACGACAGTATAGAGGTGCCCCATGCAATATCCCAACGTTCATTTAGCAAAATTCATTGACCGGCCCAACCGGTTCATTGCCCATTGTCAGTTAATTGATACTGGCGAAGTGGTCACCACTCACGTGAAGAACACGGGCCGGACAACCATTCTTCAGCCGGGAGTCACGACTGCTTTGGTCCATAATGACAATCCCAACCGTAAAACCCGGTATGATCTGGTGGCGGCCAAAAAATATGACCGGCAGTGGATTAATATTGATTCGCAAGCTCCCAATAAGGTTGTCAAAACCGGTTTGGAGACCAATTACATCAAATTACCCGGCATTCAATCCATCTCAAAGGTGAATCCTGAGACAACCTATTTGGATTCTCGCTTGGATTTTGCGGGTGCCGACAATTTGGACCGGCCGTTCTTTTTGGAAGTAAAGGGCGTGACTTTGATTAATGAAGGAATTGCGGCGTTCCCGGATGCTCCAACAACCAGAGGCCTAAAGCACGTGCAAACGCTGGAACGAGCAGTTGATGCCGGATACTTGGCATACTTACTGTTTGTGATCCAAATTTCCAACGTCAAAAAAGTCACCATTGATCGTGACATCTTTAACGAACTGGCCGTTGAAATCGGTAAAGCTCAACGAAAGAGCGTCCACGTGGTCGCATACGACTGCAAAGTTGAGCCGGATACATTGGTGTTGGATCAACCGGTTCCATTTGATTTGAATCAGAAGTTCGTGAGCGATGGGCTGCCTTCATCGATTGGTAAGCAATCCAAATAATAAATTATATTATGTCTGCTCCATAGATAATTAAATAGCGCCTGAAACGTCAACTTTTACGATGATGTTTCAGGCGCTATTTTTATTTCCATTATAAGGATTAACTGATTTTCGAAGGGTTACGATCGACCATTGGTACCGTCACCGGGCACATACATACTTTGGGCAATCATGAAAATGCCAAGGAGCAAGCCAATAATGTAAAAGCCGGATCTCATACTTAAATGAAGGCCGGGGCCAAAAAAGATGGCACTTAAGTCCCCAACGACAAGTGCAAACCCAATCCAAAAATCAAATGTTTTATAGAATTTACGATTAAACCAACTATCTTTCATAAAACGGACTCCTCAATTTCTAACTCGACAATGTAATCATTTTCATTATACCGTAGTTTCAAGCTGATTAATATACCAGTTCTTTGAAGGATGGGTTGGAATGATGCCGATTATCATGAGCAATTCCTTTCTGCCGGAAAAGTATCCATGCTAAAATTAGCTTGTAAACGGTACATAGAATTGTTGGATTGAGGGGATTAATTTTATGAATAAACATCATATTATTAAGCAATTATTGATTCTATTCGCAGCTGTCTTTTCATTTGGACTGGTTACTGCCGGTACAGCTTCCGCATCAGTCTTTGGAGATCTCTACAACCAGACGTTAACCGCTAAAAAAGTGAAGCCAACCAAGGTTACAGCAAACACGGTTACCACGTTTGATATTGTGTTGAAGCCGCAAAACGAGCAACAGTATTACCAAGAAGCCAGCGATGTAAATGATCCAACCAAATCAGATTTTAAGGACTTCTTGACCGGTCCGCAAATTCAGGCCAAATATGGTCAGCCCCAATCGGTATTGAATCAGTGGGTGGCCTTATTTAAGAAGAATCATCTGGATGCTCAGCCATACAAGAATGGGCTGGTGATTAATGTAACCGGAAAAGTTAAATACATTAATAAGATGTTCAAGATGAACATGCGAACCGCCCAGTACCATTCAGATCCGCTCCAATTTGGTAAATCAAAGCCATCGATTCCATCCGACTTGCAGGACACTGTGTTGGCAGTTCTGGGGATGGCCGATCATAGCAAAGGGTATTTCTACCCGGAAACCGATGTGTCGTTTAATAAGAATGATGATACACCCAACTATGCCAACTCGGTTAATCACGGCTACACAAGCCGATTTACCGATACTTACGGCGTTGATAATTTGTATAAACAGGGATTAACCGGTAAAGGTCAAACGATTGGCATTATTACATTTGGAAATGTGGTTAAAAGTAATTTGTCCCATTTCTGGAAACATGAAAATGCCAGCACTGACAAGAATCGATTTACGGTTCGAAATGTCAAAGGAAATGTGGTAAACAAAGGCTATGTTTCTCATGATGATTCCGAAGCAACAATGGATGTTGAGTATGCCGGATCGGTGGCACCACAAGCCAACATTAAGATGTATTACAACAAGGCAGCCACTTCAGATTATATGAATCTCATCAATTCATATCTGATGGCCTACGATGATGGGGATGTCAGTGCCATCAGCAACAGTTGGGGCCTTGGCCCGAACAACTATTTCCAGATACTTGAAAAACGCCACGTGATGCCATCACAATACGTTCAAATCCTCAATATGGTTTTGGCCCAAGGAGCCCTTCAAGGAATTTCAAGCTTTGTGGCTGCTGGTGATAATGGTGCGCTCAACTACACGATCAGTGGGATTTCAGGCAATGACGTGATCCTTGATCGTTCGATTCAAGATTGCGACCCTTATCCTTCCAACCCATGGATTACTTCAGCAGGTGGAACCAGCTTACCATTTAAAAAAGATATGAAGATTAATGACAAGTCAATGGGCACCATTACCAACTCAAAAGAAAGAGCTTGGGGATCCGATTACTACTGGCCATTCCTACAAGCCAACAGCAACTTCCTGGCAACTATGCCAGAGTTCTGGGATTTGATTAGTGATGCTGGCGGTGGTGGCTTTGATCAAGCCTATCAAACCCCTGATTATCAAGAAGGAGTACCCGGCGTTAACACCTATAATGCCCGCGAGTACTTGTCACAATATAACCAGCCGGTCTTTAATGCCCCATTATTCCATGGTACGAACTGGGGTCGAAATTATCCAGATATTTCAGCCAATGCGGATTCAATGACCGGATATCAGGTCTATCAGGCATCCAGTGAAAAGCCTTGGAACAATTATGGCGGTACTAGCGTTGTTTCACCACAGTTTGCCGGCGTTGCTGCTTTAATTAACAGTGCCAGCGGCAGACAGCGAATGGGATTCTGGAATCCTCAGCTGTATCAATTGGCAACCAAGAGTGATTCTCCATTCCATCCATTAAATGACACTGACGATAACTCTAACCTGTATTACACTGGTCAGCCAGGAACCGTTTATAACCAGGCAACTGGTTTGGGGACGGTTGATTTTAGTAAGTTGTTTGATGTTTATAAATGATGAGTTGAAAAGTGAATCGCAAAAAGATGACTTAAAATGTCATCTTTTTTTGTGTCATAATTTTGATTAGCTGACTCTTTTGTTCTGATATCTATGTGATAAAAATCCAGAAATTTATAGACTTGTTTAAGAATTTGTTGATGGCATGCGTGGCTAATCAATCCCGACAAATAGGGCTCTAAAAGCATTTAAAGATGCTTTTAGAGCCCTTTTCATTTGTTTTCAAAACTGGCTGCCGAAACATAATCTTTACATAGTCCCCAATATCTTTACCTGCAATTTACATTAACGAAATCGCGAATTTACATTGAACGGCCACAATAATAAATGTATTCAAATAAATGATTTTGAGGTGAGATATTTGTCAATTACTTTAAGAAACGTCCGCAAAGATTATGACGCACAGACAGAGGTCCTGAAAGATATTTCTGTGAAGGTTGAAACTGGCGAGTTCTTCGTCATCGTTGGACCTTCTGGATGTGGTAAAAGTACATTACTTAGAATGATCGCCGGTTTAACTCCAATTACGGCTGGTGAAGTCAGCATTGATAATACAGTTGTTAATGATTTACCTCCCAAGGCACGAAAACTAACAATGGTTTTCCAAAATTACGCCTTATTCCCATTCATGAACGTTTGGGACAACGTCGCCTTTGGTTTGAAGGCCCGTAAAATGGATCAAGCAGATATTAAACAACGAGTTGATGAAGCTCTTAAGATGGTTAATTTAACTGAGCTTGCAAAACGTAAGCCTCGTGAATTATCAGGTGGTCAACGTCAACGTGTTGCTTTAGCTCGTGCCGTTGCCAGTGACGCCAAGATTTGTTTAATGGATGAACCATTATCTAACTTGGATGCCCAGTTGCGAATTAAGATGCGTCAAGAAATTTACGCACTGCAACGCAAACTTGGATTGACTTTGATTTATGTTACTCATGATCAGGTTGAAGCTATGACCATGGCTGACCATATCATGGTGCTTAACGACCAACACGTTCAACAAATTGGTACACCAAGTGAAATTTACCAAAACCCAGCCAATGAATTTGTGGCTAAGTTCTTTGGTACTCCACAAATCAACATCTTAAATGCGACCCGTTCGAAAACCGATAACCATGTTTTGGATGTCGATTCCGATTTGGAAATTGCATTGGATGAAGAAGTACCAGCTGAAAACGTCAAAATTGGAATTCGTCCTGATGACATGAAAGTTGAAGCGACTGAGAGCGTTGAAGCTAATGCCACCATTAAGAACACTGGGTTCCTTGGTGATGAAACCATTATTTACGCAACCTTGAACAGTGGCGAAGATATTCATGTGGTAGTTCCTGGTCAAGTTAATTACCGGATCTTCCAGCCAATTAAAGTGACCGCAGATTCCAATTTGATGTTTTTTGACAAAGATGGTAAACGTATGAATCTTTCGAAGGAGGCTTACGTTCATGCTTAAATCACCAACACAGTCAAGACCAAGAACACCGCTTTCAGTTCAGAAAACTAAAAGCAAGATTGAGGAGCAGGAAGCGAAGTTCACGCTGAATGCCAAAGATAAATATTTTGCTTGGGCATTTCTTGGACCGTCACTTTTAATCCTCGGTGTATTTATCTTTTATCCAATGGTACGAACCTTGTATCTTAGTTTGTTTCTGACTAACACTGTTGGAAAAACCACTGTTTTCGTTGGGCTTTCCAACTACATCAGTTTGTTAACATCGGCAGATTATCTATCAAGCCTGGGTGTGACCCTATTCTATGTTTTCGCAGTAACCATCATTACAATTTCCTTGGGCTTGGTACTCGCAAACCTGGCAAGCAAAAGGTTACCTGGAATTGGCCTTTTTCGCACACTATTTTCGGCAACTATGGGAGTTTCCGTTTCCGTTGCCGCTATCTTCTGGCTATTTATTTTCAACCCTTCAACCGGGTTTCTTTCACTGATTAGTACTTTCTTACATCTGCCACAAATTCCATGGTTAACCGATCCAACTGCTGCTATGTGGGCTGTCATTATCACCACTGTTTGGATGAACTTGGGATTCACATTCCTGATTCTCCTTGGTGCCATGACATCCGTTCCAACAACTTTGTATGAAGCTGCCAACATTGAAGGCGCATCATCACGTTTCCAATTCTTCCACATTACAATCCCTTCAATCTCACCAACATTGTTCTTCGTTTCAATCATTACTTTGATTGAATCATTTAAGAGTTTTGGTTTGATTGACTTGATGACTAAAGGTGGACCAACCAACGCAACCAACATGTTGGTTTATCGAATTTACAAAGATGCGTTTTACAGTGGTAACTTTGCGCAAGCAAGTGCCGAATCAATTATTCTGACAGTTATCATTGCATTGTTTACGCTTCTGCAATTTAAAGTTTTGGAAAAGCGGGTGAACTACTAATGGATATTGTGACTAAGCCAAAGCTGTCACGCCGAATTTTGGATTATACCCTGCTGACGGTCTTAGCATTGATCGTCTTGGCACCGTTCCTAATCGGTTTGTGGACCAGTTTTCTACCAACTATGCAAATTGCTCAAGGTAACTTCTTGAGCACGAAAGTTTCGTTTCAAAATTACATCGATGCCTTTACTCAAACCCCAATCATTCGTTACTTGGGAAACAGTTTGGTAATCTCAACGGCAACGATGATCGCTCAATTAATCTTTTGTTCAATGAGTGCCTACGCATTCGTCTTTCTTAAGTTCAAAGGCCGTAAGTTGTTGTTCACTCTGTTCCTGGCAACGATGATGCTGCCATTTGAAGCTGAAATTATTCCCAACTTCCAGACTGTTAAGGCAATGGGATTGTTAAACACATACTCCGTAATGGTTATTCCATTCTTAACTTCCGCATTTGGTGTCTTCATGCTTCGTCAATCATTTATGCAGATGCCAATCGAATTAAAAGAAGCTGCCGATATTGAAGGCTTGGGCCACTTCCAGTTCTACTGGAAAATGGTCTTACCATACAACCGAATTCCACTGATGACACTTGGTGCTTATAGTTTTCTTGGTGCCTGGAACCAATACCTCTGGCCAATGTTGACCACCTTCAGTAATGATTTTCGACCTGTTCAAAATGGTCTGCGTCAACTCCAGTCTGAAGAGACCTTTAACGATTGGGGAATGATTCAAGCCACTGCTGCAATTGTGGTCATTCCAACCTTGATTGTCTTATTCATCGGTCAACATTACTTCAAATCAGGTGTGAATGAAGGTGCAGTCAAATGATGAAGAAATTTACTGCCTTTTTGAAAGCTTATGCATTACCAATCTTCGCTGTCTTCGCCCTTGTATTGGGGTTTGCGTTTGTGAATGGTTCAAAGAACGCAACGACTGCTAAAGCCGGCAGAACGCCAATTGTTTTCTGGCATGAAATGGGCGGCCCTGCTGAAGTTGCTTTGGATAAAATGGTGGACGATTTTAACAAATCTCAAGACAAATACGAAGTTATTCCACAGTATCAAGGGGTTTATGATGAAGCCGTTCAAAAGATCATTCAAAGTCACGGAACCAGTGCCTCACCAGCTGTATTCCAGTCATTTGATATTTCAACTGCGCAAATGATGCACAGTAAATACACAACTCCCGTACAAAAATTTATTGATGAAGATAATTATGATACCAGCAATATTTCACCAGTTGCCCGTTCGTTCTATTCAAACAAGGGTAAACAACTGGCAATGCCATTTAACACTTCACAACCAGTCCTTTATTACAACGCTTCATTGTTCAAGAAGTATGGTGTCACACCACCATCAAAGTCACCAAGTTATAGCGAAGTGACTCGTGCCGCTCAAGAACTTTATAAGAAGTCCGGCCATAAAGTTAAAGGGATGACAATTGAAATTTATGGTTGGTTGATGGAAGAAGCTTTGGCTAACGCTCATACTTCTTTGATTAACAATGGTGATGGCCATACCGGCAATCCAACCAAGATTAACTTGAACAACCCAACTACTAAGAAATTCTTGAAATGGATCAGAACCAATATTAAATCCGGTGATTTCGTCAACTATGGTTCTGGTGCCAGTGCTGAAACCAACGAAATTGCAGCCTTCTTGGCTAACAAGTTGGGAATCTTTGTTCAATCTTCCGCATACATTGGTCAGTTGACCACTGGAACCAAGAACAAACTGGGAATTTCATACTTCCCACATCCAGATGGTGTGAAGGCTAACGGTGTTGGAATTGGTGGTGCTGCTCTTTGGATTTCCAATGATAAGCCAGCTAAGACTCAACGTGGTGCTTGGGAATTCATCAAGTATACTCAAACTGCCAAGAACCAGGCTGCATGGCAAAAAGCAACCGGATACCTGGCTTTGAACAAGAATTCTCAAAAGACCAAGATCTTAAAAGACTTGTACAAGAAGATTCCTTCAGCCAAAGTTCCCGGTGAGCAGTTGGCAAGTGCCAAGCCAAACAATACCAACTCAGGTATTCTGATGGAAGGTATGCAGCTGACTCGTGAGTTAGAACAGACTGCGATGGAAACTGTCTACAACGGTGGCAATATCAATTCTGCCTTAAACACTGCCGACACAGCAATGAACGCCAACTTGAAGACGACTAACAAGGCCGACGGCAGGTAGCTTATTGCGATCTTCCATTAAGACTCGACCTGAATCTTAAAGGGAAGCTGATTGAATTGAAAGAGAGTTACGAATTGAAAGGAAGTTATCCATTTTGACTACCAAAACATTGATTTTTGGGCATCGTGGTTACCCATTCAAGTTCCCAGAAAATTCATTAAAAGGATTTCAGTATGCAATTAATCATGGAATTGACGGTTTGGAATTCGATGTGCATTTGACCAAGGACAATGTGCCTGTGATCATGCACGACGAAAAGATTAATCGGACAACCGACGGCAAAGGGCTGATTCATTCATATACCCTGAAGGAACTCCAACAGTTCCATATGCGAGATGGTGAAACCATTCCGACATTGAAGGATCTGCTGTCATTAGCCGCCGGTAAGCCGGTGCACCTGAACTTGGAATTCAAGACTAATAAGATCCATTATCCAAATATTGAACAAATTGTGCTTGATTTAGTAAAGCAATACGATTTGGTTTATCCAGTTATCTTCTCCTCATTTAACCTGGATTCACTCAAAATTGCCTACAAGATTGATCCATCTCAGCAATACTGCTTATTATCCGATCACGTGATTAAGGATGCTAAGGCATTGATTGTTAAGGATCATTTATCTGGCCTTCACTTAAGTCATTATCAACCATTGCCAAATGTTGCTGAACGCATTTGGACGGTTGATGACCCTAAGGACCAAAAGAAATTGTTGGCCGATCATGTCGCTGGCATTATTACCGACAACTTTGAGCAGGCTGTTAGATTGAAGAACAACGCGGTTGCAATGTAATCGTTGTTATAAAAAATACCCATCCGGAAATTTTCCGGATGGGTATTTTTGGGTTTCATTTATTTGGTTACGTATAGGCCTTTATAACCGTTGCTCATTCCAGCAGGATTCCACACAAAGCCGTGGATATTTGTTCGCCAGAGTTGGGCGTTGGCTGGTTGATAAAGTGGGATAACACCTTGGTCTTTCATTAAGACCTTTTCGGCGTTTACCAAATCGTCATAACGCTTAATTTTATTGTTGGCATCGGTAGTTTTTGATGCAGCAATATATTTATCATACTTGGCGTTGACCCAGTGACCGTTATTAGTTGGGTTGCTCTTGGTTAACAGATCCAAGAAGTTGATTGGGTCGGCAAAGTCGGCACCCCAAGATGAGATAACCAGGTCAAAGTCACCGCTGGTTGAACGGGATAACTTACTCTTGGTTGGAACATTGTGGATCGTAATGCTTAAACCAGGCAGCTTGTTAAATTGGCTCTGAAGATACTGAGTCGTCTTCTTTGATTGATCGGTATCATCACTTAACAGTGATAAGTGAACTTTCTTCTGGCCAACCTGCTTCAGACCTTGAGCCCAGAGCTTCTTTGCTTGGGCTTCATTGTAGGCAACCCCTGATTTTTCATAGGCGTCACTGGCAAAATCGGCACCGGTTTTCGGATTCTTGAAGAAATTGGTGGAAACAAATCCTTTTGGAGCCGTTGAACCGTCACGCAATACTTGAGTTGCCAATGATTTCTTATTGATAATCTGTGATAAGGCTTGGCGAATTTTGACGTTCTTTAAAGCCTTAACCCGCTTTTGATTCATTTCAAGATAAATGGTTGAGCCACCGACGAATTTCTTAAATTCTGGTCGGCTCTTGTACGAAGGGACCTCTTCACCAGATAGGGTGACGACATCCAGCTTGTTTTGTTGATAAAGGGAAAGTCCGGTACTTGGTGTCTTAACAACTTGGAACTTGAGTGTATCGAGCTTAACGTCTTTTTTGTCCCAATAGTTGGGGTTCTTCTTCATCGTCCAAGTATCGCTGGTTCCGTTCCAGTCGGCCAGCTTAAATGGACCGTTATAAGAAGTTTTGGCACTGTTTGTCCCATAGCTGCTTCCGTACTTCTTAACTGCGGATTCCTGTTGTGGGAAGAAAGTTGGGAATGCCAGGAGCAATTTGAAGTATGGTACTGGATGACTTAGATGGACAACCAGAGTGTGTTTGTTAGGTGCTGACACACCAAGTTTGTTGGGTGACATCCGATTCTTCTGGATGGCATTATAGTTCTTCACGCCTTCAAACAAGTATGAATAACCGGCTGCGGTCTTTGGATTAACAACCCGTCGCCATCCGTATACAAAGTCGTTGGCGGTTACCGGTTGGCCGTTGTTCCACTTGTCGTCTGTTCGCAGATTGAATTTGTAGGTTAAGCCATCTTTTGAAACTTGAGTTTTGGTGGCCAGAGCATTTTCAATCTTTGAATTTGGACCGAGGCGATAAATCCCTTCACTAATTTGATAAAGGGGCGTAAGACTACCGCTGTCGGATGCTTTTGCTGTATCCAAAGTTGAAATTTCAGAATCGGTGCTGATGTTGACCGTCTGATTTTTCGCCATCTGGGTACTCGATTTAGTGCTGCTGGTTTTACTGCCGCAGCCTGCCAGGACCAATACCAATGCGAGTGTCCCGGTGATTGCTAAAAGATGTTTATTGAATTTCACGATTTAACCCTCTTTTTTGACATAAAAACTGCCAGCACTTCAAAATTGCTGGTCAGTTATCTATGAATTTATTAAGTTACTTGGAATATGTTAGTACCAAGGTTCATTATGTTAACACGAAAGTTTGTGGGTCGCAAATGATGCGGGGGCAGCTGGGTCTCGTCACACTTTGGCTGAATCGTGTTTCGACGGCCGGCTGAAAGCCTGCCTAGCCTACTTGGCGACGCAACTGAGGCTAACTTCTAAGTGCATTTTGACTCAAATCCAAACCCAGGATTTCAGTCAAAACACCCTTAGAAACCGCCTCACCCGTTGCTGGTCACACTTTGGTTGAAACGTGTTTCGACGGCCGGCTGAAAGCCTGCCTAGCCTACTTGGCGACGACCCTGACCCCTACTGCATAAGTCAGAATCAACAACAATGAACTCAACCCGTTCATTATTGTTGATTCCGCCTTATGCTCCGGGGCCACCCAGGTCTCGTCACACTCTAATCGAATTCCTCATACACATTCGGATCCTGTCCGTCCACTCGGCCATCCGGTTTTGACAATGCGTTGATTGCCTTGATTTCTTCATCTGTTAACTTGAAATCGAAGATATCCTTGTTTGCTCTTTGATGAACCAGGTTGGTTGAACGTGGTACAGGGATGATTCCTCTTTGAGTGTGCCATCTGATAATGATTTGGCCGACGTTTTTACCATATTTATTCGCGAGTTCTTGGATAATTGGTTCTTTGAGAGCAGCACTTCCACGGCCTAATGGGCTCCATGCTTCAGTGACAATTCCCCGTTTTTTATCTTCCTCCAACATGCGTTCATTGTTCCAATATGGGTGAACTTCGATTTGGTTAACTGCTGGGGTTACCCCGGTTTCGTTAATCAGTCGATCCAAATGTTCCGGCTCAAAGTTGGAAACCCCGACCGATCGGATCAAGCCACGTTTCTTTGCGTCAATCATCGCTTGAAATGCTTCAACGTAGTGATCACGTTTTGGCAGTGGCCAATGGATAAGAAAGAGGTCAAAATAATCAAGGCCTAAACGGTACAGGGATTCTTGGATGGCTTTGGTTGCTTCATCATATCGATGATATTTTCCTGGCAGCTTTGAAGTCACAAAGAATTCTGAACGGGGGATGCCTGACCGGCGAATTGCTTCACCAACCATTCCCTCATTGTCATAATTGGTTGCGGTATCCAAGCCGCGGTAGCCATCGCTAATGGCGGCCATCGTTTGTTGAAGGCCTTCACCACCGCGGATGCCAAAGGTACCAAATTGAACCTTGGCCATCTTGTATCCATCATTTAATGTAATTTCTGGGATTGCTTCATTTGCCATTATCATTTACCTCCATGCTCATTTAACCAAGCCGATCTGCTATGTAGCTGCGCAAAATGGCTGATTTATTTTTTAGGTTGTTGATTATTATTTTCAGAATGATTGACTGGTTTTGTTTGAGTTGGCTTGTCAGCCTTTCTGACGGTGATATACCAGCCGACCTGCATTGATTTGTTAGGGTTGATGTACTCCACGCTAAAATCATAGTATTTGGCGCTGGGGCTTTTTTCGATCAGCATGTTTTTAACGTCTAGGGCATCTGATCGGCTTTCAAACCGCAAATTACTATTTGTACTATAGCCACTATGCTTGCTGGGGTCTTTGTAAGTCTGGTTAAAAAAATCCAGATATTCTTTGGAGTCGTTCAAGGTATCACGTCCTTCCTTCTTCCATTGTACCCAACATGTCCGGCAATTTCATTGCAGAAGGTCAATTAAGTTTAAAACGAGCCAATATTTGACGTTGTGAGGGTCTTTCAGGGCTGTTTGAATTGTCTTTCACATGAGAAACCTCTAAAATAAGTACTATATGGCGAGGAGGGGATCGTCTTGACGAAAAATGGCTTGTTACTCGTGAATTTGGGTTCACCAGTATCACCCAGTAATAAAGATGTGAAAGCTTATTTAAAAGAGTTTCTCAGCGATCAAAACGTGGTCACGCTGCCAAAATGGTTCTGGCAGCCGATTTTGCGTGGGATCATTTTACCCACCCGAACTTGGCGATCCGCAACCTTTTATCAACATATGTGGACGAAGGCGGGGTCACCACTCACGGCCTACACGGAAATCATGCAGCAAAAAGTTCAGCATGATTTGCCGGACTGGGACGTTCAATACGCTATGAACTACGGTCAGCCGCGAATTGTCGATGTCCTGCGTGAAATGAAAGACCATGGTGACAGCCAGATTGTTGTTTTGCCACTGTTCCCGAATTACACGCAAAGTACCCACGACACAATTATTGAAAAGGTCCATTCAACCGGCATTAAGACCCACATCATTAAGAATTTTTATGACGAGCCAAAGTACCAACAGATTTTGGCAAAGCAGATTGATGAGGCATACCCCAAAAAGGATTATGATGCCGTAATTTTCAGCTACCACGGCATTCCAATGTCCATGGTTAAGAAAGGGGACCCTTATAAAGGCGAATGTGAGGCCACCACTGCTGGGGTCATGAAGTATTTGACCAAGGTCCCTCAATCCAAGGTGAAGACTGTTTTCCAGTCTAAATTTGGACCAATGCCCTGGCTGAAACCTTACTTGAAAAATTATTTAATGGAATTGGCGGCCATGGGCAAACGGAACGTCTTGTTGGTTACCCCTTCATTCGTGGAGGATTGTCTGGAAACGATTGAAGAAAATAATGTCCAAAACTACCAAACATTTAAGGCGAGTGGCGGGATTGTCTTTGATGCAGTTAAGCCAATGAATGCCAGTAATGACTTTTGTCATTTTCTGGCAGACATAAGCGTTAAACAACTTCGGGGAGGTCAGACAAATGAGTCAGGAACCCACGCATAAAAGCCTCGATGAAATTAACCAAAGTGTGGAAGTTCCCAGCGTGTATGAAACGTCATTCCTCCAGAAATTTTTAGCCTATAGTGGGCCTGGTGCCTTGGTCGCTGTCGGTTATATGGATCCCGGCAACTGGCTGACGTCGCTTTCTGGTGGCAGTCAGTTCCGGTACGCCCTGCTCTCGGTCCTATTGATGTCCATTTTGGTGGCGATGTTCATGCAGACACTGTCAATCAAGCTGGGAGTGGTTGCCCGTTTGGACCTTGCTCAGGCAATTGCCCAAAAGGTGCCCAAGTCGGGCCGATATACGCTGTGGATTATTAATGAATTGGCGATGATGGCCACGGATATGACTGGGGTTGTCGGAACCGCGATTGCTCTAAAGTTATTGTTTGGTCTGCCGCTGGTCTACGGAATTCTGTTGACAATATTCGATGTCTTGTTAGTGCTATTATTTTTACGATTTGGAATTCGAAGGATCGAATTTATTGTGTTGGCAGCGATTCTGATAGTCGGGGTTATCTTTGGCATTGAAGTGACCAGAGCAACACCCAACATCGTTGAGATTGCCGGAGGATTGATACCGACAACCCACATTGTCACCAACCATGAGATGCTGATTATGAGCTTGGGGATCGTTGGGGCAACCATTATGCCTCACAATGTTTATCTTCACTCTTCCCTGGCACAAAGCCGGCGTTACGATTATCACAATCCCAAGCAGGTTAATGAAGCGTTGCGGTTTGCAAAATGGGATTCCAATGTTCATTTGGTGGCCGCGTTCTTGATTAATGCATTGCTGCTGGTTTTGGGCGGTACGTTATTCTTTCACACCAACAGTCACTTTTCCGCGTTTCAAGATGTTTATAACGGATTGAAGAGTTCGGCAATTGTGGGCAGCTTGGCCAGTCCTTTAATGAGCACCCTGTTTGCGTTTGCGTTGTTGATTACAGGAATGATTTCGTCAATTACCAGTACCCTGTCTGGACAAATTGTGATGGAAGGGTACCTGCACATCCGATTGCCCTTGTGGGAACGACGACTGCTAACCAGGTTTGTGACTTTGATTCCGATTTTGGCAATTGGATTTCTAGTTGGCTTTAACGACCATGATTTTGAAGAGATTATTGTTTATGCGCAAATTGCGTTATCGATTGCATTGCCATTTACATTGTTTCCGATGGTTGCATTAACCAGCAACCATGATCTGATGGGTGTCCACACTAATCGGCGGTACGTCACAGTTATCGGCTATTTATTGACATCAATCATTACCATTTTGAACTTGCAGTTTGTGCTTGCGTCAATTTAGGAATACCGCATTTTAAACTGATGAATGACTGGGGGGTTAAATTTGAAAATACTTGGAATTTTAGGATCGCATCGGCAGGATGGTGCAACTGATATGATGCTTGAAACCGTCTTATCTGCAGTCAAAGCACCGAATACAACCGATATGATCTATTTGGAGGACTATCCTTTTAAACCGGACAAGGGTGACAAAAAGGATCCGGTTTTAGACGAACTGGAAAAGAAGCTGCTTGATAGTGATGTTTGGGTGATTGCGGCACCTACATATTGGGGTGGTTTAGCCGGTAAGATGAAAGACTTTTTTGACTGCATGCGTCAACGACTGGTTCGTTTTGACCACGATGGTGGCACCCATCCCGACCGCTTTAAAAATAAGCATTACTTAAGCATCACAGATTGTTTTACCAAGACATTCGAAAACTGGGTAACCGGAGTAACCGATCAAAGTTTTCGAACCATTGATAAGGTTATGTCGGCTGCCGGTGTGATTAAGATTCATGAGTTGGTATTAACCAACACATGGGGAATGAAAACATTACCTGAAAACAAGAAACGGGAATGTCTTAAATGGGGCGAACGCCTGAATACTGAGCAAAAGAGAGATGATAGTACATTGAAACGATATATTGAACTGTTCTTTATGGTTGCGGTGATGGCATTGTTAACGATGGGAATCCAAGTTGGTTTGCGTTTGGTTTCCACTACTGATTTCTGGTGGCGCTATGCCTCATTTGTTGTTATCTTTTATGTGTTGCTGGGATGCATCCTTCATTTCTTTACGTTTGTAAAGCATCGACGTCGTTAAAAGGAAGATTCAAAAATGGTTGGAACAAATTCGTTCCAACCATTTTTTATCTCATAATTTTGTTTTGATCTTTTCCAATTCTTCAGCCAAGGCTGGCCGGGAAGGATATTTGTCGATCAATTCATTAATCCACTTTTTGGCCGTGTCGGTACTGCCAAATTCAGCGTAACGCTTAATTCGCCGACCCATCCGTCGATAAGCCTTGCGACCGGGATATTTCTCATTCATCACCACATTTTGATAATAAAGCTTGTTGATGATGTCTGGATAACTTTCATACAAATCGGGGCTGTAAGTTTCCGTTAGTTCCGGATGCTGCATGACAACTTTGATTAATTTTGCAAATTCATGTTCTTTGGCGAGGATAAACGCATAATTGTCCGGCGACAATTTCTTCGATGCTTTTGCCAGCAAACCCGGATAACGTTTCTCCCAGGTATGATCTTGTTGCATTAGCTGTTTGAGTGGTTCATACGCATCGGGGTAGTTTGAGAACAGTCGGCTTTCAAGGACATCTTCCTGCTTTTGGAGCTGGTCTGTTGCATCATAGATTTTGATCAGATATTTTTCCCAAATTCGGCGCCAACCTTGATCCTGCTTGGAAGCCTCAAGACAAAGCTGTTCGGCCAGTTGGTATTGTTTGTTGTGCACAGCGTCTTGAATTTCAACTTCTCGAATTTGCGGGATATCCTTGTTGTCATCCATGAATTGTTTAGCTTCGGCAGCTTGTCCAAGTTGAATCAAGATTCTTGCTTGGAGAATTTTGTCGTAAATTTTCGACTGGCTGGTGTCATAGCCATCATCGGTGGATTTGATGACTGCTTTGGACGCAGTCATAATTGTTTTGGCAGATTTGCTTGTCACTAATGGGAGAATATTTAAAATGCATTTGTATCGCTCCTCGGCCCAACCTGAGAAGAACTTTCGCTTAAAAATCCGGATGGCATCTTTTATCAAAATTTGTTTTTGAGAATCCAAGATTTCAGGGGCAATATTGGTACTCAGGTTCTTCATGGCACTGTAAACCCGGTCAAATGTATCGGTGAGAGCACCGGAACTGCTATCAGCATTGCTCAGCATTTTACCCGCGGTTTCAACGACAAAAAGAAGGCCGTTCATTGCGTGGTGGTAGTGGCCCTGCCTGAATCGAAGCATGTATTTGTTGATGACGTCGTCCAAGACGTTGCAGACCACGATACAACCCTGGTAATCGATGAAACCGTAAGATTTGTTGTGACGCACGGTGGCTTGAACCATCTTTTTCGTAGCCGCAAACTCGGCGTCGGTATCCAAATCACCAAATTGAGCGGTGACGTCTTGAAAGAAAGCTGGGTCAAATTGTGCCTGATTGATTATGAATTGCCTGAGTCCTTCAGGAGAAGCTTCATTGACTGCTTTTATGAGAGATTGTTTTTCTTCGGAATTCATAATTGCTTCGCTCCCCGTTTACACTTTTGGAATAATTTAAATCGATATTACCATAGATTATTCATACTCGCTACCGCTTTCAGTAACTTAAAGTGAAATGAAATGTTACAATTTTGGTGAGGTGATTCCGATGTGTGGACGATTCATGTTTGAACCCAAAAAGAATCCGGAAATCAATCGAATATATGAACTGGCAACGAGCAATGGGTACCAACCCAAGACCGGTGAAGTTTACCCGTCGGATCAGACCGCTTTGGTAATCCCCGGAACGCACCAAGTCCAAGTTGTTGCCATGAAATGGGGATTTCCCGGGTTTAAGCCGGGGCAACTGATTATTAATGCCCGGTCGGAAACGGTGAACGACAAAAAGATGTTTGCTGATTCATTTAAAGCTCGCAGGTGTGTTTATCCAACGACTGGTTTCTTTGAATGGTCCAAAGATAAGGACAAATACTGGTTTAATTATGGTAAGGATCCCGAACCGTTGTATATTGGCGGTTTTTACAATGTTTTTCAGGGAACTGCCCAGAGTATTTTATTGACAACGGAGCCCAATCAGTCCGTGTCGCCAATCCATAACCGAATGCCGCTAATTCTTAAAAAGGATCAAATTAAACCCTGGTTGAATAATTATACGTTTGCGAACCGCTTTTTAACGGCAACTATGCCTATATTGAGTTCACAGGGTGTTTAAAACATACCATAGTGTGGTATTATCTATGTGGGAGCTAAATCCCAAATTAATGAAAAATATTTTGCAATCACTAGGATCTGGTCGGGGAGAAATCTCAGGCCTTTTTTGTTTGGTTTGCAGTTTTCGTGTTGCAATATCTCACATACAAGCTATATAATTAAAAAAGCATTAGAAATAGTCTCATAAAAATTTCACGCTTGTGAAGGGGATATTGCCATGAAAAATATTAAGAAGTGGTTGGTGTTAGGGGCTGTCAGTCTTTCGACGCTTGCATTCGCAGCTTGCTCGAATAATAAGAACTCCGAATCACAATCTAAGCCAATTTCAATGCCGACAACATATAGTGCGACTGGTAAGGCGACCAAAGCCGGCAACAATAGTACACTGAACGCGGCTGAAGTTGTTGATGCACCATTTACCGGAATTACCCTGGCAGTTTTACAGGATAATGTTGAAGATTCCGACGTTTATTCACCTGGCGGCGGTGATCAACTGTTTAAAAGCAATAAAGATTTCAAAATCGTAAATGGTGGATTGGCCAATCTCAAGTTGGATCGGTTGAATAACACCGCAACGATTACTATTCGTAAAAACGCCAAGTGGTCCAACGGTAGTCCCGTGATTGCCAAGGATGTTGAGTATGCCTATGAAATTATTGGCAACAAGAATACGGCTGCTGAACAGTATTCGTCTGATATGGCAACAATTAAAGGGATGGCCGCCTATCACACCGGTAAGGCGACGACCATTTCGGGGATCACTTTTCCCGATGGCAAAAATGGCAAACAGGTCGTGATTCATTACACCCACCTGTCACCAGCCATGCAATATGCCGGCAATTCATTCCTATGGGGGACAGTCGTTCCGTATAACCACATTAAGAATGTTAAAATTTCTAAACTCACGTCTGCACCGGCAATTCGGAAACATCCAATTTTTGTTGGCCCTTATAAGCTGCAGAATCAAGTCCAAGGAGAATCAACCGCTTGGGTTCCAAATAAATATTACTGGGGACCACAACCAAAGATTAAACACATTGATATTCAGGTGGTTTCTTCAAGTAACGCTGCGGCAGCCTTCAAAGCAAAGAAATTCGATTTTGCCCTTGGGGGTCTACCTGCCAGTCAATACAAATCCGTTAAGAATATTAAAGGATATACTTTAGCCGGTGCTCCAGGATTGAGTTATGGTTACTTTGGATTTAATGTGGGATACTTTGACACCAAAAAGAATAAGAACGTGATGTACAAACACAGTAAAATGGGTAACAAGAATCTGAGAAAGGCGATGCTTTATGCTGTTAACCTGGATAAGATTAATAAAAAAGTTCTCAGTGGTGTTCAATGGCGCCCTAATACCTTGATCCCACCCATTTTCAAAAAGTATCACGACAACAAAGCAGCCGGGTTCCCGTATGACATGGCCAAAGCCAAGAAGTTATTGAAGGATGCCGGCTACAAGAAGAAGGGTAAATGGTACGTTCAACCAAATGGCAAGAAACTGACGATTCACTTTGGTGCCATGCAGGGTTCCGCTGCCAGCAACGAAATTTCCCGTTACGAGGTTCAGCAATGGCGTAAGTTGGGCTTGAACGTTCAAATGACCAATGGCCGACCACTTGAGATTAATAGTTTCTATTCAATCTTGGGTGAACCTAAGCAAAACAAGATTGATGTCTTTGTCGGCGGCTGGCAGTTAACTTACGAACCGACCCCAACTCAATTCTATGGGGAAGATGCCACCTATAACATGGGGCATTTTGTCACCAAGAAGAATACTGAGCTGCTCAACAGTTTGAATAATAGCAAAGCTTGGAATCAAAGCTATCGAACCAAACAATTCAAGAAGTGGCAGGAATATATGAACGAGCAGGCTGCTTATGCACCACAAAGTACACTGCTAAGCTTCACACCGGTTAACCATCGGCTGAAGAACTTTAAGCAGGCAGCTTACAATAATTACTTGTTCCCGACTTTCTGGGATAACTTGGAGCTGACTTCGTCAAATCCAAAATAAATGAACAAAACTCAAGGGATCTGAGAGATATTTCTCAGACCCCTTTGTAATATAGTAATTAAAAATCCCGATCCCGATAATCATCCCAGTCAGGCATCTCAGTGTGATTCTCCTTGGCTGATTTGATATCATGGTAAAATCGGACCTTACGTTTGATATGACGCTCATTCTTTTTTAGCTGAGCCAACTGTTCCAACACCCGTTCATAATGGTTGTCCAGAATCTCACAGGTCTTGGTCAGATCATTGTCATTGTCCTGGGCTTCAAAGAGTTCTTGGAGTTCCTTTAACGTCATGCCGGTATCCTTGAAGCAGCAGATGGCTCCCAGCCGGTTGAGGTGCTGCTGAGTGTAAGCCCGGCGACCCTTTAACCGGGGAATATCGTATAATAACCCCAGATCCTCATAGTAGCGCAGCGTCGTGGTTGGTAGATTATACATTTTGGATACTTGGGTGATGGAATAAGTTTTGACAGTGGTTGTTTCCAATTGATTAGCCCCCTGAGTTGAAATAATTTTACTTCAAGTATACTTGAAGTGTTACATTTAAGCTAAACAATTTAGGAGATGGCGAAATGTATCAAGCATCCAAAGATCGTTACGATAAAATGGTTTATAACCGCGTTGGTAGAAGCGGCTTAAAAATTCCAGCTCTCAGTTTAGGCCTCTGGCATAATTTTGGCAGTGTTGATTCATTTGAAAATCAGAAGGCAATTATTCACCAGGCGTTTGATTTGGGGATTACCTACTTTGATTTGGCAAATAATTATGGCCCGGAACCTGGTAGTGCCGAAGAGAACTTCGGCCGGATTATGGCTACTGATATGAAGCCTTACCGGGATGAAATGATTATTGCCAGTAAAGCCGGCTACTACATGTGGCCAGGTCCATACGGTGAGTGGGGTTCCCGCAAGAACATTATTGCCAGTGCCAACCAAAGCTTGAAACGGATGGGCTTGGATTATGTCGACATTTTCTATTCCCACCGGTTTGATCCTGAGACACCGTTGGAAGAAACCGCACTTGCTTTGGATGAGCTGGTTCATGAAGGCAAGGCGTTGTATATTGGCATTTCGAACTATGATGGCAAGCAAACGGCGGAAATTACCAAGATCTTCAATGATTTGAACACGCCGTTTGTGATTCATCAACCGCGATACAACATGTTTGACCGTCATATTGAAAACGACCTGTTCCCAGTATTGAAAAAGGAACATAAGGCTGCTGTCAGCTTTAGCTCATTAGCGCAAGGGTTGTTGACTGATAAGTACCTGAATGGCATTCCTGCCGACTCTCGTGTCCACAAATCAACCAGTCCATTCCTGCATGAGAAACAAGTTGATGAAACTATTAATACCGTTAAGAAGCTAAATCAGGTTGCTGCAGACCGGGGACAGACACTTGCTGAAATGGCGTTGGCCTGGAACCTGCGTGAACCGGAAATTGCCAGTGTTTTGATTGGGGTCAGCCGACCGGAACAGCTGCTGGATAACGTGAAGGCGTTGGATAACCTCAAGTTCTCTGATGAGGAACTTAAGAAGATTGATGACATTTTGGCAACTCAAAAACCCATTCAATAGCACAACAAAAGGCAGCCGAGAAATCTCGGCTGCCTTTGTGATACATATGTTCAAGTTATCCTTGCTGATTAGATGTGTAAACGGCTCGGTATTTCAAAACCACGTTGGCTTTCTTCTGAGTGCCAACTGAAGTCCATTTGCCATGCGTCTTTTCATAGACGAATTTTGGCGTGGTGCCGTTCAGTTGAACGAACAACTGGCCGTCACCGGATTTACGTACCCGGTAGACTTTTGTCTTACTATCGGGTGAAAGGGTCTTTGCAGGATCGGTTTTATTATAAACGACAATACTTTGTCGAATCATATCTTTATATTGACCTGTCTGGTGACTCTTCATGATGATGCCGACGATGCCGGCAATCACAACTAAAATCATCACGGACATCATGACCCACATAATGTTGGCCCGCTTGGCATTTTGAGCTTTTTCCTTCTCATTCATTTGTTTCACCTCATCTTGGATTCCGTTAATTCCGGAAACACTATACATGTTAAATGTATCACACAAATCGGCAATTCGGAAAATTTTCGTTTACCTTCTAATCAATGTTTAACCCGGTTTTTGCTTTCATGGTGAGGATTCGCTTCACAGAAGCATCGATGTGTTTAACTGAAATCTGTTTCTTGGCCACTGCGTGCCGAAGTTGAGGGATGCCCCGCTTGTAATCGCTGGTCAACAAGACATCGTTGCCAGCCTTGAAAGCAGCAACGTCACGATATAAATGGTGGGAAACGGCGTAATTGCCAACGGCCTGCATTTGAAGACTATCAGATACGATGACGCCTTTAAAGTTTAAGTCATTTCTGAGGAGGCTGATATCTTTCTTTGAGAGGGATGCCGGTTTGTGTGGATCAATTTTCTTCAAGATGATGTGAGTGACCATCACTGAGTCGACACCATTTTTAATGCCGGCCTTGAATGGAATGAAGTCCTTGGTTTTAAATGATTTCAATGAGCGGTTGACACCCGCAGATCCGGTATGGGTATCGGCAGCGGAACCATATCCTGGGAAATGTTTTAAAGTAGCGGCCACATGCTGGCTTTGAATCGTTGGAATACTCTTTGAAATGTAATAGGCAGTTTTCTTGTAGCCCTTACCGATTGTTCGGTCATAAATGAAGCTGCCGTGTTTGGTGGAAACGTCAGCAACCGGGGCGAAATTCCAATTGATGCCCAGAGAATGCAGCTGCTTTGCCTGATAACGGTACATGGAGAGAACTTTCTTCATACCGCCGCGATGAAGTGCCTGTTGGGGTGAAAGGTAGTAGCTGTGCCCGGAAATCCGCTTATTGGAACTTAACCGTGAAACGGTCCCGCCTTCCTGATCGGTGGAAATGGTCAAGGGAATTTTGGCACTGTGCTGGTAACTTTTGAGTCGTGACTTAAACGATGACTTTGTGCCAACAAAATTATTGCCCATCAAGATAATGCCACCCAAATGATATTTTTTGATGTCGTGTTTGGTTGCGGCTTTATTGTTGGAAACAGCCGTGACAAAAAGTTGGCCAATCTTTTCATTTAAGGTCATATGTTTAATCCGGTTGTCGATTTTCTGTTCGGTGGTGAGATGGTGATGAGTTCCCGATGCGATCGTTTGCGGGTGACTGTTTGGAATTGAAAGCCCCAATCCACATGCGACGACTGCAACGGCTGCGAATGCTGTTGCTGATTTAATATGAATACCCATGATAAATTCACTCCTCAATAAACTGTCGTAAAGTCAATATAAACATTATATGATACATGCATCAAAAATAATCGAATCCATTGCAAATCAGTTCATTAAATGATCAAGTAAGGGATATTTAAATCATCGTAGAAACTGGTTTCCGTTTGGTTTGCGAACTAGTTGCCTTTGAGAGATTACCCAAAATGAGAGGGTGCATGTAAAGATGCGGACACCATGCTGCAGGATAAGAATTTCAGTCAGAATACAAAACGGGAGGCCGGAAACAACATGTTAACTTGTTGTTTCCGGTCCCCCGTTATTTAATGATTGATTTCAAAAAGTGGAGAAAGCGTTCTACACACTCAAACTTGCATCAACTTTTTCTGCACACATTCTGCCTTCATGAATTCCCCAGATCACTAAGCTGGGACCCCGACGACAGTCACCTGCAACAAAGACTTGATCATCATTGGTCGTGTAATCCTTGTTCTTCTTCGTGATTTTGAACTTATCGAACAGCCACTGTTCGGCTCCTGTGAATCCCATTGCCAGTAAGACCAGGTCGGCCTTGATGGTGGTTTCACCGCCAGAAATCGGTTGATGATTTTTAACGTGACTAATTCGGGCTTCCTGGACGACGCCACCGCTGCCATAGAAAGCCGTGGCAGTCTTTGAGTAGCTGGTAATGTTACCAAACAATGCCCGGGCTTCCTTTTGGCCATAACCATTCTTTTGAACCATCGGCCATTCCGGCCACTGGTTGTCAGCGGCCCGCTCTTTTGGCAGCGAAGGGTTGATTTCCAGCTGGGTGATTCCGGCGCAGCCTTGGCGAATGACGGTCCCGATACAATCGTTTCCTGTATCACCACCGCCAAGAACCAGGACATGTTTGCCTTTAAGAATCGTGTTGGCGGCAACGCCATTACTAATGACGGATTGCGTTGCCAATCGCAGATAGTCAACGGCCTGATAAATGCCCTTGAGATCCCGGCCCTCAACGTTCAGGTCGCGGGCTTTTCGCGCTCCGGTACAGATAACAATCCGGTCAAATTGACTGCGTAATTCCTCAGGAGAGATGTCTTTACCAACCTCGGTGTTGGCAACCAGCTTGATGCCGACTTGGCGCAAGGTTTCTATCCGCCGTTCGACAATTGACTTTGGCAGTTTCATGTTTGGAATACCGTACATTAACAGACCGCCAAATCGGTCGTCACGCTCAAAGATAGTGACAGAATGGCCGAGTTGATTCAATCGCCAGGCAACGGAAATACCTGCGGGACCGCTGCCGACGACCGCAACTTTTTTGCCTGTCCGATGCGCTGGTTTACCAGAGTCGACAACCCAACCATATTTAAATCCTTGTTCGATAATAAATTTTTCATTGTTTCGAATAGTAATTCCAGGGCCGTTAAGCGCCTGAACACACGCTGCTTCACAGGGTGCCGGACAAACTCTTCCAGTCATATCAGGCAGGTAATTGGTTTTGGTCAATCGGTTAAATGCCTGTTGGTCACGGCTCTGGTATACCAAGTCATTCCATTCGGGAATTAGATTATCATTCGGACAGCCGGCGACGGCACGGCCACCACCATAAAAGACACCATGATGACAAAACGGGATACCGCAGTTCATACAGCGGGCCGCTTGTTCGCGTCGGTCACCGTCACCTAAATCTAATTCCATGGCATCGAAATCCTTCACTCGCTGCATGATCGGGCGCATCGGATTGTCCTTACGGTTGTATTTGAGAAATCCTTTTGGATCTGCCATGTTCTGTCCTCCTATTCCTGACCAGTAGGCGTGTAAAAGGCCTGTTCAATGATTTTTTCTTTAGAAACACCTGGTTTTGTGAATTTTTCAATGAGGTCTTTCATTCTGTGATAGTCACGAGGATAAACCTTAACGAAGGTTTGTTTCTCGGACGACCAATTATCAATAATTTGCTTGGCAATTTCTGAACCGGTGTATTGATAATCCTTTTTCAGGAGTTTCAACAGGATTGTATCATCCCCATTTTCACCGATTGAATAAAGATCCACGAGCTCTTTATTGCAGTTCTTCTCAAACTCATGTGTCCAATCGTAGACATAGGCAATTCCACCGGACATCCCTGCCGCAAAGTTCCTGCCGGTTCTTCCCAGAATAACAGCGACACCGCCAGTCATATACTCGCACCCATTGTTTCCGATTCCTTCAACGACAACGTTGGCACCCGAGTTTCGGACGCAGAAACGTTCTCCCGCGCGGCCATTGAAGTAAGCCTCACCGCCGGTTGCGCCAAAGCAGGCGACATTTCCAATAATTGGTGATCGGGCGTAAATGTCACGGGCTTGCATCGGTGCGGAAACAATCAATCTTCCGCCCGAAAGGCCTTTCCCGACATAGTCATTGGCCTCACCGGTCAGCTTGACTTCCATTCCCTGCGTGATAAAGGCACCGAAACTTTGCCCGGCAGTTCCAACATAGTTGAATTTGATGGCGCCGGGTTTTAGACCATAGTTGCCAAAATGAGCACCGATCCAACCACCCATTCTCGTACCGACAGCCCGCATTGTATTATCGATTGGCAGGTTCACACTGGTTGAATTTCCATTCTGTAAACTGGTCTTCGCAAAGGTATCAAGATCAGGCCAGTTATATTTGGGTTTAAACGGATTCTTAACTTTTCGTTCAATTGGAATGGTTTTGTTTAAAATTCGGCCGTAGTCTAGCGTCTTTGCCTTGCCTGCTGGGACATAACGTGGCGCGAGATGCTCACCATGACCAACCATTTGATCGACTGTCCGATAGCCAAGTTCAGCCATTTGTTCTCTTAGATCCTCAGCTAGAAAGTGCATCATATTGATGATGTGTTCCGGTTTGCCGGCATACAGCTTTCTGAGGTCTGGATTTTGAGTTGTAATCCCGACTGGGCACGTGTTCAGGTTGCATTTACGCATCATGATACAGCCGATGGCAACCATTGTCAGAGTAGCAAAACTGAACTCTTCGGCGCCAAGCATGATTGCAATCGCAATGTCTCGGCCGGTTAATAGTTTACCGTCAACCTCAAGCGTGGTTCGTTGGCGCAAGTGGTTCAGTGCCAAAGTCTGGTGAGCATCCGCCAAGCCCATTTCCCATGGGAGACCACAATCTCTGGTCGAATTTCTTGGGGCCGCTCCGGTACCGCCGTCATAACCAGAAATAACAACCGTATTGGCACCAGCTTTAACGACTCCGGCGGCAATTGTTCCAACACCGGTTGAAGACACTAACTTTACATTGATGATTGCATAGGGATTGACCTGTTTTAAATCGTAAATTAATTGAGCCAGATCCTCGATGGAATAGATATCATGATGGGGCGGCGGTGAAATCAGCTGAACCCCTGCAATTGAGCCACGAATATTTGCGACCCATGGGTAAGCTTTTCCAGCGGGCAGTTGGCCACCTTCACCCGGCTTGGCACCTTGGGCCATCTTGATTTGGATTTCGTCTGCACTCATGAGGTACTCGGTGTTGACGCCAAATCGCGCGGTGGATACCTGCTTGATCTTGCTGTTGCGGTCAAGGCCGTCAGGGCCAATCTTGAATCGACTGCGGTCCTCACCACCTTCACCGGTATTACTTCTTGCACCCAACTTATTCATGGCGATGGCAATCGTTTCGTGAGCTTCTTGTGAAAGAGCACCAAAACTCATCGCACCGGACTTGAATCTTTTGACGATTGAACTGACCGGTTCAACCTCACTTAATGGAACAGGGGTGTTTCCAGCTTTGTTAATCGTCCACATGGATCTGAGAGTCGTTGGATTTTCCACCGCATCATGGTTCATCTCGGCTGCGTACTTTTGATATTCCTGGTAATCATTTGTTCGAACGGCTTTTTGAAATTGGTAAATTGATTTTGGATTGTATAAATGGTATTCGCCATCTGCTTTGTATTGGAAGCTTCCGCCTGAAGGCAAGTCGTCAATTGAGTGGCGGCTGAATGCCAATTCGTAGCGTTGGTGGTACTCGTCTTCAATTTGATTCAGGTCGATTCCGCCAATTCTGCTTGGGGTCCCCGTGAAATATTGATCGATAACCGAGTCAGCCAGGCCGATTGCCTCAAATAATTGGGCGCCTTTATAGCCGGCCACAGTCGAGATCCCCATTCTGCTCATAATCTTGATAACACCCTTTGTCGCAGCCTTGGCATAGTTTGGAATTTGCTGTTCATATCCGCGTTCTGCCAGAGTGGAAAATGCGCCATAGGGATGAATCGCCATCGCACCATAGCCAATTAGGCAGGCAAAGTGATGAATCTCGCAGGCTTCTGCGGTATCCACGACAATTGATGCTGCCGTGCCTTTCCCTTGTCGGACCAAGTAGTTATTTAAACCAGCGACTGCCAATAAAACGGGGATGGTCATTTGATTTTTTTGCACCGGACGATCGGACAAGATCAGAATGGTCGCGCCGTCGTCAATGGCATTTTCAGCTTGTTTAAACAGATGCTCAAGCACATGTTCCAAACGGTTTTGGGTGTTGGATAAGTCATAAGCCAATGATAATTTGGCAATCTTAAAAGTCGGCAAATCAAGTGCCGAAATTTTGGCATATTCCTGATCTGTCAGGATTGGGCTGTCAATCTTGAGCTTTTGACAGTTGGCACTCGCATCCTGAGTCACGTCATTGTCCCGGCCTAAAAAGAGCTTCGTACTAATCACAATTTTTTCTCTTAACGGATCAATTGGCGGGTTGGTAACTTGGGCAAAGGACTGTTTGAAGTATGTAAACAACGATTCTGATTTCTTACTTAAAACGGCCAACGGAGAATCAAAGCCCATTGCGACAATCGGCTCGCCACCATTTTTAGCCATTGGAATTAAGGCCGTTTCGATGACTTCATGGGTGTAACCGTTGCGTCGCCAGAGAGTTTGCAGCTTATCGCCGGTCACTTTGGGTTCGGATTTAACTTCTGGTAGATCGTCCAAAGTCAGCCGGTTGGCTGCCAGCCACTGGGCATATGGATGTGCCGATGAATACTTTTTCTTGAGATCGGCCGTTTTGTAGATTTTACCTTTACTGGTATCAACGAGAATCATTTGCGCAGGTGAGAGGATTCCCTTGTCCACAATATCTTGGGGAGCGATGTCCACAACCCCGGATTCAGAGGCGACGACTAATAAATTATCTTTCGTTAATGTGAATCTGGAAGGCCGCAATCCATTTCGATCCAGGAATGCCCCAACTTGGATGCCGTCTGTAAAGCACAATGCAGCCGGACCGTCCCACGGTGCCGTGAATGAAGCGTTATATTCGTCAAACGCCCGCTGAGCATCAGACATTTGGGCGTCTTTGCCCCAAGCTTCCGGAATCATCATCATTAACGATTGCGGGATTGATCTCCCATGACGGTATAGGTATTCCATACAGTTTTCAAGCTTGGCTGAATCAGAATCGTCTTCGTCATAAATTTCAATGTTGTGACTGGTCATCCAATTCTCGGCGCCCTTCAAGGTATTAATTTCACCGTTGTGGGCCAAGAACCGAAATGGCTGGGCACGGTCCCAACTTGGAAAGGTATTGGTTGAGAACCGTGAATGAATCAGGCAGATGCAGCTCTTCATCTCCGGATCGTGCAAGTCTGAATAAAATTTGCTGACCTGGTAGGCGTGCAGCATGCCCTTATAAACGATTGTCCGGCTGGAAAGCGAACAAATATACATTGATTTTCGGTCAAAAGTCTTTTCCAACTGACGTCTAAGTTTATATAAACGGTCTTCAAAATCCTGCCCGGGTTTTATGTCAACTGAGCGTTTGATAATGACTTGGGCAAATCCCGGCATTGATTGTTGGGCGGCTGGGCCACAACTTTCATAAACGAATGGAACGGAACGGGTCCAGAGTACTGGGAAGCCGGCATCTTTCATGCGATCCGTTACAGCTGCCAGCATTGCGTCACGTTGTTCTTCGTCATGAGGTAAAAATAGTTGGGCGACGGCATAGTCCCCCTTGGCTGGAAGCGTCAATTCATATTTTGCCATGTGACTGCGGAAAAAGGCGTCCGGCATCGACATTAAGATACCCGCACCATCTCCGGTATCCGGTTCTGCTCCGGTACCGCCACGGTGGTTCATTCGTTGAAGCATTGTCAGTGCTTTTTCGACAAGCTCGTGACTTGGGTGTCCGTCAACCTGAGTAATAAATCCCATACCACAGGCGTCGTGTTCAAATTTCGGAGAATACATCAATTTCTCTGATTGTGTTACTTTACTCATTTTGTCACCTACTTAGGATTTGTTAGAATTTAGATATGCTTTAATAATATTATAAATTGATGATAAAACAATCTTTTTTTACAAATTCATTCATTAGGCATATTTTTATTGGCCTTCTTTGAGAACGCCGACACGCACGAGGACGGGGGTTGACACGGTTCATTTTGAAATGCATAAAAAATCAGATATTGCGTTATGACGCCGACACGTTTATTATTTTAGTTAATTTTAATTTAATCTCAATCTCATAATCAAGTTAATGAACGAAAGGGGCTTGGACCATGGCAACTTTACAAATTAAGGATCTTCACGTCAGTGTGGCAGATGAAGAAACCAAAAAGACCAAAGAAATTCTCAAAGGTGTCAACCTGACGATGAACACTGGTGAAACCCACGCCATCATGGGGCCTAACGGAACGGGAAAATCAACTTTGTCAGAAACTATTATGGGAAATCCCAAATATCTTGTGACTCAAGGAGATATTATGCTTGATGGGACAAGTCTTCTGGGTAAGCCGGTTGACGAACGTGCCCGTGCCGGATTATTCCTGGCCATGCAATATCCCGCCGAAATCAAAGGCATTACCAATCTTGAATTTATGCGGGCAGCTGTTAACGCCACCCGACCCGACAACGATCCTATTCCAATTCGGACTTTTCTAAAAGAGCTGGATAAAAACCTGGAAATCCTGAATATGTCTGACGATATGGCAGAACGTTACCTTAATGAAGGATTTTCCGGTGGTGAAAAAAAGCGAAATGAAATTCTTCAATTAATGACCATCAAACCCAAGTTTGCAATCTTGGATGAAATTGACTCAGGCCTTGATATTGACGCCCTTCAAGTCGTTGCAAAAGGCGTCAATCAGATGGCTAGCCCAAACTTTGGCGTTCTGATGATTACCCACTATCAACGCTTATTGAACTATATCCATCCGGACCAGGTTCACGTGATGATGGGCGGTAAAATTGTCAAAACCGGGAATGCATCATTGGCGACTGAACTTGAAGCTACCGGTTATGCGGGATTGCGTGATGAACTCGGACTTGATGTTGACCTGGTTGATGAGGATGTCCCTGCAGGGAATGGGGGTCGTTAATATGCTGAAAACGATGACCTTGGAGTTGGATCCGGACTTGCTAAAGCAGGCCCGGTTCTCAAATGAACCACATTGGTTAAAAGCGTTGCGTGAGAATGCCTGGAAGCAGATTAATTCGTTGGAAATGCCGATTTTTGCCAAAATCAATTATCATGCCTGGCCACTACTTGATTTTGTGAGCCATCCAGTGTTCAACGTAACAATTCCTGAAAGCGTCTGGTCAGAATCAAACGGCTATCAATTTGCCAGTCTCGGCCAGTTGGTTGTTAAAACCGAACTCAGTGAGGAATTAACTGCCAAAGGGGTCATCCTTTGCGATATGGGAACTGCAATCCATCAATATGGTGATCTGGTGCACGACTTTCTTTTTCATCAAGCTGTTCAAATTGACGAAAACCGACTCACTGCAGTCAGTGCAGCGTTGATGAATGGTGGGACATTCTTATATGTTCCAAAAAATGTCGAGATTGATGATCCGATTAACCTGCTTCAAATCCAGGACAGTCGGCAACCAGGGAATTTTGTGAACCACACACTAATCGTTGCTGGAGAGAATAGTCAATTCCAAGTGCTTCAACGATCGTCGACTTTGGGGGATGAACCAAACGCTGCCCACATAATGGTTGAGATAGTTGCCCAATCAGGGAGCCGAGTTAAATTCTCGGCACTCGATTCCTTGGGGCAAACGACTCACTCATACATTAATCGCCGGGGATACCTTGAAAAAGATGCCAGAATTGACTGGACAGTCGGTGTTTTAAATGACGGCAATACAATTGCGGATTTTGATTCCAACTTGGTGGGCAGTGGTTCCCATACGGAAATGCAGACTGTTGCGATTTCCACTGACCGGCAAACCCAGGGAATTGACACCCAGGTAACAAATTACGGCCGGCACTCTGAAGGCAATATCTTGCAGAGAGGAATTCTGCTGGGCCGATCCGCTCTGGTGTTTAACGGAATTGGAAAAATTATCAAAGGCGCACACGGTGCTAAAGCCCAACAGGAAAATCGGGTTTTGATGTTATCGCCGAAAGCTCGCGGGGATGCTAATCCCATATTATTGATTGACGAAAATGATGTAATTGCCGGCCATGCTGCAAGCGTGGGACGGATTAACCAAGACCAGATGTACTATCTCATGAGTCGGGGCCTGACGAAAGAAGTCGCCCAACGGTTGGTTGCCCGGGGATTCTTGGGTGTAGTGCTTTCAGACATCCCGGTTCCCGAGGTTCGTCAACAAATGATTTCATTGATTGAAAGGAAGCTCATAAATGGACAAGGGACTGAATAATTCAAGAGAAGATTTCCCGATTCTGAATCAAAAAGTGAACGGTGAGTCCCTGGTCTATTTGGATAATGCCGCGACCTCACAGAAGCCGCTTGCGGTGCTGGACACGATTATGGGTTATTACAAGCATGATAATGCCAACGTCCATCGTGGTGTTCATACGTTGGCAGAACGCGCCACTGAGAGCTATGAAGCAGCCAGAGACAAAGTGGCTGAGTTTATTAATGCGGCATCGAGACGTTCGATTATCTTTACCCGTTCGACGACTGAGAGTTTGAACTGGATTGCCGCAAGCTTTGGCAGTCTGGTGGTTGAACCAGGGGATGAAATCGTGATTTCAGAATTGGAACATCACAGTAACGTGGTTCCTTGGCAGCAGGTTGCCGCCAAACGGCACGCCACCCTGAAGTACATTGGTTTGACGCCGGACGGTGAGCTGGACATGGCAAGCGCCCGCCAAATGATTACTGATAAGACGAAGATTGTGTCTGTTGCCCACGCATCCAACGTGATGGGAGTGGTTAATCCCATTCAAGAGTTGGCTAAATTAGCTCATCAGCATCATGCATACATAGTTGCCGACGGGGCGCAGGCGGCTCCCCACATGCCGATTGACATTCAGAAACTAGGAGTTGATTTTTACGCCTTTTCCGGTCATAAGATGCTGGCACCAACGGGAATTGGTGTCTTGTATGGCAAAGAAGAGCTGCTGAATATGATGCCGCCGGCTCAATTTGGCGGTGAGATGATTGACTTTGTCCATCATCAGGATGCGTCGTTTAAGGAACTTCCATGGAAGTTTGAAGCAGGAACCCCCAATATTAGCGGGGCAATTGCTCTGGGGAGTGCCATTGATTATTTGAATGAATTAGGGATGGCCAACATTTTGGCTTACGAAAAAGAGTTGGTGGCCTATACGCTTCCCCGCTTAACGGCAATTGATGGGGTGAAGGTTTATGGCCCGCAAGATCCGAAAAAACATACCGGGGTGCTGGCGTTTAACTTATGGGGAATCCATCCCCATGACGTCGCCACCGGCCTGGATATGGAAGGAATTGCCGTGCGAGCCGGCCATCACTGCGCTCAGCCGCTTATGGCCTATTTAAACGTTGACGCAACTGCCCGGGCCAGCTTTTACTTTTACAACACCAAGCAGGATGCAGATCGATTAATTGAAGCAATGGTGGCAGTAAAGGAGTTTTTCACTAATGGGATTAGCTAAATTAAACGAATTATATAAACAAGTTATTTTGGAGAATGCCCAACATCCGCATCATCATGGCGACTTGGAAACGGCTACCGGAACGTTGGAACTTCGAAATCCAACGTGTGGGGATGTCATTAATGTTTCAGTCTTGATCCGGCAGAATCGAATTGCTGATTTATCATTTTCCGGCACCGGTTGTACCATTTCACAGGCCTCTGCCAGCTTGATGACGACGGCGCTAATTGACCAACCGGTTCAGCGGGCCCGGGAACTGATTATGGCGTTTTCACACTTGATTACCGGCGAATCGATTAATTCGATCGATGAAGATGCCCTTGGTGACGCAGCACTGGTTGGATCAGTTGCGGAATTTCCCGCCCGTATCAAATGTGCCGCACTTGCATGGCACGCAATGGATGAAATCCTTGAGAAAAAGGGAGTTGACGACAATGACTGACGTTTCTGAAATCATTAAAGATAAGGATTATGAATATGGGTTTCATGATAATGTAAAGCCTGTTTACTCAACTGGTAAGGGACTGACAGAAACAATTGTTCGCGAAATCTCCGCCGAAAAGCACGAGCCGGAATGGATGCTTAATTATCGGCTGGCAGCCTATCACGCATATTTAAAAATGCCGGAGCCCAGTTTTGGCCCTGATTTAAGCAAACTGGATTTAGAAAACATGAAATTTTATCAAAAGGCCACTGACAAGCAATATCGTGATTGGAACGATGTCCCGGAAAAGATCAAAACAACATTTGACCGCCTGGGAGTGCCGGAAGCTGAACGAAAATATTTGGCTGGCTCCTCCGCGCAATACGAGTCGGAAGTGGTGTATCACAACATGCAAGAGCAGTTCGAAAAGCTGGGGATTATTTTTACGGATACCGATACCGCCTTGCAGAAATATCCTGAATTATTTAAAAAGTGGTTCGGTAAGTTGGTAAAACCCACCAATAACAAATACTCTGCCCTGAATTCCGCTGTGTGGTCCGGCGGTACCTTTATCTATGTACCAAAGGGCGTTTCGTTAACGACACCGATTCAGTCATACTTCAGACTCAACGCAGAAAATTCTGGTCAATTTGAGCGGACCTTGATCATTGTGGATGAAGGGGCTCACGTGGAGTACGTGGAAGGTTGTACCGCGCCGACTTATAAAAGTGACAGTCTGCATGCCGCTGTGGTCGAAGTGAACGTTTTACCTCACGCCTATTGTCGGTATACGACCATCCAAAACTGGTCAAACAACGTTTACAGTCTGGAGACCAAGCGAGCTCAGGCACTTGAAGGGGCCATCATGGAATGGGTCGATGGTAATTTAGGCTCAAAAGTCACAATGAAATACCCTTCCGTTTATTTAAATGGTGAGGGTGCCCGGGGAACGATGCTGTCAATTGCCGTAGCCGGGAAAAATATTGATTCGGATACCGGCGCCCAAATGATTCATAACGCTCCTAATACATCTTCTTCAGTCGTCTCAAAATCAATCGCGAAAGACGGCGGCGCGGTGGATTATCGCGGCAAAGTCAAATTTGGCCGCCACTCGGACGGTTCGTTTGCTCACGTGGAGTGTGACACCATCATCATGGACGAGCAATCTTCCAGTGATACCATTCCGTACAATGAGATTTTAAATAACAATGTTTCCATGGAGCATGAGGCGAAAGTTTCAAAGATTTCAGAAGAACAGCTCTATTATTTGATGAGTCGTGGTATTCCAGAAGCCAAAGCAACCGAAATGATTATTATGAGCTTCGTGGAGCCATTTACTAAAGAACTGCCAATGGAATACGCTGTTGAGCTTAATCGGCTTATCAGCTTTGAAATGGAAGGTTCAATCGGATAGGAGAGATTGTCATGAGCACAGAACGTTCGTTTAAAGAGCAGGCCATGTCAGTTCTTGAAGACGTGGTTGATCCGGAATTAGCGGTTGATATTGTGAACTTGGTATTGATTTATAATGTCGAGTTGGATAATCAGGGGTTGTGTACCGTGACAATGACATTAACGATTGCCGGTTGTCCATTAACTGAGTATCTCAATGCCGCTATTGAAGAAGAGTTGTTAGCGATGGATCAAGTTAAAAAGGTCAAAATCAACCTTGTCTGGGAACCGGCATGGTCAATTGACAAGATGTCTCGTGAGGCGAAACTTGATCTTGGAATTCACTAATGAAGATTGATAGACTATTTCAAATTCAATCAATCACGTAAAACACCGCCAGACAAAATGGGTTCGTTCAAAAGCTGGAATCCAGTCGTCAAATTGGCGGTGTTTTTTTAGAAAATGATTTGAGAAGGTGTACAATCATTTTAGATTGATTGTTGGAAGGACGTCTTTGTATGAGTATTATCTATCTGATCATTACCGGTTTTATCATTGGCACGATTGTCATTACCCTTGGCGGTGGTGGAGCAGCCTTTTACCTCGGTATTTTGACGACGGTCTTTGGATTGGGGCCAGCCAGTGCAGCCGCAACTTCTCTGGTCACGTCGTTTCCGTCACTGCTCATTGGATCGTATTCATATTTTCGATTACATAAAATCAAATTAAAAATCGCCTGGCGAATGATCATTTTTGCTGTTCCGGCGGTTGTCGTCGGTTCGCTGTTGTCTCCCCATATTCCGGCTAAGATTTATTCCTTTATCATTGGCGGTATCCTGGCAATTCTGGGGATTCAAACCCTGTTCAGTAAACAAGATGGTCACAAAAAGCCAAATAAATGGTTGGCGCCAATCTACGGTGTGATTAGCGGCTTGATGGTTGGAATCGGTGGCTTAAGTGGTGGCGGCCCAGTTGTTGCTGGCTTATTGGTAATGGGCACAGACATGGTAACAGCTGCTGCGACATCCTCTTTAGTACTGGTTGTGATGACTGCCACTGGGTTGATTTTTCACCTTTCAGCCGGAAACGTTGACTGGTCGGTGGGACTTGGCTTGATGTTTGGTGCCATTATGGGATCATTTCTGGCCCCGGTTCTTTTGGGAAAATTAGATCCAAAGAAGTTTACCAAGTATGTAAAGCCGATTTTAGGTGTTTTGCTGGTCGTCATGGGGACGTTCACGGCATTCAAATAATAGAGTGGGACAAAAGGCGTTTTGATCCCAGAATTTAAGAGCATCAATCGATTATTCCTGGTTTTGGAATGATTGATTGATGCTCTTAGTTGTCTTCATCACAATAATTGAGATTACAAAAAATAAGTATTTACAAATTGCCCTTAATACTGTATTCTTACATAGTGAAATGAATCACTAACTATCAAAAAAGTATACAGGAGGAATCCATATGACTGATCGTTTAAAAGGCAAAGTAGCAATTGTAACTGGCGGTACCTTGGGAATTGGCTTGGCAATCGCTGATAAGTTTGTTGAAGAAGGCGCAAAGGTTGTTATTACCGGCCGTCACGCTGATGTAGGTGAAAAAGCTGCCAAATCAATCGGCGGCACAGACGTTATCCGTTTTGTCCAACACGATGCTTCTGATGAAGCCGGCTGGACTAAGTTGTTTGATACGACTGAAGAAGCATTTGGCCCAGTTACCACGGTTGTCAACAATGCCGGAATTGCGGTCAGCAAGAGTGTTGAAGATACCACAACTGAAGAATGGCGCAAGCTGCTCTCAGTTAACTTGGATGGTGTCTTCTTCGGTACCCGTCTTGGAATCCAACGTATGAAGAATAAAGGACTCGGAGCATCAATCATCAATATGTCATCTATCGAAGGTTTTGTTGGTGATCCAACTCTGGGTGCATACAACGCTTCAAAAGGTGCTGTCAGAATTATGTCTAAATCAGCTGCCTTGGATTGCGCTTTGAAGGACTACGATGTTCGGGTTAACACTGTTCATCCAGGTTATATCAAGACACCATTGGTTGACGATCTTGAAGGGGCAGAAGAAATGATGTCACAGCGGACCAAGACACCAATGGGTCATATCGGTGAACCTAACGATATCGCTTGGATCTGTGTTTACCTGGCATCTGACGAATCTAAATTTGCCACTGGTGCAGAATTCGTTGTCGATGGTGGATACACTGCTCAATAATTCTAACTAATCAAATAATTCTAACAACTCTCAAAGACACCCCGCCAGCTTATAGCTGAGTGGGGTGTCTTTGTTGTATGCTTAATATGAAACTTAAGGATAAGGATTGTCTGTCACAGGGATGAGAAACAGGTTTCCGTTTGGTTTGCGAACTGATTTATTTAAAAAGATTCAAGATTATCCTTGCTCGTTACGTTACGTCATGGGATATAAAAGAATCAGGAGGTGAGAACGATGTCGACATATACAACGGGAGAATTTGCCAAGCTGGGTGGTGTCTCGGTTAGAACCATTCAGTATTATGATCAAAAAGGTATTTTGAATCCGACAACGATTTCTGAAGGTGGGAGACGTCTATACACTGACAAGGAGCTTAAAACGCTGAGATTAATCTTGTTATTGAAATCAATGGGATTGCCATTGGCCACCATTAAGAATTTACTACTGGAAGAGGATTCTACTCAGGTGCTGTCGCTCATGCTTACTGAACAGGAAAAAAAGCTTCAGCATGAAATGACGTTAAATTCTGAGCAGTTGAAGACGATTCGAAAGGTTCAGGAAAGTCTTGATGATTATGCGCTAATCTCCCAAACCGATCTTGACGGCATCGAAAATATCATGGAAAGCAAACCAAAATTAAGAAGATTTCGTGGTTGGATGATTACTTGGGGATTAATGATGGACGTTCTGGAGGTTGCCGCCATTGTCATTTGGATCATGTCAGGCAACTGGGTCCCTGCAGCAATTGTTTTTCCACTTGTTATCGTAATGGCAATTGTTGTGATTTGGCAGTACTACGTGAAGGTCGAATATATTTGCCCGAACTGTCATCAGCACTTTAAGCCAAGCTGGAAGGACTTCACATTTTCAAAGCACACACCGAATACCCGCCGATTAACTTGTCCTAATTGTGGTTATCGGGGATATTGTGTGGAAGTTTATGATGTAAAGCAAATAAATTAGTAAATTTAGATATTATCAAATAAGCATTGAACATCTTTGTATTAAGAAGAGTTCAATGCTTATTTTTTGCGTGGATAATTTTTGTTGCTTAAAAGCTTGGCTTAATATATGGAACCCGCTTGATTGTGGCACCAACTGAGCTTTCAGTAAACCACTTCTGGTTAACCAATGGTTTGAAGTTTTCGGTCTGCCCGGTAACGATCACTCCGGCAAATTTTGCCTTATTCAGGGAAGGGTACTTTTTGGCGTATTGATGGGCAAATTTTGTGATTGAAAAGTTGTTAAAGGTTCCTAACTCGTCGGCCGTATGGAGCTCTTTTCTAAAATAATTGTAGTCCAAATCATTCAGCTTTCCTTTTGTAGATTGAATTCCTAGAAAATTATTATTTTCGATCGTAGGATCCGCTTTTCCGCTAACTCCCAGCCAATACCAATTAGCTTGCACATCAGAAGGTAGTTTTTCCAAAATCTGTTTATAAGTTAGGGGTTGTCGAAATGTTAGGGCAATTTCACCAACGTAATCTTTCATTACTGAAATGGAAGCTATTTCCGATGCCTTTTGTACGTTGGGAGATTTAACACGATCGTTGTAAAATAAAGGAATCTTTGTTTGAGTTGTCCTAGTGTAAGCAGCATTATCATAAGAGTCGACTAGATTATCGCTTTGAATCTCGTGGTAAATCCAATTATATTTACCTTGAATTGTTTGCCAGGGAATATGGTAACCGTCAATGTCTTTGTACTGATGGCTAATAACGGTTCCACCACTGATATTGCTATTGCCAATAGCTAAATCACTATTTTGAATATTCGGACTTACTAGTGATTGTCTGACATCCATATCAGCCATTAGCTTACTGGACTGTTTTGCAGAGAAAGATTGGGTAGTTTTGTAGCTGATTGCTGATAAAATTGGAAAAAGTACAATAATTAATAATATTGTCAATAACCATCGCTTGAGTTTAATGCGAAAAGCGAGCTTTTCAAATTCATTGTCTTGTTTCATTATATTTCACCAAATCCTTTTTTGATTTTCTTGCGAAGTCGATATAAACGCATCTTAATGGCGGCGGGCGTTGTCTTCAGTTCCACTGAAATTTGATCGATTGATTGATTCTCAATGTACTTCATCTTTAAAATGGCTTGATCATTTGACGATAATTTATTGAGAATACCCGGTAACTTTTTTGATGAATTTCTGATATCTGAAGTATCCACATTCTTTTTTTCCGGAATAAGATATAATTGCAAAATTTCTTTCAAATGTTTGTCACGACGATACAAATCGATGTATCTCGTTTTGGCAATCTGATACATATACGGCCGAATTTTATCTGGTGGCAGTATTAAATCCATTTCCAAGACTTTGACGAAGACGTCTTGGACAACGTCTTCAGCCATGTCCTTGCTGGCACCCTTTGAGATTAGGTATTTCCTGAGTTCAATCGAAATATCCTTTAGTAATGTCTCATACCCGTCAAGTTTCATGACAACCTCCTTTCACTCTATATAACGAACGGTATCCGCAAAAGTAACGCCTATTCCCTCTTTTATGTAAAAAATAGCCGGACAAAAATGTCCAGCCAAAATTAATGATTATTTATGTTCCAAAATTTGATTCATCGCACTATCAGCACTGCTCTTATACATCGTGCCAAACTTGTTGGTGTGAACCATCAAGTAGTACAGACGATAGAAGTTCAATCGTTCATTGGCACCGGGATCCAGTGGGTAGACGGCGTTATAGGCAGCGTAGAAGTCTGCATCAAAGCCACCGAATACAGTGGTAATCCCCAGATCAAATTCCCGGTCACCATAAAATGATGCGGGATCAATCAATGCGGGGCGACCATCTGCAAGAAACATGTAGTTACCGCCCCAAAGGTCACCATGCAGAAGAGACGGTTCACTTTCGTGCTTCGATAACTTATCGAGAATCACTTCGCGAACCTGTTTGTATTTGGTATCATCACGCTCATTCCACAAATGCTTCTTCATCAGAGCATCGCGCAGTCGATCCAAACGATGATCGACAAATAGCTCGCTCCATGTGTCGGTCCAGCTGTTATCGAAACTTTCATCATTGCTGACATACGGCAAATCAAAGCCGAACTTGCCGTTTTTACTATAGTGCTGGTGAAGATTGGCAACGAGTTCACCTAGATCACTCTGACTGCCGGATCCGGATTCCAAAAAGTTCAGCAATAAGTATGCATCACCATCGATTTGGCCGTTCCCTAATACTCTGGGAGCCAAAACCTTTGCCTCTTCAAATGCCTTTAGTCCAGCAATTTCACCGGCATAAAAATCTGCGGTTGTGTGTGGCTGAACCAGCAGAAAATAAGTATCGTCCTTTGTTTCTAATCGAAATGCTTCATTAACATCTCCGCCACCAACTGGAACTGCTTTTGTAATTCCTTTGATTGGCAGTTGTGCTAGCCATTGATCATCCATTGAATAATCACCTCTGGGTTCATTGTAACTGAAAATGTCACTTTGTGGGCATTTTGATAATTGCCCTTCGTTAAAAATCGGGTTAACATTAAATCAATATATAAAATCAGTCAAAAGCATGTAAAAAAGGAGCGGTTAATATGAATTACTTACACGTTGCAAAGCCATTGACACTGCCATGTGGACAGCAGATCAAGAATCGCTTCTTTAAGTCTGCCATGAGTGAGACGATGGCAGATAATCATGAACCGGATGAGCGGTTTGCCAGATTGTATGGTAAGTGGTCTGCGGGTGGTTCAGGAATAATTGTGACCGGAAATGTGATGGTTGACCGTGATGCGCTTGCGGAGCCGGGGAATGTTGTCGTTGATGATGAACGCAGTCTGCCATTGCTCAAAGAGTGGGCCAAGGTCGGAACTGCAAACCAGACGCAACTATGGATGCAGTTAAACCATCCGGGCAAGCAGTCACCCAAGTATCTCTCTGCCCAACCTGCAGGACCAAGTGCCATCCCGATTACGGGAGCTAACCGCAAATATTTTAATTCACCACGGGCACTTTCCAATGAGGAAATATACGCCATTATTGCCAAATATGTCCGAACGGCAGAGATTGCTCAAAAAGCGGGTTTTACCGGCGTTCAGATTCATGGGGCATTCGGCTATCTGGTCAATCAATTTCTATCACGGAAAGATAATCAACGCCACGATGAATTTGGTGGATCATTTGAAAATCGCATGCGGTTCCTCGTTGACATTTATCAGGGAATTCGCGAGTCTTGTGGGGCTGATTTTGCAATCAGCCTCAAGGTAAGTGTTCTTGATATCGACGTGGATGGCTTTACCGAGCATGACTTAATTGCCGTGATTCAAAAGATGTCTGATCTGGGAATTGATCTAATTGAAATTGCCGGTGATGACTATGAGGATTCCACCGTTGGCTTCTCAGGGTTTGCACATATGATTCATCAGCTGGTGGGAACCCCAATTGCTTTGAGCGGCGGTTTTCGAAGCATTTCCACGATGGAAGAAGCGCTTGGCAGGCACGATGCGGACTTGATTGGTATTTGTACGCCAATGGTCGTGATGCCTGATCTGCCAAACCAAGTTCTGAACGGAAGTTATCAACCGGTTCGACTGCCACTCACAATGGGCAGTAAGCGGGTTGATAAAAAATATGCACCAACTTATATCACCGCATATTGTGAACAGCAGGCACGACGAATTGCAGCTGGTAAACGACCTGAATTGTATGTGAGTGGCTGGCGGGCACTTGCCGCTAGTGTGAAGATGCATGGCCCTGAAGGACTAGTTCCCCGGCGGGCACAATAATAAAAATCAAAGATGGGAAGAAAACCATGTCACAAGAATTTGAACCAACTGATTTAAGTGAATTAAAAGATATGTATGATGTGATTGTCATTGGATCCGGCGGTGCCGGCTTGACCAGTGCCATTGAGGCGAAAGAACTGGGGTTGAAACCAGTTGTTTTGGAAAAAATGCCGGCTGTGGGTGGTGATACCAAGCGGGCATCTTCCGGAATGAACGCAGCGGAAACCTTTGTGCAAACCGAGCACGGTGTTCAAGACAGTGTCGGTAAATTCTACTATGAAACATTACGTGGTGGTCATGGCACAAATGATCCCGAACTGCTCAAGTATTTCACTGAGCACAGTTCCAGAGCAATTGAATGGCTATATAAGGAAGGCGTCCAACTGGATGACCTGACTTTTACCGGTGGGATGAGTGTTCCCCGTGCCCATCGACCGAGCAGCACTGCACCAGTTGGTGCCTACCTGGTAAATGGATTACTGACACAAATTGAGGCTAAACAGATTCAGCTATTTTGCGATGTGAAGGTGACCGCAATTAACGATGATGAGAAAGTCACCGGTGTTCAGGTGCAAACCGCAAACGGTGAGCAAATTATTAATGCGAAAGCCGTCATTATCGCTACAGGGGGCTTTGGAGCCAGCAAAGAATTGATCGCAAAGTATCGGCCTGACCTAACAAAATACAAAACGACGAATCAACCGGGGAATACTGGTGATGGTATTCTATTGGCTGAACATATCGGTGCTCAACTGGTCGATATGAATCAAATCCAAGTTCATCCAACTGTTCAGCAGGATACCGATCACGTTTATTTGATTGGCGAAACCGTTCGCGGTGAAGGGGCTATTTTGGTTGACCAAGAAGGCAAACGGTTCGTGAATGAAATGCAAACCCGGGATAAAGTTACCAATGCGATTAATAAGCTCAACGGAACCGGTGCATATCTCATCTTCGATCAATCAGTCCGCAACCGGGCTAAAGCAATTGATTTTTATGACCACGTTGGTCTAGTGAAAACCGGTTCGGATTTGGATACGCTCGCAAATGAGGCTGGCATTGATCCTGAGATGCTCAATCTGTCCATTAAGAAGTGGAATCAATCGGTTTCCGATCGGATGGACATTGCCTTTGGTAGAAAGACCGGTATGCACGTGCTTGATACGCCACCATATTATTCAATTCACATTGCGCCGGCTGTTCATTATACGATGGGTGGAGTTAAAGCTAACGATAAAACCCAAGTCCTTAAAGCTGACGGCCAGCCGATTCAGGGGCTGTACGCTGCTGGGGAAGTGGTCGGTGGCCTGCATGGGTCCAATCGCATTGGTGGAAACTCAATAGCGGAAACCGTAATTTTTGGTTTGCGGGCAGCTCAACAGGTACGAGATTATATTTTTGGAATGTGAGACTTCATTTAATTGTAAAAATCCAAAGAATGATCAAAATGATTGTTCTTTTTTTATTGATTTTGGGGGTAATTAATAGGACAATATATTCAATCAAGTACGAAATTATATTAATATATGTCCACCTTTGACTTATCGAGATTAATTTGGAGGTATTCAGCCATGCTGGGAAGAAAATTAGAGAAATATTCAAAATGGTTTCAACTGCTAAATTGAGGGCTTAGTTTAATGGTTTCAGTGGGCATTATTGGCATAATATTCACTATCATTTCAAACAATTCATTCGCTTATCTTTTAGACTTTATCTCAACGGTCTACATAATCCTTTATTTACTTACTTTTTTCATTGAATTACTCAGCCATTATTTGAAACACAGGTCTAATTGAATATATATGTCAAGAATAAGGGCCCGAGATAAAAGCTTACACTTTTACATTGGACCCTTTTCACATAAAAGAGCTTGGCATTTACCAAGCTCCAACTAACTAAAACAGTTTATTAATTTCATCAAATTCTGCTGAAGGCAATTGCACGTCTAAAGCCTTGGCATTGCTGTCAACTTGTTCCGGCACTCTGGCGCCCGGAATTACCACGCTGATATTTGGATTGGCAATGTACCAGGCCAAAATGGTTTGAGCTACCGTGGCATCATGTTTGTCAGCGATTGCTTTAACCTTGGCCAAGCTGTCGATAATCTTATCAAAGGTGTCGGATGAAAATTGGCTGAATTTTTTGGCGTCAGCCGATTTGTACTTTCCTGTCAGCAGACCTGAAGCCAGTGGAAAGTATGGGACAAAGGAAATATTATTTTCTTTTAGATAAGCAAAGACCTTTTCTTCAGCGTCACGATGTACCAGGCTGTAGTTATCTTCAACAATATCGACTTGGCCATCGGCATTGGCCTCTTTGATTTGATCCGGTGAAAAGTTGGAAACTCCGATTGCCCGGATTTTGCCAGCTTTTTTCTCCTCAACCAGAGCATTTACGGCTTCGGCTTTTGGAGTGTGATCATCTGGAAAATGAATGTAGAAGATATCGATGTAATCGGTATTTAGACGTTCCAATGCTTTATCAACGGAATTCTTTAAGAACTTTGGATCATTATTTGGCTTTAACTCGTTATTGGGGTCCTGAGCCGCTTTGGAAGCAATCACAATCTTTGAGCGATCATAATCTTGAATGACATCACCGATAATTTCTTCTGATTTTCCCAAGCCATACATAAAAGCGGTGTCCAGCAACGAAATGCCGTTATTTAAAGCTGCTTTAACGACTGCGGCACCATTTTCATCTTTGAGGCCGTCAAATAAATTATGGCCGCCGACCTTGTTGGTACCCAACCCAAGTGGGCCGGTTGTAACATCACTTTTACCGATTGTAACTGAATTCTTCAATATAAGTTCCTCCTCACATAAAAATGGGTTGAAATAGATAATTTCCAACCCATTTTTGTTTGTACAGATTAGTCGTCATAAGGCCCTTTTCCCAAGTATGCGTTAATCATCCAGATATTTTTATCAATATCTTCTTTGAAGCCATTAAGCATATCTTGGGTTGGAAAGTCCTTTTCTTCATCAGTTATTTCAATACCTTTTTGGTATTGGTCACGCAGATATTTGAATTGATCGACCAGACGCTGCATGAAATCACGCATTGTCAGTTGATCCCAGGTTACTTTTTCATCTGGAAGGCCGGTATTCTCGATAAATTCATGAGTTGTCGAAAACGGTGAACCGTTAATTGCAATTAACCGTTCCGCAACGTTGTCCAGTTGGTCTGCCAGTTGATCATTATAATCATCCATTAGTGGGTGGAGGCGAAAGAAGTTTTCTCCACGCATGTACCAGTGAGTTTGCTGGATGTTGGTTTGCAGCTGACTTAAGTCAGCTACCAATTGATTTAACTGTTCACGGGTCTTTGGAAAATCATATTTATCTGCCATCGTAATTCCTCCTCAAAGCATGAATTCGTTTACAGGGACAGTGTACCCGATTCATGAGATCCGTTTCAAGGAAGTTGCCTTCAGATAAGTTAACAAAATCCGCAACAAAATAATTCCGATATGAGCAAGCTTAACCGCGGCTTCATTAATGGTCTCTTGGACCAGAGGACAGCGGTGCCTGAACATTTTCCACAGCTGAAACAGACGGTGACTCATCCAACTTGGAGTCTTTAGAAGTTTCCAACATATGAACATAGACTAGGAAACTTACAAATGCCGCAGCTGATACATAATAGAAGAACCAGTCTTCATGACCGATGTGTTTGAGCCATAGGGCAACATATTCAACACTGCCGCCAAAGATCGCAACGGTCAGACCATAGGGGAAGCCAACTCCCAAGGCCCGAATCTCGGTTGGAAACAGTTCTGCTTTAACGATTGCGTTAATTGATGTGTAGCCACTTACAACCAGCAGTCCACTGAGCATCAATACAAATGAGGCAATCGGGTTGTCGAAGGTCTTTAATCCTAAGAAGATCGGTACGGTTAGGATCGTTCCGCCAATCCCAAACCAATAGAGCAGAGGCTTTCGACCAATCTTGTCTGAAAGGTGGCCAAACAGTGGTTGTAATGCCATGAAAATCAGTAACGCCACAAAGTTGATCATTGTGACCAGCTTAGGTGCAAGGCCCAGTGAATTGATCATGAACTTTTGCATGTAAGTTGTATAAGTATAGAAGGCAATTGTGCCACCAAAGGTTAGCCCCATGACGGTCAGAACCTGATTTGGATACTTTGCCAGTTCATGCAGGGTTCCTCTGGCAGTTGGTGATTTTTCAGATTTCTTAAATTGATTGGTTTCATCCATTGATAATCGAAGATACAGGACAATAACAGCTCCAATCGCACCGATTGCAAATGGAATTCGCCAGCCGAATTCTCTTAACTGGCGGTTGGTAAACATTGCTTGTAACCCAATTTGAACAATCAGGGCGATTAATTGGCCGCTGATCAAAGTGACGTATTGAAATGATGCGTAGTATCCACGACGACCCGGAGTTGCCATTTCTGATAAATAGGTTGCGGAAATCCCGTACTCGCCACCAAGGGAAAGACCCTGAACCAGTCTGATGAGCACCAGCAGCAGGGGTGCGAATACACCAATTGAATTGTAAGTTGGAATAATGGCGATCATCAACGAGCCGGTGGCCATGATGCTGACTGAGAGGGTCAGCGCGGAACGGCGGCCTTTACGGTCAGCGTACTTTCCCATAATAAAGCTGCCAAAAGGTCTCATTAGAAAACCAATTGCAAAAACACCGGCAGTGCTCAAAAGTTCGACGGTCTGATCCCCGTCTGGGAAAAATGACCCAGCAAAGTAAATGGCAAATGACGCGTAAATATACCAATCAAACCATTCAATCATATTGCCCAAGGAACCTTTAATAATGTTGCTGGTAATTCGCTTTTGACTATATACTTGCATGCTGATGACCTCCATTTATTAAAATTTGGTGGGTAAACATTAGACAATCTCTAATTAATTTAATAGTATAGGTTAAATATTAATGACATGCAATATATTATGTAAGAATAACTGACATTTGAATAAACAAAAATCAGCCGGCACAAAGCCTGGCTGATTGAATGGCGGATTAAGCCACAATTGATTCAAGTCGTAATAATTGGTCAATTTCATAGGTTGGACTGGTTTTGGTCGGATTGGCTTGGTGTTGGGGGTTGAACCAAACTGAATCCAACCCATAAGCAGCAGCCCCTTTAATATCGGAAGTTAAAGAATCTCCAATCACCAGTGACGAAGGCTTGGAAAAGCCCGTAATTTTTTTCGCCACGTAATCAAAGAACGCTGGATCCGGTTTTTGATAGCCAACCGCTTCGGAGGCAAACACGTGGGTGAAGTATGGCGCCAAGCCGGACTCGTTTAACCTGCGGCGCTGAGTCTTGGCAATCCCGTTGGTCACAACGTAAATGTCATGATTGGTACTCAGATCCGCCAACAGTTCCTGCGCATGGGGCATCTTGGTGTGGCCTTCAGCGAGATAACTGCGATAGGCCTTTTCATATGCCTGGCCATCAACGTGCTTACCATATTTACCGAAGAATAGACTGAAGCGGGTCCCCAACAGCTGAGATCTGGTAATTTTGCCGAGTTCGTACTGCTGCCAAAGGTGTTCGTTTAATTCGTGATAATCCTCGTAAATCGTTGGCGTGAGTTCTTCTCCAATTGTATTGAAAAGCTTTGTAATCGCGTGCTTTTCGGACGCTTGAAAATTCAGGAGTGTATCGTCGACATCGAATAGTAATGTTGAGTACTTCATTTGGGCTTACCTCACATTTGTTTTTTTAATTTTAGCACAAAATTGATTGACGTAAATATTCTGTGAAAAGGCGGTATATTGTTATCTCACTGGCGGTTAGAGTGATACGATTAAACTAAAGCAATGTTTACAAAATATAAGGGGAGTTTTAACATGTCAAATCAGATAACGTTATATCAGCACGGAACTTTGGCATTATTAGTGCCGGGGCTCCTAAAAGGGACAATCACATTGGGACAATTGCTTAAACATGGAGATACCGGGATTGGTACCGGTGAAGGCCTCGATGGCGAGTTGATTATTCTGGACGGCAAGCCATATCATGTTCATGCGACTGGGGATGTGACCCTGGCACCTGATTCATTCAAGATGCCCTTTGCTAATGCCCACTTTGCAAGATATACACCGTTGGCTGAATTGGAAAATGTTGATGAAGCTGATCTGAATAAGCAGATGGTCTCCTTAAGTAAAGCCCAAAACACATTTTTCTCGATTGAAATTCACGGGACTTTTTCCAGCATGCAAACGAGAGCTGCGGTTAAATCAAACCCACCATATAAAACATTGGCCGAAACGGCTGAAAATCAAAGTGTCTTTACCCGAAAACAGATTGAAGGCACGTTAATCGGATATTATTCACCACAATTGTTCGAAGGTGCCACAGTTGGCGGCTTCCATCACCACTTTATTTCTGATGATCATAAGTTTGGCGGCCATGTTTTGGACTTTCATCTAGATAAAGGAAATGTCAGCTATCAATTGTTTGATACATTTGAGCAGCATTTGCCCGTCAACGACAAGCAGTATATGCAACATGATTTTTCAAAAGATGACATCGAAAATAGCATTCATCAGTCGGAATAGTCTCACCGGTTAATAAATTATATCGTTGTAAGTAATCGTCAATGACAGCAGTTATAACCTTTTAGTAAACGTAATAAAAGCATTAGTAAAAAAAGTGCACTCACCACGATTCCCATGGTGAGTGCGTTTTATTGTCCTCAAAATCGATAATTTGTATGATAATAGTTCATAGGGGTTGATTTATACGGATGAATCCGTTAACATAACAAATTATGGACGCCAGTTATTTTTTGATAGCACAGATTCTGTGCTGTGAAAACTAATGTAAGCGTTACTATAACAATGTTTGCCTGTAGCTTCATTTAATAAAAAATTGTTGTGAATTTGTATGATTTGTTATGTAACCCCTTTCAACCCTTTCGAAATGGGATACATGTAAATCTGCAGTGGCTTTATGCATTAAAAAGGAGAATTTTCATGGAAAAGGTTTCTGCAACAGAAAAGAAAATCTCAAGCAGATTTATTTATTTCTTTGGTTCATTTGGCGGGATTTTATTCGGATATGATATTGGGGTAATGACGGGGGCTCTCCCATTCCTGCAAACTGATTGGGGACTTCAAAACAATGCCACGATCACTGGCTGGATAACCTCTGCAGTGATGCTCGGGGCTATTTTTGGTGGCGCAATCGCCGGCCAGATTTCTGATAAATTAGGCCGACGAAAGATGATCCTGATTTCAGCACTGATTTTTATGGCTGGATCATTACTCTCAGCAATCTCCCCTCACGATGGTCAATTTTATTTAATTGCCGTGCGGGTGTTCCTTGGACTAGCTGTTGGTGCTTCATCAGCCTTGGTTCCTGCCTATATGTCAGAAATGGCACCGGCTAAAATGCGGGGACGCTTGACTGGGATTAACCAGACAATGATTGTGTCAGGGATGCTGCTCTCATATGTGATGGATTTTGTATTGAAAGATTTGCCTGAAAACTGGGCATGGCGTTCAATGCTTGGTCTCGCAGCGGTTCCAGCTTTAATCCTGTTCTTTGGTGTATTGAAATTACCAGAATCACCAAGATTTCTCGTTAAAAATGGTCGTCCTGATGATGCCCGTCGCGTATTGAGCTATATTCGTGACAGCGATGAAGGAATTGACAAAGAACTCGAACAAATTCAAGACACTGCTTCACAAGAAAAGAAAATTTCAAAAGCAACGACTTGGGGCACAGTATTTAGTTCCAAGTATCGTTATTTGGCAATTGCCGGTATCGGTGTAGCTGCATTTCAGCAGTTCCAAAATGCCAACGCAATCTTCTACTACATTCCATTGATCGTTGAAAAAGCCACTGGCGCTGCAGCCAACTCTGCATTGATGTGGCCGATTATTCAAGGAATCATTTTGGTTGTGGGTTCACTGGTATTCTTAGGAATTGCCGATAAGTTCAAGCGTCGGACATTGTTAATTCTTGGTGGAACCGTTATGGGTCTGTCATTCTTATTACCAACTGTTATTAAATTGCTGATGCCAAATTCAAGCCCATTATTGATTGTGGTGTTCTTGAGTATCTATGTTGCCGCATACTCATTTACTTGGGCTCCATTGACCTGGGTTATCATTGGTGAAGTATTCCCATTGGCAATTCGTGGCCGTGCCTCAGGTGCTGCCTCATCAGCCAACTGGGTGGGTTCATTTGCTGTCGGCCTACTCTTCCCAATCATGACTGCCAGCATGCCTCAGGACGCTGTATTTGCCATCTTCGGTGTCATCTGTCTTCTGGGTGTCTGGTTTATCCATTCACGAGTTCCAGAAACCAAGGGTCGCAGTTTGGAAGATATTGAAGAAGAAAACATTAATAAATAATTGAAAGTATCAATTTGCATAAAAAGAGAAACGCCTGTCAATTGGCGTTTCTCTTTTTTTACGTGCTATAATTTGGCAAAAATGAAAAGGAGAATTATTTTGAAGTTCAATAAATTATTTTATAAGTCATTTAATTTTTGGCTTGGCTTCATCATGTTTCTGGGTGGCATTTCACTCTTCCCGGCGGTTGCACCAAACAACCCAGTTTTTTCTAATTGGTGGTGGATCAACTTGGCGGAGTTTTTGTTTGGCTTGAGTCTGTTAATTGAAGGATTGATCCAAAAACCCAAGAATTCGAGAAAATAAAAACTATTCAGGTGTGATGATTCATCACTACTTGAATAGCTTGATTTGAATTATTGCAGTAATTCTTTAATAATTGCGTCGCCAACGCCGGTTGCTGAATTCGGATTTTGCCCGGTAATCAAGCGATCATCGACGACGACATTCGGTTCAAAAGCAGTTCCTTTTACAAAATTGGCGCCTGCTTTACTCAATTCATCTTCGATTAGAAATTCAACGTCGTTTGTCAGACCATTCAGGGCCTCTTCGTCATCGGTGAATCCGGTCAGCTTACGGCCGTGAACAAACCGTTTACCATCCTTGGTTCTTAGAGCCAAGAGGGCACATGAGCCAACACAATTGGCGGCGATAATGCCGTTATTGGCATAAATTGTTTGGGCAATTTGAGCCAACTCGGTATTTTCAGGAAAGTCGGTCATTGCGCCGTGACCGCCGATAAAGTAAATTACCTGATAATCTTTTGGATTGACGTCTTTTGGCTTCAACGATTTTGCCAAGTGTTGGTTTCTGAATTCATCATCCAAATAAAATTTCCAATCGACCGCGTCCATATCATCAGTTCCCAAACTGAGTGGATCAATTGGAATGTAGCCACCGTTTGGACTGAGGTAGTCAACATCGATACCGTTATCGGTCATGACGTCATTAAAGTGGGTCGCTTCTTTTAGCCAGATGCCGGTTGCCCGCTGGATTTTCTTGAATGTGGGGGTGTTTGTACCCACCATTAATGCTTTTGTCATAAGCAGAATTACCTCGATTTTTGATTCAAATAAGCTTTTCGTGATTTTTCCCCAACCCCATCATAGCAGATAATGTAAAGCTGTGATGTGAAATGGGGTGTTGTGTATGTTTTAACACATATGTTATCCTTATAGCCAATCGTCACTTAAAATATGATGGTTGCTTGCTATGTGGTATTCAAACGTCGTAGTGTATAGTTAAAAATAAAATTCAGAACGGTCGAGCCTGTCATGGACTCGGCTTTTTTTGTTATGTCGATCAATTTTGTGGTGGTCGACGTCATTTGGTTTACAATAAACAATTGTATTTAGCGAAATATCAAGGGGGATCCTTATGACATTCTATACGTACGATTATCTTCATCAGTCTCAAAGTAACTGGCAGTATGGCCGGATTGCTGTTTTAAGTGTGCTGGCGGTCATCTTTATTCTTTTTCTGATTCATTACCTGCGGAATCGAATGGACATCAAATACAAGGATTTAAGCATTATTGTGGCGACACTTCTATTATTGGTTCTGGCACTTCAATATAATGATTTCAATTCGATTCAGTCATCATCAAAGCAGACCGGCCAGATTACCCAAACTGTTAAGCAAGTGGCCAACCGGCTGCATGTCCAGCCAAAAACCATCAGTGTGAATTCGACCAACGTGAATGCCAATTTGATGGTTAAAACGCCGCGGGGTTACTTCCGAGTTGATTACAATTCAGACGGATCTGCCTTTGTTTTAGAGAAAGTTGAATTAGACGGCGCAAGCAAAATTAAGGTTGAGGAGGCTCAATAATGTTTACATATTCAGATGTTACACTTAAATTAATTGTCGGATTCTTATTTATTACGGTGTTAATTAATTTGACCGGGAAAGGCAACCTGGCACCTACGTCTGCGATGGACCAGCTGCAGAACTATGTTCTTGGTGGCATTATTGGCGGGGTCATTTATAACCCGGCAATTACGATGGCTCAGTTCTTGGTAATTTTGTTATTGTGGGCACTTTTGATCATGGTGACAAGATATTTGAAAACCCATATTCATTGGGTAGGGAAGTTCGTTGAGGGTGAGCCGATCACGTTGGTCAGAAATGGCGAGCTGCTGGTCGAAAACTGTATAAAAGCGAATTTGTCTGCATCAGATGTTAATTTCAAGTTACGGACGGCAGGCGTTTATGACATGAAGGATGTCAAACGGGCAATTCTTGAACAAAACGGTCAGTTAACTGTTTTGAATCAAGGCCAAGGCAGCATTCGTTACCCGGTCATTGTCGATGGAAAAATTGATCCCGATGTTTTAGAAATCATGGGGAAAGATGAATCATGGATTGAATCCGAGCTGAAGAAGCAAGGAATTGACAGTGTCGGGTCCGTGTTTTCCGCAACTTATCGGAATAATTCCTGGCAGATTGCGACGTTTCCCCAAAATTGACGAGTGATCGACCTCACATCACAATGTATCATTACACATTAAATATCGAATCAATAGAATAATTATTCATTATTTCACTAAATCTGATTGACTTTCCCCTCGATTGATATATTATTAACAATAACTTTTAATAGTCAGATTCAAAATAAATATCCCCGGAGGTTTCGATATGGAATTAAATGAAATTAACCCGTATGTGTTAAAGGTCATGCCTTCTGCAATGCGTAAGTTTGACCATGAAATCAGTGTTGATCCCAAGATTATCAAATTAACTTTGGGGGAACCCAACTTTAACGTTCCTGATCATATCAAGCAGGCCGCGATTGATGCCATCAATGATAACAAGTCTCACTATCCATATTATTGGGGTTATCAAGAACTCCGGGACGCGGCCTCAAAATATTATCGTGACAAATTTGGCTATGATTATCCAGCTGATCAAATTGTCGTGACCGTTGGGGCAACCGAGGCAGTGGCAGTTACCGTTAAAACGTTATTTAAGCCTGGTGATGCCGTGATTATTCCAACTCCGGCTTTATCCGCTATATGACGCCTCAACTACTTTAAATGAGCTGAATACGCTTTTGGTGGATACCAGTGATGATGACTTTATTCTCACGCCAGCCAAAGTCCAAAAGGCAATTGATGATCATCCTGATTTGAATGTTAAAGGGTTGATTTTAACCGATCCCAACAATCCAACCGGGGTGGCTTATTCTAAGGAACAAATCGCTGCATTGGCCCCCGTCTTGAAGAAGAATGGCATTTGGGTTATCAGTAATGAAATCTATGGTGAACTGACTTATGGTCAGAAACATTATTCAATTTCAGAATTCCTGCCGGATCAAACGATTATCATTAATGGATTATCGAAGTCTCATGCCATGACTGGTTACCGGCTGGGCTTTATCTTTGGTCCTTCCGGGTTCGTGGATGAAATTGCCAAAGTTCACCAATTTACAGTAACTGCGGCTGCTTCAATCGTTCAGTATGCTGCAATTGAAGCTCTGGAACATGGTCAGGATGATTCCAAACCAATGCTTCAGGAATACGAAAAGCGCCGTGACTTCGTTGCAAAAGAAATGACTGAAGCTGGTTTCGATGTTGTCCATCCGGGCGGGGCATTCTATGTCTTTGCCAAAATTCCGGAAGGGTTACACATGGACAGCTGGGCATTTGTCAAAACGTTGGCCAAGGAATACCACATCGGCTTGATGCCTGGTGATCCATTTGGCGATAACGAATATATCAGAATTAGTTACGCTGCCAGTGATGAAGCACTGGCTGCGGCTATGAAGGCAGTTAAACAATTAGTCGTTGATTATTCAACAGAATCAGCAAAATAAATGCACTAAAAAGGACCGTCAGATTATTTCTGACGGCCCTTTATGTTGCATTTAAAGATCTTTCATTGAAATGGTTTAATAGTTACCTTGAATAATGAATGACTTATTGGCAGTGACATAATAACCATTCGTTAACTGATAACGTGTGGTTAAGTTCCATTTAACCAATTTCTTAACTCGTAAGTGTGAGCCCTTCTTATAGTGTTTAACTTGCTTGGTCAAATTCTTATTCTTGTAAGCATTAACACCTTTAGGGTTGATCACAGTGATCTGTTTCTTCTTAGGCGTTGATTTGTAATAAGCATTCACAATGTATTTGCGGTTAGCAGTAATGTATCCGCGCTTACCATAGGTCTTACTGTGATGATTGATATCACGAACTTTGTACCTCAATGCACCACCGTTGGAACGAGCGTAACCAGTGACGATAAACATTGGTCGGCTGATCCGTTTCTGTTTTGCATAAGTGGCAATCCGTTGTGATTTCTTGAAGTTAACATGTTTATACATGTTAACCCGTTTGGTAGCGTAAACGGCTGAGCCAACCTTCGCTGCACTCTTTGGAACAGATGGCTTTTTAGGCTTGTTTGGCTCTGGGGTAATTGAAGAACTTGATGATGAACTTGATGAGCTGCTTGAAGAAGATGATGAACTACTTGAAGAATTATTGGAAGGAACAACTGGATTTGGTGTCGGAGTTGGGGTTGGTGTGCTGAGTGGCAATAACTGAATAAAGTCGATTTCAGCACTATTTTGACCTTGTTCAAGGGTAATTGTATTTTCATCCTTCTTAAGAGGAACGGCAGAAGCGATCTTCTTAACAACTCGGTTTCCAATTGTTAATGTCAATGGAATATAATTTCCAGACAAGGTGCTATCTTGAACAGTGGCATCAATTGAGTATCCTTTTCCGCTAACGTTACCATTTGGTCGGTTATTTGCAGATCCGGTACCATTTCCTGTAAACGGAAGGTTAACTGTCTCAGACTGATTGTTGATTGAAACCTTTTCAGTCGCATCTTGACCGCTAATATTACCATTTCCGTAACCTAAATTAAAGGCATATTGGCCATCTTGTGGGGCATTAACTTTAAATGTCAACTTGGCATTAGTACCGTCTGATCGTTCAAATTCTCCTCCAGATGCATAACTTCCATAAACCATGTGTGCACCTGTAATTGAATCTGCATCTTCTGCTTCTTTGTAAATTCCCATTGAAGTATCAGGTTTGCTGTAATTGATTTGATCAGTTCCGGTTGTACTTGTAGCTTTTTTGATAACTAAACGGTATCCACTGGCAAGCTTCATGTCTTTAACTGGAACAGTTACAGAACCATTATTAACTTTGAGGTTGCCGGTAAATAATTGAGTAGGTACTTTAACTGCTGTATCAGCTCCGTACCATGGTGATTCTTCAGCTTCAACACTGACTTCACTCCCGAACTTATCAGCAGATAATCCATTAACTTTAACATTTGTATCCCCTGATTTACCACCAAGTAATACGGTCAGCGAATTATCATTGTTAAGGCTGGCAACGGTTCCGACTTGTGGATCGGCATAATCGTCAGACATACCGCCACCATTTGCATTATCGGCAGTCTTATCTGGATGATCAACATTATCAGCTTTTACCATTTCGCCATCCATATCGGCATACCATTTGTAGAACCAGTATCCGCCATTAGGTTCAGACTTATAAGTTAACAAATTGCATAATCTACCTGGCTGGAACCAGTATGCCATGTTGGCACCGGCAACATCTGTGTTATTTTCAAATATTTGAATATAGTGCGCTTCCCAACCGGGAACAGCTTGCTCTTGATAATCACTATACTCGTTGATAAAGACTGGGATGTGTTTGATACCTAATGCTTTTTCTTCGTTATGAAGATGCGTTATGTTACCACTGAAATTCTTATAATTCCAAACATGCCAGCAGAGGTAATCTGGTAAGGTCTTATCTTTTTGGGCATATTTCAAGAAGTACCACATGCTGCTGCCGTCACCAAATGTTGAAAAACTTGGTCCAACAATCTTAGCATTTGGATCTGCTTCTTTTACGGCTTTATAAGCAGCGTTCCAGTACGGCATAAAACTATTTTCATCTTTAACACTACGGAATGGATAAGGACCATTTTGAGGTTCATTTGCGATTTCGTATGCATAAACCTGATCCTGATTTCCGTTGTTCTTGATTTGTGTGACAATCTCTTTGATCTTAGCTGCATACTCGGCATTACTTGAAAATTCATACGGGAATCCATGGAACATATCCATGAATCGAACAACAACCTTTGATCCCGCAGCCTTTGAAATTGGCACGATATCGGTAAAAGTACCGTCTGGCACATGTTCATTGGCTTTACCGTCAACTGATTGACTTGGTTGAGTGAACGTTTGCGGCTTTAGATTGTTAACAAGGCTTTGATCTGAAATGGTATTTTTTCTTAGTCCAGCCAAGTATCCGTTGGCAACATGATCGGTCTTGCGAATGCTTTGATTTGCGTCGACACTAATGTTGCTGGTGTCTGAGGCATGAATGGGATTTCCTGAAAAACAAAAAACCATTCCTAACCCCAGAGTCATCTTTAATACGTTGGCGATTGCTTTATGCAAAAGAATCACTCCTCAATTATGATTTAATAAGAATTACTGATCAGCTAATCAAGTATTAATGATAACGGTTCCAGAATCAAAATCCAATCCACCAAAGTCGTATATTTGGTTGTGTTTTTTGACTTTTTTGAAAGCGGTTCAATCCTTTTCAGCACTATTATGAAAACGCACTCAACTTTATATTCAGAATCTGGAATTTATGTTAATCATAATGTTAAGACAATTAGCATAACCACATCTGCCATCGAAACTTTGTCCGCCATCGTATAAAGATGGAATTAATTGTTTAATTAAAAGAATGCAAAAGAAAAGCAAACCCGTTTGGATTTGCTTTTAAGCTGGTATCAACCTCGGTTGATAAAGAGCCTTGATTTTTATATTAAATTAAGCACGTTTATGATCTTTAACGGTAAATGACAATAAGAATGCGGCAGCTGCGACAATCAAAGTGAACCATAAACCAACATGAACACCGTTGGTAAAGGCAATTTGGTGGCTGACGTTTCCGGCTGCATTATTTCCGAATGCCAACAAGCTGGTTGCGATGGCAGTTGCCATAGCACCAATAATTTGTTGGAAAGTGTTCATAATAGTACTTCCATCTCCAGAAGTTTTTTCATCCAAAGCACTCAAACCGAAAGTTTGGGCGGGTGACATTGCTAACGGAACTCCCATCATAATGACAATGTGGGCAACGATAACGTACCACATTGGTGATGTAGAACTTGCCAACAGCAACATGATCAATCCGATGATAGTAACTCCAAATCCAAGAGTGGTAAGAAGCTTTGTACTGACAATATCAGAGAATCGACCAGAAATTGCTGAAACAATCGCATTTACAACTCCACCAGGCAGCATGACAATACCGGTCATGGCAACTGGAATAGCCAATCCATTTTGCCAGAACATTGGCAATAAGTACATTGATGACAAGATAATGGCGAAATCCAACATAACCAAGATGGAACCAATGGTAAATTGACTCTTTTTAAATACTCTGAAATTCAAAATAGGAGATTTCGAACCCAATTGACGTCGAATATACAAGGCTAATACGATAATGGCAACAACTAAGGTTCCCAATACTCGTGGTGAACCCCAGCCGGCGTCACTGGCCATACTGACACTGGCAACCAAGCCACCAAAACCGATAGCTGAAAGGATAAGTGAGAACCAATCAATCTTTGGCTTTGTAATATCCCCAACATTTGGCAGAAATTTAAGTGCCAAGAAGAATGCAATTAACAAGAATGGAATGAACAACCAGAAAATCCAGTGCCATGAAAGCAGACCAAGAATCATACCGGCTAAAGTAGGACCAACGGCTGGTGCAAACATGATGACTAATCCGATCATACCCATTGCGGAACCTAATTTATAAGGTGGGAAGATGAGTGTAGCAACGGTAAACATCAGTGGCAAAATTAATCCAGTGGCAATTCCTTGAATCATTCGACCAACTAATAAAATAGCAAAGTTAGGTGCCATTGCTGAAATCACGGCTCCAACCATGAAATCACATAAGGCGAATAAAATTAACGAACGAGTGCTGAAAATTCGTTGTAGTAATGAAGACATTGGTAACACAATTCCGATGACCAGCATGTAGCCGGTTACCAGCCACTGCATGGTTCCAATACTAGTATGTAGTTCAGCGATCAGACTTGGTAAGGCAATATTCAGTGAGGTTTCACTGAGCATTCCTACAAATCCACCGATCAGCATTCCCAGCATAGCTAAGAATGGACGGGCAACCGGTTTGGCTGCTTGTTTTTGTTTTGCTTGTACAGAAGTTTGTTCTGTATTTAAAGATTTTTCCATAAAGATGACTCTCCTAATTATAAATACTTTTCTATCACGACAATTGATTACACTACCATAAATAAAATGTTCTCGTAAGCATTATTTTCAAAAAGTTTCATTATCTATGAAAACGTGGCATATCAACGTTCAATGACAGCGCTATCAAAATATGGACAGATGTGTGCACATTGTCCACGCATTTATGCCAATAATCTACTACAATAAAGGCAGATGCGAAGAATATACTTATCGCATTTCTCTCAAAATACAATGTGGGGAGCGATTAAATATGAAACACAAGTTTTTATTAGCAGCGGGGATTGGCGTCGTTGTTGCAGGCACTTGTTTCCTGAAGTCAATCGGCTGGTTTGAAGACGATTCACATTTGTACGATGAATACGAAGCAAAGTAATCTTTAACAGATCTGGAGGAGCTATCAATGACAAAAAATAAAGCAATTATGATTGGTGCCGGCTTGGCTAATATGGCTGCGGCTGTTTATTTAATTCAAGAAGGTAAATGGAAAGGCAGCCAGATCACGTTTTATTCATTAGATGATCACGGTTCAAACGACGGATCAACCGCAAGTGAAGCGGCCGATGAATATTGGAATAAGACCCATCCATTGGAGAACAGTAAAGGGTTCATCGCCCGTGGCGGTCGGATGTTAAACTATCGGACTTACGTTGACCTGATGGATTTGCTGAGCCGAATTCCTTCCGCAACTGAGAAGGGGATGACGGCTGCCGAAGATACCCGTGACTTTGATGCCAAACACCGGACCTTTGATAAAGCTCGGTTAATGGAAGGCGGCAAAGGCATCATTAATGGTGGCAAGCTGGGCCTTAATAATAAGGACAGAATGAAACTCACTGAGTTGATTTTGATGCCCGACTCCAAAGAAGAAAAGCTCGACAATGTGACAATTGCCGATTACTTTAAGGATGACCCGCACATGTTTACCACCAACTTCTGGTACATGTGGGAGACAACCTTTGCATTCAGAGTTCAAAGCTCGGCTCAGGAACTCCGTCGTTACATGCACCAAATGATCTATGAATTTACACAAATTGAGCATCTGGTTGGTGTTAACCGAACCCGATACAATCAGTTCGAAAGCATCATGCTGTCTTTGATTAACTACTTGAAGGATCAGGGCGTCAAGATCGTTTTGAATCGTCGAGTAACGAATTTTGAATTTAAGAATACCCCAATGCAGGATGAAATTACCGTTACTGCATTGCGGATGACCAATACTGAAACCGGCGAGGAAGAGGATGTGCCGGTTGATGACGATACCGCTGTGATCTTTACCAATGGATCAATTACTGATTCGGCTACCTTGGGTGATTTCAATACCCCAGCTCCGGAAAATATGGACTATGGTGCAGCAGCCAGTCTGTGGAAGAAAGCTACTAACCGGTTCTACAACTTGGGGAATCCCGATAAATTCTTCAATGACAGAAATGCCAGTGAATGGGTCAGCTTCACGTTGACCACCAAGGACCATACCTTGTTGAATGAAATTACCCGGATTACCACTCAAGTTCCAGGTAATGCGCTGAATTCGTTTATTTCGACTTCACCAATTACACCAATGGGTAACAAGGACGTGAACATGTCGATCGTGGTTCACCACCAACCTCATTTCACAACTCAAAAACCAAATGAATCGGTTATTTGGGGCTACTTCCTGTATCCACGTCGAACCGGTGAATTTGTTGATAAACAGTACATCAAGATGACCGGTAAAGAAATGGTTGAAGAGCTCCTTGGTCAACTTTCCAAAGTCGATCCGGGACCAGGTAACATTATGGATAAGAAGCAGGCAATCATGGATAGTGTGATTAACTGCATTCCATCATATATGCCTTATGCTTCAGCTTTGTTCAATAACCGAGCCAAGACTGATCGGCCAAAGGTCATTCCAGAACATTCAACTAACTTGGCATTTACCGGTGAATTTGTCGAACAGCCATACCAGATGGTCTTCACTGAACAAAGTGCCGTTCGTTCAGGCGAAATTGCGGCTTACCACTTTGCCGGCGTGCCAATGGCCAAATTGGTTAAAAATCCTCGTTACGATAAGGATGTTAAGACTTTGGCAAAGGCAACCAAGAAGATGTTTGAATAAGTGAATGATATGCCTGGATGATCCCAGAGCATAATGTTAAAGAACCAGTGGTGAGGGGTTTTCTCATCATTGGTTCTTTTGTGTTATGTAGTCGGGTCGGGCCATAACGAGGATTTGCATTAAATGAAAACGCCGGATTTTCAACTTGGGCTGTATCTCTATCTTGCTTGTTTAGAATTACATGATATTCTAATAGTGAGTCTGGTTGGATGGCTGTCTTTTACTGCAAGACAGCCTTATGTTGGTAGATTTCCTCGATGTCAATTTATTGATTAACACGGCGAATGTCATGTTATTGAACTAAACCTATCATTCAAGCAGTTTCCTATCATATATTGGTAGAATAAACTTACTTATGTAAACGCTTTTTATTAATTATTATAAAAGGAGAAATATATGAAAAACATTGCTGTTGACACAGATAGCGCTCAAATGGAATTTGAGATTCTTGATAACCAACATGTAGCACTGGTTAAGATGAATCAAAATGATTTGAAGTCATTATCTGATGCCCAAAAACAAGAATTAATCATTACCGAGTTACAAATTACTGGTGAAAACTTTCATCATAAGGGAATCAATCTTGTTAACTCAACCCCTGGATCAGATCTTAAATATGCATCACATAATGTTGAAGAATTGAGTAATGGTAAGCTGTTAACGATCGTTACTGAAGATTCAAATACGAACGTAACGGTCACAAATTACTACAGACTTTATGACAGCTCTGCCATTGTAAGAACTTGGGTCACTGTTAAAAACACAGGCTCCAAAGACCTTGGAATTGAATATATTTCATCATACGCAATGACTGGAATTAACCAGGGTGGCGACATGGGTAATAATTATGTGACTCATAACGTCTTGTATACTCCACATAACAAGTGGCAAGCTGAAGCTCAGTGGGAAAGCAGAACTTTGAAGGACGCCGGCCTTGATTGGTGGTCAAATGGCGGTCAAAATCAACGAAACTCTTCTCAAAGAGTTAGCGTTAATAACAATTCATCTTGGTCATGTTCTGAATACTCTCCAAACGGTATATTGACTAACACGCATACAAATATGTCGGCTGTTTGGCAAATCGAAAGTAAGGGTGCTTGGCATTATGAGCTCACCGATGGCAATAACGGTGACTTACTGAATATTCGCCTTTCAGGACCAGAAGAATTTGATAATAATTGGTGGAAGAACTTAGCTCCCGGCGAATCATTTGAAACAACCAAAGTTGCTTTTGGTCAAGTTGAGGGTGATTTTGAGGATGCTCTTCAACAAATGACTAAATATCGTCGTTTGATTCGAAAACCTAACGAAGATGATAAAAAGTTACCTGTTATTTTCAATGATTATATGAATGCTTTAATGGGTGATCCAACCGAAGAAAACGAGCGACCACTCATTGATGCTGCAGAAAAAATTGGCTGTGACTATTTTGTCGTTGACTGTGGCTGGTATGCTGATGGCTATTGGTGGGACAGTGTCGGCGAATGGCTGCCATCAAAGAAACGTTTCCCAAATGGCATCGAAAAAACAATCCAATATATTCGCGACAAAGGTTTAACTCCCGGATTATGGTTGGAAATTGAAGTAATCGGAATTAATTCACCAATTGCCAATAAACTTCCTGATGACTGGTTCTTTATGCGTCATGGTAAGCGAATTATTGATTGTGATCGTTACCATTTGGACTTTAGAAACCCAGAAGTTCGAGCATTTGCCGATAAAGTTGTTAAGCGTTTGGTAGAAGAGTACGGTGTTGGTTACATTAAGATGGACTACAACATTACGACTGGAATCGGAACAGAAATTGATTCCGATAGTTTTGGTGATGGTCTGCTTGAACACAACCGTGCATATTTGAAGTGGCTTGACAGTATTTTTGCAAGATACCCTGATCTGGTTATTGAAAACTGTGGTAGTGGTGGTATGCGTCATGATTACGCAATGCTTCAACGACACAGTATCCAGTCAATGACGGACCAAACTGATTACCTCAGAAATGGAAACATCGCTTCTGTAGGACCATCTGTGGTTACTCCAGAACAATGTGCGATCTGGTCATATCCTCTTAAGCAAGGGGATGATGAAGAGGTCATCTTTAATATGGTTAACGCAATGTTAGTCCGAATTCATCAAAGTGGTTTCTTGAATAAGCTTGATGAACATCGATTAGACTTAGTTGCTGAAGGAATTAAAGTATATAAAACTTATCGGGAAAAGATTCCAGAAATGCTGCCAATTTGGCCAGATGGACTGGATCGTTTGGACGATGAATGGTTTAGCTATGGACTGAAAGGCGACCATGAACTTTACCTTGCTGTTTGGCATGGAAAAGGTGATCAACCAGAACACGAAGTTTCACTTGAAAAGTATGGAAATATCCAAAGCATTGATCAAATCTATCCTGAAAAAGATGGGAAGAGCAAGTTTAATGTTGAAAACAATACTTTGAAAGTCAACTTTTCAAAGCCAAAGATGGCTCGTCTATACCACATCACTTTAGGATAAAGACGACATCTATTTAAATAATTACACTAAGTCCCTGCTGGAAGTGTTTGTTTTCAGCAGGGACTTTTTGTGGTCAAACTATGAATTAACAAGGCCACTAATGGTGAAAACGGCTTTTTACGTTTGGTTATGAGTCAAAAGGCGAGTGCATTATTATAAATGCCTGGTTAGATTATTGATTACATAATCGATTGATTCACTGTAAAATACTTTTTGAAAGCGATCTCATGTTTTTTGAGATCCAAGTGGTTTTAGACAAGGAGAATAAGAATGAACAAACCAATTTATCTAATCAGGGTGGCGTTTCAAACAATCATGATTGCAGGCATTTATTTCCTGTATTGTTCAAACCCTGATGGCAGCTTTACACTTCGAATCGGCCTGGTATTAGCCTGGCTGATTCTGTCCTGGATCTGTCAGATTTACCTAATGAAATTCCGTGGCTTACGGCCAGTTTCTCAAGAAACTGCCCGGCAAAAAGGGGATCATATCGATGAGGTCAATTTCTTTTTAGCAATTGCCTTGCTGCTCGCCTATGATTTCTTTGGTCCAATTGTTGCGGTTGGCTTTTATCTTTGGGATAAGCGAATTAACGCAAGTGCCTGATGGATAAATTAAATAATTAGAAAAAAGGAGTCACATGCCATTATCCTGACATGTGATTCCTTTTATTTTTGCTGCGGTGCCTCACCAAAATCAGGGACATCCTTGAGATGCTTGGTAATCTCTTCTGGAATTGGCAAAGTCGGGCTGATGACTTGATTATTGTGATAAATTTCATCGAATTGAGCCCGGTATTCACTAGGAGTCATTCCTGTCAACTGCTTAAATTGTCTCATGAACAATTTTTCGCCTTCAAAATAGGCATTCGCAGATATTTCTTTGATTGATAAATTGGTTTTGATCAATAAGGCTTGGGCGGTATGCAGTTTGAGCTGCAGGACATACTGTTTTGGCGGGATTCCAACCACTTTTTTGAACAGCCGGGAAAGGTACTGGGGATTGAGCTGCATGACATCGGCCATGTCTTGAACCGTCGGTGACTTGTAAAGATTGGTTCGAATCCATTCCTTTAGGCGATTAATCCGTTCGGTATCTTTGGTTTTAAAGTCCAGCTGGTTGAGCGTTAACTTACTAATACTCATGATAATCATCGTTATGAAATAGTTGGCCATCTTTCGGTCATACGCATTCTTTTGGTTGGTGTTAAGAAGCTGATGAATCAAAATCGTTAAATAATCAAGATTTGGAATTTTGAATTGTTGAGGAATTAAAATGTGTTTTGGACTTTCATCCTTATCGGACAATGTTAAAGAATTGGTACTTTCAAATACTTTAGTGTCCTTTGGCAGAATAAAATGCAGCCAGTAAAACTCAACGTCGCCAGGAGATGGCTCGGTTCCAGACATTAGAATATATGGTGGGACCAACAAAAGGTCATTGGGTTCCAAGGTATATTCTTGTTTAGCTACCCGTAAGTGAAGCTTGCCTTTTGTACAAATAATTAATTCAAAATCACCATGATGATATCTCGGATTATGCTTCCATCCTTTATGAGCGGAAAAAATACCGCCAACCATAAAAGTCACCACATCGTCAATGCTAAAACTATAATAATTCGTCATTTTGTCCACCTTTTTCGTAATAAAAACGTGAAATGTCATAAAAGTATACCACAATTAGTATTTTAGCAGTTTTTTTCGATTTGTGAAAGCGGCATCATTAGGAATGTAGAAAACGTTTTCTAACTTTATATAATATTTGTAGGTGGAAATGATGTTAAAAAAACATTTTAGATTCTTTGATTCATTCGGAACACAAGGATCAACCGCAACTGCTGATCCCGATGCAATTTCTCCAGAAACTGGGAAGCCATGGTCAAAGTCATATGTTTGGCGCTTCCTGATCGCGTTTGTTATTTATGGTATTTTGAACAACGCTGCCTTTACTTTAAACGGGGCCGTGTTGTTGCCTCAACATATTAAGGATGTTGGGATTGTTAATCCTACAGCCGCATACGGTATTATTACATCTGTTACGTCTCTGGTATCATTATTTGTAGGATACATTTGGGGAACTCTTTCTGATAAGACTCGTTCACGTTTCGGAAAGCGGACTCCTTGGATCTTCGTTGGTTCATTCGTTGCCGGAATTGGTTTGTATTCATTAGGAATTTTCGAATCAACTACTAGTTTGACCTTAGCTTACATCTTTAACACATTAGGCCAAAACGCTATTCAAACTCCAATGTATGCCTTCCTTGCCGACCGTGCACCTAAGAACGTTCGTGGTACATTATCAGCAGGTTTCGGTGCAACATCTATTGGTGCCCCAGTTGGTCAGTTCATTAGTTCATACTTCTTGGGTCAATCATTCCAGAACACTGGTTTCATCGTTGGTGGTGTTTTGATTGCCCTCTCAGGTTTAATTGTTCTGTTGATTACTCCAAGAGAAAAATCATCAAAAGACGCAGTTATTCCAAAGGAAGAATCAGTATTAGGTGTCTTTGCTACATTGCTGCCACCTAAGATGCACGGTGCCCATGATTTCTACAAGGCTTGTGCCGGCCGATTCTTAGTTATGACTAGTTACACTATGATCTTCCAATACTTGCTTTACATTCTTGAAAACCATATTGGATTATCAGTATTGGCTGCTGCTCGTGCCATGAACAAGTTGTCAATCTTTACTTTAGTTGTTTCATTACTTGGACTTGCATTCTCAGGTCCTATCTCAGACCGTTTGAAAGCACGTAAGATTCCTGTTGCTTTTGGTGGTATGTTCATGATCTTTGGTACTGTAAGTTTACTGTTGTTCAAGTCAGTTAACGGTGTTATCGGATACGTTGTTTTAGCTGGACTTGGTTATGGTATTTACTTGGCTGTTGATATGGCTTTGAACATCGATGTTATCCCTGCCGAAGCTAAGGAAAACAAGACAACCGGTAAATATGTTGGATTTGGTAATTTGACCAACACTGCTGGTCAAATGATCGCACCAGCTGCTACCTCAATGATTGTTACTGCAACTGGAAGCTATGGATTAGTATTCTGGGGATCAATCATTACAACCCTTGTTGGTACAGCATTTATTCTCTGGATCAAGCACGTTAAGTAAAGGAGTTTTAACTCATGGATACAAAACAAAGTACTCAAATTAATAATCTTAAAATTACATCACCATTTTGGAAGCGGTATCGTAAATTAATGGCTGATGACTCAATCCCATTCCAATGGGACATGATCAACGACAACAACGATGTTGAAGTTGAAAACGACCCATTCGCTGCTGGTGGTTCTGCTGACAAAAGTCACGCAATCGCCAACTTGAAGATTGCCGCTGGACGAATGAAGGGCGACTTCTTCGGAATGGAATTCCAAGACACTGATGTTTACAAGTGGTTGGAAAGTGCAGCTTATGTTTTGAACTATGCGCCAAGCGACAAGCTCAAAAAAGAAGCCGACTCTGTTGTTGATTTGATTGCTGATGCTCAAGAAGACGATGGTTATCTTTCAACTATGTTCCAAATTGAAATGCCAGAACGTAAGTTTAAGCGTCTTCAACAATCACACGAACTTTATTCAATGGGTCACTACATTGAAGCAGGTGTTGCTTACTACACAATTACCGGCAACCAAAAAGCTTTAAACATTGCTAAAAAGATGGCTGATTGCATCGATAGTCATTTTGGAACTGGCGAAGGTAAGATTCTCGGAATTCCAGGACATCCTGAAATTGAAAACGCTTTGGCTCGTTTATATGATGCAACTCATGAACAGAAGTACCTTGATTTAGCCAAGTACTTCATTACCCAACGTGGTAAGGATCCTGAGTTCTTTAACAAGCAAAACAAAGCTGACGGTGCTGACCGTAACTTCTTCCCTGGTCTTGACACCATCGGAAATGCTTACTACTTCGCTGACAAGCCTGTCACTGAACAAACTGAGCCTCATGGCCATGCTGTTCGAGTATTATACTTCTGTACTGGTTTGGCTCATGTTGCTCGATTGACTCATGACAAAGAATTGATGGATTCTGCCAACCGTCTTTGGAAAGACATCGTTAAGAAGCAAATGTACGTAACTGGTAACGTTGGTCAAACAACTACTGGTGAAGCATTTACTTACGACTACGATTTGCCCAACGATACTGATTACGGTGAGACTTGTGCCTCAGTTGCAATGGTATTCTTCGCTAAGCAAATGATGGAAACTCGTATGAGCGGCCAATACGGTGATATCATTGAAAAAGAATTATTCAATGGTGCATTAAGTGGAATTGCTTTGGATGGTAAACATTACTTCTATGTAAACCCATTGGAAGCAGATCCTAGAGCCAGCCACGGTAACCCAGGTAAGAACCATATCAACACCCGTCGTTCATCATGGTTTGCATGTGCATGTTGCCCATCAAACATCACCCGTTTACTTGCCTCAATTGACAAGTACATGTATGAAGTTAACGATGACGTTATCTTGTCACATCAATTCATTGCTAACGACACAACATTCAAGAACGGTGTTGAAGTTAACCAAGAGAGCAACTTCCCTTGGAGCGGTGATATTAAATTTACAATTACCAACCAAAACAAAGAAGATTTCAAGTTTGGAATCCGAATTCCAAGCTGGAGCCGTAACAAGTATGACGTTAAGGTTAACGGCGACTCAGTTGACCCTGAATTACAAGACGGCATCATTTACATTCTAGTTTCAGATTCTGAAATGACCATTACCTTAAGCCTCGACATGGATACTAAGCTTGTTCGTGCCAACACCAAGGTAAAAGATGATATGAACAAAGTTGCAATTCAACGTGGACCAGTTGTTTACTGTGCCGAAGAAGCTGACAACAAAGCTCCTCTTTGGGACTACCGTTTGGACGACAAGCCACAGATGGATTACAAGTATGAAAAATCATTGTTGGATGGTGTAGGTGTTATCGAAACTTCCGATGCCAAGATGGCTCAAGAAGATGGCGATGAGCTCTATTACACCGATGACATTTCATGGAAGCCAGCCAAGATGACGTTCATTCCATACTATGCTTGGGCCAACCGTTCCGAAGGTCAAATGCGTGTATGGCAGGATATTAATCGTTAATAACAGGTTTCTGACACAAATATTATCCGACTAGATCCAGCTTCATTGGATCAAAAAATAAAGTCTCTTTTCGTAAGCTAACCCCATTGCTTACGGAAAGAGACTTTTTGATTACATAAATTGATTTCCAGACCCATCGTCTGGCGTATTTGGCTTTAAACTAATGTATTTTTTGCGGTATTCAGAAGGTGACATGCCATAGCCTTTCTTGAAAGCCATGGAGAAGTAATACACATTTTGATAACCCACTTTGGTAGCAATCGTACTGATCTGATCGGAAGTTAACAGCAAATACTTAGTCGCTTCCTCCAACCGGTACTTGGTCAGTAGGTTATTTGGCGTAATTCCAAATGTTTTCTTCATATATAATGAAACTGAATTTGGGTGAATATGAAATTCCTTACCAAGTTCTTCATAGGTAATCTTTTCATCAAAATGATCTTCGATATATCTTTGAATCTTATTGGCAACCATGACCATTGGAGACTCCTGCGGCGTTTGGACTTGAACCAGCTGGAGAAGATCCAGAAATAGTTGTTGGGCTTTCCAAAATTCAATTGAGTTTTGAGTCGTATCTGAATGGTTTTCGTTGGATTTTCGACTGTTGGCGAAGATCTTATTCATCATCGAGATAACCGTGTCTTCGTTTGGAATCGTCTGCTGCTTTCTTAAGAACAGGGTAATCGTCGAAGTGTAATAATGAATTGCCGGAACTGAGATGACTGGTCGAACTTGCTTTGGCTCTGCGGCTTGAACATAACTGCCGGTTGTCGTGAAGTGAATCCAATAATATTCCGTCGTTTCATCCATCGGCTTCCAGGAATAATGGTGGTGCTGCGGTTGTAGTATGAACATTTCGCCGGCACTGACCGTGTACTTTTTGTCATCTTCGGCGATATATAATTTTCCTCGTTTCATAAACATCATAACGAAAAATTGAAAATTCTTGCGATTGGGATGTCTTTCACCAGGTCTAAAGATAACATGACCACTCTGGATATATGTTGGTGTTGGCAGGCAAGATATCGATAAATACTCCTTAACCATGAAAAAACCTCCAATGTTGGTCGGCTTTAGATTCGAAGCAGATTAGATTTTATAAATAAACCTTTTGATATTATAAAAATAGCTCATAAACCATAAAAAGTCAAATTATCCATTTCTTATTGAAAAGTTGGCATATTTTATGAATGCCGATTTGATGGGATTGATGGCTTGCTCAGTAAATAATTAAAGCGCTTTTAATTTTATGTTGTATTTTATAAATGATTGATAGAATAATAGATTTTAATTAACGCATTTAGCATGTATTCTATTAATCGTAAGCGGTTACAGAATAGCACCTCTCAAAATTCACTTTTCACCAGAAAGGACGATTTAAAATGAAACCGGTATCATACTATGATATTCAATATTTACCAGGTTCGACCTTAAAAGAAAAATTTGATCGTAACATTAATTGGATGCTTTCACTCACGACAGACCAATTACTGTACAACTATCGTAAAAACGCAGGGATGGATACCAAGGGTGCAACACCTTTGACTATCTGGGAATCACCGGATTGGTTCTTTAGAGGCCATTTCACCGGTCATTATCTCTCAGGAGCTTCCAAGAGTTTCGTAGAACTTAACAATATGGATGATACGGAAACCGCCCGTGAATTGAAAAAGCGTGTTGATAAAATTGTCGATGGTCTGAAAGAATGCCAACAAAAGTTTGATACATTCGAAGAATTCCCCGGCTATTTAGCTGCAGAACCTTCAAAGCGATTTGATGATATTGAAAAGCTTCGATTCAACGGCAATCACTATGTTCCTTACTATGCTGTTCAAAAGTTGATGGATGGCTTGATGGACGCATATGAATTTACTGGCAACAAGATTGCTCTTGATTTAACAGAAAACATGACTCATTACTTTGAAAAACGGATGGCCCGCCTAACACCGGAACGAATCAATGCAATGATTGATACCCGCTGGTACCAAGGAAACGGCCAGTATGTCTTCCATCAAGAGTTTGGTGCAATGCATCGAACACTATTGAGACTTTACGAAATGACTGGCAAGAAAGAACAGGATGTCTTTGACCTTGCTGAAAAGTTTGATCGTAAATGGTTCCGTGACATGCTTATCAATAACGATGATGAATTAGGCTATTACTCATGCCACTCAAACACCGAATTGGTTTGTGCCGAAGGAATGCTTGAATATTATCACACCACTGGTGATGAGAAGTATAAAAAGGGCGTTGTCAACTACATGAATTGGATGCATACCGGCCATGAATTGCCTACCAAAGGAATTTCAGGACGTTCTGCATATCCAGCACCTGCTGACTACGGATCAGAATTATATGATTATCCTGAAATGTTCTTCAAGCATTTATCCAAGTTAAATGGTGAAAGCTGCTGTTCACATGATTTGAACTACTTGAGTTCAGAACTTTTTGCCGACACCAAAGATGTCACTTTAATGGATGACTACGAGATTCGTTTCATCAACGCCATCATGGCTCAGCAGAATAATGACAGCGCTATCGCAGAATATCTCTACAACCTGAGTGTTTCACCAAATGCGACTAAAGAGTTCGATCGTGGCGGCTTCTGGTGCTGTGTAGGTAGTGGAACAGAACGTCATTCAACATTAGTTGACGGAATTTACTACGAAGACGGTAACGACATTTATGTTGCTCAATACTTCGATTCAATCTTGAACTTGAAGGACAAGGGCATCACGATCACCCAGGATTCACATTACCCTGATCAACATTTTGCCCACATTACCGTTGAATCAGATAAAGACCAGGAATTCACTGTTTACGTTCGAGTTCCCAAGTGGAGTGCAGAAACCACTATTACCGTTGATGGTAAAAAGGTCAGTGCTCAACCAAAGAATGGCTTTGTTGCAATCAAACGCAGTTGGGGCAAGAAGTCAGAAATCAAAGTTAACCTTGATTTCCAACTTCACTACCAAACCCTTGCTGATCGTTTCAACCGAGTTGCCATCTATTACGGCCCAATCTTATTAGCTGCACAGACTAAAGACTTACCAACTTCCACAAAACCAGCTGCTGAATATTTGGCAGACTTGGTTAAAGTTGAAGATAAGAATCAATTCAGACTTTCCGGTACTGATATCATCTTCAAATCACTTCCGGAAATTCCAGCCGATACCCCTTACAACGTTTACGTAAAGGTTCCTGAAGAAGAAGTCGCAACAACGATTGATACTCAAAACGACAGTGACAATCCTGTAAATGAAGACCATTCATGGACATTGGCTGTTGATCCTGAAAAGAAGAACTACTTGAAGATTACCTATGACTATCTTGATGGTGATGTTTACAGCTTCCAGATCCAAGATGATGACAAGGTTCTGTTCACTCAAACAATTAAGAACGAAGAGTGGCCGGAAGATTCCTACTACATCTACCCATTGCCAGCTGATGCCACTAAGGGTAAGAACAAGATTAATATCAAGATTACCCCGCTTGACTATGAAGGATTAAACTTCGACATTGCCAACATCAACAAAATTGAAACAATGGTAGCAAACAAATAACAATTCCAGGAGGCCTTTACACATGAAGTCAGAATTTCTGACAGTTGAACAAAACAAGCGTGGAGCGATTACCAAGCTCCAGTTGAATTCTGATAAATCCAATATGAACTGGGTAATCGATCCTGATTATCTTAAGTCACTCGGATATGATGACTTGGATAAATTATTTGGCGAATTTAATATTACGGTCAATGGTCAAAAGCACCGTAGTATCGATCAGGTTCCTGAAGTGAGTGGGGATGATACCCACAGCAAGATTCAATTCAAAGTCGATGACCTGTCACTGGTTCAACAGTTTGAACTGATCGGCAACTCATTTAAATGGAATTTCACGATTCAAAATAATGGCAAAGACGACATTAACATTAGTAATCTGGGCGTTTGGATCAGCTTGGCATATGTCATGTTCAGAGACAAGAACGTTAAGCGTAACGCCAACCAGTCCGTTGCCGTCTTCCCACAGATTTCAAAGAACTACACCAAGCTCGCGGCGGTTCGTCGTGATAATACAGCACCTAACATGGGTGTTTACCAAACCAAAGGCGAAGTGCTATCAGTCGGAACTTTCAACGATTACACCAACCGATTCTTTGAAAATGTTTCCCCATCATTGGATGGAATGCTTTTCCACGAGATTGTTTTGGCCGGAGGTTATGATGATGACCGCAGGCCGCACAACGATTGGATTTATTCTCAAAAGCCGCTGGTTGTTAAACCCGGTGAAAGCAAAAACTGGGAATTCTATTTGAAGCCATTTACCGACCAAAAGGATTTCTATGATATTGCTACCAGATTATATAACCATCCGCGGTTCGCATTTGAACCAATGATTTCTCAAGGTTCTTATCAAGTATTCACCATCCATCTTGCAAAAGGTCAGGTGTTGAAACGGATCTCTGTTCGACACAAAGATGGTGACCAAATCGTTGATCAGGATATGACCGACCACATTGAAAACGGCCGCCTGGTATACGAGCCTCAAGGGCTTGGCGAACATCAAGTAATTCTTGAATTTGCCGATGGCACAGTTGATATGGGCGTCTTCAACGTCATGAGCTCAATCAACGAATTGCTTCGTAATCGTGCCAACTATGTTTCAGCTCATTCATATGCCGGTAAGGATGGCAAGGTGCCATATAGCTTCGGCCCTGTATCCAATCAGGGTGAATCCATCGGAAAGATGACCTTCATTCTTCAAGAATGCCTTCTCGATGACAAGGTTAAAGATGCTGACAAGCAGATTGCCCAAGTCGAAGAAAGTGCTGTGAAGTATGTTCGACCGAAATGGTTTGAAAATGGCGACTTTAGGAAGCCCGCTAAATTGTACGGCGACTTTTACCGCCTGATGGATTTGGAATATATCACCCATATGTTTTATCTCTTATCCAAGTGCCCAGCTTCATCACTGAAGTTGAACAAGCCTAATGATTATCTGTCATGGGCAGCTCAGGTATTCGATGTCCGGGTTAATCCGGATCTCAATGATAATGAACGTGGTAAGACAGAAGCTCAGATGCTTGGAACATACGGACTTTATATTGAAGACTTGTTAGCCGACCTGCAAAAGAGCGGGCTGGACAAGGAGTATTCCGAAATATCCAAGTCGTGGAAGTCGGTTACCGACCGGCTTGCCGCTAACAGTGATTCTTTGGAAGCAGCCATGACGGAGCATTTCTTCGATAACGCTGGGTTTGGTCCAGCCGCTGGCGCCCTTGCTTTAACCGGCAACGTTCACGCGGCAATGACCTACGGTGAGTTGCTGAAAGCCAACATCGGGTACAGTAATGACTTCAGGTCACAAAGCCCTGATCGTTGGTGGGAAGCCCTGTCATACATGATTCATGCATTGTGGGGCGGCTTAACCGCCGCATCAGCCCAAATTGCCGGTGAGAAGCTTCAGGATCCTGAATTAGTGGAAGCTGCTTATCGAGCTACCGGTGCCATTCTTTACATGTATGATTCCAACGCGACTGCAACCAACAGAATGCTGAAGCCTGGCGAAGCCGCCTCAACATACAGTATTGCGGGTCCCAACCTGAACCGGCCGGATCTTTCCAGAAACCGATTTGGCCAATCAATCTTCGCTTCGGACGGCGGCATTTTTGCCCGTTTGTTCCCAGATGGTTATACCGGCGAAGATGACTGGGATATGGGTGAAGAATTGGTTGCCTTCCTCAATGGATTTGGTCAAAAGACTTATATCTACAAGGATAAGGAAAAAGGCCTGACAGCCGTCAATGGACGTGTGAAAAAACTTGTTGACGAACATTATGAAATTCAAAGTTTTGCTCCATATATCCAAGAATATATCTTCTTGGATGATGGTCAGACCTTGAACAGTAATAAAGATAAAGCATTATTTGATCTTACAACTCGTAAGTTTGAATAAAATAAGCAGTTCACTTTAGGAGGTGGTGGTTCCGTTTCACATATTGTTTTGCAATTATTTTCAATAAAATTCGGATAGGAGATTATGATCATGGATAAAAACGCTGCTAGTGCAGCAGGTACCAGCAAAGACAGCGCCAACGTTAAACTGTCTGTTTGGGAGAAAACAGCTTACTCCTTTACTGATATGGCTGGTAACTTGCTTTATGTTACAATTTCAAGTTATATTCTTTATTTCTATACTGATGTTTTCGGTATTTCAGTTGGTGGTGCAGGTTTAATCCTGTTAGTTGCCCGTTTCTTTGATGCAGTTAGTGCACCAGTTTGGGGATCAATTGTTGACCACACCCATACAAAATGGGGCCAAAGCCGACCTTACTTCTTATGGCTGGCAATTCCATTTGCCGTTGCAACATTCTTAGCATTTACTGCTCCAAACTTACACGGTACTGCTAAGTTATGGTATGCCGGATTTACTTACATCTTAGCCGCTGGGGTTGTTTATATTGGTATTCAAACTCCAATTACTGCTATTCTTCCCAGCTTAACTACTAACGGCCAGGAACGTATCAATGCCAACACATTCCGTATGTGTGGTGGTTCCATTGGTTCATTCATCACTAGTACTTTCGCCTTACCATTAGTTGCATTCTTTGGTAAAGGTGACGATAAAGTTGGTTTCATGTGGACAATGTTCTTCTTCGGCTTACTTGCCGTTATCTTACTTTTCCTTTCATTCAAAGGGATGAAAGAACGGACCATTGCTGTTCAAAAGCCAATTCCATTCAAGGATTCTTTGAAAGCTACTGTTGGTAACAACCCATGGTACATCTTGGTTGTATCATTCGTTATTTACTGGGTTGCTCAATCAACTCGTAACGGAATCTCAGTTTACTATGCTAAATACAACTTGGGTAACGAACAATTAACCTCTGTATTTAACGGTCTCCAAGTTCTTGGTATCATCGCTACTATTTGTATCCCATTTGTTGTTAAAGTTACCAACAAGACAATGACAATGATCATTGGTTTGGCAATTGGTGCTGCTGGTCAAATCATGATGGGTATGGTTGGCAACAACTTTACTCTGGTTATCATTGCTTGGATTATCGGTATCTTCGGTGCTTCAACTGCCGTTGCTATGCCATTTGGTATGTTAGCCGATACTGTTGATTATGGTGAATGGAAGACAGGTATCCGTGCTCCTGGTTTCTTAACTGCCGTTGGTTCTGCCTTCTGTATCCAGTTAGGTTCAGGATTCGGTTCATTCATTCCTTCAAAGATCATGGCTGCTGCCGGATTCGTTGCTAACAAGACACAAACTGCCCATGCCCTTAGCGCAATTCACTTTACATTTATCTACTTCCCAGTTATTGTGTACGCTATCGTTGCTGCAATCATGTGCTTGTACTTCAAGTACGAAAAGATGGAACCACAAATTAAAGCTGAATTAGCTGCTCGTCATGATGCTGAAGCAAAGAACTAATTCGCATTAATAATCGTCTGATGTAACGCTTGAACGCAGATAAGGTGGTGATGCATTCATTCAGAAAATCTTGATACTTGATGAAGCCAACATTATTTCTGACATAATGTTTTCACGAACCCCATTCGTGTTATTGAGTTACCCATCATAAAAAAGAGTTTGGATTGTTGAAAAACAGTTCAAACTCTTTTTTGATTAATTATTTGAAAAGAATAAGAAAATGTGAACATCTGTCATAAATCTTTTGATAATATATAACATAACAGTGTAAGTCGGAGCCGTTATTTGGATCGCGTCTGCAGTTGGATGTTGTGTAAATTTGAAATCAGAAAGTGGGAATAACCGTGACGAATGTAAAGGCATATATTGAATCAATCAAAGACCAAATCGACCGTCGTGATCCTGACCAAAAGGAATTCCAGGAGGCTGTATTTACCGTTCTGGACAGTTTGAAGCCAACTTTGGAAGAACACCCAGAGTATGTCGAAGCAAACCTCTTGGGGCAACTGGTCGAGCCTGAACGGGTCATTCAATTCAGAGTACCTTGGCAGTCGGATGACGGCAAGTTCAACGTTAGCCGTGGCTTCCGAGTTCAATTTAATTCCGCCATCGGGCCATACAAAGGTGGCCTAAGGTTACATCCGACCGTTAATTTGAGTGTTGTTAAATTTCTTGGCTTTGAGCAAATTCTTAAAAATAGTTTGACTGGATTACCAATCGGCGGAGCCAAAGGTGGAAGCGACTTTGATCCAAAAGGAAAATCAAATTCAGAAATTATGCGTTTTTGTCAAAGCTTCATGACTGAGTTACAGCGTCATATTGGGCCTGATTTAGATGTCCCAGCAGGCGATATTGGGGTTGGCGGCCGGGAAATTGGTTATCTGTTTGGGGCGTATAAACGCTTAAACGGCTATCAAAATGGTGTTCTGACTGGTAAAGGTCTTACATTTGGCGGTAGTCTTGCCCGTACGGAAGCCACCGGCTTTGGCCTGCTTTATTACACCAACGCCATGTTAAAGGCTCAGGGCGACACTTTAACCGGCAAAAAAATCAAGATTTCCGGTGCCGGTAACGTTGCCACGTACGCCATTCAAAAAGCAACCGAACTTGGCGCAAAGGTCATCACCGTTTCGGATTCCAATGGTTATATTTATGATCCTAAGGGAATTGATTATAAGGTCGTTAAACAAATCAAAGAAGTTGAACGCGGTCGAATTCGTGACTATGCCGATCGGGTTGAGTCAGCTGAATACCATGGCGGATCTGTCTGGAACTTTGATGTGGATTACGACATTGCTTTGCCATGTGCCACACAAAATGAAATTAACAAAGATCAAGCTAAACTCATCGTCAAAGACGGTGTTAAATACGTGTGTGAAGGGGCCAACATGCCCAGCTATCCAGACGCAATCGCCGTTTATCGGGATGGCAATATTTTGTATGGGCCTGCCAAAGCAGCCAATGCCGGTGGGGTAGCTGTTTCAGCCCTTGAAATGAGTCAAAATAGCGAACGTCTCGCATGGAGTTTTGAAACGGTTGATAATCGTCTTCAAGACATTATGGAAGATATCTTTGCCAAGTCAGAAGCGGCCGACAAGAAGTATCATTTGGACAAAGATTATCAGGCTGGGGCAAATATTGCCGGCTTTGAAAAGGTTGCGGAAGCAATGATGGCTCAGGGATTAGTCTAAAATGTTAAAATGAAGACAAAGTAAACTTTCAAGGATGATTCGATTGTGGTATGTTAGTTACCAAACAATCTAAGGAGGAATTTACAATGGGTCTAATCATTACAGGAGTCATCATCCTGGTTATCATCATCGCCGTTATCTTGATGTATAACGGTTTGGTGAACCAAAGAAACTTGGTTGACGAAGCAGCCAGTCAAATTGATGTTCAATTACAACGTCGAGGAGACTTGCTTCCCAACTTACTGGAAACAGTTAAAGGATACGCTAAGCATGAACAGGAAACTTTTGCCAAAGTAACTGCCATGCGTTCACAAATCCAAGACCCCAACGTCAGCTTGGGAGACAAGGTTAAGGCGGATAATCAATTAACCGGCGCCTTGAATCACTTGTTTGCAGTTTCCGAGAACTATCCGGAATTAAAAGCCAACCAAAACTTCTTGGCACTCCAGGAAGAATTAACCAATACCGAAAACAAGATTGCTTTTTCCCGACAGAACTACAACAGCAATGTCATGGTTTACAACAACAAACTGCAAACCTTCCCAAGCAATTTAGTTGCTAAATTCGGAAACTTTCCAGTACACAGTTATCTTGAAGTACCTGAAAAGTCTAAAGAAGTACCACAGATGAAATTTTAAAGGGGACTGACTGATAATGGACACCATAAATCAGCAAGTTCAGCAAAATCGACGGCGAACCTGGTCAGTGATGGCAGTGTTCGTTGTTTTAATCGCAATCATTGGTTTTTTGATTGGTCTGGTGTTTGCTCTCGCCACCAACGATGAAGGCTCAGTGGATTGGATTGTTCCGACCTACACCATGGTTGGATTTCTAATTGGCGCCGGATTATATTCACTCTTTGTCTATAGTCAGGTCACCAATATTTTGATGAAGTCAGCAAATGCTCATCAGCTGCAGGAGTCGGATGACCCTGAACTGTTTAACATTGTCAGCGATCTCGCAATGGTTGCCCACATTCCAATGCCGTCAATCTATCAGACTGACGATCCATCACCCAACGCCTTCGCTACCGGACGTGATCCAAAACACGCAGCCGTAGCGGTCACCAAAGGCCTTCGGGAAATGATGAATCGTGAGGAACTTGAAGGTGTGCTTGCTCATGAAATTTCGCATATTAAAAATTACGATATCCGGGTTTCATCAATCACGGTTGCTTTAACGACCTTTATTGCCGGTGCCGGGACTGTTTTAATTGTTGCCGGAATTGGGCTTATTCGTGGTGGCCGCTGGTTTAGCTGGTTCGGCACCGACAGCGATGACGATTCCAAAGCTGGCTGGGCTGTGGCTATTGGAATATTAACCTTTGGCTTAATTATGTGGCTTGGCGGCTGGGTCATCCGAATTATCGGTGTGCCGGTTGCCCAGATTCTTCAATTCTCTGTTTCCCGACAGCGGGAATCATTGGCGGATGTTTCCGGGGTTAATTTGACTCGGGATCCTCAGGGGCTGATTGATGCTTTGACATTGCTCAAAGATGATTCAACACCGACGAATAATCCAACTGCCAAAGGTGCAGCACTCTACATCAATGAGCCGATCACCCGTAAGGGCAAAACACCGTTTCTTGTTAAGATGTTTGATACTCATCCACCGTTGGACGAACGAATCGCCCGTCTTAAAAGACTCCTTGGTGAACAATAATCAGATTTTTATGGTTTGATCTCTGTATTTAACAGAGACCAAGCCTTTTTTATTGCTCAAAATTGCCTAAATGCCGGGTGTAACTTAAGAAATCCAGCTGTCACGTTTAATCAAAACTTCAAAAAATTCAAAAAAGTTGTAAAAAAATCTGATGTTAGAAGATATAACGTGTATAATATCCGTTAAGGGAAACCCAACAATTAACTTAGGATGACCTTAAAAACGATGACTATGGAGGCATTTGATGAAAACTGCTGATGATATTCGTAAACTAGCTAAGGACGAGGAAATTGAGTATTTAAGAATGACTTTCTCTGACCTCAATGGCGCACTAAAGAACGTTGAGATTCCGATTGATCTGCTGGATGCTGCTCTTAATAACAAAATTAAGATTGATGGCTCATCAATCACTGGGTTCTTACCAATTCAAAACTCAGACATGTACTTATACCCTGATCTTGATACCTGGACTGTATACCCTTGGATCACCACAGGTGGGAAGACTGCTGCACTAATTTGTGATGTTCACAATAGTGACGGCACCCCATTTGCCGGTGATCCTCGTTTTGTTTTAAAGCGGCTGGATGATACTTTAAATAAGATCGGTGGCGGCCACGCCAATGTCGGAGCTGAGATGGAGTACTTCTTGTTCAAAGCCGATGAAGACGGTAAACCTACAGATCAATTAAATGATCAGGCATCATATTTTGATGTTTATCCAGATGACCGTGGCGAGGCTTGCCGACGTGAAACGGTGAATACACTTAAGTCAATGGGCTTTTCAATTGAAGCGGATCACCACGAAGTCGCACCTGGTCAATGCGAAATTGACTTCAAGTACGACGATGCTGTTAAGACCGCTGATCGCGTTCAATTATTGAAATTGACAACCAAGGCCATTGCCGTTAAGTATGGTTTGCGTGCGACATTTATGCCAAAACCACAAGCTGGTGTCAATGGATCTGGGATGCATTTGAACACATCGTTATTCGATGGTGATCAAAACTTATTTGATGATCCTAAGGGAAATCATGGGCTGTCAGAGTTGGCAACACATTATCTTGCCGGTGTTTTGACACATGCCCAAGCCTTTACAGCCATCACCAACCCAACACTTAACAGTTACAAGCGACTGGTACCAGGATTTGAAGCACCTACCTATGTCGCATGGGCAATCGCCAACCGAACTGCTTTGGTCCGGGTCCCAGATGGTCGTGGACCACAAACCCGATTTGAATTACGAAGTGGTGACCCCGCTGCCAACCCTTATCTTGCAATTGCCGCAATTTTGGCCGCTGGACTGGATGGTATCAAGAACAAGTTGACACCACCAAAGAATGTTGAAGATAGTATCTACGACATGTCTGAAGAACAACGAACCGCTGCCCAAATTGTTCAGTTGCCATCATCCTTACCTAAGGCCTTGGCAAAATTGGAGGCTGATAAGGCACTTACAGATTCCATGGGAAGTGTTATTCCCAAGTATCTGCAGATCAAGCAGGATGAATTGACCCGCTTCCAGATGAGTGTGACTGACTGGGAAAAGAAAGCTTACTTCAACGTTTAATTGAAGTTTCCTGCTCGATCATTCGATAATTTCAAAAATTATTTTTGAATTTCATGTTGACAATTAAAATTACATGAGTTAAGTTATAACCACATTAAAATTTGATTGAAAAAATGCAGCGATGAGGAGAGTAGTTTTGCCAAATCATTTCAGGGAGTCCCGCTAAGTGAGAAGGGATAATGGTTGGTAAAGTGAAAGTAGCCTCTAAGCAGTAGATGCGAAGAAAGTGAGTATCTACGGTGTGCACCCCTTAAAGTGCCAGTGTATTGTCATTAATTTGGCTGTACATGATGAGACGATTTGCGTGAGCAGGTCGTGAATTTAGGTGGTAACACGCGTAAGCGCCCTTAATCTTAGAAATAAGATTAAGGGCGCTTTTTTTAATCAAAAATAAAAATAGGAATTGGAGAGTGATTTTTATGAAGTTTGCAATGATTGGTGCAGGAGCAATGGGTTTACGTTACGGAATTTTACTACAGGAGGCCGGCAACGATGTTACTTTCATCGACACATGGCAGCCACATATTGACAAGATTCGGGAACAGGGTGGCGTATATGTTATGCGTGATCATAAAGATCGCCATTTAACAAAGATTAAGCTTGAAACTCCTGAAACGTTTGACGGTCATCCTGATATGTTCATTTTCTTTACGAAACAAATGCAGCTCCAAGATTACCTGGACCGTTGTCAGCACTTCTTTCATAAAGATCAATATGCTTTTACGGCAATGAATGGGATGGGGCATATCGAAAAGCTGCAAAAATACTTTGCCGATGACAAGATCATTGGTGCCACTGCCCTAATTGCAACAGTTCTTCCCGGTCCCGGTGAAGTTGACTTTATGGGTAAACGAGGTGCCGGCAAGATGAACATGTGCCCACTTAATGAAAAGCCGGACGCCACTTGTAAGGAGCTTTTCAACCAACTTCAAAAGGCTCAGATGAATCCGACATTAACCGATGACTTTACTGGAACATTGATGACCAAGGTTATCTTTAATTCAGTTATCAACACGATTTGTACAATGTTTGAGCTCCCCATGGGTGAATTTGGTAACTTCCCAGGGGCCTATCAAATGGGTCGTCAGTTAATTGATGAAGCTTACGACATCTGCGCTCGAGCCGGTATCAAGCTGGTATCAAGCCGTGATGAAGAAATGGCTGCTTTGGATCACAACACCCGAATCGATATGCCACTGCATTATCCTTCAATGTACCAGGATATGACCAAAGATCGACCAACCGAAGTTGATTACATCAATGGCTATATTGCAGATCTTGGTCGCAAGTATCACTATGAAGCCAGCACTCATTTGTTTGTTACCCAAGCGGTTCATCTGGCCGAAATTCATCGTCAAAACCTTGCCAAACAACGGGCAATTAAAGCTAAACAGACTGAAACCCAAACTGCTGAGCAGGCTCAGACAGCATAGAAGCCAAGCGAATGAACACGATATTTGGCAGCTATCTTTTTAAGCGTCGTGAAAAGAATCGCTTGTTGTTCACGAGTGCCGGAGATTTCCAAATAAAATGAGTACACGCCAAGTTGGGTCTTGACCGGCAGTGACATCAAAGTGACAAGATTGAGTTCGCTTTTAGCAAAATAACCCAAAATGTCATAGAGAGTGCCGGGGCGATCGTTGAAGGCTGGTGTTATGAACAAGGGTGCTTTGAAATGGTCAGTTGCCAAGTGTTCATGTGAGATCTTTTCAAGATCGGCAGGATGAGATTGGAAAATGATGAATCTCGTACTGTTGTCATCCTGATCAGCAACGTTGTCCATCATCAGTGGAAACGATAAATCTGTCATTTGAGATTGAGGGATGATTGCTGCATCACCGGATTGACCCGCTTGAAATTTTTCTAACGAAATCATATTGGAAGAGGTCGTGATAATTTGAACATTGCGCATTGAAGTCAGAAGTGTCTGGCATTGACCCTCTGTTTTAAATTGAACATAGATTCGTTTGATTTTACTTAAATCAGTCACATTGGCCACCAAGCCAAAATTGACTGGAATCGTAATTTCACCAATTTCCGTTACGTCAGCAGATTGTAGACGCTGAAGGGTGGCGGACACATAACCATCAAGCTGATTTTCCAAAGGCAACAGACCGATATTTTCACCGGAGACAGCTTGATAAACCTGATCAAAAGTGGGGTGGTAGTCAAAAATTATGTTGGATAATGGCTGGGTTTTGAGATAAGCTTTTGCGGCGGCGTCGGCAAAGGTGCCAGCGGGCCCAAGAACTGAGAATTTCATTGTTTAACCACCTTATTAGTAGGATTTGAATAATGAGCTTATTATCTCATATTGAATTGAAAATGAATGACAAAAATGAATGATAAAAATGAAAGAAAGCATTCTTGATTTGTGTGGAACAATCGACACATTTTGGGAATGCTTTTTAAGGACAATTTTGTGGTCATTTATGACGGCTATTCCTATTTATTAAACAAGAGTAAAGTTGTTTGACATCGCTGTGCTCAATAACTACCATAAACATTAACACTAAAGGAGCGTAACGAAAATCAATGAAACTATCAAATATCAAATCATCATTTAAAACCTTTATTCTGCCGCTAACGGCGATTACCGCAGGCAGTTTTTGGATTAGTCTCAAGTTGTTTGATATAGCTTTCAAACGAGTAGACTACGTGCCCGAGACTTCAAAGGAAAAGCAGCAGTATGCGGATCAGTATTACGAATATGTCGATTGGTTCCACAAAATGCCCTCTGAAGAGTGGTATTTAAACCGTAACGATCCTGACAAAAAGATGGTTGCAACTTATATTCCAGCCGAAGGGATTTCCAAGAAGACGGTGATCATTGCTCATGGATATAAAGGTAATCGTGAAACAATGGCTAATTACGCGCAAATGTTTCACAACATGGGCTTCAATGTTTTGACCCCGGACGATCGTGGCCATGGTGATAGTGCCGGCAAGTACATCAGCTTTGGCTGGCTTGATCGGCTGGACTATCTCAAGTGGATCGACCAGGTGATCGATCACGTTGGCGAAGACAGTAAAATTCTGTTATTCGGTGTCAGCATGGGTGGCGCAACGGTTGAAATGCTCTCGGGGGAACGGCTTCCCACCCAGGTTAAAGCAATTATTGCCGACTGCGGATACTCCAGTATCAAGGAAGAATTGACCTATCTATTGAAGAAACAGTATCATTTGCCTGAATATCCTGTCGAACCGATGGTGAGTGAAATTAACAAACGGGCTGCCGGGTTTGGCCTCAACAGTGCCTCTTCGGTTAAACAGTTGGAGAAAAATAAGCTGCCGATTCTCTTTATTCATGGAGGCAAAGACACTTATGTGCCATCTTCTATGGCTTACGAAAACTACAAGGCAACTCACGCACCCAAGCAGCTTTGGATTGTCCCCAATGCGACGCATGCTGAGAGTTTCTGGTATGATCCGGTGGCCTATAAGCGTCGGGTACAAGAATTTTTAAAAACCTATTTTTAATTAAATATCAAAGAGAAAGTGTCAGGCGGAAGATTCTGCCTGGCATTTTTATTTTCTATAAGTCCGGTTATTATTATTTTCGAGCTTACAGTAAACCAATTTGTAATACTTACGAAAAGTAAGTCTAAATGTTGGCATTCCATTTTCAGCATGCCTATAATTAATAGTTGAAACAGGGATGTCAAACGCTTACATTTTGACATCATATCTATTAAAGGAGATTTTGCTATGACTAAGATGATTGCAGGACAAGCTTTAGTTAAGGTTCTTGAAAACTGGGGCGTGGATCACGTCTATGGAATTCCCGGCGGTTCAATTAATCATACTGTCGAAGGACTCTACCTTGAAAAAGATAAAATGAAGTACATTCAAGTTCGTCATGAAGAGGTTGGCGCAATTGCCGCTTCTGCCGATGCCAAATTCACCGGTAAGATTGGAGTTGCCTTTGGATCAGCTGGTCCTGGTGCTACTCACTTGTTTAACGGACTTTATGATGCCAAGATGGATCACGTTCCTGTATTGGCTTTAATTGGGCAAGTTCCTCAAGCAACAATGAACACCAATTACTTCCAGGAAATGGATGAAACGCCAATGTTTAGTGACGTAGCCATCTACAATAAGCAGGTAACAACTGCCGATCAGATTCCTTACGTTGTTAACCAGGCAATTAAGGAAGCATACCGTCAAAAGGGTGTTGCGGTTGTTATTTTACCTGAAAACTTAACTTCAGAAGAAATTGATTACGCACCAACTAAGACCCCATTAACGGTTGCCGATGACTTCAAACAATCAGTTGATCCCAAAGCTGTCAAAGACACTTTAAAGATGATCAAAGAAGCTAAGCACCCATTAATTTATGCTGGTCGTGGCTTGCTTGGCGCTCGTGATACTTTAACCAAGTTCTCCGAGCAATTCAACATTCCAGTTATGAACAGTGTTCCAGCAACTGGTGTTATCAGCACTGATCATCCAAACTTTATTGGAACGACTGGTCGACTTGGTACCAAATCAGGATTTGAAGCAATTCAAAATGCTGACTTGATTCTCTTCTTGGCTTCTGAATATCCATTTGCCAACTTCTGGCCACAAGATACCAAGATGATTCAAGTTAACAACAACCCTTACGATATTGGTAAGCGAATTGATGTTGATTATGCCGTTATCGCTGATGCCAAGAGTTACCTTCAGGCAATGATTGACTCTGGCGAAAGCCGTCCAAAGGATGCTTGGCTTGAAGCCAACCAGGAAAACAAGAAGAACTGGGATAATTGGCTTAATTAATTGGCCGATGATGACAGTGATGGTTTGAACGCTGAATCGGTTACCAAGAAGATTGCTGAAATGGCAGGACCAAATGATACTTACGCGGTTGATACTGGAAATGTTTCAGAGTGGAGTGTTCGTGGCTTACCAATGAATAAGAACCAACGCTTCGCAATTTCCGGCTTGTTTGCCACTATGGGCTTTGGCCTTCCTGGTGGAATTGCCGGTGCATTAAGTGTTCCTGACGGCCAAGCATGGTCACTTTCTGGTGATGGTGGCTTCTCAATGGTTGTTCAAGACATCTTGACCCAAGTTCGTTCCGGCTTACCAGTTATCAACGTGGTCTTCTCAAATGATCGCTTTGGCTTTATCTGGTACGAACAAATGCAGACAAAGCAACACTTCTATGGTGTTGATTTGAATGATGCCGACTGGGCAAAGGTCAGCGAAGGACTTGGTGGGATTGGCTTTACTGTTAAGAGCATCAAAGATCTTGACGAAGTATTTGCTAAGATCAAGGATCTCCAAGCTTCCGGCAACAAGAAGCCAATTGTGATTGATGCCAAGATTAAGCAGGACGATCCTGTGGCAACTGCCTTCATGCCTCTTGATTCAGAGAAGTATGGTGAAAAGACTGCCGAAGGATTTGCAAAGCAATATCACATTGATCGTAAGCAACAACCATCATTGGAAGAATTATTAAGAGAAAAAGAAAAGTAACAAGCAGATATTAAAACGAGCACTCTTGGTGAGTGCTCGTTTTTTGCGTTCTTTACAGAAATGTTACAAAGATGGTTATCGATCAACCTGGCTTTAAAATGGCTGTTTGGACGCCTGAAAACAATTGATATATCAACGTATTAATGATTATTAAGATCGTGCATAATCAAACTGTAACCGTTATTTTAATATTTAATAAAGGCCCAAATATTACACGAATGTTTCGTTGACATCTGTTTGTAACGTGGCATAATAGATTTAATCGTTAAGGGAGGTCGTAATGACTATGAAAAAATTTGCAACAATTATTAGCGTAGCTTCACTTGCTTTGCCACTTGCTTTTGCAGCTCCACTTGCCGTCTCAGCAGTAACTGCTCCAACCGCAGTCGCAGCTAAGACAAAGGGAACTACTTACACTGTCGCAAAAAATGGTGTTAAGAACTTTAAGGCACGTTCATATCACATTAAAAAGAACATTGCTTTATATAAAGGCACTCTTTCTAAAAATCACAGCAAGATTACCTTTACTCGAAAAGGTAAATTGACTAAACCAGTTACCTATAAAGTAACTCGTTCAGTTAAGGTTTCTGCAACCAAGAATTCAAAAGCAAAGACATTCTTGTATGTTAAAGGCTATGGATATGTCTTCGCATCACAAATTGCTAAAGGCAAGTATTTACCAGCCGATTAATTTAAATTGAAATAAATAAACAAAGCTTCATCCTTCTATAATCAGGTCAAGGGCAATGTCATTTGCACTTGGCCTTTTTATATTGGACAATGAATTTTCCTGCTCAGGCATTTTATTTATTGACACTAAGTCATGGAGTATGGTGCAAACGGGACCTGATCGAATGACTGTGGGGTGGCCTTTATTAATGTCGTGATTATTCAACTGGTCATACACCACTTTGAAAAGAGATAATTTGGGCTGAGTTGGATTATACTAGTGTTGTGGAGGCATTAATATGACAGATAAAAGGCCAATTTTAACTTTGATTACCGGAGCCGATAGAGGGATCGGCTTTGAGACTGCGATGTCACTAGCCAAAAAGGGTCAGCATATTTTGCTGGGTTCCCGTAACATGGTGCGTGGTAAAAAAGCAGTCGATAAAATTAGGCAGGCTGGATATGACGCCGAACTCTTGATTCTAGATGTAACTGATCAAACTGATATTGATCGAAATAAGCTGATTGTGAACGAGAAGTTTGGCTATCTGGATACCTTAATCAACAATGCTGGTATCGCTTTGGATAATCATGAAGATGCCGCAACACTTTCTACGAATGTGATTCGAAAAGAATTTGATGTTAACTTTTTTGGGACGGTTAGCATGATTCAGGCGTTTATTCCCCTGTTAAAGAGAGCCAAGTCCGGAAAAATTATTAATGTATCCAGCAATATGGGCTCTCTCGACCTGGCTTCGGACCCAAATTCGAAATTTTACAATGTCAGTTCCTTAGGCTACCAGTCCTCAAAAGCAGCCGTAAATTTTGCTACGATTACTTTTGCCAAAGAGTTGGCGGATACCAACATTACCGTTAATTCGGTAAATCCAGGCTGGACGGCCACTGCATTCGGAGGACGAGATACCAAACAGCCCGTGCCGGATGGAATGCAGACTGTTCAAGAAGGGGCACGACAGATTGTTAAATTAGCGAGTGATCCTCGAAATGATTTGAACGGAACATTTACAGAGAATGATGGCAGTTTGCCATGGTAATAAAAAAGAGGCTGGGAAAAATCCCAGCCTCATTTTCTTTGTTCAATCAATTAAAGTTCTACGCCGTTTACGATGTAGTCTGGCTTATCGCCTTTATCCATTGCAACGGTATTTTTAGCAACAATCTCAGCCATTGCGTCACGGGCTTCAACGGTTGCGTTACCGATATGTGGCGTTAAGATAACGTTCTTCAATGACTTGAAGCCATCGTCAACTTTAGGTTCGGCTTCATAAACGTCCAAGCCGGCACCGGCAATTTCATGGTTCTTCAATGCTTCAAGTAACGCAGCTTCATCAATCAATGGACCACGAGCGGCATTGATTAACATTGCACTGTCTTTCATTTCCTTGAATTGTTTTGCTCCCAGCAAATGGTGGGTTTCAGGGGTTGCGGGTGCATGAAGTGTAATGACATCAGCATTCTTAACGATGTCATCAACACTGGCGAATTTGGCACCCAACTTTTCCTCAGTGGCTGGATCGAGTTGGTGACGTTGGTTGTAGAGAATCTTCATGTCAAATGCATGCATTCTCTTGGCAACGGCTTGGCCAATTTGACCCATTCCAATGATTCCCAAAGTTTTCCCGGCCAATTCATGGCCTAGGAAGAATAGTGGTGCCCAGCCGGTGAAGCCCTTTGTCCGCATCAGTTGGTCGCCTTCAACAACCCGGTGAGCCAAGCTGATCATTAATGCGCATGCGACTTCAGCCGTTGAAGTGGTCGAAACCTTTGGGGTGTTGGTAACGGGGATGCCTTTTGATTTGGCATACTCGGTATCAATATTATTAAATCCGGCACCATAGTTGGCAATCAACTTCAAATTTGGTGCGGCGTCAATCACATCAGAATCAACTTTTGTGGAAAGTGGCGTGATCAAAAAGTCCTTATCGGCAACCCGTTTGCTCAACTCATCCTTTGTGATGAGGTTTTGACTATCATCAAATACATCAATATCCAATCCGGCATCCTTGAGAATGTTCATTGCGTGTTCCGGAATCCTACCTGCGATTAATACTTTTGACATAAACTCACTCCCTATCAAATATTTCATACAGCTATATTATAGGGCATGAAGGGGTTGGATTGGGACCGCTTCCTCTTTTTCTTTGAAATAGAAATTCCAATTATTTTAAGTTTACATGTTGACATGGTTATGACAGAAGGTTAGTATAATTGTTAAATAATTAGAAAACACTGTGAGAAAGTTGAGTAGCGTTGTGACATCCTGAAGCGAGCTTCGTTTGGTGAGAGGAAGCAGGATCAACGACGTGAAAATCCCTTTTGAGCGATGTACCGAAGAATGATAAGTAACGTACATTGGTGACACCCATTATCGTGTTAGCGTATCGCTTCTTTGAGGCCGTACGTGAAAGGCAGAGTTAGTGATAATTCTGCAAATATAAGGTGGTACAGTGCAGTAGGCGCCCTTAGTTCAGCATTAGCTGGAGTAAGGGCGCTTTTTATTTTCTTCAGGACATAGTTTTCTAATAATCTATTTTAAGAAAAGAGTTGGTGGAAATGAAATCTCAGATTGATATTAGTCAGATTAAAATCGAAATTCGCAAATTTTTAGACATTAAAGGAGAAATACATCTATGGAAAAATTACACGACTTGAATCCAAAACCATTACGAAAACGTGATTACTTTTTAGTGAGCTCCATGCTCTTTGGCCTGTTCTTTGGTGCCGGCAACCTGATCTTCCCAATTCATTTGGGACAGCTTTCCGGTGCTCATTGGGTACTGGCAGCCCTTGGCTTTCTGGTAACGGCGGTGCTGTTGCCATTGCTCTCAGTGCTGGCTGTCAGTGTGACCCGTTCAGAAGGGGTTTATGATATCGGTAAACCACTGGGCCCGGTCTTTGCTTTGGCCTTTATGGTCATGATTCACGCGACTATCGGTCCGTTATTTGGAACACCTCGGACTGCGACAGTTCCATTCACCGTTGGTGTTCAGCCATTATTGCCATCATCGATGGCCCACGTTGGCCTGTTGGTATTCTCGGCAGTATTCTTTGGATTGGCCTTCTTGGTTTCTTACAAAGAATCCAATGTCATGACATCAGTTGGTAAAGTTTTGAATCCTGTCTTTTTAGTGCTATTATTCAGCGTTTTTGCTTTAGGATTTGCCAATCCAATGGGCGTTGCCGGCAAACAGGCAGTGACAGCCGCCTACAAGAGTAACTCATTTTTCAACGGTTTTCTCCAAGGCTATAACACAATGGATGCCTTGGCTGGCTTGGCATTCGGGGTTACGGTTGTGACTGCCGTCCGTCAACTTGGTAAAACCAAGCCCAGCAGTAATGCCAAAGTGACTGCCAAAGCCGGTGTCTTTGCCACTGCGGCAATTGGTTTGATCTATCTCGGCTTGATCTGGTTGGGTTCAACCACCCTTTCAACTTACAAAGTTTCCGCTGACGGTGGGGTGGCGTTTAACCAGTTGGTTACCTATTATCTCGGTGGCTTCGGTCATGCCTTGCTGGTAACCTTGCTGACCGTTACATGTTTGACAACCGCCGTTGGGTTGGTTGCTGCTTTCGCTCAGGATTTCCACAATCATTTTTCAAAGGTCAGCTACCGCGGGTGGTTAGGATTCATGTGCCTGGCATCGTTTGGAACTGCCAACTTTGGTCTTGATACCATCATCCAATGGTCAACACCAATGCTGATGTTCCTCTATCCATTTGCGATGGTACTGATCTTGTTATCAGTCTTCTCACCATTGTTTGACCGTGATCCATTGGTTTACGCTTTGGTCGTTGGGTTCACGACTGTTCCAGCTCTGTTGGATATGGTTGCAGCATTCCCACCAGTTGTTAGTCAAAGTGGCTTTGGTCAAGCATTAGGTGCTTTCCAACAACACGTTCTACCATTCGCAAGTTTGGGGATGGATTGGGTTGTTCCAGCAGCCGCCGGTGCCGTGCTTGGACTGGGATTGCATTTTCTCCGTCCAACTTTGGGCAGAGCAAAAGCTGCTTCTTCAGAAGAAAATAATGATTAATTAAATCGTTCGTAATAATCCAAAAAGATCATTGGGCATGCCATTTCTGACAGCTCAATGATCTTTTTGCGTTGGTAAATAGTATTTTATAAATTAGTAAATGCACCATTCTCCTGTAGTAACTTCACGAATCCAGGGACGGTGTCTTTTCTGTTCCAGTCACGCTGTAACTCACACAATAATTGTGGAATGGTAATCAGGTGAGCACCTGCTTGTTCAACACGTCGGAGTGCCGTTTCGTGGGCAATGGTGGAAGTGCCACCAACTGCGTCGACAACCGGATAGACATCGTAGCCTTCAGCGAGTGCATCTAAAGTTGGGAAGGTTAGGCATGCTTCAGTCCATAAGGCCAAGATGATAATCTTCTTTCGGCCAGTGGCTTTGATTGCTTCATTGTAATCTTTATCTTCCCAGGCGTTAATTGATGAACGGTCATAGGAAGGGATGTCGCCAACAACGTCTTTAATTGGTTTGACGGTATCCGAGTTACGTTGGTTATGGGCGTTTACAGTTGATAGAATGATTGGTAAATTGAACAATTTAGCGGTCTTTGCAACCAACGAGGCATTTTCAAGCAGATCTGAATGCCTCATTGAGCCAATTGATCCGACTTGAACCGGTTGGTAATCAATAATTGTTAATAATGAATTGTCAGGTGATAATAAGCGGTCATCTGTCCCTCGTTTGTCAAAACTTGTCATAGATGAAATCCTCCTTATTCATAAATCAATACTGTCTTCTGAATTCGCTTACATCATACAACCATCGGTAGGCTGATACCACTAATTGCATCTCGACCATGATGGCTCGGAGAAGGGGGGCTAAATGTTGAAAAAAATACCCTAAAGACTAACATAGAAAGTAGACACGAAAGATATAAATAACAAAAAAAGCGGCGATAAATAAGATGTTTAAGAAAGTATTTTTAACAGTTTTTACAATCATGGTGACAGTATTGGCACTCGGAAGCATCAACACTCAGGCGAGTTCCAGTAAGCTCAATAACTACATAGCGAGTCACAATATAAAGCACAATAAAGTATCGAGTAAAGTGTGGGGCGGCTTTCCCCACTATAAATATCGTCATGGCAAGAACAAGCCTGAAGGGGTCGTTGTTCACGAGACGGGTAATCCCAATTCAACAATTTTTAACGAAATTGCTTATATGAAGAAAAATTACCGGAATGCGTTTGTCCACACATTTGTTGATGACGATCACATCATTAATATCGCTAGTACCAAGTATCTCTGCTGGGGTGTCGGCTATCCGGGAAATGCCCGGTTTGTCCAATTTGAACAGGTTGAAATGCACAGCAAGAAGAGCTTTGCCAGTGAAGTGGAAAATGCTGCATACTACACGGCTTATATTTTGAAGAAATATCACTTAAAGCCAAATGATGCTTGTTACGATGGCAAGGGGACTGTCTGGTCTCACAAAGCAGTTGCCCATTATCTTGGCGGGTCTGACCACACCGATCCGGCTGGTTATTATAAGAATCGCGGCAAAAAATATTTTCACCAGTCATATACTATGAAGCAGTTCTACAAGCTGGTTTTGACGAATTATGGCAATTTGTAATGTGATTAATTAAGTAAAAAAGTGAATAACTGCTTTACAACCATAACCTTTTAGATTATTATCAAAGAGTAACGATTACGATTTAAAGAGGAGAGGATATTTCATGTTACATAAGTTTTCAGGTTTAAAGGCAGTGCTGCTAGCCGTTCTGGTTGTTGCACTTGGAATTGGCCTGGCTGGATGTTCAAGCAAATCATCATCCAGCAATGGAAAGATTAAGATTACCGCAACGACTGACTTTTATGGTGAGGTTGCCAAGAAAGTTGCCGGCAATAAGGGTGATGTTACATCAATTATTACCAACCCCAACGTTGATCCACATGATTATCAACCATCAACCAAGGTTGCAAAAGAAACCGTTGGTTCAAAAATCGTGATTGCCAATGGAATCGGCTACGATGGCTGGATGAGCAAATTAGTAAAGGATTCCAACAAAGTCGATTACATCAGAGTCGGTGAAGATTTGATGGGCAAACAAAATGGTGATAATCCGCATCTTTGGTATAATCCAGCAACCATGCCTAAGTTAGCAAACACAATTGCTGCCAAGTTAGGTAAGATTCAACCAAAGAACAAGGCTTACTTCAAGAAGAACGCTAAGAAGTACATTGCTTCATTGAAGCCGGTTAACGCCAAGATTGCTCAACTTAAGAAGATTGCTGCAACTAAGCAGAACAAAGAAGTTTATGTCAGTGAACCAGTCTTTGACTATGCACTTCAAGCAATTGGATTTAAAGTTGGTAACCCACAATTTGAAAACGATACTGAAAAGGGTGTCGATCCATCACCTCAAACGATTCGAACAATGCAAAATGGCATCAAGAATCACAAGATTGCCTTCTTCGTATTTAAAAAGCAAGTTGATAGCAAGACAGTTAATAATTTGGTTGCCTTAGCTAAGAAGAATAAAGTTCCAGTATTGCCTGTTACCGAAACGTTACCAGCCAACAAAGATTACGTCAGCTGGATGGATTCACAATATAGTGAATTAATTAATATCCTTAAATAATTGAGTAAAGAAAAAAGTTCGAGACGGTTATTGATCGTTTCGAACTTTTTTGTGTTTCGGGACTGTTGGTGTTTGATGTTAATTTGCTGAAACGTGCTATACAAGCCAGCTTGTTTCGCACTCTAACTATTTCAAATACCCACGCCAGATCCAGCCGCCGTGATTGCCGACCGTGCTCTTAACGTGATAGTAAATAGCATATTTACCGGTATTCTTCTTATATAATTTTTCGTGTGCATCAGTTACCCAGGTAACGTTAGGTAAGTCGGCGTTATAACCATAACGGGTTCCTAAATGCTTTGAGTAACGTGCACCTTTGGTTGTTGTGTAATAGTGACGACCCATCGAAGTTCTCCAAATCAACTTAACTGAAGCTGATCGAGTAGCCGAATATTGTTTTCCGGCAGATGGACCTGGCACTATGACAATTGAACCTTTCTTCTTGGAATTGCTGGATGGTGTTGATGACGAGCTTGCTGATGAAGCGGAACTTGCACTCGAACTGCTGCTCGATGAACTTCCGTTGGCACCATTATCAGAGGTATCAATCGTTCCAGAATTCAAATAGTAGTTATTATTCATTTGGCTGACATCCAAGTTTTGAGTAATGGATGGGAACCGATAATCGGATGCCCACTGCCATGCGTTGGCGTTAGGGTATTTGTTGCCGGTAGGGTTAGCTGGATAATCGGCAATCCATCCTTGGTTAGTGGTATTGGTGTCAATATGAACACCTAACCAGCTGGCCATGGTATACAAATCTGTCTTATTATAGCCGGCTTGATTCAGCGTTGAATCAAACGCTGCCAGATTAGCATCATTCTGGGCTTTTGAAACGCCAGCTAATTCTGAAGATTCAAAATCGGCGACCATGACAACGTTAGTTGAACTGGTAACTGATTTTACAGAATTGATAAACTGTTGGGCCTCGGCCTGAGCTTGGGCAACAGTGGTGAAATGAACAAAGTGGTAGAAGTTAACACTGAGGCCAGCCTGTTGGGCATATTGGACTTGCTGAAGCAGGTATGGGTTGGTATACCCGGTGCCTTCTGACGCTTTGATTGTAACGGCTTTAACGCCATTTTGAGCTAATGTTTGATAGTTTGCTGCGGTTAAATTGGACTGCCAGCTTGATACATCGACCATATTGGCAGATGGCTGCGTACTTGATGGTGTCAGCGCAGCATGAGCAGCTGTCGTTGATGTGCCCAGAAGAATTCCGCCGGCAAAGAGTCCAAGGACTGCGGCGCCATTTTTAATAATTTTCTTCATAATGTTTCAACTCCCATCTATGTATATATACGTCAAGTTGATACTAACATGAATGGGTAGGTTTCGAAAGCATGTTTACTTATTGTTGCGGCTTCGTCGATCAAGTGAAAAAGACCAGTAAATTGCCAGTAATAATACGGCGGCAATTGTAATGGTTGTAATGTTATTTGGTTAGCCAGGGCATCTTCAAAATGGTCAACAGCGCTTGGACTGAGTGTATAAAAAGAGTTTAACAAATTAGTAAACGCCTTTTATCATTTGCTGATTTGATGTATAGTATAAACAGGTCCTGATGTTATTTCTGACATGACATCACTAACGAACCCCATTTGTAAAAAGGAACATTATTTAACACAAAAAGTCGACCATTTTTTTAGGTGATCGACTTTTTTATTTATCGAGCGTAATTGACACTTAAAAAAGCATTAGGGATTAATCGTTGTCAAAAATACGTCCCATTGTAAACTATCTTGACAAGGATTTTGACTTAAATCATACTTGCTTACATTTTATTTTCATTCTTAACGCTTACATCATGAAAAGATACTATAAATCTATATACGGTCTTTTTATTATGGAATATAATGGTCGGGAAAGCGGAAGAAGTGTAGAATATCGCTACTTTATGTGTTGAATGGGGAGGGTATAGTTATGAATAAAAAATCAGGAATGATGGCTTTTTCAATCTTAATGCTGTCATTATTACCAATGTCCACTGGTGCAACTGCTGCAACAATTCCTGGATTAATGAAACAATTTTCATCAGTTTCATCAGAAACCGCAGAGCTAACCGTTACGATTCCATCGTTTACGATGGCACTTATGATCGTGATTGCCAGTTTCATCGTTAAAAGAATTGGAACCAAGAAAATGGTTCTTACAGGAACGGCATTAACCGCTGTTGGTGCAGTTCTGTCAATGACTGCGCCAAGTGTTTCGGTATTACTGATTGCTCGAGCAATTATGGGGGCTGGAATTGGTACCTTCAATACATTGTGTATTAGTTTGATTGATCGTTTGTATAGCGGTCAGCAACGTGAAAAATTATTGGGCTTTCAGAACACATTTCAAGGACTTGGTGCCGCAGGTGGTGCGTTGGGCGTTGGCCTGATCTTGATGTACAGCAATTGGCGGATGGCATTTAGCATTTATTTAGTAAGTATTGTTCTATTTGTCCTATATTTGCTGTTTGTTCCAGAAGTTCGTTACGATGCTGAAAGCGTCGAGAAAAATACTAATGAAAATGAAGATGTAAAGGTACCGTTAACTTCTAAAGTTCAGTTTGGCTATTATTGGATTGTCATGTTTATCCTGATGGTCTTTTATATGACAGTTAACGTTAAGATCCCAACCTTTATTTTAAATAATAACTTTGGACCACTTTCTGTTGGATCCAGTGCTGTTGTGGTCATGTCAGTTGGAACAATTATCGGTGGTTTGATTTATGGTTATGTTGAATCAATCGTTAAGGAAGCAACTTTGGTCATGGCAATTGTCATCGAAGCAATTGGCGTGTTTATGATTAGTACTTCCGGTTCTGCAACGGCGTGCTTCATCGGTGCATTCTCAGTGGGCTTCAGCTTTGGTTTGTTTATTCCATTTATCTTTTCAAAAGGGCTGTCCTTTGTTCCTAAGAAATATGGTAATGATGCAACGACCATTTTGATGCTGAGCACAAATGGCGCAAACTTCCTTTGCCCATACGTCAGCAAGTTTATCAATGTCGGTGGAACCGATCGAAGCTTGTTCATGATTGCCGGTATTATTGCATCAGTTCTGGGAGTTATTGAATTGATTAAGCTATTCGCAAATAATTCTCGGCGAACGGTTACTGAATCATAAAATATTTAAAGCTTGTAAATCAAAAAAATGTTTGTGAAACCATGGATACGTATTAGTATCCATGGTTTTTGTTTCTCATGGAATCAAGCATCATTAATTATCGGAAGTGTTAGACTTAAATCAGATTGTAACGGAAGCGTTGTAATTAAAGTTAAATTCAAAGATGAATATGATGGTGATCAAATGACAACAATTAAAGATGTTGCGCGTGAAGCTGGCGTTTCAATATCAACGGTTTCACGCATTCTGAACTTTGATGAAACCCCTTCTGTGGGGGAAAATACACGAAGAAGAGTTTTGGAAGTTGCAGAAAAGCTACAATATAAGAAACGAAATCGTCACGTTCCAAAAGACAATAAGAAGATTGGCATTATTCAATGGCATTCAGATAAAGAAGAGTTATCCGACCTTTATTATCTTCAGATTCAATATGGCATTGAAAATAAGGCTGCCAGTTTGGGTACTGCCGTGGAAAAGCTCACATTTGAGTCGGTTGATAAGAATCGGGTCAAGACTCTTAGCGGTATGATTGCCGTTGGTAAGTTTGATAAAACCGAAGTCTTGAGCTTGAAATCGTATGGGGTTCCACTAATTTTCATTGGGGAGAATTATTTGTCGTACGATTGTGACAGTATAAGAAGCGATTTTGAATCACCTGTTCGTAAGATCATTGACCGGTTTATCGATCGTGGTATCAAAGATATTGGGATGATTGCCGGGAAAGAAAATACTGTCACTGAAAAGCAAGGGGTTCGCGATCCCCGGGTTTCCACTTTTGATTCATATTTGTCGGAAAAAGGATTGTTCAATGACGCGTTTGTGTTTCAGGGACCATTTGGGCCGGATTCTGGTTTTGAACTGATGAATCTCGCAATCAAACAATTGGGAGACAAATTGCCCCATGCGTTCTTGATCGGCAGCGATTCAATGGCTGTTGGTGTGTTACGAGCGCTTCAGCAGCAACACATCAAGGCTCCGGATCGGGTCAGCATCATCAGTTTTAACAATGTGGCGATTGCCAAGTATACCAGCCCGGCACTGACAACTGTGCATGTTCATACTGAATTGATGGGCGAGCGGGCAATTGAAATGTTAACAGATAGAATTAAAGATCCCAAGAAGGTTCCTGAGTTGACGGTTATTGCGACCGAATTAATGGAACGGGAAAGTAGTTTATAAGTCATAACATAAAACGGCTGCGAGTTAATCGCAGCCGTTTTTTTTACTTTTTATATTGGCGAATCTTCGGTGGAACGTAAGTGGTCATGAAGCTGTATATCTCATCCAGTGAATCTGAGAAGAGGACTTTTTTGCGGTCCTCTGCAGATAAGAATCCTTCGCTTGTCATCTTGTCGAACATTTGTGCCAAGGGATCATAATAACCGTTGACGTTGTAAAAGACGCAAGGATTGGGGTTGTCTCCCAAACGTGCCCAGGAAAATGCCTGAGTAATTTCTTCAAGCGTTCCGATCCCACCGGGAAGGGCAATGCATCCGTTAGAGATATTCATCATCTCTGCTTTTCGGGCGGACATATTGTCGGTAATGGTTAAATCTGCCAAGCCCTTTAATCGTGGTGACTCTGCTCCCCGCGCAACTAATTGTTTGGTGGTAACACCATGAACCTGGCCACCTTCAGAGAGAACCTGATCGGAAAGAATTCCCATTAGGCCAACTCCGCCACCGCCATAGATAAGTTCGATATGGTGTTGAACCAGCCATGAAGCAAGCTATTTGGTCGCATCTATGTATATGTCTTTATTTCCAGTTGAAGCGCCGCAATAGACCGCAATTCTTTTCATAACGTTACTCCTTTACGCGTAATATAGTATTATTTTAACAGTTTTTCTGAAAACAATTTTTGAAAATTTGGTTAGTGGTCTATAATTGAATTACGATTTCACGAAATTGTAAGAGGAGGTCACCATGGAAACCTATATTTTAGATGATTCAGATGACATGTGGAGCCATTTTGCCAAACTAATTGGTGATGTTTCCTGGCCTGCGGGCAAATACTTGGCAAACGAAATGCTGGGTGGTCGCTTGTCTGACTGGGAGCGGGTCATTGTTTTAATGGATCACGATCATTTAGTCGGCTTTTGTGCGGTTGTTCAAGAAGATATTGTTAAGAATACCGGATATTCACCATTTATCGCATTCGTCTTTGTGAGTGAGCAATACCGTGGAAAAGGACTCAGTCAAACATTAGTTAAGTTGGCGGAATCACAAATTAAGCAAACTGGTTTTCATAAAGCATACATTGTGACAAAGCATGTTGGTCTCTATGAAAAAGTTGGGTATCAACAAATTGATACTTCAGTGGATCAGATGGGAAGAAAGATGAGGATATTAGCTAAACAGCTATAATTTAATTGAGGAGAGAGTTTAATAATGAGAGAAGAGACCCCCGTAACAAATCGTCAAAAAGTATTTTTAGGTGCCCTCCTGATTTTTCTGGTAGGTGCCAACATGCGGACGGCGATTACGATTGTACCGCCAATTTTAACCAACATTCAAAATACCTTTAGTATGCCGGAATGGTTTCTCGGTAGTTTGACGACAATTCCATTGATTTGTTTTGGAATCTTGTCACCAACCGTTACGTACTTTATCAAACGTTTCGGTATTCTGCCGGTTACGATCGTCGATTTGTTGCTGCTGACCGTTGGAAACTTTATTCGAGTGTATTCGTTCACCAGTCTCATTTGCGGAACGATTTTAATCGGTGGTGGAATTGCCATGTTAAATGTTCTCGCTCCGACCTTGGTATCGTATTTATTTCCAATGAAGATTGGAACATACACAGGGATGTATGTCTTTGCACTTTCACTTTCCAGTTCAGTTTCTGCTGGGTTCAGTGCGGTTATCAGTCATTTGATTACATGGCAGACAATGATTCAGTTTGTTTCTGTTATTCCAGTTATTACGATTGTCGTTGCCTTAGTGTTGCGGAGCTCTGGTAAAAAGACAACCGTGAAGAAAGCAAAACGCAATTCCTTAAATCCTGAGGTGCAAGGCAGTGTATGGAAACGGCCATTAGCTTGGGCATTAGGTGGTTTTATGGGACTCCAGTCGTTATTATTTTATTCGATTTTGACCTGGTTGCCACCAATTTTGATGGCATCAGGAATTAACCAAAATACTGCAGGTTACTTATTAGGGCTGCTTCAGCTGGTTGCCTTACCAATTTCATTTGTCGTTCCGAGAATTATTAGTTCAGTTGCAAAACAATCGATTATGATTTGGACAATTTCAGGCCTATTCATTGTGGGACTGGGATCGTTAATGCTGGCAGGTCAGAGTTTCTGGTTTGCGGTTATTGCATGTATATTATTGGGACTATCCACAAATATCGCTTTTAGTGAGGCAATGACACTTTTCTCATTGAAGACAAGAACACCAAATGAAACGGCTTCGGTTTCCGGTATGGGCCAGTCATTTGGGTATCTCCTAGCTGCAACCGGACCAATGATTTGTGGCTGGATGCATGGACTGACTACAAACTGGTTTGCAGTTTTGATTTTCTTGTTATTGGTCACTTTTGTTATGACCTTCGTTGGTTTGCTGGTTGATCGAGAAGAATATGTATTTGAAAAATAATTCAAAAAGCTATCAAGATAATAAAATCTTGGTAGCTTTTTTTCTATACACTCGTATTAGGATTTGTTGTATAAGCAGCCCACGCTTGCACACCAACCGTTCCTAGAATAAGTACCGCACCGAATGTTTCAGGCAGTCCAAAGCTGACGCCCAAGAAGACAATCGATAGGAAAGTTGCCGATAAAGGTTCAAATGAGCCAAGCACACTCGCTGTTGTTGGCGTTATGAAGCGCAAACTTTGAAGATAAAAGAGATAAGCCAACATTTTCCCAAAAATCACCACAAAGCCGATACTGCCATATGTTGTCCAACTGAAAGCCGGCATATCGTCCCAAATTTTATAGTAAATACTGAATGAAACACCACCTATCAGCATTGACCAGCCAACAATTGGGATCGACCCATACTTTTTAAGGAGGTATCGTGGCAATAATGTGTACAACGTCGAACTAACTGCTGCTCCGAGACCCCATAGAAAGCCTCCCAGAGGCATTGTCAGTGTCGTTAACCGGCCGTGGGTAACCAATAGGATTGTCCCCAACAATGCCATGATGACGGATAATACATCGATTCTGCGGGGAAAACGGCGGGTCCACAGCGCCAGGTAAATAATAATAATTGCAGGTGATAGGAATTGTAAGATGGTTGCCGTTGCGACATTTCCCGCCTCAATTGCCATGAAATATGTATATTGTGACGCCGCCATTCCAACGAAGCTAAAGAAGATGAGACTCATCGAATCTTTTTTATGATGCCATACTGCCATTTCGGCACTTCGGTTGCCTAGCATGCCATAAATGACTAATAATATTCCGGATATCAGCATTCTCACTGAAACTAGCCAGTGTGAGCTGACATGAATATCTTTAAATAAAAATTGAGCAACCGTTCCTGAGATCCCCCATAATAAAGGTCCAAGAATTGCCAGCATAATCCCTCTAAGCTTCATGTTTTTCACAAAATTCACCTCCAATCCACAATGCAATAATTATATTACAAAGATAATGGTTTTAGAATAACCCTTTGTAAAATAAAGTGAATTGCGTTAAAGTATCATTAATATTTAATGATAAAATAAAAAAGGAGGCCTGCCAATGTTTGACACAATAGGCCAGATTATCTTCAACAATGAAATTGTGGCGAAAGCCAGCGACTTTAACATGGGAATCGAAGTTGAAACGATTCGAATTGATTCTGCGGGGCGATTAACGAAGGAGCCTTATCCAAAGGCACTTGGTAATCAGCGCAAGAACCACTTTATTAAAACGGATGTTTATCAAATTCAGAGTGAAATTATCACGCCAACAGCTCGGAAGTCCCTGGATGCCATGCATTATTTGATGGCCCTAAATGATACCTTGAGGAATGCCTTGGAGCCAAATGAATTATTATGGCCATTAAGTATGCCGCCGGTTTTGCCCAAAGATAAGAGCACGATTCCAATTGCCGACGTTGATCCTGATCAAAAAGCTTACTATGAGAAATGGATTAAGACTCGAAGCGATACGCAGGGAATTCCAGTTGGGGTTCATCTGAATGTCAGTATCAACGATGGTGTTTTGAAGACTGTTTGGCAGGCTGTCCAGAGTCAGTATGATTCATATGCCGACTTTGTTAATTATCTCTATATCAAAATTGCTCAAGGCTTTGATTATTACCGTTGGCTGATTACCTATTTATTTGGCAACAGTCCAATTGCCGAGAAAAACTTCTTTAAGCCGGATGAAGATCAACCTCAACGAGAAGTTCGCAGTATTCGTTCATCAAATTATGGATTAACTTCAGATGTTACCCATAACTATCGAAGTGTCCCTGATTACGTCAAAAATATCGAAAAAAACATTGCTGACGGCAATTTGTTTAGTGAAGCGGAATATCATTCCAGTGTTAGGTTAAAGACAATGCACGGCGATCTAACGAATATGGTGAAAAATGGAACTGACTACATCGAACTTCGAATGCTTGATTTGGATCCGACGACTGCCCTTGGGGTTCGGACATCAGCCATCCGATTCTTCCGAATTTTACTCAGCTACTTTATGATGATGCCGACTTTGGAAAGTGATGACAAAATCAATTTGAAGCTCGAACAAGGCCGGGCAATGAATGAAGTTGTCGCAATGGAAAGTCCAACCCAGCAAACAATTTATCACCATGAATCTCAAAATTTCTTGGATAAACTGCAAATGTTTGGTGCCCAAATTCAATGGGGACCGGAATATCAAGAAGTTCTGGATACCATGCAGGATCGCCTTGATAACCCCAATCTGACACCCGCTGCCACTCTGTGTGATCACGAGGTCGACGGTTCATTGATGTCATATGGATTGGCAATGGCCAATCGTTATCAAAATCGGGCTCATGAAAATCCAAATCCATTTACCGGATTCGAAGAAAAGCCGGATATGAATGCCAATGAATTAAGGCAACGTCTATTTGGCGTGATGGGAAAGCCTGAGAATTACAGTAAAGGTTAGGATTGTTGATTTATGCCTTTAAACGATGAATAATGATGTCAAAAGTGGTTGGCAGTCTCTCAATTGCGAAGCGTCCCCACAATCCGGTGTTGTGCGGGCGCTTTTTGGTAAGGAGGGTAATCTAATGAAACAGTCAAAAGTAGTCTCTGATTTTATTAATTCAACGGTTGGCTTGGAAGTTGAAACCCATCGTATCGATTCAAAGGGTGAACTAAGCCATCAATCATATCCACAAGGGTTACTAAATGAAAAGCAGCATAAATTTATAAAAAATGATTTTTTGGAAACACAGTCCGAACTGATTACTCCTCCCACTAAAACAACTGTTAAAGGGTTAAAGTATTTAGGAGTTTATCATCAAGCCCTCAGAAGTGAGTTGAAGAGTAAGGAGTATCTCTGGCCATATAGCATGCCCCCTAAGTTAAAGTCAGACCACTCAGATATTGTGATTGCGAAAACCGATCAAGAAAGTTATGAGTATCGGAAACGGGTTGCGAAAATTCGCAAACTGGCGCAAACCGCAGAAACAGGTGTCCATGTTAATATTGGTTTTACAAAAAAGGCGATGAGTGACTTAAAAGCTAAAGAGCCAGACGTCAATATTAACGAGTTGTATCTGCAGGCAGCAGTGGGCTTTATGCGCTATCGTTGGCTGTTCACATACTTATTTGGTGCAACGCCATATGCCTTTGATAATTACTTTCCAAATGACGCAGGGGTTCCCAAACATGCAGTGAGATCCCTGAGAAATTCCCATTTTGGGTTTGGAAATGGCTTTATATCAAGCTATCAAAGTGTGCAGGAATACGTTGACGGTATTTTGAAAGCGGTAGATGATCAAAAGCTTATTGCTCAACGTGAATACTACGGGACAGTGCGGCTCAAGGGTAGTGATGATGTTCGAAAACTGCTTACCGATGGCATTGGATATATTGAACTTCGAATCTATGATTTGGATCCATTTGAGCCATTAGGCGTTTCAGAAGATGCTGTCGATTTGGTTCGACTGATGTTTGCCTACTTTATCTACAAGCGCCCATTTGATTTGAAGTCCGCAGATCAGGATATTGCCAAAGCGTGCGAAAAAAATGATCAGGTGGCACTGGAAGATCCATTGAAAACCAGCGCATATCATGATGAAGCATCCGCATTTATTGATCAACTTGAGAAATTTAGTGCGCAAGTTGTCATTCCATTTAATTCCCAGCATTTGTGTTTTAAATTACAAGAGATGATTGATGATCCGGTCCTCACTCCAAGTGGGCGTTTGATCAATTGGCTGAGTGAAAATCCAGATAAGGCTTTTAAACAGCTGCTAAAGTTTGCCAAAGGTTACCAAGATGATTTGATCCACAATCCGGCCATTGGTTTTGAGTCCCTGAGCAAGAATGAGCAACAGGGGATCTTGGCAACTTTGAAAAAAGGCATTCCCGTTAGAATTAAATCCTGGTATAAATAAAGAAGCGTTCCCCAAAAGCAAAACTTTTGGTGGAACGCTTCTTAATTTAGGGATTATTCCTCCCAGCGGCCACCGCCACCTAAGCGTTCAACCATCTTAGGATCCCGGTGATCGAAGAACGCGGACTCTTTCATGTCTAATTGTTGAATCAGCTTCATCTCTTCGCTCGTTAATTCAAAGTCGAAGATGTTGATGTTTTGTTCCATTCGTTTTTTGTGGACCGATTTGGCCAATGTGACAACCCCACGTTGATAAAGCCAACGCAATACAACCTGGCCAACACCCTTTTTGTGGTTGTCAGCAATTTGACTCAACACATCATTTGTAAACAAACCATGCTTGCCTTCTGCAAATGGTGCCCAAGCTTCCGGTTGGATACCCAATTTTTTCATCCAATCCAGTTCGTCTTGCTGCTGGAACCAAGGGTTTAGCTCTACTTGGTTAACTTGAGGGGTGACATCATTGTGTTGAGTAAGATCCACAAATCGATCAGCGTTGAAGTTAGAGATCCCAATGGCGCGAACTTTACCTTCTTTTTGGAGATCTTCCATTGCCCGCCATGAGCCGTAGACATCACCGTATGGTTGATGGATTAAATATAAATCCAGATAGTCCAGCTTGAGCTTGATCAATGCTTCCTCAAATTCTTTTTTGGTTGCATCATAACCAGTCGAACTGACCCAGACTTTAGTGGTCACAAATAATAGGTCACGGGGAATGCCGGATTCTTGGATTGCTTCGCCAACTTCAGCTTCATTTCCATAGGCTTGGGCAGTGTCAATCAGACGGTAACCCGCGGATAGGGCGTCTAAAACAGCTTTCTTCGTACCGTTATTTTCAATTTGGAACACGCCAAAACCGGTTGCTGGCATCTCAATGCCGTTGTTTAGTTTAAATGTTGGAACTGTTATATTATTTTTCTCCTTTATCATCTTTCAAAAATGGTTTCTCCCACAATTCTTCAGTGTTATCTTTCGTCATTTGGCCAGAATCAAATTTTGCAAGATGCTCGTCAAAAGTGTCGATTTTATACTGAAGCATTGCTCGAGTTTCGGTCATTTGGACAAGCTTTTTGTTCAAAGTATCCAGTTGTTCATGAAGGATTTCCTTTTGGGCAGCTCGGACTGATCCGCCTTTTCGGGCAAGGGTTGCGAATTCGATTAATGACTCAATCGACAGGCCGGCTCCCCTGAGACTTTTAGCCAGATAAATCCAGTTAAGATCATTTGTTTTGTAATTTCGATATCCGTTATGATCCCGTTCTACCGGGGGAATAACTCCGATCCGCTCGTAATACCTGAGCGTGTCGGTTGAGACGCCCAATAATTCAGAAACCTTCTTGCTATTCATGTGTCGCACACCTCCATATTTCAATTAACAAGTATACTTTAAACCCTGGAGTGAACTCCATAGCAAGCATAAATAAAAAGAGAAGTAACTTTTGCGTAAAGTTACCTCTCATTTTTTATTTTCTGGTTTTATCCGCTACAACTTGACTTCGATCAATAAAATCCTTAAACAGTTTACGTGAATCTTCAAAATGCTTATAAATGTTTTCGGGATGCCATTGCACTGCAAGAATTTGGTCGTTATTAATGGATTCGATTGCTTCAATCACTTGATCATCTGCTCTGGCAGTTACTTTCAAGTATGGGGCAACATCTTTAACTGCCTGGTGATGTCGAGAGTTCACGTATGGCCGTGGTCCAATGATGTCGTTTAAACGGCTATCTGGATCAACTGTCACGTGATGGGACGGCATGTTACCTGGTGCCTCTTGTGAGTGCTTTAATGTTGCGTGAAGGTCCTGTGACAGGTCTTGATAGAGTGTTCCACCGAGACCAACGTTAATCAGCTGCATGCCACGGCAAATGCCCATAATGGCTTTACCAGCAGTGACTGATTGTTTCAATAATTCGATTTCAAATAAATCCCGCTTGAGGTAGGTCATTCCCAACTTTTGAAAAGGCTCTTCGCCATAGAAAGTAGGGTCAACATCTGCACCACCAAGAAAACAGACGCCGTCAAACAGTGTCATATAATCGCGTACATCTTCTGGATTAACACTTGGAAAAATAACTGGAACGCCACCGGATTTAACAATGGCTTCAATGGCTGGTCGCGGTGCGAACGCAGCGTTTCGTTCATTAATAACATTCGTTGCCTCGGCAAGAGTGTCTGCAGGTAATGCGATTCTTGGGCGCAATATAATCCCCTCCTCATAACTCACTTTAAATCTGTTTGTATTATTGTACTCCAAAAGAATAAAGTTACGTTATATTTTGATTGTTGTCAACATAAAATTGTTTTATTTCTTATCTTTTGCTTTACCGGGTTCCCAACTGCCCTTAAATAGTTCTTTCTCCAAGTCATTTGCCGTTAGTTCGGCGTTGCTTTCAAAGCCTTTGAATGGCCGAATTGACTGGAGGGCGGATTGTTGGTACCGCTTGGCTCGTTTGATCGCATATTCTTCTAGCGACCCATCCTTCAAGTGGGTAATCAATTTCGCACTTGGGGTTGTCAATGGGTTCTCTACCCGATCTTGGAGATCCTGAAGTTCTTCTTGATATTCGGGGCCAAGCTGAATCTTGTTGGAATACATTTCCAGACTTTGTAAAAATGCCCGGGCATTTGCCTGGTATTTTGAAACATCGTTTGGATGTTCTTCGGAAACTTCCTCATTCATTTTATCCGAACGGGCAATGACTTTCTCCACTTCATCCGCGTTCATTGCCGGAGACATGATGAAGTAACTGGCCATTAAACGGATGAACCGTAACGTATTAGTTCTAATCCCCACCGAACTGCTGGGGTCAAGATCAAGCATTCTTAACTCAAGGTACTTCACGCCGGTCTTTGGCAACTAACTGAGATTCGAATTTCCCTTAAACCGAACGGCACCGTGAAATTCATAATCTGAAATTAATTTACCGTCGGCAACTCCCTTTTCAATTCGGTTGACGTATCGCTGGACGTTGGTATAATCTCCCGCAAATGGATTGCCAAACCCATGTGAACTCTGACGAATACTTCTGATAGGTGCTTTGGGGCCTTTACCAGGATCAAAATAATTTGCCTCGGCTATCGGGCTTGCGCCAAACAGATATGTAATGACCCAGCGGTAACGTAGAAATCCTTGGGCAATCTTGGCATACAAATAATTTTGAAGGTCAATTTTAGATTTAAATCGATCATTCATGTTGGCTAAAACTAAATCAAAAATGTGAGGATCAATACTCAAGTTGATGTGGGCACCACATGGGGTTCCATGAGAGAAGCCATGGCGTTTCAGCCACTCTTTTAAGTAAGCCTCTTTTTTGGGACCCATTTTGGCCAGTGGAATTTTGCTCTTGTCCTTAGGCAACCGTGGCGGCATTGATAAGGGCCACAACAGTTCACCAGGAGATAGCGCTGTTCGTAAGGCGTTATTGATGTTGAATAAATAATGCATCGCGTCCAATGCATGGGCAGCCGGTGGTGTGACGACCTCAGACATTGTTTCCAAGAAATCGTTGGTAATCCATGGATTGGTTTGTTCGTCGCCAGCTCCAGCGGGATAGGGCTCTTGGCTTAAATTCCCGTTCTCATCGACTCGCTGCATTTCAATTTCGATCCCCATGGTAAAATCCGATGTTTTCGCAACGGCTTCATTGTCGAATATTAATTGACCAATTTCACTAAACATAGCATTCCTCCTATTCTAATTGATTAGAATTTGATGATAATTGATGTCAAAATAGTAACACTATAACCATTTATAAGCAATGCTAACAGTGTTATAAATATGAGTTTTGTGCTAAAATTATTTTATTTAATTAATTTCTAATTTAGAGGTGGAATCATGAGTATATTTGTTAAGCTGGGCTGGTACTTCAAGCGGGAATGGAAAATCTACCTGGTTGGTTTATTTGGCTTGCTGCTGACGGCACTGGTCGGAATTGTTCCGCCACGAATCATTGGTAACTTGGTCGATTCAATTCATGATGGAAAGTTGACAGCTAAATATCTCATTGGTTTGCTGATTGTCCTGACAATTGTGTCTTTTGCCCAATATGGCGCCCGGTATTTGTGGCGAACCGCTATTTGGGGAGAAGCTGCTAAATTGGAAAAAGTGTTGAGAAATCGATTGTTCTTTCATTACACCAGCATGGATCATGAGTTTTTCCAACGATACCGAACTGGGGATCTGATGGCTCATGCTACCAACGATTTGTCAGCTATTCAGCGAGTTGCCGGTGGTGGAATTTTACAGTTTGCCGATTCTATGATTACTGGTGGAACGACTTTGATTGCGATGATTACGCTGATTGATTGGCGTCTAACGTTAATCGCAATTGTCCCGTTCCCACTATTGGCAGTGATGTCCAGATTCTTGGGAAGCAAAATGCATGTTGCATTCAGAAATTCTCAAGCTGCTTTTTCACGACTGAATAATAAGGGTGAAGAAAGTATTACGGGTATCAAGGTGATTAAAGGCCTTGGTCAACAGAAAGAGGATATGCAGGATTTTGACAATCAAGTTGCCAAAACCATCAAGATCAACCGACGGGTAAATTATCTTGATTCGCTGTTTGATCCAATGACGACAATGATTATTGCATTATCCTATGTGATCACGATCGTTTACGGTGGTTACTTGGTCACAAACGGCACGATTACAATCGGTTCTCTGGTTTCCTTCGTTTCGTACTTGGCAATGATGATTTGGCCGATGTTTGCCGTTGGAATGCTGTTTAACACGTTGGAACGTGGAAATGCCAGCTATGACCGGGTGATGGACCTGATTAATGAAAAGACGAAAGTAATCGATGATCCAAATGGTGTGACCACGCAGCCAAAAGGTGAAATTGATTATGATATTAAACGATTCTCTTATCCGAATGATAAACGAATTGCATTGGAAAATATCAACTTTAAAGTTCCATCTGGCAAAACGGTTGGCTTGGTTGGTAAGGTTGGTTCCGGGAAAAGTACGATTCTGCGGCTCATCTTGCGCCAATTTGATAACTATGAAGGGACAATCAAGTTTGGCGGAATCGACATCAAAAAGTATAAGATGGATGCTCTAATTCCCGCGATTGGTTATGTCTCACAGGATACCTTCCTATTCTCTGAAAGTATTCGCGAAAATATTCGTTTTGCCCGTCCTGATGCAACTCAGGAAGAAGTTGAAGAAGCTGCCAAGAAGAGTGATCTTTATGATCAAATTCAATCGATGCCGGATGGCTATGATACAGCCGTTGGTGAAGAGGGAATTTCATTATCCGGTGGTCAGCGACAACGACTTTCGATTGCCAGAGCATTATTGATCAATCCTGAATTATTGATTTTGGATGATGCTTTGTCGGCGGTTGATGCGGAAACGGAAACTCAAATTTTGGAAAACCTCCACGCAGAACGTTCGGATAAAACAACGATTATTTCTGCTCATCGGCTAAGTTCGGTCATGAATGCCGATGAAATATTGGTTATCGATGACGGCAGAATTGTGGAACGCGGAACGCATGATCAACTCATGCAGCGTGGTGGTTGGTACCATGAAATGTTTGAGCGTCAAGAATTGGAAACCAAAGTGAAGGGAGGCAACAAGTAATGGCCAGTTCATCAAAGCACCAGTCTGCTTGGTCGAAATCAATTCCGGTTAGACAACAGATGCATATTATTTGGCGGCTGTTTAAATATGCTGCCCCCTATAAATGGTATTTTTACTTTTCAGTTGTGTTTGCGATTGCGGTTGCCATTGTCAATATTCTCTTGCCAAGAATCATTCAGACTTATATGGATAGTCACTTGGTAGTTGGCAACGTAGACTTTGAAATGATGTGGTTCTTTGCCGGCCTATACTTCTTTGGGATGCTGACGAAGGCCGTGATGCAGTTTGCTCAAACCTATCTTTATGAGATGGGGGCTGAGTATATGCTTGAAAACACCAGACGCAAACTGTTTGCAAAACTGCACACCTTGGGAATGCGATATTTCGATCAAACGCCCAGCGGTTCAATCCTGTCTCGATTGACAAATGATACCATGGCGTTCGCAAACTTTTGGGCGTTGTTCAGTAGTTTGGTTGTCACGATTTCGGCAATGGTTTCGTCATTTGTGGCAATGTATTTCGCAGATACCAAAATAGCGTTGTGGCTGTTAGTATTTATGCCGTTTCTATTTGTAACCGTTTGGTACTATCAGCGGTATAGTACCCGGGTTTATCGACGGATGCGGGAACGCTTGAGTCTGTTAAACGCTAAATTGGCTGAAGGAATTACCGGTATCAGTGTGGTTCAGCAGTTTCGTCAAGAAAAACGGATTAATCATGAATTTAGCGAAACCAACCAGCAGTATTACGATACCCGGCAGGCGATGATTCGGATCAACTCCTTACTGTTGAATCCAATTATTAACTTGTTTTATGCATTAGGAACAGTCTTGGCATTGGGGATGTTTGGTGTTCGCGGTCTGCATGGTTACGTTGCTGCCGGTATCATTTACGCATTCATCACCTATCTGTCCAACTTCTATAACCCAATGTCTCAAATGATGGATCGTTTAAGTGACTTCCAAGATGGTGTGGTTGCCGGTTCTCGAGTCTTACGGATTATGGATGATCAAACCTATGAACCTCAACAACACGTTGACCCCAAGGCAACCATTACCTGTGGGAAAATTGAATTTCGACACGTGACATTTTCATATGATGGTGAAAATGATGTTCTTCATGATATTTCATTTGTTGCCCAACCTGGTCAGACCATTGCACTAGTTGGTGAAACCGGTAGTGGTAAGACGTCGATGATTAATATTTTGATGCGCTTTTATGAATTTGGTAAAGGCGAGATTTTGATTGATGATCGGGACATTCGGGATTATTCTATCCAGGAGCTTCGTAAAAAAATGGGACTGGTTCTCCAGGAACCATTCATGTTTTATGGAACGGTTGCATCAAATATCCGGATGTTTAATAAAGAAGTAACCGACCAGGAGGTTCGCGATGCCGCCCACTTTGTTCAAGCAGATCGATTCATTGAAGACCTACCTGACGCATATGATTCTCGAGTGATCGAACGGGGAGCCAGCTATTCCAGTGGTCAAAGACAGTTGATTTCCTTTGCTCGGACATTGGTAACTGATCCGAAGATCTTAATTTTGGATGAGGCAACCGCAAACATTGATACGGAAACCGAACAGATTATCCAAACCGGGTTGGCACGACTCCAAGAAGGCCGAACGACAATTGCAATTGCCCACCGACTTTCGACCATTCAAAATGCGGATCTGATTTTGGTACTTGAATCAGGACGGATTGTTGAACGGGGAACCAATGATGAATTGTTGGCCAAGCATGGCTTTTATTATGATATGATTCAACTTCAAAACTCAGCTCATCTTGATTAGAGTGCCCAGCAAGCGGCCGAGGTTGGCTTGCGTAGCACGTTTAGGCAAAAAAAATGCACTCCGGAATGAAATCCGAAGTGCATTTTTATATTATAGCAATCGATTATTGAATCTCAATTTGTCCGTTGTCTTCGTGAGTATCTGCAGCTTTTGGCAATGTGATGGTTAATACACCATTCATTACTTGAGCTGAGATGTTGTCACGATCGACACCCGGTAATTCGTAAGTTCTGGACATTACGCCATGGCTGCGTTCGCTGGCAACGACACGGCCTTTTTCGTCCTTCTTTTCAGAATCACGTTGTTGGTCAATACTGATTGCCAAGTCTCCATGTTGATATGCCAAGTGAATGTTCTTCTTATCAATGCCTGGAACATCAATCTTCATAACATAATCCTTGTCATTTTCGGTAATGTCGGTCTTCAGATCACCATTTACCATGTAGTCATTGTCTGCATCAGTTGGGGTGAAGAAGCGACGTGCCAAAGTATCAAAGAATGGATCCATTGCGAAACGGTCATTAATTCATTTGCCATAATATCTATCTCCTTTGTTGATTATTAATAAGATACGTTAATAAGCGTCAAAGGTGGTGGGACGGGGTCTTTGAATCACGTTCCCCCAAATGAAGCTTTACTGAAGTTTCAAAAGCTAGTTGCCTGCATCCCTACCAACCACTCCAAAACTTTAATTAGTCAATATCAATATTTCCAGTTGTATCTTCGCTTTCAGTTAGCTTTGGTAATGTAACGTTCAAAACACCATTATCAATGTGGGCTGAAATATTTTCACGGTCAACACCAGGTAATTGATAGCTTCGTGACATTACGCCATGACTACGTTCACTGGCAATAACCTTGCCATTTTCATCTTTTTGTTCATTTGAATGTTCTTGGTTGATGTTAACTGAAAGAATGCCATCTTGATAATTCAGATGGATGTTGTTCTTGTCAACACCTGGAACATCAATCTTCAATGAGTAATCCTTATCGTTTTCGTTAATATCGGTCTTTAAATCACCGAAGTTTTCGTAATCCTTGTCGAAATCAGAAGGGCTAAAGAAACGATGAGCCATACGATCGAAGAACGGATCCAAATCGAAACGATTCATTAATTCATTTGCCATAATACCAATCTCCTTATTTTCGAAATTTATTAGTCGAGGTAACGGGAAACGATGCTTCATTCTTTTGCTCCTCCTTTACCTTTCATCTTCTATAGTAATCAGTTTTAAACAGAATGCCAGCATTTAGCAATCGAACGCTTAGAGTGCTAAAAATGTGCTGAACTGTGATTGATTTGATATGGTTTCGGACGCCACCAACCGCGTTGCTTCAGTAAATATGCTATGCTAAAGAAGTAAATAGAAAAGCAGAGTGAAGGTTAATGATGGAACGGTTGATCCCACAAAAACAGATTTGGAAAATGATTTTGATCCTGATTGTCACAATGATGTTGACTTTAATGTTGTTTCTAACCGAATTTTCTGCGCGGTTATCACCCGCATTGTTGAGTCAAAATAATCAGCCAACCCAACAAGTAGATGCAAGCCCAACTCCTGCCTATAATCCAAAAATCAATTTCCACTGGCCGTCAAGGACGATTTCCTATCATATTACTCACAACACGCCCGCCCATTTTCGTCGTGCTTGGCGGCGGGCAGTCAAAGCTTGGAATGCCGTGAATGTGGTTGATTTGATCTCCACTAATCATTACCAAAAAGCTGATATTATTTTAGGTGTGAAGAATTCCTACCATAGTGGTGGCGGGACCGTTGAGAATATTTCCGGCGGTGTTGTGGGTTATACCAGCGAAGAATTTGGTCATGTCAACGGTGTGCCATTATTTGTGCATCAAAACAAGAGTTACTTAGTGATCAGTTCGATGAAGCAGGCTCACTATGATGCTGTCAATGAACAGGCGAGTGTGGCCATGCATGAGTTGGGCCATGATCTCGGTTTGGAACACAGTGACAGTCCACATTCAATCATGCAGCAGGCAGCCCCAACGTACTTGTATAGTATTCCAGAAGTGGATGCCAAGCATCTTCAGCAGTTATATAAAGGCATCTCATAACTGGGTCAAAAAAAGCGTGAGTCCAAATATGGATTCACGCTTTTTTGAAAGTTTATAAAGTTATTTGATTCACGTCTTAGGCAGCTAACAAAATTCCTAGGGAATAGTGAATGATCATCGTAACAATTCCGACGATAACGTTTCGAATAATAGCTGTTTTAACTAATCCATTTCCAAGTCGGGCACTCAGATATCCGGTAATCCCAACTGACAAACAAACTGCCAGGATAGTTGCCGGCCATTGATAGGCGACTGGTGATAATGTCATTGCGACAAGTGGGAAAACACCACCCGCTGCGGCTGAAAATAGTGATGAAAATGCAGCGTTCCAAGGATCCATGTAATGTCCCAGATTCAAATCATATTTAACGTTGACGATTGTTTCCAGAGGCTTTTTACTCATTAAATCCTTGGCAATCTTATCAGAGGTTTCCTTTGAAACTCCTTGATCAACGTAATAATCGGAAACGACTGTCAGATCATTCTCATAATCTGTCTTTAAAAGTTTTTCTTCTTTTGCGACAACTGACTTTTCAGTATCCTTTTGGGTACTAACTGAAGCATATTCTCCTGAAGCCATTGAAAACGCGCAGGCAAGCAAATCGGCAAGCCCAGCGATGAAAATTGTAAATTGATTGGTTGTTGCTACGGCAACACTGAACAAAACACCAACAACGGTTAAGATACCATCATTTGAACCTAAAACGCCGGCTCGTAATGTGTTCAGCTTCTCTTCCATTGTTTGTGAATCTTTATTATTCTTGGATTTAGCACTGTCCATGCCAGTTCCTCCCATCTGTGATTAATTTATGAACCAATTAATGTTCCGATTGTGTAGGTAACCAACATGGTTAAGACACCGGAAACAATATTTCGAATCATTCCACGAGTCTTGTTGGCATTTCCCAATTGGGCAGCCGTGTATCCCGTGATTGCCAAGGCAATCACCACAGCGATAAAAGTTGCTGGAATTCGGATGGCTTTTGGAAACATTGTGATTGCTAATAGTGGTAGAATTGAACCTGTTGGAAATGAAATCATTGAAGCAATTGCGGCTGAAAGTGGGTTGGTATATTCACCAACGTTAAATCCATACTTTTGGCGGACAGTTGTTTTGACAGGATCTTTCGTCATCATTTCTTTAGTGGCTTGATGAGCCAGGTCCGTTGAAATTCCATCTCCCATGAGCTTGTGCTGAACGGTGTTAAACTCATTGTCATATGCTGAATTTAACGCAGCCTTTTGAAGACTGATGGCGTGACGCTGTGAATCCTTTTGGGTATTAACAGAAACAAATTCACCCATTGCCATTGAAACAGTCCCGGCGAGCATACCTGAAATACCAGAAATAAAAATTGCAAAATTGTTTGATGTCGCACCTGCAACACCGATAACGATACCAGCAACAGAGACAATGCCATCGTTGGCACCCATTACTGAAGCTCGTAAGACGTTAATTTTTTGAGAAAGCGATCTTTTTTTCGCCATTGTTTCACCTGCTTTGTAGTTTATAATCATTATTATCTAACGGCTTATATTCTAACCCATTAGTATTCAAATGTAAATTAAAAATACTGATATAATCGTATTTTTGAGCTGAATATCAAAAATAATCAAAAGAAAGCGCTAAATTAGAATAGCTATCAAATAATTAGCTAGACGTGATGAATTTAAAATTAGGAGAACATACAATGACCAATTCCATTCTAGAACAATTGACTCATCATAGAAGCATTCGTCACTTTGAAAATAAATCTTTAAGTTCAGAGCAGGTTGCCCAACTGGTTGATGCGGCTCAGCATGCATCGACCAGCACTTTTTCGCAACAGTACTCTATTATAAGTGTGACCGATCCGGAAACATTAAAACAGATTGCTAAAATTACGGGCCATGGCTGGATGTTAAACGCCGGCCATTATTTTGTGATGATTGCGGATCAGTATCGGAATCTGAAAATTGCTCAACAAAATGATGCGGACGCATATATTCTCCATACGACTGATAAGTTCTTAGCCAGTACTTTTGATGTGGCAATTGCCACTGAGAATATCATGGTTGCCGCTGAAAGCATGGGCCTCGGCGGAACAATCATGGGAAGTGTTTTGAATGATCCCCGAAAAATGATTGAGCTGTTGGATTTACCTGAATTGACTTTTCCACTATTGGGAATTGCTCTTGGTTATCCAAAAGACAAACCAGAATTGAAACCCAGGCTGCCAAAGTCAGCATTTCACTTCAGTAATCACTACAATCTGGGTGGAAACTTTCAGCCTGAGCTTTTACAGTATGATCAGCTGGTAAGCGAATATTATAAGGAACGAAGCACAAATGACAGAACGGAAACCTTTACCCATCATATTGTTTCCGAGTTGAGTCGAGGCCACGATGTTCGATCCGATCTGTTTGCGATCATTCGCGAACAGGGGCTTATGTTACATTAAAAGATTATGAGTAAAAACAGTTGACTTTTAAGGTATTAAACATTACATTATTAGGTAATCGATTGACAGTCATTTTGAATTTCACAATGTTGAAGAGAAGAGTAAGTTGATATCTCGGTAAAGCGACCACCGATAGTGAAAGGGTGGAGGGAATCAGCTGAAAGTGCGCTCGGAGTTGTGCGTTTGATATTAAATATGTATTTTAACGAGGCATCTTGAATTCTTTGTTTAGGATGCGAATAAAGGGTGGAACCACGGTAATTCGTCCCTGACAGCTGGCTATGCCAGTTGTTGGGGATTTTTTACGTTCAAATGATTGTTTAATAAATTTATGAGGAGATGATTGAAAATGAGCAGCTGGACTATTATCCAACAAAGCTTACCAGTGTTTATCAAGGGATTTGAACTGACCCTTTGGCTTTCACTTATTGGCATAATTGGATCCATCATTGTTGGATTAATTGTGAGCCTGCTTCAATATTTCAAAGTACCGGTTCTTCATCAGATTGCATCTGTCTACGTTGAGATATCAAGAAATACACCGTTGTTGATTCAGCTATTTTTCCTGTATTACGCATTCCCGGTTATTGGCATCAAATTTGGTGCCGAACTTTGTGGCATCATCGGATTGGTCTTTCTTGGCGGCAGTTACATGGCAGAAGGCTTTACCGGAGGCTTTAACGGTGTCTCCAAAGGTCAAATGGAATCCGGCAAGGCCATTGGGCTCAGCCGCTGGCAGCTTGCCAGATACATTGTCTTCCCACAAGGATTTTCATTAAGTGTTCCGGCAATGGCCGCTAATGTTATCTTTCTGATTAAGGAAACTTCAATTTTTACGGTGATTGCGATTCCTGAACTAACCAACACCGCGTTGGACTTGATTGGGATGTATTATCGTTCCAATGAGTACCTGTTTGTGCTTGTTATCGGTTATGCAATTATCTTGATTCCATTATCAATCGTTTTGACTTTACTAGAAAAGAGGGTTCGCTATGGATCATTCGGGAATTAGTGTTTTATTCGAAGGAACCAATTTTCAACGGCTGCTCGGCGGACTCTGGGTAACAGTTAGAATTGCGGCAGTCGCTTTGATTATCGGCTTAATTTTAGGAATCATGTTAGGGGTTTTACGAACGTTTAAGAATCGGCCGCTCAGAGTGATCTTGAGACTGTACCTTGAATTTTTCAGAATTGTTCCAACCGTTGTATTGCTATTTTTGTTCTATTACATTCTGCCGCGCCAGATGAATTTTAATTTACCAGGTGATCAATTGGCCACTTTGGTATTCGCATTGTGGGTTGCAGCAGAAATGAGTGATATTGTCCGTGGGGCACTCATCTCAGTTCCCCAGCATCAAAAAGAATCCGGTAAAGCAATTGGACTCAATCGTTATCAGTTGTACCGATATGTTCTGATCCCCCAAGCAATTAGCCTGGAAATTCCTGCGACCATTAACTTGGCCACCAGGGTGATCAAAACAACCTCATTGCTGATGCTGATTTCGGTCATGGATGTGATTAATATTGGTCAGCAAATTATCGAAGCTAATAATCACAGTCATCCAACTGGGGTATTCTGGGTTTACGGATTAATATTCCTGTTCTACTTTTTGATTGATTATCCACTTTCCTGGTGGGCAAAACGATTAGAGAAGAAGAGATTGGAGAGGGCAAATGGCTGAGCAGATATTACGAGTTGAACATCTAGAAAAATCTTATCAAAAGAAACATGTTTTACATGACATCAACTTTCATGTCGACAAAGGTGAAGTGGTGACGCTGCTGGGGCCATCCGGGTCTGGTAAGAGTACCTTGATTCGCTGCTTGAATGGATTGGAAGAATATCAGAAAGGTACCATTACTTTTGAGGGGAAAGAGATTGTTCCAACTGAGAAAAATTGGCAGCAGATTCGCCAAAAGATTGGCATGGTTTTCCAAAGTTACGATTTGTTCCCCAATCTGACCGTGATGGATAACATTTTGTTAGGTCCAACCAAGGTTCAAAAGCAGGATAAATTTGCTGCTAAAAAAGAAGCTCTGGATTTATTGAAGCGGGTTGGCCTGCAAGATTATGCCAACGTTTATCCACGCCAACTTTCCGGTGGCCAAAAGCAGCGGGTAGCGATTGTTCGTGCGCTTGCCCTTCATCCGGACTTCATGTTGTTTGATGAAGTAACCGCATCTCTGGATCCGGAAATGGTTCGCGGTATTCTTAATATCATTCAGGATTTGGCGGATGTTGATCATATGACAATGATTGTCGTGACCCATGAAATGAACTTTGCCCAGCAGATTGCCGACAAAGTGATTTTCCTGGAAGACGGTCACATTTTGGAGCAGACACCATCAAAACAGTTTTTCAGTGCACCACAAACCAAACGCGCACAAGAATTTTTAGACAGTATGGACTTTTAATTAAGGAGGAATTATTTCATGAAGAAGAGATCATTAACCAGATTAATTGCCGTTGTCAGTGTCTTCGCAACTTTATTATTGGTGTTGGCCGGCTGTGGGAACAGCAAGAAGTCAAGCTCACAAAGTAATAATCCGAGTTCCGTTCAACAAATCAAGAAAAACGGAACTATTCGGATTGCGGTTTTCGGTGATTTGCCACCTTATGGTTGGGTTAACAAGGATGGTAAACGAGTAGGTTACGATGTCACCTTGGCACACCGGGTTGCTAAAGACCTGGGTGTAAAGGTCAAGTTTGTTCAAGTAAATGCCAACAACCGTGTGGATGCATTAAATTCCAACAAGGTTGATTTGGTCCTTGCCAACTTTACGGTTACTCCGGAAAGAAAGCAGGTTATTGACTTTGCCAAGCCTTACATGAAGGTTTCCGTTGGAGTTGTTTCACCTAAGAGCAAGCCGATCACCAGTGCCAGCCAGCTTAAAGGCAAAAATGTGATTGTTACCAAGGGAACCACTGCTGAGAACTACTTCACTTCCAAGCAGCAAAATGTGAAATTGCTGAAGTTTGATTCCAAGACACAACAATTTAACGCTTTGAAGAATGGCCGTGGAGTTGCCCTTGCGGATGATAACTCATACTTGTACGCATGGTCAAAGAACAATCCTAAGTACACGGTTGGAATTAAGAGTATTGGACCAAAGTCTTACATTTCACCAGCTGTTAAGAAGGGCAACAAGTCACTCCTTAACTGGACCAATAAAGAAATCAACAAGTTAACCAAAGAAAGCTTCTTCGTAAAAGATTACAACTCACAATTGAAGCCATACTTTGGCAAAGAAGTTAAACCATCAGATATTGTTTTACCAGTTAAATAAATTCATTAAGCAGCCAGAGTTTAATTGTGGCTGCTTTTTTGTGATTTTGATGGGCTTCTCGATCATTAAAAACAAATTAGAGTTGACGAGATAATATTAATATGTTTTAATGTATTCAACATTTCAAGAAAGGAATTATACCAATGAATACTCAACTTCAACAACTGAATGCCTGGTATTACGGCTATGCATGGTTTAAGTAGCGCTCGTGAGATGCGAGCGCACAACGCGTTCGCGTCTAACCTGGGCAAAGTCGTAACTTTGTTGTTGCCAGCTAGACGCTAGAGTCTAGCTGGATGGGTATAATTTCTTAAGCGAGTGAATAAGAAATCAGCCAGCTGGATTCTAATATCCAGCTGGCTTTTTATTTACTTACATACTTGGGAGTGGTTACTATGACAAAATCAAATAAAAGAAGATTATCAATGGCACTATACCTGAATTACCTGGTTCACGGGATCGGATTAATTATCCTAACCCAGAATATGCAGGCCCTGGGCGGTTTCTGGCACGTTCCAATTGCGACTGTTTCTTATGTCATTTCTGGGATTGGAATTGGTAAGTTGATCGCCTACTTCTTGTTTGGCTACTTATCAGATCGTTTTGGCCGGAGAAAGTTGGTATTGACCGGTACATTGAGCTACATGGTATTTTTCATTGGGATTCCTTTTACCCATAACATCGCCATTGCGTACCTGTTTGCGATTGTTGCGGGGGTTGCCAATTCGGCACTGGACTCCGGAACTTACCCAACCTTTGTTGAAATGGGCGGTAATTCAAGTGCTTCAAATGTCTTCATTAAGGCCTTCATGAGCTTGGGTGAATTCATTCTTCCACTATTTATTGCGACCTTGGAAGCTCGTCAATTATGGTTTGGATGGTCATTTATTGGTGCACTGCTTGTCTTAGTCGTCAACCTGTTTGTCCTTCACGGTGCGCACTTTCCTGACAGAAACCACACTGATGAAGCGTTCAGTCAGGCTCACCAGTCACTTTCAAAAGCCCGCAGAGTTCTTGCAACCATCGCCCTGGCCTTGTATGGCTATACAACAATGGCCATCATGATCCTGTTTACGCAATGGATTAGTATGTTTGCAACGAAGGATCTTGGATACACCTCACTGGTTTCACATGGATTATTGTCGCTTTACAGTATTGGTTCCATCAGTGGGGTGATTGTGATGTTTACCTTGCTTAAGTTAAGCATTCCGGAAACCAAACTGTTGGTGGTCACGAATACAATCTCGCTGATTGCCTTGTTACTGGTCACCAACGCTTCAAACGTTATGTTGACATCAATTGGCTACTTTGTATTTGGATTCACGGCTGCTGGTGGGGTTATGCAGATTGCCCTCAATGTGTTGCTGAAGATGTTTCCAACCCATAAGGGTGTCATTACCGGAACTTACTTCACTTTTGGGAGTATTGCGACCTTTACGGTTCCAATCGTAACCGGAATCCTATCGAAAACTAGTATTCGATCGGTCATGGACTTTGATGTCATGATCGGAGTTATTGGAACTGGATTAGTGATTGTGACTTCCCTTGCTATCGGTACCGGCGGTGTATTCGCCAACGTCGGCCATTCGGTTGTATCATTCTTGCATATTGGCGCAAGCCCACTTGGTCAAGGACAGTCTAAAGATGAATAGCGACAAAAAGAGGAAACTGCAAACGTTGCAGTTTCCTCTTTTTATTTATCAAATATTTTCATTTCTCTACGAAGGGTTTCAATATCCATTTGGCCAGGGGCTGAAGCATCTCCAACTGTGGCGAAGCTCATGACTGAGCCGAACACAGGTGCAGTAACTCTTGAAATTTCGCCAAGATGACCCATTGAAATCGCAATGATCGGAATCTCTAATTTTTCGGATTCAATGCTGGTTGCTTTCATCAGTGTCAGCACATCTTTGAATTTGCGGGGCATGGCAGCGATTTTTGCAATATCAGCATTTTGACTCTGCATTTGTTCTAATATGTTGATGATTTCCAGTTCTGGGGGTGTTCCTTGGAATTCATGAGCACTCAAGATGACACTAATGTTGTGCCGGTGGGCCAAATAGATGAGTCGGCTAATGGTTGCTTCGTTAAAATGATCTTCGATATCCAACATATCCGTCAGCTGATTTTCAATAATTGATTGATAGAGTTTCATATATGCTTGTTCATCAATGACCAGCTGGCCGCCTTCTCCGGTTGTTCGGAATGTGGTTAGCAAAATGGTATCTCCTAAGATTGCTCGGACTTTTTGGGCAGTCTGGAGATAGGCCTCAGACTTCAGGACCTCATCGTAATAATCGATCCGCCATTCAATGGTGTCGGGCTTAAAGGCGATTGCGGCTTTGGCTTGTTCTTGGATTTCGACTGCGGTGTGGCCAGTGATTGGAACGGCAATTTTTGTTTTTCCGGTTTCAAAAGTTGTGTGACCAACAGTTGCTTTTGCACTCATTCTGCACGACCTTTCCATACGGATAGTTAACTAATTGCCCCAATTTTACCAATCTGGCTACATATCTGCAATATAAAAAAGCCTCCCAATCAGGAAGCTTTTTCGATCGTATTTAGAAGCCTCGGTAATCGTTTCTACCGAAGTATTGCAGGTTTGCGAGCAATGGTTTTTGCATTAATGTTGGCAAGGTAACAAATGTGTACCCGCGTTTCTTTAATGAACGGATGATTTGTGGGACTGCCGCAACTGATGTTGGATGAATGTCGTGCATCAAAATGATGGAACCTGGATAGGTTGTTGCCAATACGTGATGAACGGTTTTCGGTGTGTTCAGATATGCCCAGTCACGTGAATCAACATTCCAACGAATAATTGGCCGGTCAAACAAATTACCAACTCGATTGTTAACAGCACCATATGGTGGGCGGACGTAAGTCGGAATTGTGCCGGTTGCTTTGTAAATTGCAGCATCTGTCAGTGCGATTTGATGAAGTACCTTTGTGCTGGAGAGAGTCGTGAGATCCGGATGATTCCATGAATGGTTTCCGATTTGGTTACCGTATTTGAGAACCAACCGACTCACGCTTGGGTAGCGAATGACACTGCTGCCAACTTCAAAGAACGTTGCGTGAACGTTGTAGTGTTTCAAAATCTTGAGGAGCTTAGGTGTCAAAGTTGGGCTTGGACCATCATCAAAAGTCAATGCGACAACTTTCTTTGGTGTCTTAGGTTTCACAAAATCATATTTTGCCGGCATGTATCGATTTAAGATGATGCCGGTTAATTTACTTAATGGAATGGCGACGTTCTTGACGCCGTAGGAATTTTTCGTTAAATGAATCGTTAAGCTGGTTTTACTAAGCGTAAAGTTATGCGCAGTCAATCGTTTTGGTAATGGCAGGTAAACCAACTTTTGAACCTGTTTGCCAGTTAACTTATGGTCCTCAGCTAATTGAGTTCGGGTCAGTTGACGAATCGTTCCCAATCGATGAAGACTGTTGTTGGTAATTTTTCCATACGTTAAAGTAGTGGCTGCATGAGCTTGTGGAACTGAATGATTGCTGATGCTGAATGCGAATACTGATGCTGCCGCGATACCCAACGTTAAAAAAATATGTTTGTTAATCATCATGATCACCCCGATATACTTTCATTTTTTACTTCAACCACATTTTTACATTGCAGAAGAGGCAAGTCAATCAAACATATTTGTGAATTTGGAAAGTTGTGGTCAAGCCATACCGACGTTGACTTACTAAACCATCTTAACAATCAATAACTAAATTATTTAATAAAATGTGGTTGACAATTTTAACTAAGTTCGTTATTGTACTAAACATTAGATATCGATGAGAAAGTGCTTAGATAAATCGAGGATTCGGTATTAAGAAATTTCAAGAGAGCGTCGTTATCTGTGAAGGCGTAATTTCTTAATTACTTAAAGTCAATTTTGAGCATGATGATTTGTAAAAGTCATCAGGGTGCGCCCAGTACAGCGCCAACGTATACCGAGTCGACCGGTTGTACGTGAGAGGTGGAGTGTCTTACTCCATAATGAAGGTGGTACCGCGCGAAAGCGTCCTTTTAGAAGCTTTACTTCTGATTGGGCGCTTTTTTGTGTTTCATGGACACAAGCGTGACTGTATGTTCATCGATATCAATATAAATATACTGGAGGAATTGCGATGTTTAAGGATATAAGAATTACAGCCATTGTTAGTGTTGCTATGGGACTTATGGCTGTCTTATTAAGCGGCTGTGTGTCGACGGCAGTAGGCGGAGGTGCTGGAAGTACTGAAGAAGCCTTAAAGATAACAATTCCAGGAGAACCGTTAACAATTGATCCAACTAAATCGATTGAAACAAATGGCGGTGCGGTAATTGATCAAGTGAGCGAAGGAATCTATCGACGAGATGCAAATAATAAAATTGCTCCAGGAGTTGTTGAACAGCTTGTCAAGCCAACTGACAATGGAACAAAATACACATTTAGTATTAGAAAAGATGCCAAGTGGCAAGATGGTTCTCCAATCAAATTAGAAGACTTTGTAAATTCCATTGACCGTCAAGCTGATCCTAAGACCAAATCACAGCAGACAACTTCGATTCAATATATTGAGAATTTTAGTGCCGTAAATAGTGGTAAATTAGATCCTAGCAAGCTTGGAATTCACGCCGTGAATGACCGGGTATTTACAGTTAAATTAACCAAACCTGTGCCATTCATGAATTACGAATTTACCAACTTTTATCCAATTCAAACGAAGGCTATCAAAAAATATGGTAGTCAATACGGTTCCAGCTCAGATAAGACAGTTGCCAATGGTGCATATGTCATTGATGGTTGGAATGGGACAAATGATTCTTGGAAGTACAAGAAGAATAAGAATTATTGGGATGTAAAAAACGTTAAGATTCCAGAGGTCGACGTTACGGTTGTTAAAGATAATAACACCGCACAAAATATGTTTAACGGTGGTCAGATTGATCTTACGAGCCTGACTGGACAATATGTCAAGCAGAATAAAAACAATAAAAATTTGGTTGTTACCGAGACTGGACGCAATAATTACATTTATTTTAATGACAAGAAGAAAGCGACTTCTAACGAGAACTTAAGAAAAGCGATCAGTATGGTCGTTGACCAGGATCAATTGGCAAAGAACGTATTGCAGGATGGCTCGATTGGTGCAAATAACATTGTTCCTGAGGACTATGCAAAAGATCCAAAAACCGGAGAAGACCTTACTTCAGAGATGGGAGATCAAGCCCCAACAGATACGGCTAAAGCTAAAACATATTGGGCCAAAGCACAAAAAGAGATTGGTAAAGATAAGATTTCCTTGGATTTCTTGGTTGATGATACAGATACTGAAAAGAAGCTTGCCGAGTATGTTCAAGGAGCAGTGTCCAACAATCTTAAAGGCCTGACCATCAATATTGAATCCGTTCCACATGCAACCCACGTTACCCGTGATTTCTCAACAGACTTTGATATTTGTACAGTTGGCTGGGGGCCTGACTATCCCGATGCGCAAAACTTCTTGGATGGCATGCGAAGCAATAACACCATTAATTTCTCGAAGTTCAAGGATCAACAATATGATGATTTGATGAATAAGGTTGACGATACAACGAAATATGATTCAAGCCAGCGTTGGGAATTTGAAAAGCAGGCTGATAAACGATTGATGTCAATTGCTGCAGTTGTACCGACATACCAAGCATCACAAGCCCATCTAATTAATAGCAAGATTGGCGGATTAAAATGGGATGCAATGTCAGGACAATCTGGGAAACTACAATATGCTTACTGGAAATAAGAATGTTTGACCAAGTAGAAACAATTCATTTAAGGAGGTGGTTGCCATGGCATACCAGTTAAAAGATTCTAAAAATGTTCCATCTCAGTTAGTCTGCAACCAAGTGTATTACAACGAAAGGAAGATTTATTATGACAAAAATCAATTATACGAATGTCGCAATTTACAAACATGAGGACCAGAATTTTGTAGCCAACCAACATATGGTAGTTGACACTGAAACCGGGAAAATCGTTGAAGTTGGAAATGGCAGTTCCACTAATCAAGTTGTTGATGAAGTTTCTGATATGCACGGAAGATATGTTATGCCGGGGATAATGAATGCCCACACTCATATTGCCAGTATTCCAACATATTGGTGGAATGATGGTAAGGAACAACGGCACTCCGATTCACGAGAATTTAATACCATGTTTGCTGTGAGAAATATGGCTGATGCAATTGATCATGGTATAACATACATCAGAAATGTCGGGGCAGCCTTTGATATTGATATTGAAATTAAAAAAATGCAGCAAAAAGGTTGGATTAGAGGGCCCAAAGTGATGACCTCAGGCAAAGCGTTTTCGATTACCGGCGGTCACGGTTCAGGCGGTGGCTACGAAGTTGATGGTGTTGATGAGGTTAGAAAAGGTGTCCGCCAGGCGATGAAGAATGGCGTTGATAACATCAAAATGATGGTCACCGGAGGAGTTCTTAAAAATGGCGAAACACCTGATGATATTCAATTTACTCCTGAAGAGGCTCGAACGGCTGTTGAAGAAGCACATCACAAGGGTAAGACAGCTGCAGCTCATGCTCAAGGCAATGCAGGCGTAAAAGAGGCGGTTGAAGCCGGTTTTGATACCATCGAACACGCCTTTGATATTGATGACGAAACGATTGCTATGATGAAAGAGCACGGAACCTATGTCGTTCCAACAATGAACGCAATGTACGCGATTTATAAATACGGCAAAGATACTGTTCCAGACTGGGCCAGAGAAAAGGTAATCGTTAATATCAAGAAGCATTTTGCTAGTATCACTAAAGCCGTGCAGGCAGGTATTCCAATAGCAACGGGGACTGATGCCGGAACCCCTTATAATGGATTTGGTAATGAAAGTGCCTATGAGATGGAACTGTATGTTGAGAAAGCAGGGATGACTCCAGCTCAAGCAATCGATTCAGCCACAATTAATTGTGCCAGAGCAATGCATATTGATGATCAATATGGGCAAATTATTCCCGGCAACTTTGCGGACTTTATTTCAATGGAAGAAAATCCCATTGATGACATCAGTGTTATTCAACGAGATAAGGACGTTTATCAAAATGGCACGCGTGTTCACGCGCAAACTGTTGCTGAGGCAGTTAAACAAAGTCGTGTGACAGGTAAAGTTAACGCTGTAATCTAAATGCAGATTGAAATTTAATAATTAAAATCCCATGAGCAAATTATTAGGCTTGACGAATATATTCTAATATGTTTTAATGAATACAACTTTTACGAGAGGAATTGATAACCATGACAAAGCAAACAACTGTAACGACAGCCTATTATTTTGACTATGCCTACTTTAAGTAGTGTCCGCCTCGGGGCGGACGCAAATTGAGCGTTCGCGTCCAAGTGGTGCAGAGTCAATGCTTTGTTGAGCCCACTAGACGTAATAGTCTGGCTGGGTAAGTTACCATTCTTTACGAATTTAGTAAACCAGCTGGATACCATATCTAGCTGGTTTTTTTCATGGAAATATGAGGTGTGGATAATGACAAATAATATTGAAAATACAACTGTCAATGATAGTGGCGAGATTCAAGCAGCTCGTGAGCGAGTTAATGATTTGGATAAATCGATTGTCGATTTACTTAAAAAACGATTTCAGGCATCGGCACGGATTGGTCAGCTAAAAGAAGAATCAGCAATGCCCGTCCTGGATAACAGCCGTGAAAAGCAAGTGTTGGAGCAGGTTGCCAAGCTTGATGATGATCCGGATACCCAAAGTTATCTGCAAAACATCTTCCAAGAAATTTTGAAAAATTCTCGAAATTACCAGCATCATCTTATAGAAAAGGAGAACGACTAATGAATTACTTAACTGCAGGAGAATCTCATGGTCCCCAACTAACCGGAATTATTGAAGGAATCCCTTCAGGACTCCACTTGGACATTGATGCGATCAACGACCAATTAAAGAAGCGCCAGGGGGGATATGGCCGTGGCAACCGTCAAAAGATTGAGCACGATCAAGTCACTATCACGGGTGGCGTTCGTCACGGAATTACACTGGGCTCACCAATCTCTTTGGTCGTTCAAAATCGGGATCATGCTCATTGGAACCAAATTATGGATCCGATCAGCCCGGAAACCCCGGAAAACACTTTACGAAAAGTTGAACGCCCCCGTCCAGGACACGCTGATCTGGTAGGCGGTATGAAGTACCGGCATGAAGATTTAAGAAACGTTCTGGAACGGTCATCGGCACGGGAAACGGCGATTCGAGTTGCCATCGGTGCTGTTTGCAAGCAACTATTACAGCAGGTTGGAATTGATATTGTTGGATACGTTGAGCAAATTGGCAAAATTTCAACAGATGAGAATCCAGAACTTGATGTTGCAAAGATTGAAACAGAAATTCAAAAAAATGATTTAAGAATCATTGATCAATCCAAAGTTGATCCAATTCACGATCTGATTGACCAAACCAAGCGTGATGGTGATACTTTGGGTGGCATTATCAGAGTCGTTGCGACAAATGTTCCTGCAGGCTTAGGCAGCTACATCAGCTGGGACACCAAGTTGGATGGTAAGCTGGCTGCCGCAGTCATGGGCGTTAACGCGATGAAGGGCGTTGAAATTGGTGATGGCTTCAAGGCAGCAACCAGTTTTGGCAGTCAGGTGATGGATGAAATTGACTGGAATAAAGACAAGGGCTTCTTCAGAAACACCGATCACCTTGGTGGTTTTGAAGGCGGGATGACTAATGGGATGCCGATTATTGTAAAAGCAGCCATGAAGCCAATTCCTACATTATATAAGCCGCTTCAAAGTGTCGACATCCAAACTAAGGAAGTTAAGAAGGCAAACGTCGAGCGTTCGGATACAACGGCAATCGTTCCAGCTTCAATCGTGATTGAAAGTGTCGTCGCAATTGAGTTGGCCAAAGCATTAACCGATAAATTTGACGGTGATAACCTGCAGCGCTTGCAGGAACAACTCATCGAATATCGTGAAGAATTGCAGAAATTCTAGGAGGTTCCCATGGAAAACGTCAAACCAAAATCCAGTAGACAGCTTCACGGCCGTCTCAAGTTGGGATTACACGGAAAGTTAGCCGTTCCCGGTGATAAAAGTATTTCTCATCGTGGAATCATGTTCGGGGCGATTAGCGAGGGGACGACCGTCTTGCATCACTTTTTATTGGCAGCCGATTGTTTGTCTACGTTGAAAGCCTTTCAAAACCTGGGGGTTCCAATCACCAGAGATGGTCAAACAGTCACAGTTCAGGGAGTTGGTCTCCATGGCTTGAAAAAGCCTAACCAGGCACTGGATATGGGAAACTCCGGAACAACGACCCGACTGATTATGGGCCTTTTAGCGGGGCAATCATTCCAGACCAAATTAATTGGCGATGCTTCCTTATCCAAGCGGCCAATGAAGCGGGTCAGTGAACCCTTGGCTGAAATGGGTGCAAACATCGAGGTAACGGATGGCCATTTGCCGGCAACGATTACAGGATCAAAGCTGCATGCGGTTGATTACCATTTAAAAGTGGCTAGTGCCCAGGTCAAAAGTGCGTTGATTTTGGCTGCACTGCAGGCTGATGGTGACTCTGTTCTCGTTGAAAAACAGCCGACTCGAAATCACACAGAGAAAATGCTGCGGGCGTTTGGCGCCGATATTCGAACCGACCCCGATGATGTCACCATTACGGTCCGGCCAGAACCTCATTTGCAGGGAATCGATCTGAATGTTCCTGGAGATATGTCATCGGCAGCCTTCTTTATGACGGCTGCCAGCATGGTTCCCAATTCCCGAATAAAGTTACTCAATGTTGGAATGAATGATACCAGAACCGGCTTATATGAAATCCTGAAACGGATGGGCGGTAAGGTGACTGTTTCAAATGAGCAAAACGCTGGGGAACCAACTGCTGATCTCACAATTGAGTCGGCGGATTTAAAGCCAATCACAATTGGTGCGGATGAAATACCGGCGGTGATCGATGAACTTCCATTAGTTGCGTTGCTTGCGGCTAAAGCAAACGGTGTTAGCCGGATAACCGGTGCCGGTGAACTGCGGGTAAAGGAAACGGATCGGATTGCGGCAATCGTCGAAGAGTTTCAAAAGCTTGGAATTGCAATCGAAGAGCTGGAAGACGGCTTTGTGATTGATGGTCGAAAGCCATGGCACGTTGTAGATCCTCATCTTGACAGCCATGGCGATCATCGAATTGGGATGGTGATGGCCGTTGCGGCACTCTTGGTTGATCAGCCCCTGACACTTGCCGCGGCCGATAGTATCAATATCTCATACCCGGAATTCTTCGATGATTTGGATGCATTAATTCAGAGGTGATGGACAATGACAACGGTTCTCATAAGTGGACTTGGATTGATTGGCAGTTCAATTGCCAGAATTATTCGGGAAGGCGACGATACAATTGAAATAATCGGCAGCGATCCCAATGATGACTCCAGTGAGTTTTTGCTGCAGCATCATATCATCAATTCTCGGGCCAAGTTCATAGACGCAGTGCCAAATGCCGACATCATCATTCTTGCCGGCCCGGTTTCCGTCATCATTCAGCAAATCGGTGTCCTTTCAAAGCTGTCATTAAAACCCGGAGCACTGATTACTGACGTTGGCAGTACCAAGCAGATGATTATGGATGAAGCCAAAAAACTGAATCAATCAGATGTTGGCTTTATGGGTGGCCATCCGATGGCCGGGTCTCATTTAACTGGCGGAAAAAATGGCTCATCACACCTGTTTTCCGGTTCAAAATACTTTCTGGTAACCGGTTCACAAACCGACCGTCAACTTCGCGAATTTAAGAGATTGATGAGGCTGGCAAACGTTGATTGGATAACAACTTCGGCAGTAGCCCATGACAAACTGGTTAGCGAACTTAGCCACGTTCCTCATGTTGTATCTGCTGCCCTAGTTAATAGCATTGCCGATCGCCTACAGACTGATCCAATTGGCTTAAAGGCTGCTGCGGGCGGATTCAAGAGTACGACTCGAATTGCCGCATCCGATCCGAAAATGTGGACTGCCATTATGCTGAGTAATTCAAAAGAAATCAGTTCTGAAATCGACGAGTTCCAAGAAGAGCTCCGTCAACTTCAAGAAGCAATCAAAACTCAAGATGAGAAAACAATTTTTGAGACTTTTGCGAAAGCACAGAAAATCAGAAAGTCATTGGATGATTAAGGAGAAAGCGTATGAAAGCAATATTGGTCGGATTTATGGGGAGCGGCAAAACGACTGTTGGCCATTTGTTGGCGGAAAATCTGAATGTTCCCTATCACGATTTGGACGATATGATTGTGGAAAAAGCCGGGAAATCGATTAAGCAAATTTTCGCTGATGATGGCGAGCCCGCTTTTAGACAACTTGAACATGATGCCCTGAGAGCTGCACTTAATGACGATGGTATTTTGGGCACCGGCGGTGGGACGCCCATCCAAGATGTTAATTTCGAAATGCTTAAGAACAGTGAAGTGCCGGTTGTTCTTTTAGATGTTATGCCGGAAACAATCATCTTCAGATTAAAGAATGACACTGACCGACCTTTGGCAAAACAACTTGGATTGGACGGTCTGGTGGATTTAAAAGGCCAACGGGATTTCCGTTATGATCAGGTAAGCGACTTTCGGGTTGCGACTGATGAACTCACCCCGAATCAGGTTGTGGAAGCAATTAAGCGCAACTTATTTATCAAAATGTAATTGTGGAGGGATTCAAATGATCGATGGACATACAAAACTATATGGACTATTGGCTCACCCGGCGGCCCACAGCCTATCACCACTGATTCACAACACCAGCTTTAAGGTGACCGGGATTAATGGGGTTTACCTGGCTTTTGACGTGACTTCGGCCGGCCTCAAAGACAGTTTAGCTGCGATGCGGGCCATGAACATTGGTGGCTTTAATTTGTCGATGCCTTTAAAAACGGATGTCATTTCACTTCTTGATGAAATTACTCCCCGAGCTGATCGGCTTCAGGCGGTTAATACGGTTGTTAACCGTGATGGCCGGTTGATTGGCGACAGTACCGATGGACAGGGCTTTGTCGATGCTTTGAAAGCTGATAATATCAGTATTGATGAGAAGTCAGTGACCGTTTTGGGATCTGGTGGTGCCGGTCGGGCAATCATTTCAGCGGCAGTTGATGCCGGGGCTCAAAATGTCTATGTATTTAAACGAACCAATGATTCATTTGAATCTCGCAAACACCAGTTGGAAAGCTGGTCAAATGTGGTGAAAGTGTTGCCTTATGAGGATGAGGACTTGATGGCACGTGCTTTTGACCATAGCCAAATCATTGCTAATTCAACAAATGTCGGGATGGCTGGTGATCAATCATTGCCCGTTTCCGATAGGGTATTGAAACACTTAACCCCACAGCACGTTGTGACTGACGCGATTTATTTCCCCTTGGAAACACCTTTTATTCATGCCGCCAAGAAGCAAGGCAGTCGTACATATAACGGCATTGGGATGTTGGTGAACCAAGCTGCCGGCTCATTTTTGGAGTGGACTGGCCAAAGAATGCCGGTAAAAGAAGTCAGTGAATCTGTTCAAAAAGCGGTGCTTAAAAGGGAAAATAATTAGTGCAAAATTCCCACCAAGTATCAGAATTTCGGGTATACTTAATGAAGTGCCTAAATTAAATATCCGATAACATTAGGGGAGCCATTTGGCTGAGACGGAAACATATACGGACCCTTCGAACCTGATCTGGTTAGCGCCGGCGTAGGAAAGTGTTGAAAGAAGCGAAAAGCCTCCTTTTGTTATCGAACAAAAGGAGACTTTTTATGCAAAAAAATATGACATACAAGATGGTGCTGACAGCGATCTTATCCGCAATTGGGGTCGTTGGCGGCAGTATGTTTGAATTTACAGTTGGCGTGGCCAAAGTTGCGCCAATGCAGCATTTGATTAATCTGATTTCCGGTGTTCTTGTCGGTCCGTGGTGGGCGGTTACCCAAGCATTTATTACGTCGTTAATTCGGAATTTACTGGGAACCGGAACGGTACTAGCTTTTCCCGGCAGCATGATTGGCGCATTTTGTGTTGGCTGGTTATTCCAAAAGACGCAAAAGCTGATTGTTGCCGCCTTTGGTGAACTCATTGGGACTGGGATCATTGGGGCAATTGTCGCCTATCCAATTGCCAGCTGGATGATGGGCACAACCGGTGCCATTTACTTATTCATTCCCAGCTTCTTCTTGAGTGCTTTGGTAGGCGTGATCTTTGGCTATATTATTTTGAAAAGTATCTGGAAACGGATTGTTGTCCCACAACAGCAGAAATTGGCCAGTCATCGAAAGTAGCTAATCCAAGTTGAAAGTTTCTCGATAGTGGATTTTTCCTGGAAGGATGTTGCGGACGTGCCAAGTTCGTGGGAACTTCACCAGCGTTTCGGCGTGGAGAACGGCAGCATATCCCAGCTCCACTTTTGGCAGCCAAATACTGGTTAAAGAAGGCGTTAGATAAGATGTAAATTCCATGTCATCGTAGCTAACGAGATACAAATCTTTGCCGGGGATGAGATTGTGCTTGGCCAACCCCTTCATGACACCCATGGTGAGTGGGTTGGAAGCAACCAATAAGCCATCCAGTTGATGACCGTATTCCTTCAGTAAATCATTAACGGCCTGCATTGATTGTTTGGCCGTCCAGTCAACGAGCTTTACGATTGGTTGACGGCCATGAACGATACACCAATTTTTGTATGCAACCGTCCGAATATCTTCAATATCTTTTCCGGCACTGCCGTCTAAATTGACTTCGTGTCTGAATCCACCAATAAAGCCGATTTGTTTTGCTTTTTGACCGAGTTTGGATAGAACTTGATCTGTCAATTCTGCTAAATTTGTATCAACAACATCGACGTTATCGTCATTGTTGCCACCACCATCGACCAGGACGATGTTATGATTAAATTTTTGAATTTGTTGGAGGGCGGACTTTGAAATTGTTCCAACAATCAAGACGGCATCGTATTCTTCAAAGTCTTGCGGTTTAATGTGCTCGCTTGTCCGGATCACCCGCTTGATATTGATGTTTTGGGCTTCGCCAGCTTCATAAACACCTCTTCGCACGAACCGCCAATACTCATCTCGAGTTTCTTCTTCGAGGGTCAAAGTTGTGACCAACGCGAAATTTAAAAGGTGTTTGGATTGGCTTGGTACCAGAGAGTATTTATAGCCAAGCTTGTCGGCAACCTGGCGGACTTTGTCACGAGTTTCTTTTGCGACATATTCACTTTTCTCAGGACTCAGCGCACGGGATACCGTGCCGGGCGAGACATTTGCTAATTTGGCAATATCTTTTATTGTTGCCATGATTTTCACTCCTTAGGACGTATAAATTAAAACTTATTAAACGGGATTAAATCTTTTAATAAATATACTATAACATTTAATAAAATTAATTGACAATTTAACTGAAAACGTTTACATTTTAGATAGCAATTATTTTTTAAACTTTATTTTATGGGGGCTAATATTTATGGCAAGTAATAGTAACGTTACTACTGGTCGTCGAATCACTTCACGACTTTCGTACTCGTTTGGTGCGTTTGGTCATGATATGTTTTATGCGACATTATCAACTTACTTCATCATGTTTGTCACCTCTCACTTGTTTGATAAGAGTGCGGGTGGACAAAATGATAAGATGATTTTTTACATTACCACGATTATTTCACTTTTGCGTTTCGTTGAATTGGCAATTGATCCGTTCATCGGAAACACAATCGATAATACTGAAACCAAATGGGGCCATTTTAAACCATGGATCCTTGCTGGTGGTACGATCGGCTCCATTGCATTAGCTATTTTATTCACTAATATGGGTGGCTTAAACCAATCTAATCCATTGCTTTATCTGTTGATATTCGGGGTTTTATATATCACAATGGATATCTTCTACTCATTCAAAGATGTTGGTTTCTGGTCAATGATTCCTGCTATTTCGTTTGACTCGGCTGAGCGTGAAAAGACCGCCACTTTTGCTCGTGTTGGTTCTAACATTGGTGCCAATATCGTTGGTGTCATCGTTATGCCACTGGTTGTCTTCTTCTCAATCAATGCCAACCATGGTCAAGGTGATATGCGCGGCTGGTTCATGTTTGGTGCAATCATTGGTTTGATTTCATGGCTGTCAGCCGTTGTTGTTGCCATGGGGACCAAAGAAAATGATTCACTGCTTCGAAAGAATGCTGAGAAGACTCGGATGCGTGATGTATTCAAGGTTCTTGCCCGCAATGACCAACTGATGTGGTTATCATTAACCTATGGACTTTATACTTCAGGAATTGCCATTACCAACTCACTGGAACTTTACTACTTCACTTACATCATGGGTAAGCCTGGCGAGTTCTCTGTATTAGCTTCATTGAACATGGTTATCGGAATTGTTTCAGTTCTCTTATTCCCACCATTGGCTCAAAAGTACAGTCGTCGAAATGTTTTCTTCCTATCTGTTGGGATTATGGCATTCTCACTGATTTTATTCTCATTTGCCGGAACTTCATTGCCGCTTGTTCTTCTTGCCGCAATTTTGTTCTACATTCCACAACCACTGATTTTCTTAGTTGTTTTGATGATTTTGAGTGACTCTGTTGAATATGGACAATTGAAATTTGGACACCGTGATGAATCATTAACTTTAGCTGTTCGGCCATTGCTTGATAAATTAGGTGGTGCGCTTTCCAACTGGGTTGTTGGTATCGCTGCTGTTTTGGCAGGAATGACTGCCGGAGCAACTGCTGGTGACATTACCCCTCATGGTCAAATGATCTTTAAATTATTCATGTTCGGTGTTCCAGCATTACTGATCCTTAGTGGAACTTTTATCTTCTTCAAAAAGGTTACTTTGGACGAAAAAGAACATGCCAAGATTGTTGATGAACTTGAAAAAACTTGGAACGAGCATTTGGAAACTGATGGTGAGGAATCCATGGCTGACATCGTTAAACACGTTGCCAAAGAGACATCTTACAAAGCACCTATCAGTGGAACAATGATCCCATTATCAGATGCTTCCGATGAAAACTTTGCTTCAGGTAACATGGGTAAAGGATTTGCAATTAAGCCATCTGATGGTAAGGTATATGCCCCATTTGACGGAACGGTTGAAGCAACCTTCCCAACCCGTCATGCAATTGGTCTTCGTTCAGACAGTGGTATCTTAACGCTGATTCATATTGGAATTGGCACGGTTAAAATGCGTGGTACCGGATTTGTTCAATATGTTGATCAGGGCCAACACGTATCTCAAGGTCAACAACTAATTGAATTCTGGGATCCGGCAATTAAGAAGGCCGGCCATGATGATACTGTGATGGTTGTGATCAATACCTACAAAGATATTAAAGACTTCAAATACGATGTTGAATCTGGTGAAGTGACTCATGGTGAAGATTTGCTGACACTGTCCAAGCCGGAAGACAAGTCGAATACGAACGATCAAAAATAACGCTTAACAAGCACTGAAAAGGGATTGATAAACGTGGCAATTAGAATTGAAGATCAAAATCTGCTGTTTCATTTACAGACCGACCATACCAGCTATATCTTTCACGTAATGGAAAATGGCGAACTGGGCCAGATTTACTATGGTAAAAGAATTCACTCCAAATCTTCATATGACAATCTGACAACTCGGGAATGGCATAATGCTTCAGCTGCTTTAAGTCTTAAACAAAAGGACTTTCAGCTGCAGACGATTAAGCAGGAATACGCCAGCTTGGGAAAGGGTGATTTCCGTAACCCGGCTTACCAGGTTACCCAAGCAAATGGTAGCCGAATTACTGAATTTAAGTATGAAAACTACAAGTTGGTTGACGGTAAGCAGCGGCTAAACGGGTTACCTTCAACATTTGATGATAACGATGATGATGCCCAGACACTGACCATCGCGTTAAGGGATAAATTGTTGGGATTGGTCCTTCATTTGAATTACACGATTTTTCCTCATCAGGATGTGATTATTCGCAGTGCTGAATTTCAGAATCAAGGAAATGAGAAGCTGACTCTGAACTCGGCAGCCAGTGCCCAACTTGACATGCCGGATTCAGACTATGACTTCATTCAGTTCTCGGGTGCCTGGGCGCGCGAACGCTACATGATTAGGACCCACTTACGTTCCGGCGTTCAAAGTATCAGTAGCTTGCGGGGAACTTCCAGCCATCAGCAGAATCCGTTTGTGATGTTGGCCCGGCCAAATACTGATGATGCCAATGGTTCCGTCTTTGGATTTAACCTTGTCTATTCTGGTAACTTTGCCGATCAAGTGCAGGTTGATCAATATGATGCCAGCCGAATGATGGTCGGAATCAATCCTGAAGAGTTTGCTTGGAATCTGAAGCCCGGCGAGAAGTTCCAGACGCCGGAAGCGGTTCTTAGTTACACTGATCAGGGGATGAATCAACTGAGCCAGCAGATGGGGGCGTTTTACCAGAACCACCTGGTTAACCAGAAATTTGCCCACGTTGAACGGCCAACTTTGATCAACAATTGGGAAGCGACCTTCATGGATTTTGATGAAGACAAGCTCCTCAGCTTTGCGACAACTGCTAAGAAATTAGGCTTGGAAATGTTTGTCTTGGATGACGGCTGGTTCGGTCATCGAAATGCGGATAATAGTTCTCTGGGGGATTGGTTCGTAAATGAGCCGAAGTTCCCGAGCGGGTTTGACACCTTTGCCAATAAGATTCACGATCTAGGATTGAAATTTGGATTGTGGTTCGAACCGGAAATGATTTCAATTGACAGTGAGTTATATAAAGAACATCCGGATTGGCTGATTAATGCGCCCGGTCGGCATGCATCTCCTGAGCGACAGCAGTTTGTCCTCGACATGACACGGCCGGAAGTCGTTGATTATCTCTTCGACGCGATGAGTAAGATCATTGATATGACCAAGCTTGATTACATTAAATGGGATATGAACCGAAACATTACCGAGACATACAGTAATCAACTGAGTGCTGCCGATCAATTGGAGATGCCGCACCGGTACATTCTTGGCGTCTACCAACTTTATGATCGACTGGTAAAAGCGTATCCCGATGTGTTGTTTGAATCCTGTTCATCAGGTGGTGGGCGTTTCGACTTGGGGATGATGTACTATGCCCCTCAAGCTTGGACCAGTGACGACACCGATGCCGTGGAGCGGATGCTGATTCAATTTGGCACCTCATATGGCTACCCACAAGCAATGATGGGCGCCCATGTTTCTGCCGTACCAAATGATCAGGTTGGCCGAATCACGTCATTGAAGACGCGAGCCAACGTTGCTTACTTCGGTGACTTTGGTTACGAGCTTGATATTACTAAGATGTCAGCTGAAGAACAGCAGCAGGTCAAAGACCAGGTTGCGTTCTATAAAGCACATCGTCAGCTCTTCCAATTCGGTAAATTCTACCGGATCGACAACCCATTTGAAAATGGCGGTAACGTTATGAGCTGGGAAGTTGTCAGCAATGACAAGCAGCACGCGATTGCCGGCCGTTACCAAATCCTGAATTGCCCAAATACCGGCTATCTTCGGTTATATATTGAAGGACTTGATCCTGATACTAAATATACCGTTAACGGTGGTTCCGAGGAATTCTATGGCGACGAATTGATGAATGCCGGACTCTTTGTGAGTGACATTCTTCATGAAACGCATGGAACAGAGCAGTCTGCGGACTTCAATTCGAAGCTGTTTGTGATTGATGCTGTCAAATAAATGATGATTAATAGAGCGTTTCCCGCACAGAATGAATTGTGTTGGGAAACGCTTTTTTGAGTTGTTTTTAGAATTCCTCCTTTCTTATGCCTATGTAAAAGTTGTAATATAGATAGAGTGACTTTTACAAGAAAGAGGCGAATACCTTGTCTAAACGCGACATCATGATTGTGACTTGTGCGCTGTTGCTGTCAAATGCAATGGGTGGATTGGACAGCACAACCATCAATACTGCATTACCAGCAATTATATCTGACCTTCACGGTATTGAATTAATGGGATGGATCGTTGCCGTCTTCCTGCTTGGAACTGCCGTTAGTACGCCTCTATGGAGTAAGTTGGGGGAGCACATTGGCAACAAACGCAGTTACCAGTTGGCCGCAATTTTCTTCGTTGTGGGGTCATTTCTTCAAGGGATGGCACCCAACATCGTCTTTCTGATTCTTGCCAGAACCCTGATGGGAATTGGAAATGGCGGAACGGTTTCTCTACCATATATTATCTATGCCAGAATGTACAAGAATCCCCGCAAGCGAATGCAGGTGTTGGGATTCGTGTCGGCCAGTTATAGTATGGCAACGATCATCGGGCCACTAGTTGGTGGTTATATCGTTGATACATTCAGCTGGCACTGGGTCTTTTACTTAAATGTGCCAATTGGGTTGATCTCAATTATTCTGGTTCAGCTTTATTACAAGGTTAGTTCCGAAACTAAGCAAACCCAATCAGTTGACTATCGTGGAGCTGTTATGATGACAATTGGCTTGGTCAGCTTGCTTACAGGGATTGAAATGATTGGGAGCGCCAACCTGATCATTGTCCTTGGCTTGATCGCATTTGCAATTATTATATTGATTGTGATGGGAATTCTGGAAGAAAAGGTCGACGATCCGATTATTCCAAGTCGGCTGTTCAAGAATCTGCCGTTAATGATTGATTTTGTCTTATTTACCCTTATATGGGGTGCTTTTATTGCCTTCTTGATTTATAGTCCAATGTGGGCTCAAGGGCTTTTGGCAACCTCCGCACTAATTGGTGGTGCCACCCAGATTCCCGGTGCCTTTACCGACTTTATTGGATCGGAAGCTGTTGCTCCGATGCGGAACTTTTTAACCCCGCAACGAGTGATTGCGGTTGGAATTGTAACATTGATGATTTCATTTATTATTATGGTTGTGTCCGGTGTTCAAACACCGTACTGGGTATTACTGATTGCCGGCGCTTTTGAAGGTTTTGGTAATGGTGCCTGCTTTAATGAACTCCAGGTTAAAGTTCAGCAGGATGCCAACCCTACTGATATTCCGATTGCGACCTCATTTAGCTTTCTTATTCGGATGTTGAGTCAGACGTTCACTGCTTCAATCTTTGGAATCATTATGAATAATGCTCTGCGGGATGGTGTTGATAAATCCGGTGGTTTGATCACCATGAAGATGATGAATGAATTGAGTGATGCCTCCAGCACGGGTGGGTTACCACAGCACCTGCTGCCACAGATGAGAATGATTCTGTACAATGGGCTGCATAATATTATGTGGTTGTCGTTGATCTTAATGATCATTTCCTTACTGATTAATATTTGGGCACAGAAGTTGGAACACGACAAGCTTGTAAAACAAGTCAATTAAACAAATAGGTTAAAAAAAGCCTTCATCGGAAACCAGTTTGTGGTTTCCGATGAAGGCTTTATTTGTGATTATTTTTTAGCTGTTAATGCATTATCTTTAAACGTTGAAAGTGAAACATTTGCTGTCGAGAGGCCTTTTCCGCCGGTTGATTCAGCTTTAAAGCTTACCCGATCGCCTTCTGCGATGAACTGGAATAATGGGTTGAAGTTCTTGGCAGATGTATCCATCTTGTAGACCTGATTATTATTCTTCAAAATGAACAACAGATTATCATCATTCCGGACAATCCGGTTGACGGTACCTGTGACCGTCTTACCCGTTGGGATGGTTGCCGTAACCCCAGTCTTGGCTTCGACTCGTTGTTCGAAGAGGGCCAGGGTGCTTTGAGCATCATCACCAATTGCGTAGGTTCCGCTTTGGTTGTTACCATCCGCCAGGAGATAAACGTATTTCATAAACGAGTTATTGTCCCGGTCAAGCATGGAGACAACCCAGGTTGGATCACCATTAATTCTGTAGAGCAATGGCAATGTTCCACGATAGTTTTGTGGGTTGATATCCTGTTGGGCATAAGAGATAGCTCGTTCAGGTGTCATGACATTTCCATGCTCACGGTAGTAATGCAAGGTGTTCGTCCGGGCATCCACGAATGTATAACCCAGAATGGAACTTTGGTGTTCGTTAACACTGGTCATTCCAGTGAAGTAGTAAACTCGACCTTTATAAGCGTAAGGTGTCAGCTTGTCGCCACCTTCAGTACCGGCAGTGGTTGGCTTCATAACGCCACTGTGACCACCGAAACTGGTAGCGTTCCAAAATCCGTGACGGTATCGACCAAATAACGAAACTTCCTGACTAACAAATTCAGGAGTGACTGAGATATCAACAAACTTTGGGACTTGTTTTGGCGAGTACACTTTAACTTTACCGGTAATCGTGTTTAACACTGCAACTTTGTAATGCTTGAAATCATAATTCCGGTTAAGGTATGAAATTGGTTTTGCTAAAGTTCGAACATAGTAAGGTGTTCCGTTATCGTCAATTTCCAATTGAGCGGTGGCACCAACCATCGAATAACCCAAACTGTGGGCACTGATACGACGATCAGCATCGTTGTTAAAGTAGGCACTTGGCGTATACTTCATTGGTTTAGCGACAAACTTTGGATCGGCATTTTTATCAGTCGCGTTGGTCCTGAAGTAACCGGGAACTTTCAAGTAGTGAATGTAACGCCAGAAGCCACCGGAAAATTCAACAGGGGCAACGTAAACCATTTTGCCTTTGTACATTTGAACCCGCATATGATTCAAATCATAAACGTTGGAATTCTTAAAACTGTTCAGTGAGTTATTCATATCAGTGGAAATTGTTTGTGGTGCGTTAACCACTGGTGTTTCTGCACTATTCTTGATAATTGGCATTGGGGCATTCTTGGTATCGTCGTTCATATCGGTTTTAATCGATTGAACAGCGGGCCTTGGGTTCATCTTGGTAACCAAAGAAGTCACACTTCCAAGGATAATGAAGACAATGACGGCTAAGACGGCGACCATGGCAACTTTACCGATCCAGCCAAATGCACCGGTGAACCGTTGAACGACTTCGCCAATGATCCCATCGCCGGATTGTGCGGTTCTGGCAACTGCTGCGTTCGGCGAATATAAGAAGCGGCGGAGTGCAGCCACCAAAATCATTCCGAAGATAAACCACATCAGCCAGCCATCGATTAGTGATGGGTAGGCGAGATCCGGCAGATTAAAGTAAGTATTAATGTAACTAACAATGAACAATAGCACAATGGCTAAAGTTCCGAACAATCGGCCCCGGCGATCTGCGATGATCAGCAGCCAGATGAATGGTATTAACAAACCTGACAGCTTAACCAGGGTAATGAGCGCAAAATAACTAAGCATGAAATTTCTCCCTTCAATACACAAGCTTGGTTGGATATTAAGACCATTATACCGTACTCATGTCTTAACTCCTAACCGCTTTCAAACCTTTAACTCCGGCACTTGTTTGCACCATAAAATGACAAATGCATTTGAACCTAAATGGGTTCCGACAACTGGGCCGATTTGGCCAACTTGGAAGCTGGCATTTGGATACTTGGGCTTGATTGAGTCACACCATTTGGTAACGGCTGATAAGTTGTTGGTTCCAGTCATCATGACATGAATTGGATAGTCGAGTTGCTGGTACTGTTGATTAAATTCATCATCCAAATATTTAAGGGCTTTTTTCATCGTTCGAATTTTGCCGATTGCCTCAATTTGGTATTTGTCATTTAAAGTTAAAATGGGCTTGATTCGAAGTAAGCCGCCGGCAAATGCAGCAGCGTTGGTCAGTCGGCCACCGGTAACCAGGTTCTTTAAGTCATCGACAATGAAGTATTCGTCAATTGTAGCTCGAATGTCGTCCAATCCTGCGAGAATTTCTTGAACTGATTTACCTTGATTGGCTAACAACGATGCATATTTGACCAGGTAGCCCAAAGGCTCAACCGTGATGTGGGAGTCATAGACGTGGACCTTGGCATTTGTGTATCCGCGGACCACGGTCTTCAAATTATTCACAAATCCGGTAATACCGGATGTTAAATGAATACTGATGATGTCATTGTAACCGGCGGTGGCTAGTTGATCGTATACTTTCAGCATTTCCATTGGAGTGGGTGGGGCGGTTGTTGGCAGCTTTTTGACTTTCGCCAAAGCTGTATAAAACTCATCGTTGGTGATATCAATTCCCTCACGATAAGTGTTGCCGTTCATATTGACCACAATGGGTACGACAGTCACGTTTCCCAACTTTTTCACTTCATCTTCGGAAAGGCTGGCCGTACTATCGGTCACAATTGCGATTTTGCTCATAGGTTCATCTCCAGTTCTTTCCTTTTATGACATTAATTATATCATATGGTCCGATATGGCCTGACGCAATTCAGCCGTTATAATGACACAATCATTGTCGATTATGTGAAAAAACTAATGTAAATGTCTTTACAGATGAGAATCCATTTCAAATTATTTATAAAATTAGCCATTTGTTTTTTGAATTATGTCTAAATTAGCTAACTCAATGGTTATCAATCTTGCTAGCGCTTACGAGAAAAAGTGGTCTATCGCATTATTCTTGATGATAATCGATCCTTTATAAAATGGGTGTTGACATCCTCACGGAAGGATGTTTAAATGATAACAATTCCATTTTTATCATTATTTTCTCATGCAATTATTATAATTATTAAAAAGCGAGGTTATGCCAATGGATACAGAAGCAAATAAGCCAGCTGATAAGCTGACAGTTAAAGATTACGTATACTTAGTTTCAGCGGGGGTTTCAAACGCCGTCCTAGTTATGTTAGGGGTTGGGCTTTTAACCCAAACCATTGCCAACTTCGTCAATTGGCCACAATTACACCAAGTTGGTGCAATTGCTCAATGGTTACTGGCACCAGCATTTGGTGCTGCTGTTGCATCTCAATTAAAAACCAACACACTGGTCCTGTTTAGTTCCATGATTGCCTCAACTGTTGGGGCCAACGCCGTTTACTTCATTTCATCCGGTGTTCACGCAGCAACCGCTACTGGTAACCAAATGGCACAAGCAGCCGGAACCGGTGTCTTCACAACTGGTCAACCTATTAGTGCCGTTGCCGCTGGATTAATTGCCGCATTAGTCGGTAAGTATTTAACCGGTAAGACACCGCTTGATATGATGTTGGTACCACTTGCCGCAACTTTAGTTGGTTCAATCGCTGGTTTAGGCCTTGCAAGTGTTACAACACCTGCTCTTAACTGGTTCAGTGCTTTCATCGCTCAATCAATGCAAGTTAACCCTATTCTTGGTTCAATGGCTGTTGCCTTAGCTTGGTCACTCTTCTTGATGACCCCAGCTTCGTCAGCCGCACTGGCAGTTGCCGTTATGCTTGATCCATTGTCATCAGGGGCAGCATTAATCGGGACCACCGCTCAATTTGTTGGATTCACTGTTATCTCATGGAGACAAAATAACATTGGTGCCAACATCGCCCAAGGCTTCATCACACCAAAGGTTCAGTTCCCGAACTTACTGGCAAATCCACGGCTTGCGATTCCTTCAATGACCGCCGCTGTGGTGGCTGCTCCAATTGCAACAATGTTCTTCGGTTTCAAGGTACCATACACATTAGGCGGGCTGGGTTTGAACTCATTCATTGCCCCACTTAACTTGGCATCAACCAACATGAACATGTTCGTTGCTTACCTGGCAATGGGAATTGTTGTTCCAGCTGTGATCTCAATCGTGCTTTACAGAGTTCTTCTCGGTATGCACTGGGTTAAGGATCAACAGTTGCATCTTGAAATTGTTTAGTCTATTACTACCTATATTGATAATATAAAATCAATAACAAATGGAAGCCCTGGAGCAAAAATGCTCTGGGACTTCTTATTTTGTATATTATAATTATTGACGTTTAATGCACAATTGCTGTGACTTTGGAAACTGGGGTAGCAGTGTAATGCTGGTAATGAATAGCTGGATATTTTGGCTCCCCATTGACAGACGTGATTTTATAACCGATCTTGACTGTATTCCAATTCTTAACTGGTGTAATAAAAATCCAGACAGCTTTTGACGGATCACTGTTATCTGATCCGTTTAGCACGTATGTACTGTAATCGTGTGTGTAAAGTATCCATTTGCACCTGATTGTGCCATTCGCTGTGTTTTTGAGGACAAAGCCATCCTTGGTTGCGTAAAAATACATATGTTTCTGGACAGAATTAGCTTTTCGACTGACTATGGCGCTCCAGTATCTCCCCTGAATTGGCGTCGGGATGCCATCGTGCACTTCACTGGCACTGACTGTGGTACTTAATGTGAATGATAATACTAAGACACCGGCAAATGATATTATCCACTTCATAATCTTATTCATAATAATTCCCCCGTTTGAATAATTTTATTCCCCAGAAATTAGATTAGTTCTGTTGGTGTGGCTTGTCAATTAGTTTTTTAGAGAAAATTGTGAATAAAATTCTTAAAATATTTTTCCCTTTTGTTTATTCTTCGCATATATAGAAGAAAAAATGAAAACCCGTTCCAACATGCCATTACCAATTGGACAAGACATTGTAATCTATTTGTAAAGTGCTATAACCAGCAATGGGTTCAATAAATGTAACCCGAGAGAAAATTATATTTTGGGGGAATGAATGATGAAAATGAATCACGTAGTTCGGGAATTGTTGGTAACGCTTTCGGTAGCTGGAATACTGTTAGGGGGATCTGTTGGGGTTCATGCAGCCGATGTCAACACAAGTAATCAACCGCTTGCTCAAAATTCGACTCCATCACCTGCGGTGAACCAATCTACAGACGTTAATTTTTCGTCACAGTCGACAAGTGTCAACCAAACATCTAACAACAATTCGACTGTGCCAACTGTAAAGAAAGCCGATAGTCTCAAGACTGGTGTGGGGACATCAGCCCAAACACCCAAAGAGAAGAAGAGTGTTTCTCGATCAACAGAATATAAAGAAACCACGACCAACTATAAGGTCAAGAAGAATAAACATGGCAAGAAAACTGTTAAGCAGCAAATAATTCGAAAACAGGTCGCTAAGAATACCAAGAAGGCTAAGCAGCCGAAGCCAGTTAGTGACAATTCGAATAACGCCACGACGATTGCACCAGCCAATCCATCAACAAGCAATACTGCTGCC
>NZ_BJVK01000002.1 GCF_007989105.1 Lentilactobacillus kefiri | reverse complement strand
CCTTATAAAAGATAGAACTATCTTTTGTCAATATTGAAAAATACATTATTTTCAAGTAATCTATAGCTATGAAGAAGAAAGATTTAACTAAAAAACAAAAAATTTTAGATGCAACCGTTGAAATTATTATTCGTGATGGATCCGCAGCTATTTCAACTACTAAAGTTGCCAAAAAAGTAGGCATTTCCCAATCAAACATTTACCTATATTTTAAAGATAAGCGTGCTTTGCTAGATGGTGTATATCTCCGTGAAATTGCACGATTGGAACAAACACCGGAAATGAAAATAGTCTTGAATCCTGATGAAGATATACGGATCAGATGTTTCACATACCTCAAGTCGATGTATGATTTCTCTCTGCAAAATCCTCATAGTTTATACGTTTTGGAACAAATTAAGCTTCTCAGCAAAGGTGCACCGGATTACTTGTCCCATCTAGTTGGTTCTAACAATCCGATTGAGGAACTCTTTAATGCAGGTATCAAGGCCGGTGTCCTGCGAAAGATTGACCGTAGGTTAACTATGACGGTTATTTTCAGTGTCATTGAGAAACACACTGAAAATCTGCAAAATGGTGTGTATACTGAATCAGACGTTCCATTTGAAACAGTAAGCCAAATGATCTGGGCAGCATTAGCGATAGTTCCTTACCCTAAAGATTTGCTGTCCAAGTGATGTAACATTTCTCTTGGAAAGTTCACTTGGTAACCTGGATTTAGTTTGGAATGTTGCCGTCCACTCCTACCCAATTCAATATCAAAACACAAACCAGTTCATCCTCGAACTGGTTTTTATAACTCAAACTCAAAGATTCATTTTTGAACATTCTTTGTATTCCTATGTTATTATACTGATGAATCATTTCATGTGGAAAGAAGACATACAATATGGATGAGACAAAGAAACTGCAAATATTGAGTGATTTGGTAAGTATCCAATCTGTCAATGGTCACGAACGGCCGGTTGCCGAATATCTGAAGACCTTATTTGATAAAGCTGGGATTAAAAATCAAATTCTGTCATTTCCAGACGATCCCGACCGCGCAAACTTTGTGGCTGAATTAGGTTCCGGAAAGCCAATTCTGGCGATTTCCGGGCATATGGATGTTGTGAGTGTCAGTGCCGATAACTGGAAAACCGATCCATTTAAACTAACTAAAAAAGGCGACAAACTATACGGGCGTGGCTCCACTGATATGAAGAGCGGTTTGGCAGCCATGGTCATTGCCATGCTTGAACTTAAAGCAAGCGGCAAGCAAATTAACGGTACCATCCGATTATTGGCAACGGCTGGTGAAGAGATTGGTCAGCCTGGCGCCGAACTGTTGCAAAAGCAAGGTTATATTGATGATATCGATGGTCTCCTAATCGGTGAACCATCAGCTAACCGAGCAGTATTTGCCAACGATGGCGAGCTTGATATTTCAATCTTGTCTCATGGAAAGACTGCTCACAGTTCAACACCAGCAGCCGGAAACAATGCCGTAGAACATTTGTTGGACGTATTGGAACAAATCCGTCACCGCATGACTGAATTGATGGAAAACACGTCGAATAAAGTCCTTGGAAAAACAATTTTTAATGTTGATGTGTTAACTGGTGGCACTCAATATAACGCAATTCCAGCTGAAGCCGTTGCCGGCATTAACATTCGGACAATTCCGGAATTACCCAATCAAAAGATTCTCGACGAGATGCAAAAGATTATTGATCAATATAATCAACAGACAAATGGTGATATATCGTTAAAGGTCGATATGAACATCGTGCCAATTTTGGGCGATGAAAACTCAAAGTTGATCCGTTTGGTAAAGCAAATCGGAACACCATTTGTAAAGAGCGGAAAGATTCCCCCACAAGCTTCAGACCAACACGATAACCCGATCATGCCGTTTTCACTTACCGGCATTGATACATTAGGCGCTTCTGGTGGGACTGATGCTTCTAAGTTCCTGGTGAATGATTCTTTGGGAGCAAACTTTGTGGTCTTTGGCCCCGGTAATGATAATTCGCATCAAGATAACGAATTCGTCAGCCAACAGATGTATCTGAGCTTCATTGATATTTATGAACAATTGTTGACTGCCTATTCTGCATCATAAACCTCTAAGTGCAAATGGTTGTCGCAACTTGGCAGGCCCATTAGAATAGCACAAGATACACTTATAGGAGGATCATTCAATGTCATTAACAGATACGTATACGTTGTATAACGGCGCCAAAATTCCTCAGGTGGGCCTTGGAACTTGGCAATTAACTGGCAACGAAGGTTATCATTCCGTCTTAGCCGCCCTCGATGCCGGTTATCGCCACATCGACACGGCGGCTGATTACGGCAACGAAAAACAAGTTGGTCAAGCTATTAAGGATAGTGGTATTCCCCGTGAGAATTTATTTATCACTACCAAATTGGGAAACAACGACCATGGTTATGAAGCTACCAAAGAGGCATTTGGCAAATCACTCGAGAATCTGGGCCTCGACTACGTGGATCTATATTTGACCCACTGGCCAAACCCCATCATGTTCCGGAACAATTGGCAAAAGAACAATGCTGAAACTTGGCGGGCAATGGAAGAATTCTATGATCACGGAATGGCCAAAGCAATCGGCGTTTCCAATTTCATGCCAAAACATTTGGACGCACTGCTGAAAACAGCTAAAGTCAAACCAATGGTCAATCAGATATTTGTCAATCCATCAGACATGCAGCCTGCGACTGTCGAATACAACGATGATCACGATATTTTGACCGAGGCTTACAGCCCACTTGGCACTGGTGGTGTCTTCAAGATTCCGGAGCTTGAACCAATTGCCAGAAAATACGGCAAGACACCGGCCCAAGTAGTTCTCCGTTGGTCACTTCAACATGGATTCCTACCACTGCCAAAGTCAGTTCACGAAAAACATCTCAAGGAAAATGCAGATATTTTTGATTTCAACCTGTCGAGCCCCGACATAAAGACCATCAATGGCTTCCATGGCAAGTTTGGTTTGGCAACTGATCCGGATACCGTTCCTTGGTAAAATCACGTTTTTTCCAGAATGGAGAAAACGGCGTTCTTATTGATATCATGTAAAAATGACTCCCTGCGATTAATTGTCGGGAGTCATTTTTAAAGGAGAGATGCTAAATGTTTTATTATCTATGCGCTGCATGGACCACAATCAGCGCAGCAGTTAGTCTAGGATTTTCCATCCAAGCGTACACAAAAGCAAAGCCTCAATACAATGAGGCGCGTACCAATGCAAAATACGCCATATCAAGAAGTTTTGCATTGTTCATATTAAGCTTGGGATTATTTGTGTTTACCTCTGAACCATATTTAGTTGCCTTAACAACAATCATGATACTAGTCCAATTGTTTGACGGAATTATCGGAATCAAAATCAACTTACTTAAAACATTAGGGCCACTACTGACTGCATTTGGAAACTTCTACGTGCTAGTCGTTTTTTTGCTAAACGACTAACCATCACGAATCCTGGATTGTTGTTTCATCCACTTTTGATTTGGTACACCCCCATCCTGCAGACCTAAAAGTATTACTAATCAAAGCGAGACATTTTGATGAAGATGGAGTTAACTTTTAAATTTTAGAAACACAAAAAGCCGCCAATCTCTCAGCGACTTTCCTTATCAAACTCGATTCAATTCACTTATGCGTCCCCCGAGAGTCGAACTCGGATCATGAGGACCGAAATCTCATGTGCTATCCATTACACTAAGGACGCCTTACATCATTTAATTATAGCGTTTTTTGCATATTAATACAACCGGCAACCTTATGAAAATTCTGCAGCAGCTTTGTCGGCTTGGTCTTCCAAGTACCACATGAGTTTGTTACCGTCTTTTTTAAAGTCATCTTCAAATGAATCACCCATTGGTGGAATCGACTTCAGTAACTCATGGTGCACACTCTTAATCTGAATTTCTTTGCCAACTAATTCACCGGTATCGTAATGGCCTTCTTCGGCTTCATCCAAATAACCTTGAAAAGCATCTTCAATAACCTGCTTCATGAGTCCGTCCCTGGTTGTTTCCGGGTGACGGGCTTTTTCAATGGCAAATCGATCTTCAAACTCACTCATATTTTCTGGATAATCTAACGACATAATCGTACCTCCAACTTTTCTCTTACAACTATTATAAAGCAGGAAAATAAGAAATTACACGGATAATGTTTATGGAACTGCTAAACAGGCGCTTTGTACTTGCAATTAAGTTGCCAATAGCCCACCATATAGGGTGTAAACTACTTTCATCATTAATATGGGAGGTAATATGATGACACAATCAATTACAGTAGAACAATCACGGGAATTGGATGATAAAACCATCAACAAAATCGGTATTCCATCCATGGTTCTCATGGAACGGGCCGGATTAAAAATTTATCAAGATATGCTCGATAACAAGGAACTTAATTTAGACAATGTATTAATCTTAGCGGGAACTGGTAATAATGGCGGTGACGGCTTAGTCGTTGCCCGACTACTCGAAACCCACGGCTACAAGGTCTCAATCTTAACTGTCGGCAATCCTGACCACGCAAGCGAGGATCACAAGAAGCAAGCCCGCATTTGCGACTACTATCAGATTCCAAAGGTCTTCATGAATGCCAACTTTGATAAATACACAACCTTGGTCGATGCCTTATTTGGCAGTGGTTTATCCCGCAATGTGGGTGGCGATTTTGCGACCGTTATCGACAACGCAAATGGATCCGCACCAAAGATTCATGCAATCGACATTCCATCCGGCTTGAACGGGGACACCGGTGAAGTAATGGGAACCGCCATCAAGGCAGCCTCAACTTCAACCATCGCATATCCAAAGGTCGGCATGCTCAAAGATGAAGCTAAACCGTACACCGGTAAAATTTATGTGGACGATATTGGCATTTATCGTGGAAATACATTTGAAAATGCATAATTATTAATATATTATTTACTTAACTAGAATTCTCTAATACTAGCGGAGGTGCCCTCATGACTGATAAGAAAACGCAAGGCTACATTAACGTCCACGATGTTGATCCAGACATCATTGTTGACTTGAAGTACGCGACAACTGATAATTTTACCCATCAGGTTGTCTATGATTTTGACCAGGCAATTTCTCGAATCGATACCGTTCACAAGCTTGCCAAAGCAAGTAAGGACCTCAAGAGTCAAGGGTACCGAATCAAAATTTGGGACGCCTACCGGCCAACTTATGCGCAAAAGCGGCTGTTTGAAGTTTACCCCGACCCAATCTGGGTTGCCGAACCGGATCCAAACTTCAGTCACCAAAAAGGGGTTACCTTTGACCTCACATTAACTGATTTGAATGGAAACGACATCGAGATGCCGACAACATTTGATGATTTTGACGGCCGGGCCAAGCGAAGCGAAAAAGCGTCATGGACACCGACAGCCCAAAAGAACTACGATATTCTTAACGAAGCAATGAAAAAAGCCGGTTTTGACGGTTATGAGAATGAATGGTGGGATTTCCGCGATTCAGAGATGGACGAATTCGGTCCATTAGAGGTTGATCCAAAAGATTACTAAATTGAGATAGTGGGAGTAATGATATGAGAGTTGGAATTATTGGAGCTGGTCCACGGGGGATCTTAGTGACCTCCCAGTTGTTTAATCAGTACAAGTATCACAGTGAGCAAACCGAACCATTGTCAATCACGCTGTTTGACCCAATGGGCATTGGCGGCCGGGTTTGGCGAACCGACCAATCAGATGAATTGATCATGAACAGTGCAGCTGACCAAATTACGTTATTTACGGATTCATCAGTTGATATGTCGAGCAAAGTCTACGATGGCCCTTCTTTGTTTGAATGGGCAAGAAGTGACGAGGCTAATTCGTACCTCGCCAACAACGGATATTCATCCGACATCATCGCTGCAGCTGCTCAACTCAAGATTAACGGCTATGCCCCCCGAGTTTTATTTGGTGCCTACATCAAGTGGTTCTATGCTGACCTGTTAAGTCAACAGCCAACCGAAATTTCAACTTCATTGATGAAAGCCCAAGTGACTGATTTGTCATATGATGACGACCACAAACCGGTTATCAAGACAGATGAAGGCACCTACACTTTCGACAAAGTTGTCATGAGCCTCGGTCAACAAGACAACTACCTCAACGATGATGAACAAAAGCTTGCGGAATACGCCCAGAAAAATGCGTTGAATTACGTTGCCCCAACTCATCCCGGTGATGCCGATTTAAGCGGTGTCCCAGCTGGTGAACCGACAATTGTCCGTGGCCTGGGTCTGAGCTTTATCGACTATGTCACTGAGCTGACTCTCGGCCGTGGCGGCCACTACATGCAAAATGAAGATGGCAGTCTGTTCTATCAACCATCCGGCAGAGAGCCGCGAATTATTGCGGGCTCTGGACGTGGCATCCCCTATTACCCAAAGCCAATCAACGAAAAAGGTTATGGCGAAACCGCATCACCAAAATTCCTGACTAAAGAAAATATCAAAAAGAATTCTAAGGACGGCAAGCTGCCATTTGATAAATTCATGGACCTGCTTTTGTCTGACTTGGAGCTGGTTTATTACAAACTGACGATTAATGACAAATACCCATATGAAAATTCCAATGAATTCGAAAAAGCCTTTATCAGCAATCCTGATAAGGATGCCGTTCTCAAACAATTTGGCTTCCAAGAAGAGGATGCATTTGAATGGGACTACATTATCAATCCGTTCAAAGACGTTCACGCGGTTGGAACTGAGGATTATCAAACCGTTATTATCAATTGGCTGAATGGTGAAATCAAGGACTCTCTCAAGGGTTCCAAGACCGGTCCTCTGGCAGCTGCCAGAGACTTACTGCGGGACTTCCGACCCGTATTCCGGCAAATGATCGTTGACGACTGCTTCACTAATCAGGACTACGTTGAAAAGTTCCTGGGTAATTTGGACTCAGTCATCAACTTCTTAATCATGGGACCACCCGTTGTTCGGAGCAAACAATTATCCGCATTAATTCGCAGTGGTGTTGTAACTATTTTGGCACCCGGCATGCAGGTAAAGGGCCAGGATGGCTGGTTCGTAACTGCCTCACCAAAACGAAATACGGATAAGTTCCGATCAACGACCTTGATTGAAGCCCGGGTACCAAAGGCCAACCTTGGTATCACGGCAAACCCAATTCTGGAAAGCTTGGTTAACGCCCAACTTGCCCGTTCTCATCAACTAAAAATTGGTGACAAGGACGTTGATATCCATGCAGTGGATGTTAATCCAAGCACTGACCAATTGTTGGATGCCGGTGGCAACGTTCAATCAAACGTCTATCTCTGGGGCTCATCACTTGATGGACTGCGGTACGTAACGAATGCCGCCCCACGGCCAGGCGTCAATGACACCAACCTCCAGACAGCTGATAAATTAGCTGCGGAAGTGTTGGGGTTACCGACTGCAAATGATGTTGCAATGGATTAAATAAAATATTTGTCTTTCTAAACGGCACAGACTCGAAGTTCTATCGAGTCTGTGCCGTTTAACTTTATCTAATCCCTTGTTTAAACAAAAAGAGCACCACCTTTTGGCGATGCTCACGGGTTGCCGTTATTACGATTAAACAATCGTAACTTTGAGTCCCCCAGTTTCAGTAATTCAGTTTGCAATTATGAAAACTATATCAGTAATATCTCAATTAGTTGTCTGGATAAACAATGTCATAGTATGCCTTAACCGGAGTCCCGATTGTTCCGGAATCAGTTGTATTAATCTGATACTCAACTTTGTTCCAGTCAGCCAATGACCCAATATATTCAGGTTGAGTGCTGTCGCTACTTAATCCCGGGTAGTTTGGCGAAACGAGGGATTTCAGTGCGGTTCCTTGAATATATGACATCAATTGTTTCTCAGTGAATTTGTTACCAGGTGTTCCGACAAATCCTTTAAAGTTCTGATTCTTAAGCCTGTATTGGGTTTTAGCCTGGGTTTCAAGCTTGGCATCGATAGATTTAGCAGCTTCTGTTCTTTGGATATATGGATCGGTATCTGGGAAGTTATTCTTAAGCCCCTCGAGCCAATCATGAACGATATTCGGATTAGTATCGATATCCGATGGAGAAACTTTAATGGTGTTATTTGTCGGTGAGGCCTGCCCCTTGGCAGGATGATCAACGTACACTGCGTCTTTCGGAAGTGTATAGACAATCTTCGTATCTGGATAGCCGTCCTTGACCGGTGTCAACAGATGTCTGGTTTCATTGGATTGACCAATCTGACCAGCGTATGGAAGAATTGTACTGAACTTGTCCGTTGTTGGTAAGACTTTGTTTCCACCGCCATTACCATTACTGTTATTGTTACTGCCGCCACCGTTGTAATTGATCTTATTAACCACAACGTTCACGGAATAGCCAAATTTGGTGGCCCCAATATCTGCCAATTGAGCTGGGCTTAGATTATTAAGCTCATACTGGGTGCCTGCCAAAGCATTCTTAATTTGAGCAGTAATGTTTGTTTGATCCTCTGAGCTAATTGTCCAAGTATTGTTGGCAAACGTCCCGAAGAACGTTCCTCTCTGGGCACCGTCTCTGGTATACGCAAACGTCTTGACAACAATCGAGTGATTATCCGGATCGACCAAATTGATTTGAATGGCATTATCCGCAATTGGATTTTGGACGGTCATCTTTAACCCACTCATCAGAATCCACCCAGCTGCAGGTGAATTGGCGTTATTGATATCATAAATGTGAACCCATCGATCATTTTCACGAGTTCGGTTACCAACCTTGTCAATTTTAAAGATCTTATCCGCATATGGCGTTGAGTCAGTGATTGCCCGGCCAATCTTATACTGCGTATATAGTGGCTGTTTGTATGTGACTGTTTTGCCATCATTCGCAGTTCCAGGATTTGCCAGCTTATAGTTGGCATTTAATTGGTCCTGACTCAAAGTATCAATGGTATTGATGTCGAAGGTCTTAAATTGATCCAGACCACCTGCAAATTCTCCAATACTCTTACCACCATAAATCCAGCCACGATACTGTTTATCAAAGGTAACAACTTTAAAATAAACCGACCCGCGGCTAGTTGTCGCAACTCGATAAGCTCGGACATTATTTGTTGAAAGGCTTGAGTTTGCTAATCCGCTCAAAGTCGCTGTGGAAGCAACTTTCTTAGCTCCACGCAAAGTCCCCGCTTTGGTGAAGAGCGCGTTATCTCCCGTGAACGTGACGTTTCGACTCTGCGGCAGAGTACGCAGTGCTTTGTTCGACGTTACCTTTACACGCGACTTGGCACTGGCACTTTGAGCGCCAAGACCCCCAACTGCAGCAACGAATCCTAATACAGCAACAGAAACAAACAAAGACTTCTTGAGATCTAATTGCATATATATCCCTCCTTAGGTAACTATTCCATATCTGTACATTAATATGAACAAATTCATTATAGTTTCAGAGGAATCATTATACAACCCCTTTTTAAGCCTTCGTCACATCCTGTAGCCGATCGTTAATATTTTCAAAATAAAAAGCCAGCGAAGAATGTTTGAGATTTCTTCGTTGGCTTAACTTTGTTTTGTTCTATTGACTCTAAGGACAGCAAATAAACTCAGATTCTGAGGCTTGAGTTCTCATGTTATTTTGAGGGCCAGGCTGCTCTGAGGACGGCTCCGACAACCCTGCTTCCTGCATCTAAGCAAAACAATTGGAAGAAAACAAGAAACGTTTTCTCCCAATTATTCCGACTTAGCTTCCAGAAGCACCCGGGCTTAGTCGCCCACTACATCCATAAACGACTTATCCGGTATTCTGATTAAACTGAATCGGTCGGCTTGTCTGCCCGCATGTAATCCGATTCCGTTGAACAAATTCTTCTTATACGTGGTTGTTACCGTCGCAACCCACGCTTTTTGATATCTGGTATCCAAATGGTTCAGCCACTCTTTATTCCATTTGTAGGTTTCGGCTTGAATATTCAAGTTGCTCTTACCATAAACCACAGTGGCATTTGTACTGTTTACCAAATACTTACCGCCATCAACGTAAAACGTATAGTTTTGAATTGGCTTTCGTCCCGTTCCGTTTTGGACCGTTACATAATCAGACTGGTCGTCACGGTAACGAATGATCAACGGTTTATACGTATAACTGGTAGTAATCCGGCTTTGATCCATCTTTTTGACATCCAGGAAAAATGTTGAATAAGACATTCCCCATAAGAACAGCAAAAAGGCAGCCAATTCACCAAAGGAAATCCAAAAATTACGCCAGGTGAAACTCTTTTTTTCAGTCACGATTAACCGCAGGCGACGTGCCCGCATATCGTGAATAATATATGCAAAATAAACAATTAGGAGCAGCCATAAAGCCATTCCCACTAAATTCCAGGCGGATTTCATAATCATTCCCCTTTTTACCTATTTGTTATTTCAAGTTTACACTAATTTATTCTCGAGTGCGAGTCAGACCAGCCACAATCCGTTGTTAAATTTGCCAACCCATCGATTTCAGATCAACAAATCCAGCGAAATAGCCGGCAGCCATCACTCACAAAAATCGTGTTATATTTGATGTATAAATAATGAACTAAAAATCAGTCAACGAGGTGACTCATATGTGCACCAGCTTAACATTGGAAACATTAAATGAACACGTCTTACTTGCCCGCACCATGGACTTCCCGGTCAAGGCGGCTTGGAAGCCGGTCTTAATTAATCAGCCCAATTATGAAACCGCTTTATCAGGGACCCGACCAATCAAATATCCTTATATTGGTGGTGGCCGGACCGAAGAAAACAACAATATTTTGGTGGCCGACGGCGTCAATACCCAGGGGCTAAGCTGTGCCGAATTGATGTTTCCGCTTAAAGCCCATTACTTGGATAAAGAGGTCGAAGGCAAGCTCAACTTAACTCCCCAAGATTTCTTACCGTGGGTTCTTGGGGAACACGCTTCTCTTGAAGACGTCAAAGCCGACCTTGATAATATCGCTTTAATCGGCAAATATTGGCTTGCCGGCCGGGAAGTCTTTTCTTTTCACTGGATTCTCACCGATAAATCAGGCCAAACGCTGATCCTGGAACCAACGGTCAATGGCCTGGAAGTTATCGAAGACTCGATCGGGGTCATGACCAATTCGCCAACCTATCCGGAACATATGAACCGATTGGAAAAGAAGCTCGGTGTCACAGACAGCTCTGAACTGGTTGATAAAGCTCGACAGATTATTATGAGCCAACATTTACCAAAAGCCACCAACACGCCAACAACCCGGTTTCTGGTAGCCGCTGTCAACAAGCTTGGTGTTCAGGAAAGCCGGAATCAATTTGAAGCTCGAAACCGCCTGTTCAATGTCTTGGATGAAGTCGCCATCCCTTACAAACCGTCGATGAACGACCATCCGAATTTCAACTACACCCACTATATTTCTGTGCTGGACTCAACGGATCAGACTTACTACTTCAGGTATCACGACTCCGATCAGCTGCTGAGCTTCTCATTAAACGACTTAATTGATTTATACCCAAATACCAGCCGATTTTTAGCCTAAATACTCGTCAATCTTACGTTGAACACCGTCATCGTTATTCGAATAGTCGGTGACTTTTTCAACCTTTTGAAGTAAATCTGCTGCCGAGTTCTTCATGGCATAACCTTCTTTGGCAGCGTTGACCATTTCAAAGTCATTGCCGTTATCTCCAAAGGCGGCCACGTCATCAAGGCTTAATCCCCATGCGTCAAGCAGCATCTCAACGCCAGTCAGCTTGTCAGTTCCGTCGGCCATGATATCAAGGCCGTTCATTCCTGAAGAAATGGCATTTAACCGACCGCTGAACTTGTGGTTAAATTCGTCTTGGCGTTTAAGAACGCCGCCTTCTTCCCAGGTAACGTCAATTTTATAAATTGAATCAAATATCAACCGTAAGTCGGTCATTGACTGCATGTTTTCGTAGAAATATTTGGATGCTTGGAAACGATCTGAATCTTCCGGCAGGTTGCAGTATGTGCCGTTTCTGCCGACTAAAATAATTTCCGCACCGGCAAAGCTTGGTTCGCTGGTCATCCAATCCAAAGCCTTTTTTAAAATCAAATGATCAATAATTTCTTCGTGAACAATCACGCCACGTTCATCAATCACCAAAGCTCCGTTGTTACATACGTAGGAGATTGGTCCTTTAACATTCTTGAACAATCCCAACAGGTGCTGGTATTGATTACTGCTGGCCGAGATAAAGTGCATCCCTTTTTCACCCAGCTTATCCAATTGTTTTTGAAATTTGTCCTCATCAAAAGTTCCCTGATCGTTTAAAAAAGTTCCGTCCATGTCGCTTGCAATAACTTTCACCACAATGGCTCCTCCTAAATAATTCATATTTCGAAAATGGTTACAATTCTATTTTAAGGGAATAGTTTCGTTTGTAAATTAATTTTATATCTTGTATACTAAATTTGATCATACAACTATCTGGGGTGCCTTATTGGCTGAGAAAAACCCATCGAACCTGATCTGGACAATACCAGCGAAGGGAGCATGCTCCGTTGTATTTAGATGGATAAATTGCAATTAGATGATTTTCTGAGGCCAGGGCAAAACAACAGTTTTGTTCCTGGCCTCTTTGTGTGCTCAGCTATAAGGCTTTCCAGGATCGAATTGATCAAAATTTTATTTGGAGGTCTTGTTATGGATAACAAGAGTCAAGCAACCGGCGGCAAAAAGCAAAGCCAATGGACGCTTAGAAACATTATTTTGATTGCATTAATTGCTATTTTTACTGGTATTATTTTTTGGGGAGCCGGCTTCCTGTACACCGGTCTGACCGTTGTTCTTACCCCAATTGGAATGGCTCCGTTTGCCAATGACCTCTTAATGGGTCTCTGGTGCATGGCCGGCCCACTGACAGGATTTATTATTCGGACATTCGGTTCAGCCTTTCTTGGTGAGTTCTTGGGAGCTTCCGTTGAAGTCTTTCTTGGCGGCCAATGGGGTGCTGGTGCCTTTATCTCAGGCTTGGTTCAAGGGATTGCCTCTGAACTTGGGTTTACCTTCACCGGCTACAAACGTTATGACTGGGTTGGTTTAAACGCCTCAATCTTCACAACGGTTGTTGTCACTTTCGCCTGGGACATGATTCGTAATGGTTACGATAAATTCAGTTTACCGCTTCTCTTAGGTTTATTTGTTACCCGTTATATCTCAACCTTCATCTTTGCCGGCGTTTTGACTAAGATGATTGTTAAATTGTTGGATCGTAGTAAAGCAATCAACTTGTAATAATAGGGGCTTTGATTATGACTGATGTTTCGATTAACCATTTCACTTTCCATTATCCGGATAGTGACGTTAAGGTATTGAACGATATTAATATCACATTCAAAAGTCATCACTTCTCACTGCTTTCCGGCCCTTCAGGAAGCGGCAAATCAACATTGCTGTATTTCATTGCGGGACTTTATCCGCATTTTAGCGGCATCGATGCCGTCGGTGACATTAAGTTTGGCGATACCAACATTAAGGATATTCCGCGACAAGATGTCAGTAAGTCGGTCGCAATGATGTTCCAGAATCCCAATCAGCAGTTCGCCATGGATACGGTCATTCATGAAATGACGTTTGTATTGGAAAACTTGCGAATTGAACCGGCTAAAATGAAAGATATCATTACCCACGCATTGGAATTTTGTGACATCCAAAAGCTCCGCTCACGGGTCATCAACACCCTGTCCGGCGGTGAAAAGCAGAAAGTTGCACTGGCTTGTATCGTTGCCATGGATCCGCAGGTCACCGTGTTGGATGAACCGTTTGCCAGCATCGATCCCGGTTCACGAGTGGATTTGATCAACAAATTAAAGATTTTACAGGAAAAACACGGTAAGACCATTATCTTGGCTGATCATGATTTAACCAGCTATCAGAATTTGGTTGATGAATTCTATTATTTGGATCCTGATACTCATAAAATCAGCCTTTTGGATGGTGAACGTGCCGAACACTTCTTCAAGAATTTTGAATCAACTCAAACGATTAACAAGAAAGTTGCCATTCCCTCCGGTGATGAAAATGCCATTATCAAAATTAATGATTTCAAATTGCTGCCTCACCATTCCCTATTGTTGAAGCTGGCACACTTTGATTTCTATAAACAAAAAACGACTTTGATAACCGGTGCCAACGGAATTGGTAAGTCGACGCTGTTTAATGCGCTGACCAAATTGTTGCCGTATGAAGGCACAATTGCATTTGACGGCAAGGACATCAAGAAGATCCGCCCGCTGCCCTATGCCAAGCATGTCACGCTGCTTTTCCAAGATGCTGAAAATCAATTTTTGAATATCACTGTCAAAGAAGAGTTGGATCTTTCACTGGCTAATCGAACCAACACCGATTATTCACAGGCGGACGTGGACGACATGCTGAACAAGTTGGACATGGCCGGAAAAGACGACCGGATTGTCTACTCGTTAAGTGAAGGTCAAAAGAAGAAGCTTCAGATTATCGAAATGTTAATCATGAATCCACCGGTATTACTGATGGACGAACCATTCAAAGGACTGGACTACCATTCGTTGGAAGTCGTTGTTGGCTTTTTAAACCGGGCCAAACATGACTTCCACCAAACTCAGATTGTGATCTCACATCAATTGTCCGGTCTGGATACCCTGATTGATTATCATGCGACGTTCAAAAATCAAAATCTGGCTTACCAGGAGGTTATCAAATGAATCCTGGAATGAAATTATTACTCGTTATGTTAATTGCTTTGGAGATTTCATTTACCCAAAGCCTGGTTGTTAACTGCATCCTGATTGCAGTGAGTCTGGTCTATATTCTGACCCAACACGTTAGTATGAAAGCCCTCTTTGGGATTATCTTCTGGCCACTGTTCCCAGCGGTTGGACTGTTCGTATCTCAATGGCTGTATGGTAGTGCTGGGATTCATTTTGCCTGGATCCTGTTCACCCGGATCTACGGATATGTATTTTTGGGTGCCACCTTCACGCTAACCAGCAGTATCACCGACCTGTCACTCACTTTGGAACAGGATTTTCACCTGCCTTCCAAATTTGCCTATGGGGTTCTGGCCGCATTTAACTTGATGCCAAAGATTGTTGAAGAAGTCCAGATCATCAAGACCTCAGCGCTCATGCGTGGAGAGGCCCTGCACTTCTGGTCACCGAAGCTGTACTTTAAATCAATCTTGTCATCAATCCAATGGTCACAGAACCTTGCCGAGGCGATGACCTCTCACGGCTTTGTCGAAGATTATCCTCGGACCCACTATAAAGTCATTCGAATTACAGCACTTGACTGGATATTGTTTGTTGTCCTATTCATCATTGTTCAAGTCCTGCTGTTCTTTATTCGATACTAAACGCTGATATTCCAACATTTCACTTTTTGACTTATAATTAAGTAAGAGAATGAAAATTGGAAGAAGGCGTTTTTTTATGCGGGCAAATCAATTTGCATTTGCATTTGGTATTTTTTCTTTAGTCGTTGGACTTATTGTTGATATTTATGGGTTAGTGACCCAATTTGGCTCGCTTGACAGCGCCAAAGTTGTCTTGATCGGATCAATCATTTTGGCAATTGGTCTGGCATTCTTATCCCTGCCCAATCGTTGGGAAAGATACACTGGCCAGATTGTCATCGGATTAGGGCTTCTGTACTACTTTTATATTCAGACAGATAAATTATGGGTTTCGATTGTGATTGCCTTAATTGCCATGGCATTAATGGAATATGGGCTTAAACATCGTTAATCTGTGTCAAAATTTCAATTATTGGTATAATGGATTTAAGGACATCGTTGAATCACAAATTGATGGAGGAGAATGAGTATGGCAGAAAAATTTAGTACTTTAGCAGAAGAAATCATTAATTATCAAAAGAAGAACGATATGCCGGATACAGCGTTAGCATTTAATCTACACATATCTGTTGAACGCCTCCACAACATTAAATCAATGGAGTCACAACCAACTCCGGATGAAAAGCGAACGATTGAGCAGTTTGTAAGATAAAAGCAGAGTGCGACGAGACTCGGGAGATGCGGTTTCTAAGAGTGCTTTGACTGAAGTCCGTGGTCTTGGGGCTCTAGTTAAAGCACTCTTAGAAGTTAGCATCTGAGTTGTCGAAGCACGTTTCGGCTAGGCGGCCTCAACGCACCGGCCGTCGAAGCACGTTTCCACTAGAGAAAAGCAAGGCTCCAGACTCGCTAACTAAACTTAAAACTACAAACAAAGGGATTACCAACAACTTAAATTGTTGGTAGTCCCTTTTTCCTGTCTAATTATAAATTTTATTTTACCTTGAAATACACATGATAAGGGCCATCCCCGACTGTGTTAAGCGGCACTAGTTGCTCATCTTGTTTCAACTCAGTCTCTGATGTTGTAAAGAATGTATCTTGATCAGCCTTTTTGGCAAGCATATCCGGACCCTTGAAAACAGCAATCAGTGAAGCATCATCCGGGGCACGCTCAATCGTGACCTTCAGTGTAAACATCAATTTGATCACTGCTTTTCCTGTTAGGCCAAGCAACCCAACATAACTATTTTCATGTTCAAGTTGGGCAGGTCGGCCATTTAGTGAAACTTTCAAGTCAGCTATCCACTCTGGTACCCGAATATGCAAATCAATCGACTTATGCAAATCGGCAGTAATCACAATCGTGTTTGAATCGACTTTCTGCGAGATTAAGCCCTCACTGTTAGGCAGCTCAACTTGGCTGTCATAGAAGAGATTGTCATACACATCATGACCGTCAGATGCAAAAATGTTTTTCTGAAATCTAACCATGTTTTCCAAACCAGTTCCATGACAACAGGTGTTATCAACATCTCGATCATACTTTTTAACCCCACCCGGTTTTAATGGCATGAAGTAAGTTGTGCCGCCATCTTCTTGATGATCATTCGCTGCCAAAAGGTGATTATTCAAAATGTTTTCGGCATAATTCATGTACTTGCCATCACGCGTTATCTCAAATAACTGTTCGGACAATTTAAACATATTATAGCTGGCACAGGTTTCCTCATCCCGATCAGTCAGGTACGGCTCAACCTTGTCAGCCTCGTGGAACATCTCGGTCTCACCAACGCCACCGTTGGCAAACGTATGATGCTGGACCACAATATTCCAAAAATTGACGGCAATCTTCAAATAATTCTCGTCACCGTTTGCCTGATAGAGGTCAACAGCGCCGATAACTTGAGGAATATGTTGATTGGCATGCATGTTATCAAGGGTGTCATAATTGGCTGCCATTGGGACAAACAATTTATCGTTGCTGAATAGTTTTGCGGTATCCAAATACGCTTGCTGACCGGTTGCCCGATACAGTCGGACCATTACTGTGATCATTCCGCCAAACTCACCGGCAATGTAGATTGACCACATCTTAGTCAGCTGATCGTGACTTAACTTTCCAAGCCGCTCAGTCACCCAATCACCAATCCCCTTGGCAACTTCCAATGCCTGAGGATTCTTGGCATAAAGGAAAGTGTCCAGTAATCCCTGGAGAATCTTATCCAGTGTGTAATAAGGTGCCCAAATATTCGGGTAGGTTTCAAACTGTTCCAATTGATCACATTGGATTTCATCGTAGGCACTCAGGAACCCTTTATGAGCACCATTTTTAGCAAAGGCCCGCTGACACTTGGCGAGTTCATTAACCATATAAGCCAATTGATGCTTAAAATCCTCGTCCCTAGTGTCGAAGTAGGCAAACGCCAGGGCGGACATGTAATGACCGGTGGTATGTCCCCGAAGCTTGCAGTCCGGTGCATCCCAGCCCGTCATCTGGTCCTGATCGTCAACCGGTAAACCGGCAGCTTGACGGAAGTTATACAACAAATTATCAGGGCCTGCCTGTTTCAAGTGTTGGACCATCGTCCGATACCCAGTAACAAATGGATTGTTGCCCCCAAGCAGAACGTGGAGATTCTTAAATGGATTGGTTATCGGCTGGGCTGACTTGGGCTCAAGCTTAACGGCCAACTTGACTGGTGATTCACTTTCCGGCACCCGTCCCGTGACGGTTTGCGTCGACTTTGATGAGTCAAACTGATCATTCCAAACGACTGGTGAAGTTGAATATGAGCCATCCGTTAATTGAACCACGGCAACTTGTGGTAAGTGGTAATCCTTTGTATGCGTGACAATATGTAGATCAACCGGATGATCGATTGGAACTTTGCGAGATTCTTGAATCACCGTCGCGTTGAATTGTCGATGAATAGTATCCGTCCCCAACTTTGCCGTGAGGTTTAAGTGAACAATCCGATTGCCCATGCCAGGCTTGGGCCGAGTGACTTTACCGTCATCAGTGATAACTGTCGGCTTGTCAGATTTCCAGTCAAAATGACTGCCGTGGCTTCCCTGCTTAGGCAGCTTAATATCGGTCTCAACGGTTCCAAGGTTTCCCAAAAAGATACCCTGGACATCCCTAATCAACGCTTTGTTTTCAATCGGCTTTGCCACTTTCAACACTCCCTTGGATAATAAAATCCCACCATAACAATCAAACAGTTAATTTGTTCGTATCTGACATTATGATGGGATCATTCGGTTACTTTTTCTTTTTATTTTTTGCGGCTTCTTTTTTCTCAGCCTGATATCGGCTCATGCCTTCCTTGTATGGATTGCCAAACAACCGACTCAGTCCGGTCCAAACTTTGTTGGATTTCGGTTCATCATTTTGCGGAAGCTTCTTCCCACAATTTGGACAAACAACATCATCCGGCTTCAGCTTGGCACCGCAATATGGGCAAAACGAAAATTTCTGTTCAGCCATTTCAGTTACCTCGATTGCTGATTATTCCGATTACGATTGGCATTGCGCTGGCGGCGCTTTTCAGCCTCAACCCGTTCTTTAGCGGCACCCTCTCGGCGAATGCGTTCAGCCCGTTCTTTTTTGGCGTTGTCTTCGGCAACAATTTGATTATGCATGATATTCATTCGGTGAGACAAGAAATTCCAGCCACCAATCAGAAACAGTGCGCCAACAACTGAATATGGAAATGTCCACCAGGGAAAATAACTGCCATTTTTAAAGACCATTGGGCCCAGAAAATTATAGAGCGCCATCAGGATTGCAACCATCACGGTCATCTCGAGTGTATTGATCAGCCAATTTGGAAGCTTAAATTTTTTCTTCTTTGCCACAATTTACCCTCCTAATCAATTTCATTTTCGGTCAAGAAAGCCTTGAAGTAATCAAAGGCCATCTCACGAATATTTTCAATTCCGACCTGCTTAGTTGGTAAATCGCCATTATCGTCGACATCCAAAAGTTCAACATTCAAAACACCGGTTGCCAGATTAATCGAGGTTGGATAGCCAACGAAGTTTTCCTCATCGGCGGTTTCAAATCGAATCACCTTTTGATACCGAATTGATTGTGTAATGATGTGAATCAAAATATTATCAGCATTATCAAAAGCTCGGTCAGCATTTAGAACTGGTAATGCAAAATGCTTATTCTTCTTATTTTCATCAACAAATTTATCAATGACCCGCAAGTAATCAGAATCGGTAATGATTCTGCAAATATCATCATACCGAATCCAAACGTATCCGCCAAACCGGCCATTCATATCAACCACCATCATGACCAGTTCCTGGGGGTTGCTTGAAATAATTTTACCAACATAGAAATATTTACGATTATCGTTGGTATCAATGACAACCCAATTTCCGTTATCACGGAGCTTTTGAACTTCATCATGAAAGACATCAGTGTCGGATATGATTGTGTTGGCGACATGATTTTCAGGCTTAACCATGTCCAGCACGTTTTGCAGCAATTGTAATTCAGTACCGCCAAATTCAATTCCGCGGATATCGTCAAACTTGATTTCAAATACTGGGCGCTTGGAAAAATCGAACTTGTTAACATTGGTAAAAAGTCATGCCATCGTCATGAACATTTGATATCAAGCCTTCATTGTATTTCAGCTTGCCAGCCTGTTCTGTAATAATCAGCCCAACTTTTTGTTCATCATGCAGCGTTTGAACAACGCGGTCAAACAGTGAATCGCTCATCTTAATGGGCAAATCAAATGCCGGTTGGGCATTGAGGTGATGCTTCTCATCGAAATAGATGCGTTCTTCCATATTGGCAAGGTCATAACTATCCGTTTCCACGGACTTAACCGAGGATAATTTCAAATAAACCTCACCATCCTGAATCCCATAATCGTTATAGGTCAGCATAATAAAGTCTTTACTGCTCAGGAATTGAATGACACCGGTGTATACGATATCGGAGTCATTTTGAAATGCGTTAATCAGCTGCTCGTCAATTTGTGCCGTGCGCAGCTTGTCGTATAAGGTGTTCAAGGTGTCACTTCTTTCTTGGTTGGGGTTAAGTTTTTAATAGTTAGTGGTGTTTGTTTGTGGAGCTTGTTTTGCTTGGATACCTTTTTCAGGTTTGCTTTTCTCTAGCCGAAACGTGCTCCGACAACCCAGATGCTAACTTCTAAGTTGGCTTTACTTCAAACCCAAATGCGGGGTTTAAAGTAAAACCACCTTAGAAACCGCATCTCCCGGGTCTCGTCGCACTCTCACTGAAACGTGCTCCGACGGGCCTGCCCCCTACTGTGTAAGTCAAAAATTTTAATGATGAATAAGGACCATTCATCATCAAAATTTTCGTCTTACACTCCGGGGGCACCCAGCCCTCGTCGCACTCTACGAAATTGCATTCCCCATAAACTCTCTCAACTCATCTCCATGCATATTATCACTCAATCCAACCAAAAGCTTGATTCTTGCCTTTTGACCATTTAAGCCTTGGCACAGAATCGTTCCCATCTTTCCTAATTGGATACCGCCGCCCTGATAATCATAGATTTCCTGGGCCACACCGTTATAACATCTGGAGACTAAGACAACCGGGATCTTGTTATCAATTAAGCTTTGAATTGCTGGAAGCGTCTTTGGTGGGACATTGCCGGCACCCAAGCCTTCCAGTACTAATCCCTTGGTATTTTCGTTATTAATCGCTTCAAATAAAGTTCCGTCCATCCCAGCATATGCATTAATCAAATACACGCCTTCAACAACATGATTAATGTCGCATACTTCAGTCTGGATTAATTCTTGGAAGTATTTTGCCTTGTTTTGCGTTACAATTCCAATTGGCCCAAAAGTTGGTGTCCGGAATGTCGCCACGTTGGTTGTATGGGTTTTGGTTACGTATCTTGCTGTATGAATTTCATCATTCATCACAACTAAGACGCCTTTACCATAGGACTCGTCGGTTGCGGCCACCATGATGGCGTTTCTGAAATTATACAAACCATCAGAACCAATTTCATTGGATGAGCGCATGGCGCCTGTCAAAACAACCGGAATCGTGTTAGGCAGTGTCAGATCCAAAAAGTACGCGGTTTCTTCCAACGTATCGGTTCCGTGGGTAATGACAACTCCATCGACTCCATCGTCAATTGCCTTCATGATCCGCTGCTTGATTTTTAACATCACTTCCGGTGTCACATGAGGTGATGGCAGGTTGAACATTTCATCGGTGATCAGATTAATCTGACCCTTTAAAATGACTTGTTCTTCTGCGATTGGGTTCTCATCGTTGGGAACGACTTCACCCTTCTCATTTTGTGACATTGAAATTGTGCCGCCTGTATGAATTGCAAGAATTGTTTTCATTAATTTCATCCTCCATCAACCTGTTAATCTATACTATTGTACCGTAAAATGGAACTTGTAAACTCAGAATTAAGAAAGAAGTCGACAGATATGCCAAATTCCGACAGATATTATACGCCGCAAGATTCAAAAGACGCCATGCGGCAAATCGAAAAATTATTTAACAAATATAAGGATGCCCCGCTCACTCAAGAGTTGGTCACATACCATCAAAACCTGGTTAATCGATTAAAAACCGATATTATGGCTGCGGCCAAGCAGGAAAAAGTGCCAGCCCGAGTCGACTCAATCAATTCAATGATTGCCGTCATGGACCGCTGGCTCAAAGTCCGTCTGGCAGGAAATCCGTTCAATGGCAAAATGAAGAACTTCAAGTTTGTCGGTGATGAATCACTGCCGAAATTCAAACGTCATGTTCATAAAATGAATGGCAGTTCCGGTCATCGGTCATCACGACACTAATGGCGGATTGTCTAGTCGCTTTTCTTGTCGCCAATCATATTCAATCGTTATAATTATCATATTCAATTATATTAGGAGGAAGACCGTTGAGCAAAACCATTGTTGAATTAAAAAACGTCTATAAAAAGTATGACGACGGCTTTACCGCTCTTAAAAATATCAGCTTCAAGTTACAGGAAGGTGAATTTTACACCCTTCTTGGCCCCTCCGGCTGTGGGAAAACAACTATTCTTCAATCAATTGCCGGCTTTACCGAAGTCACATCCGGTCAAGTCCTGTTTGACGGCAAAAAAATCAATGATATTCCTGCCAACAAACGGCAGTTAAACACCGTCTTTCAAGATTATGCCCTCTTCCCCAACATGAACGTCTTTGATAACGTCGCCTTTGGCTTGGTGGTTCATAACACCAAGAAAGAAGAAATCCAAACTCGGGTTCATGATGCTTTAAAGATGGTTCAACTCGAACAATACGCCAACCGTGAGATTGGTGAGCTTTCAGGCGGCCAGCAACAGCGAATAGCGATTGCCAGAGCAATTGTTAACCGCCCCAAGGTATTGTTGCTGGATGAACCTTTATCGGCCTTAGACGCAAAGCTGCGCAAGGATATGCAGTATGAATTGCGTGAGCTGCAGCAGGATCTTGGGATTACCTTCTTGTTTGTTACCCATGACCAGGAAGAGGCCCTTGCAATGAGTGATCAAATTTTTGTTATGAATAAGGGTGAGATTCTTCAAAAGGGCTCTCCCGTCGACATTTACGACGAACCAATCAATCACTTTGTTGCCGACTTTATTGGCGAAAGCAACATCATTCAGGGAAAAATGGTTGAAGACTACCAAGTTGCTTTTCTCGGCCATCAGTTTGAATGTTCCGATGCCGGTATGCGTCCCAACGAACCGGTTGAAGTCGTCATCCGTCCGGAAGATTTAGTCATCACGACACCGGAAAAAGGCAAATTACAGGTTAAAGTCGATACTCAGTTATTCCGTGGTGATTATTATGAAATTCTCGCCTATGATAAGGCTGGCAACGAATGGCTGATTCATTCCACCAATGCCAGTACCGATGATGCAATCGTCGGCCTGACCTTCAGCCCTGACGATATGCACATCATGAGATACAACGAAACTGAAGCCAAGTTTAATCACCGGCTTGAAAGTTACGAAGATTAGGGGGTTAAGAATTGAAGAAAAACTTTCGGGGATTATTTTTCACACCCTACGTTTTATGGCTGGCAATGTTTGTCATTGCCCCAGTTGCCCTCATTTTTTATTATTCGTTTTTTGATATTCACCACAACTTTACATTATCCAATTATCAAGAGTTCTTCACATCTGGCACTTATTTAACAATGACCGCCAACTCAGTGCTTTACGCGTTTTTGATTACCCTATTTGCCATCCTGATCAGCTACCCGATGGCGTTGGTCATTAGTAAGCTGAAGCACCGGGACTTATGGATTTTATTGGTTATCCTGCCAACTTGGATCAACCTGCTGCTCAAAGCCTACGCATTTATTGGCCTTCTCAGTCATGACGGCTTGGTCAATCAACTGTTTCAATTTTTCGGTCTACCGATTCAACACATGCTGTTCACGGATTCCAGCTTCATCTTGGTTGCTGCGTATATCCAAATTCCGTTTATGATCCTGCCGATTTATAATTCATTAACCGACATCAGTGGTTCATACATCCGAGCCAGCCGGGACTTGGGCGCAACCAAATGGCAGACTTTGACCAAGGTCATCATCCCAATGACGATGCCGGGAATTAAATCCGGTATCCAAATTGTCTTCATCCCTTCACTATCACTCTTCATGCTTTCACGTTTGATCGGTGGTAATAAAGTCATTACGTTAGGTACCGCCGTTGAGGAGCATTTCCTAACGACCATGAACTGGGGAATGGGTTCAACCATTGGCGTTGTTTTGATCATCTCGATGGTTATCGTCATGCTGCTGACAAACACGAAGCGTAAAAGGAGGCGGGCATAATGGAAGATAAGGCCTCCAAAACCGGTAAAATTTATATCACGATTGTCTTTTTGCTATTATATATTCCAATTGTGTATTTGATCCTTTATTCCTTTAGCAAAGGCACCACAATGACGAACTTTCAGGGCTTCTCGCTGAAACACTACGGTGAGCTTTTCGCTGACAAACGAATGTTGGCAATTTTTCTGAATACCATTTTGATTGCCCTTCTGTCGTCCGTCTGCTCCACGATTATTGGAACGATGGGCGCACTTGCTGTTCACAATGCCAAACGCAAACATGAACGAGAAACCTTGTTGTCATTGAACAGTATCCTGTTGGTTTCACCCGACGTTATCATCGGTGCCAGCTTTTTGATCTTCTTTACAGCTCTAAAGTTGCCGCTGGGATTCTGGTCAGTCCTGCTCAGTCATATCGCCTTTGAAATTCCAATTGTTTTGTTATTGGTTCTGCCGCGGTTGGATGAAATGAGCCCATCAATGACCAATGCCGCAATGGACTTGGGAGCAACCCCAGCTCAGATATTAAGTAAGATTGTGCTGCCATATATTCAGCCGGGGATCATTGCCGGCTTCTTTATGGCAATCACCTACTCACTGGATGACTTTGCGGTTACCTTCTTTGTAACCGGCAACGGGTTTACAACCTTGTCCGTTGAAATTTACTCACGGGCACGCCAGGGTATCAGCTTGGAAATCAACGCCTTGGCCGGTATTATGTTCATCTTCTCATTGATTCTGGTCGGCGTTTATTACCTGATTGAAACCCACAACGCCAGAAATGGCCGCAAGAAGAACCTTGTGGAGGTGACTGACCGATGAAAAAATTCTTAGCAGCATTTATCGCCATTTTGGCCATTTGTGCCGGCTTGGCATATGGCAGCGATCAGTTAACCAAATCCACCGGAGATACCGGCAACAAAGTTCTCAACCTTTACAACTGGGGAGATTATATCGATCCGGCACTGCTGACAAAGTTTCAAAAAGAAACCGGCTATCATGTCAATGTGGAAACCTTTGACAGTAACGAAGCCATGTATACGAAGATTAAACAGGGCGGAACCAGTTATGATTTAACGGTTCCAAGTGAATACATGGTTGAAAAGATGAAGGCCGACCACATGCTGATTCCGCTGGATAAATCCAAGCTGACCGGCATGAATAACTACGGATCTTCATTCATGAACAAGTCGTTTGACCGCGGTAATAAATACTCAATCCCCTACTTCTGGGGAACGTTGGGAATTATTTATAACGACCGTTACGTGAAACCAGGTGCTTTGAAACACTGGAATCAACTGTGGAGTAAGAAATATCGAAATGATATTATGCTGATCGATTCAGCACGTGATATCATGGGATTTTCACTGATTTCAATGGGTCACTCGGTTAACACTACCAATTCCGCGGAGTTAATTAAAGCCAAAGATAAACTCAATCGACTTTCGCCAAACGTTAAAGCGGTCGTCGCCGATGAAATCAAAATGTATATGGCCGAAGGAGAGGCTCCGGTTGCGGTTGACTGGTCCGGAGAAGCTTCAGAAATGATGTCGCAAAACTCACATTTGCACTATGTCGTCCCCACAGAAGGCAGCAACATGTGGTTTGATAACCTGGTCATCCCCAAGACGGCCAAACATTTCAAAGCGATCTACGCGTTCCTGAATTTTATGAACAAACCGGAAAATGCCGCCCAAAATGCTAAATACATCGGGTATGCCACTCCGAATACTTCAGCGCTCAAGCTCCTGCCGAAGTCGATTAAAGACGATAAGCAGTTCTATCCAACTCAAAAGGTCATTGACCGGCTGCAGGTTTACAGCAACCTCAGTCCACAAAAGGTTCAGGAATATAACGATCTTTATTTGGAATTCAAAATGCACCATTAATCGTCGTTAATCATTCTTAATTGGTCTTTATACACAAAATGCATTAAACTTATTACGAGGTGAAAATAATGGCAAAGAAAAACATGCGACAAGAAATCATTATCGATATGGACGAATTCATCGTCACATACGCAGCAACTCTGTTGGATCCATCCAAGAATCTTTCCGAGTTGGTTTATAACACAGCAAAAGATGACATCACAAAGTTGGACGACCTTTTCCACGATCAAGGATTTGGTAGAAAAAACAAGTTCATCAACATCGGCCGAGGTTATCTGAGAGATTCACAAAACTTGGATGCTGAAGATGCTGAAAAACAGGGTGATCAATTGGCTAAAGAAGCAATTGAATATCTTGGCAAGCACACCGACTTCTTTGAAAAATGGCGGACAGATTAATATTCAACCAAGCTCTGGGCAACTCTGGAACTTTAATAGAAAAAGACAACGATGGACAAAAACGTCCACCGTTGTCTTTTTTACTTTGCTGGTTGGCCGAACCGATTCATGAAGCTTTTTCCACCAACTTTTTGTAAGTTTGCGTCATAATGGACCTGTTGAAATCAACGAACATTATGAGAGAAGGTAATCCACATGAACAACCCATCCACAGAAACCAAAACTCAGAAGAATAGTTGGTGGATTCTGGTATCAATCGGTATGTTTGCCTTCATGTCCAATTTGGATTCAAGCATCGTCAATATTGCCATGCCAATTATGGCAAAGCAACTGCATGTGCCAATGAATCAAATTGAATGGGTGGTTTCCTCATACCTCATCGTATTGACCGCTTTACTGCTGTTCTTTGGCAAGCTGGGCGACATTTACGGTAAAGTAAAAGTCTTTAGAATTGGGACTGTCATCTTCTTACTGGGATCATTTCTATCAGGACTCCAAATCAACTTTCCATTCCTATTGGTTGGCCGATTCATTCAAGGGACCGGTGCAGCCATGACCCTATCAAACACTTATGGTATTACGACCTCAACGTTTGGCATTAAAGAACGTGGCCGGGCAATGGGGTTTGTCGGCACGTTTGTTGCTCTGGGAGCGATCGCCGGACCTGGTCTTGGCGGACTCATCCTGTCAAAACTCCCTTGGGGCTACATTTTCTGGGTTAACCTGCCCATCGGCATCATCGCCATCACTTTGGGTGCTGTCGTCATGCCCAAGGCGTTTCAAACCGTTCCAGGATCAATTGACTGGTTAGGCTTTGTTAACTTCTCCCTGATGATTATCGGCCTATTCTTAGGTGTCTTCATCGGCCAGGAAGTCGGCTATACCCAACCGGTTCCACTTGGTCTGTTCGCATTAGGCATCGTCACGTTATGGGGCTTCTTCCATACCGAAAAGCGGGCCGAAAATCCATTAATGCCATTATCGCTGTTTAAAATCAAACCATTTTCATATGGACTTGGCGCTGCAGTGTTAATCTTCTTATCGAACTTTTTCACGGTCGTCATTGTTCCCTTCTATCTTGAAGATGCCCGTCAACTCAGTGCCGGTCAAGCCGGTGCCCTGCTGATTATCTTCCCGGTTGTAATGGTCTTCTCCGGACCATTTGGCGGCTGGCTGGCAGATCATTTTTCACCGGCAACGATTGCTTCAATTGGTCTGCTCATCGTGGCGGTCGCCCAAGCGATGTACATCTTCCTGACACTTACCAGTCCGATGTGGGTCTACGTTATCATCACAGTAATCATGGCCTTTGGAACCGGCTTGTTTCAATCACCGAATAGCGACATTGTCATGTCGGTTGTACCCAAGAATTCACTTGGAAGTGCCGGAAGTCTTAACGCCCTCGCTAGAAATGTCGGCATGATTTCTGGAACCGCCCTTTCGACAAGTGCGCTATTTATTGCTATGGGCATTAAAGCCGGATTCCACGTAACCAATTATCTGCCAAAGCAGCCGGAAGTCTTTATCTTCGGCATGCACGTTGCCTTTGCCGTATCACTGGTGATCATTCTTGGTGCATGGGGCTTGTCAATTATGCAGGGACGTACCGTTAAACCTGGAGACTTAAAGTAATTAAAAGCAAAAAAGGATCGGAACTTGAGGTAGCTGAGCTATCCCAAATTTCGATCCTTTATTTTGATTATTCTTTAATTTTAGTTGCTTGACCTTTACGTTTTCGATATTCAATTCGTCCAAGCTTGATAATTTCCGTAACGACCAGCACGATAAATCCTGCGATGGTTGGGACAACCCAGCCATAGAAGAAGTTCACGTTACCAGTATGGAAGACACCCTGCATGAATGGAATGTAAATCATTCCAGCTTGAAGGACCAACAGAATGGCAATGATGATAAACGCCATCTTGTTTTCAAAGAAGTGTTTGGAAATAATCGGGTAGGAATTTCGAATATTGAACAGGTAAAAAATCTTACCAAAGATAATAATGTTAACAGCCATTGTACTACCAAGGACAACGGACAATACGCCGGAATCGACGAATTTGTCGAAGGTAAAGATACCCAAGGCAGAAATCAATATGGAAACATAGACAATCTCGAAGACATCCATCTTCCCAAGAATCCCTTTCGCGACATCCCGCGGCCCACGAATCATGATTGACTCTTCAGCCGGTTCAAAGATAAACGCAAATTGAATGGTCAACGCTGAAACGGTGTTGATCCACAGCAATTGAGTTGGATACAGTGGTAATTCCTGCCCCATCATCATACTTAGCAAGACAACCAAACCTTCGGCAAAACTGGTTGGTAACAGGAATCGAATGGTCTTTTGAATGTTATCAAAGACGTGCCGACCTTCAGCAACCGCTTCAACAATGGTGGTAAAACTATCATTAACCAGCACCATATCGGCAGCTTCCTTGGCAACATCGGTTCCTTTGATTCCCATGGCAATTCCGATATTCGCCTGCTTTAACGCAGCGGCATCATTGACACCATCACCAGTCATCGCAACAATCTTGTTGTTAGCCTGTTGAGCTTTAACAATTCTCAGCTTATTGGCAGGCGTTGTTCTGGCAAAGACATTATAACGACCAATGTTTTTAACCAAATCTTCGTCAGACATTTCATCAACTTCAGGTCCGGTAATTGCATGAATACTTTCATCCAAATCCAGTTTGCGGGCAATTGCCGAAGCGGTATCCGGATGGTCACCGGTAATCATATTAACCTTAACACCGGCACGGCGAAGGCTTCGAATTGACGGAATAACTTCTTCTCGTGGTGGATCAATAATGCCAACCACACCACTTAATTTAATACCATCATAAATCTTGTCTTGATCAATTTCAGTAACCGCTGATGAGACGTCTTTGTAACCCAGAGCAACCACTCGAAGACCTTGTTCAGTCAACTTGGAAACTCTTGAGTACCAGACTTTATCATCAAAATCAGGATTGGTCTTTTTAACCATTCCAAAAATTGTTCCCGGAGCACCTTTAACCATCAATTCGTTATGGCCGGATTCTTTAATGAGTCGGGCACTGTAACGATAAGCAGAGTCAAATGGTAAAGTATCCAGTTCATCAACTTCAGGCTCACGGCCGATCAATTTGTGGAACAAAGTGGTCAGCGCACCATCGGTTGGTTCACCGTTCAACTGCCACTCGCCATCGGTTTGAACCAATTCGGCGTCGGTAGTGGTTCCGGCGATATCAACCAAATCACGGAAATGCTGATCGTTCTTCCAGTCATACTTCTTGCCGTCCAGCATGACGTCACCATCAACACCCTTATCACCATCAACGAATCCAACTCCGCTAACGTGGTAATGATGCTCATCGGTGATAACATCGGTAACGGTCATTTCATTTTTCGTTAAAGTACCAGTCTTATCGGTATCAACGATATCCACCGCACCAAGGGTTTCAACAGCGGGTAAAGTCTTAACAATGGCACCCTTCTTGGTCATAACCTGAACACCACGAGCCAAAACAACTGAAGTTGAGGCAGGCAGCCCTTCAGGAATAGAACCAACAACCATTGTAATGATCGCAATGGTTAAAGTAGGCAAACTGTAAATCTTGGTGTACAAACCAAGAACAAACAAAAGAATCGCAATGGCAACGATAAATACTGATAAGTTAACACCCAACTTGTTCAGGTTCTTCATTAATGGTGTTACCTGTGATTTAACTTCGGCAACACTTTGTTGAATCTGACCAATTTGAGTTTGTTGCCCGGTTGCGATAACAATTCCGACACCGGATCCTTGAGTGACCGCAGTTGACGCGAACGCCATGTTGGAGCGGTCGGCCAATGGTAATTTATCCTTGTTGATTGGATCTTCCGTCTTCTCAACGGAATTACTTTCACCGGTCAATGTGGACTCTTGAGCCCGCATGTTATCAGCCGAAATCAATCTCAGGTCAGCGGGAACCGCATCCCCGGCTTCCAAATTAACCAAATCACCCACAACCAGTTCACGTGCAGGCACTTCAATCTTGTGACCATCACGAATAACGTAGTTCTGGCTGACCAATAACTCACGAATCTTACTCAAAGCATTGTCGGCTTGCATCTCTTGGAAAAAGCCAATAAACGCGTTGGCAATAATAACGATCCCAATAACCGCCGAATCTGAATAATGGTGCATAAACAGCGTAATAGCGGCTGCAGCAATCAAAATATAAATGATGCTGTTGTTAAATTGAAGCAAAAACTGAAGCAGCTTGCTCTTCTTCTTGGCCGTTAATTCGTTATAGCCATCCTTGGCAAGCCGTTTTTCAGCTTCTTGGTCGCTAATACCATCTTCCGCGTTGGTCTGATACTTCTTAACCAGCTCTTCGGTGGTATCCTGCCACAATTTTTGATCAGGAGGTACCTCGTTTGTACTGTCTGACATTACATGTATCACCTTTCTTTTATAAAGATTATGCTTGTTGTTACTAATATTATAATATATTCCCGGTTCATATGGGAAAATAAATGGCTTTTGGCTGAAATTTCAATGTGAAAATTAACAAAAAATAAGAATTAACTCATTTTTTATTTAACAACCGTCCACTCATTAATCGACTTGCCGTTATCATCCTTTAAGACCAGCCAGCTGTTGGTACCGCCAAAATACAGGAACAGGCCAACTTCGTTAACTGATTTCAAAATAATATCTTTAGTGGTGACAAAATTGTCGAAGCTGTCGGTATGTTCGGAACGCAGCTTCTCAGCAAACTTGGCTGAGAATCCAAGCGAACCGTCTTTGTTCAATTCAGGCTTGGGCTTCATGACCGCTCCTGCCTTCAGCAGCATCTCGTTGCGTTTCTGCCAATAAACGGTTGCCTTGGTACCTTCATAATCCACATGGAATGGAATTTCACTGACCTGTTTCGTGTATCGATGGGCAGGCTTACCCTTGAACTTTTTCTTGGGCATGAACAATGATCTGAACCCCAATCCGTTCAGGACGGTCAAAATCAGGCTGCGAAAGTCCTCAACCGTCTTTCGCTGATTACTTGGAATCTTGACGTCAACGAGTGGGTCTTTTTTAAAAATCCCCTGCTCAACGGCATATTCAGCAAAAGCTTTTGCAAGGTAATCAGGCTCCAAGTCCCACGCAGGTTCAATCGTCATAACGCCATCTGCTTTTTGGTCAGAGCCGTCAGTTTGGAGGCCAGCCAGTTTTCCATTTTTCATATCCAGATTGACAGCATTTTTACTTGGCTGAGATTGGCTGGCAATCGTTATTTTTCCTTTTTCATCCGGCAAAATAATCGTCGTCGAATGATCATTAATTTCGACATTAAGTTTCATCTGATATTCCCCTTTTATTCAATTGTCTTTCCGAATTTATCATACCATTAATTAACAAAAATGAGCTCATAAACCCCCATTTAGAGGACTCATAAGCTCATTTTCTATCGAAGAAGAGAAAGTTTTATTCTGTTGTTAGTTTGTTGGTCAGATTACCAGACCACTTCCAATTTTTGACTTCTGGAATATCTGTTCCGTATTCACGGATGTAATCATGGTGCTTTTGAAGCATTTGATCCATCTTGGAAACAAATTTGTCGGCTTGATCGGCATATTTGGTTCGGCCAATCGCATCCTTTGCAAGGTGATAACGGTCGAGTTCATTCAAGACCCGCATATCAAATGGCGTAGTGATATCACCGTTTTCACGGTACCCATGGAAGCTGATGTTGTGGTTATGACGGTTGTATACCAAGCCACGGAAGGTGTTTTCAAAGCCATGGAAGGCAAAGATGACCGGCTTGTCAGTGGTAAAGTACTTGTCAAATTCAGCTTGGGTCAAGCCACGACTATCTTGATCTTCGTTGCTTGGACGTAATCTCAAAATGTCAATGACGTTGATGAAGCGAACTTTCAGCTTAGGAAATGCTTCATGGATCATGTCAATGGCAGCCAAACTCTCCATTGTAGCTTCGGTTCCAGCAGTGGCAAAGACAATGTCCGGATCGCCCTGATCATTTGATGCCCAAGGAATAATCCCCAAACCATCGTTAACCAGCTTGGTCGCTTCATCCATTGAGAACCATTGTGGTCGTGGGTGCTTTGAAGCAACAATCAGGTTGATCTTCTCACGGGTCTGCAAGGCAGTGTTCATCACGGCCAAAAGTGAATTGGCATCAGCTGGAACGTATTCGTTAACCAGCTCATGACCCTTTTCAGCCAAGTGACCAAGCATCCCTGGATCCTGGTGGGTATAGCCATTGTGATCCTGCTGGAAGGCGTGGGAAACGTTCATGATGTTTAATGATGGATAATCATGACGCCATGACTGTTCATTGGCCTTTCTAAGCCATTTGTAGTGTTGAGTGAGCATTGAATCGATGACCCGGGTAAATGCTTCATATGAGGCAAAGAATCCGTGACGGCCACTTAATACGTATCCTTCAAGCCAACCTTCAGCTTGGTGTTCTGAAAGTTGTGAGTCAATGACCCGGCCTTCAGGAGCCATGTTTTCGTCATTTGGTGTCTTAATTGGTTCTTCCCATTGACGTTTACCGTAATCCAACATTGAGAAGAACTTGTTGGATTTGGTTTCATCGGGGCCAAACGCTCTAAATGACTGACCGTTTCGTTTCATAATCTCGGTGTAGAAGTTGGATAACACTTCAGTATCCTGAGCTTCTTTGTCACCAGGCTTGTCAATCTTCAAGGAGTAATCGGCTGGATCAGGCATATCCAACTTCTTCGGGTTGATACCACCATTGACAATTGGGTTCATTGCCATGCGTTGGTTGCCTTCAGGGGTTGTCCCTTTGATCTCGGCTTTGATGGATCCATTGCTGTTGAATAATTTTTCCGGTTCGTATGATTTGAGCCAGTTAACCAGCAAATCTTTGTGGTCCATTTGACCGGCACTCACAGGAATCGGTACTTGGTGAGCTCTGAATGATCCGGCGATTGGATTGCCGTCCAGATCATGCTTTGGACCTGTCCAGCCCTTTGGTGAACGAAGAACCAGCATCGGCCAGTGTGGCAAAGTGTCGTCGTTATTGTCACGGGCATGCTTTTGAATACCCTTAATCTCTTTAATAATAGTATCCATCGTCTTGGCCATTTCCTTGTGAACGCGGGCATAATCTTCGGGATCACCCTTGGTTTCAACAAAGTATGGCTTCCAACCCATACCTTCAAAGTACTTGGTCAAATCGGCATCACTCATCCGGGAAAGGATGGTTGGGTTGGAAATCTTGAATCCATTCAAATTGAGCATTGGTAAGATGGCACCATCATGAATTGGATTGATAAATTTGTTGGAGAACCATGATGCGGCCAATGGGCCGGTTTCGGCTTCACCATCACCAATTTCAACGGCGGCAATCACGTCGTGGTTGTCCAAAATTGCACCAGTACCATGGGCGATTGAATAACCCAGCTCGCCACCTTCATGCATTGAACCTGGTGTTTCAGGAGCGGCATGAGAAGCAACCCCACCTGGGAACGAGAATTGTTTGAATAATCGTTGAAGGCCGGTTTCGTTTTGGGCAATTCTTGGATAAATTTCACTGTAACTGCCATCAAGATATGAGTTGGAAACCATGACTTGGCCACCGTGACCAGAGCCCTCAATGTAAAACATGTTTAAATTGTATTTCTTAATCACCCGATTTAAGTGGGCGTACATAAAGTTTTGTGAGGCAATCGTGCCCCAGTGACCAATCGGCTTGATCTTAACATCGTCTGCAGTCAACTCACGTTTGAGCAATGGGTTGTCTCGCAGGAACAACTGACCAACAGACAGATAGTTGGCAGCTTTCCAATACATGTTGACTTTTTGCAGGTATTCATCAGAATCGAAGTTCGTCATATTAGTAACCTCCTGAATTTGACAGCAACGTTATCCCCAATTTGATTATTGGACCGGTCCAAATTCAAATTACAAGTATATTGTATGCTTGAAGTACTGATAAATCAACGGTTTAAGCATTGTGATATTTTATTTTAATATAGACAAAATTTATATTAAATCCGTTTATCATAGGATATGTATTAATAAGCCCCCGCCATTGCTCATGACGGGGGCTTTTATTTAATAGTGTTTTGTTCTGTGAATGTGGAAATATTTAGCCAGGAAATAGGCCAAGTCACAATACCAGATTTCAATTTGTTTCATCGCTAATCCTCCAAGATATCCATCACTCGTTTTAGCTCACCCAATGCGTCACTGGGATTTTGCCACTGGAAATCATATCCCAATGATAGATTTTGGTAGTGAATGCCATTTTCGACCACCCGGTTGGGCATGTGGGAATGGCCGCTCAACGACAAGCTGACGTGGTTTTGCTCAAACACCTGACGATAACGGTCACTACCCAATTGATACATAAACCGATCGTAAAACGGAATCGGCATCTGGCGAGCCAGCTTCTTCGTTGGCAGCATGTGACTCGCTACCAGTAACTTCTTGTTTGCCACATTCATCTGATTGATTTGGTGCTGCCAACCAAAAATCTGCTTAGTGACCCAGAGACGATCCCGCCGATAACTGATTTGATTGCCGTTGATGTACATTTGATCGGGCCAAACGTGCTTGGCAACAAAATTGTCAGCGTAGCGAGGTCCTTTAGCTTCAGAAAAGTCTTTGGCAAATGTGTAATCGTACCAGCCGTTGATCCCGGTAATCAGCCAATGTTCCGTTTTAATTGGATGCTTGGTTAATGACATCGGCAGGTTGTCGAGTTCGTGGTACGCATTTCTGGAAGCCTGCTGGATTTCGGCAACCGTTTTTTCACGTGGATGATCCACATATAAGTCATGGTTACCAACCAGCGTGTAAAACGGAATTGAGATGCTGTCTTCCAACCGTTCATAAAACCGTAGATTCCGCTTGAGGTCATTTGCCGAATCGCCCATAATCACTATTTTATCTAATCGTTCATCGTTAATCAGCTGCTGCAGAACAGTCACGAAATCATATTGGCGGTTAAAGTCCGTATGTAAGTCCGACACAAATCCGATGCGCATAGTTAGCCTCTCCCAAAGATTATTTTCTTTAATTGTATCTCATATCCTTATCTGGTCGATAATATCTGAGTATCTTAAAAGATTCATTATCAATCTTCTAACCTTGATTTGTGACCAGATGAGACTATTCAGGTATCAAAAAAGCCTGTCGACCAGGCCGACAGGCTTCCAAACAATATTTACATTAACCGAGATATGGATTATCAGGTACGCGAACCAAATCGTCAGCAACCAAATGCTCAGCAATCTGGACAGCGTTCCAAGCAGCACCCTTCAAGAGGTTATCGGAAACAACCCACATGTTAAATGCCCCTTCGTTTTCGAAGTCGGGACGAACACGGCCAACAAAGGTTTCGCGCTTGCCTTCAGCTTCGATTGATTGAGGATAGATTTGGTGGGCAGGGTCATCTTGTAAGACAACGCCGTCAGCACCATCCAGAGCTGCCTTGATTTGATCTGCGGTAGCAGTCTTGTCGGCAACTTCGAAGTAAACCGACTCACCATGAGCGATTCGAATTGGAGCCCGGACACAGGTTGCCGTAACCTTGATATCTTTGGCATCCATGTCATCCAACATAATCTTCTTGGTTTCATGAATCATCTTCCACTCTTCGTGAGTGTAATAACCGTCCGATTCAAAGACATCAATTTGTGGTAAGAGGTTGAATGCCATTTGGTAATGCTTCTTGTCACCCTTGGTTGGCAGAATCTTTGGATCGGTTGGTTCACCATTCAAGACTTGCTTGGATTCTTCCATTAATTCGTCCAAGGCTGATTGACCGGCACCGGAAACGGCTTGATAAGTCGAAACGATTACCTGCTTCAAACCAAACTTCTTGTAGATTGGTTCAAGACAAACCACCATTTGAATGGTTGAACAGTTGGGGTTGGCAATAATACCACGATGATTGTAAAGCGCCTTTTCATTAACTTCAGGGATAACCAACGGAACTTCTTTTTCCATTCGGAAAGCACTGGTGTTATCAACACAGACAGCACCACGCTTAACGGCTTCCGGCAAGAATTTCTTGGAAGTCGAGCCACCGGCTGAAGACAGAACCAAGTCAATCCCATTGAATGAATCAGGAGTGGTTTCTTCAACTGTGTGATCTTCACCACGGAATTTCAATACCTTACCGGCTGAACGTGATGAAGCCAACAGCTTGACACTCTTAACCGGAATGGTTGATTGCTCTAATTGTTGAATCATGCGGGTTCCAACAGCTCCCGTAGCACCTAAAATTGCGACGTTAAACTCTTTCATCTGATTAATCCCCTTTTCTTTATTTCGTTAATGCAAGTAAATAGTCATTCATCCGATCCATTGCCAACTTGATATCTTCGTCAGAAGCCGCGTAAGACATCCGGATCCAGCCTTCACCACCAGGGCCAAATGCTGATCCTGGGGTAACACCAACTTTAGCATCCTTTGCCAAATGAGTGGCAAACTCAACTGAGGTTTCATTTATTGTATCAGGAACCTTGGCAAAAATGTAGAATGCGCCTTGAGGCATGACAATGGGCATCCCCATCTTTTCAAGTCGATCGGCAATGTGGTCACGACGCTTCTTGTATGCGGCCCGCATTGGAATTGGATCATCAAGCCCATTATTCAACGCTTCGGCGGCTGCGTATTGAGCAGGATTTGAAGGCGCTGTGACAACAAATGCATGCATCTTTGATGCGTTGGTGACGAAATCCTTTGGTGCAGCAAAATAACCGATTCGATAACCAGTCATCGCATGAGATTTGGACAACCCGTTTACCAAGATCGTTTGGCCTGGAATCATTGAAGCGATTGAATGATGTTCAACACCATATGTCAGCTCATTGTAAATTTCATCTGCAAGCACATACATCTTATGTTGAGAGATAATGTCTGCCAAAGCTTTTAACTGCTCTTCAGAGTACTCAACGCCGGTTGGGTTTGATGGATAATTTAAAATAATTGCTTTGACGCTGTCCCCATTTTCGTCGAGTGCTTTTTGAAGCTTTTCAGGCGTTAAAACAAAGCCGTCATCAGATGTATCAATCGTAATCAATTCTGCACCAGCCACTTTAATAATTGGGAAATACAGGGCGAATGCCGGTGTTGGCACAATCACTTTGTCCCCAGGATTAAGAATTGAAGTTAAAGCTGAAAAGATTGCTTCAGTCGCACCGACTGTGACAACAATTTCGGTTGCCGGATCATATTCAACCCCGGTCCGCTCTTTCAAATAATGACTAATCCCATCACGCAATTCAGGAATTCCCTTTTGGGCTGAATAGTGTGATTTATTTTCTTCAATACTTTTAATGGCTGCCTGTTTGGCATGTTCAGGAACGTCAAAATCCGGCTCACCAATGGTTAATTTAACGATTCCGGGAATTGATGAAATTTCCTGATCAAATTCACGGATACCCGAAGGCCCAACTGATTTCACATTATGATTAATAACACCTGATAATTTGCTATCTAACTGTGGCATGTTTTCCTCCTGATTTTCACTACATAATATTTTCTAAACCGACAATCAACTTGTCTGCTTTGGCGGCTGCAGGGACTGCGAGTTGAACGCCGCTCATAAATGAGCCGCGGTCAAAGGAATCCTGCCGGATGGTCAAAGCTTCACCCTTGCTGCCGAATAAGACCTGTTCATGGGCAACATAACCGGGAAGCCGGACTGAATGAATCTTGATACCGTCATAGTCTCCGCCACGAACACCTTTCAGTGTTTCTTCGGTGGCCGGGGCAGCTTTCTTTCCACGAACTTCATCGATCATTTTGGCAGTTGCCAAGGCAGTTCCTGAAGGTGCATCAAGCTTGTCGTCGTGGTGCATTTCAATGATTTCGACACCGGGCATATACTTGGCAGCCTCTTTGGCAAATTTCATCAGCAAAACAGCTGAAATCCCAAAGTTGGGTGCCAGGATACCGCCGACGTGAGTCTTATCTGCCAGCTTGGTCAGCTGGTCGACTTGGTCATCCGTTATACCCGAAGTCCCAATCACCGGATGAATCCCGTGTTGGATGGCAAACTTCGCATTTTCAAATGCAGCACCGGGAACCGTAAAATCAATCCAAACGTCCGCGTCGGTTTTGATTTCATCCAAACTGGCAAACAATTTGACGTGATCGTCCATTCCCATTCCCTGGAGATGAACGGTATCAATGCCAGGATTATAAGCCCCAACCAGTTCAAAGTCATCGTTCTTGTTGACCATTTGAACGGTCTTTTGACCCATAGATCCCATAAAGCCGGCAACTAAAACCTTAATCATCGAAAAAACTCCTTTACTTATTTAATGTTTTCCAACCAACAATCGTTAGCTGCGTGCCATTTCAGTTCCATCAACTGGAATATCTTCAAGACGGCTGACACCTAATTTCGAAGCGAGGGTCGCCTTCTCTTCATCATTCAATGAAAGAATTGGCAAACGGCAATCACCGGTACCAAAGCCTTGAACGTTCAAAATTGCCTTAACACATGATGGTGATGGGTACATGAACAGTGCTTGGACTTTAGGGGTTAAGAAACGCATCAAGTTCCCTGCAGTTTCAACATCCCCTGATTCAAGGGCGTCGTACATTCGACGCATCTCACGGCCGTAAATGTGGCTGGTAACTGAAATAACCCCATTGGCACCAACTGCTTTGGCTGATAAAGCCTGAGCATCTTCACCGGTATAGACGTTGAAGTCATCGGGTGTGTTTTGAACCAGATACTCCAAGTCTTCCAATGAAGTACATTGCTTAACGCCGGCAATATTGGCATTGTGTGACAATTCAATAACCGTATCATTGGCCATTGTGACGCCGGTTCGACCAGGGATATTGTAAATGATCAGTGGAACTGGTGATTGTTCAGCAACTGCTGTGAAGTGGGCAACCATCCCTCGTTGATTTGGTTTGTTATAGTATGGCACAACCACCAATGCGTAATCAATGCCGGGAATACTGCCAACTTCGGCGGTTAATTGAACCGTTTCGGCAGTGTTGTTACTACCGGTTCCGGCAATGATTGTTCCGCGGCCGTTCACGATTTGGGCAAAGCGGGTATACAATTCAATCTTTTCGTCATGACTCAATGTGGGTGTTTCACCAGTCGTTCCACCGATCACAAAGCCACGGCTGCCAGTATCAATCAAATGATTGGTTAACTTTTCCAAGCCATCAAAGTTGATGCTGCCATCTTCACCAAATGGTGTCACAATCGCCGTCATAATATCTGCACTAATCATACAAATCCCTACTTTCTTTTTTATTAGTTTAATGATTCATTCGATATTCAAGAAATCTGATAATGGAATTAACACCCTTGGGAATTGAAGACTCCTTGGGGTTTAAGGTTGCCGAGTGAAGTTGAGATGTATCGTCAACTCCCAGCCAGAACATGGTTCCGGGAATCTTTGACAACAAGTAGCCAAAGTCCTCTCCGGTCATTGCCGGCTCAGTCTCCACAAACTCGGTTTCCGGATCCTGCTTCGCAAATTCAATAAACCGTTTGGTCAGCTCATCATTGTTTTCAACTGGTAAATAACCACCTTGGTTAAAATGAATATTCACTTCAGCCCCATAGCTGGTTGCGACCCCGTTGGCGACCATTTTCAGACGGTCAACAATGTGTTCGATCATCTTTTGGGTCAACCCCCGAATGGTCCCTTCGATACGGGCTTTACCGGCAATAACGTTTCGAATGGTTCCGGCGTCCAACTTGCCAAAGGTAATCACACCGCCTTCGATCGGGTCAACGCTCCTGGAAACGATCGTTTGAACCTGGCCGATGAACTCGGCTGCCGCAACAACCATATCGTTGGCTTTTTGTGGGTAGGCTGCATGACCGCTTTTACCGATTAAGTCAACGTTCACTTCCGTTGTCCCGGCAAACAGGGTTCCCATCCGACAGCCAATTGCACCGGCAGGCAGGTTGGGATTGTCATGAAGTCCGTAAAATTCATCTGGACGCCATTTACCTTCAAAGACACCCATCTCATAAGCAACCTTGCCGCCATTTTCACTTTCTTCGGCGGGTTGAAAGAAGAAAATCATATTATCTTTTGGTTGGTGCTCAGTGAACCAGTTCAAAACACCCAGGGCAACTGTCATATGAATATCGTGCCCGCAGGCGTGCATGACACCGGCATTCTTGGATGCAAATGGCAAACCGGTTTGTTCGGTAACGGGTAACGCATCAATATCGGTTCGGTACCCAACCGTCCGTTTTGGATCTGATCCATGGACGGATACCAATAATGCAGTGGGTAAATCAGGAATTTCTCTAATTTCAATGTACTGTTGATTAAAGGATTGAATCGTCTTTAACAGAAAGGCATGAGTGGCAGTTTCATGCATTGCCAGCTCTGGATATTCATGTAAATGCCTACGAATTTGAATTAGTTCTTCCTTATTAAGTTGACTCATTGAATCACAACTTTCTTAAATCGTCTTCAAGGCCAGTTTCTGAAGTTGTCTTCTCATCGACGTCCTTTACTTTTCGAGCGGGAACGCCGGCAACCACTGTTCGTGGGGCAACGTCTTTGGTGACGATTGATCCGGCAGCAACAACGGCTCCTTCACCAACGTGGACCCCTTCAATGACAACTGCATTGGCGCCAACCAAGACATTGTCATCGATTTGAACCGGTTTGGCGGATGCGGGTTCGACAACTCCTGCCAAGACGGCACCGGCACCAATGTGTGAATGCTTGCCGACAATTGCTCGGCCACCCATCACGACTCCCATATCAATCATTGTGTCATCGCCGATTTCAGCGCCAATGTTGATAATGGCACCCATCATAATAACGGCATTGTTTCCTATAGTAACGTGGTCTCTAATGATGGCACCCGGTTCGATCCGGGCATTGATATTTTTGATATCTAATAATGGAACCGCTGAGTTTCTGGAATCAGCTTCGATTTCATAGTCATCAATTTCGGATTGATGCTTTTTGAGGAAATGCTTAACGTCCTCCCAATCACCAAACAATGTCGCTGTGTGTTTTTCAGCAAATGCCTTGATCGACTTGGGGAACTTAAGATCTTTAACTGATCCTTTGATGTAAACCTTCACTGGGGTTTTCTTCTTCGCATTTCCAATAAAATCAATGATTTCACGTGCACTTAGTTGTTCCATTATGATTCTCCTATCTAATGTCTATTTTGAATAAATTATTTATTTAACAGAAACAATCTTCTAATCCAACCGCTCATCTAATGAAACTAAATCCTCAAAGGTTTCTCGTTTGATAGCAAGCTGTGACTTGCCGTTTTCAACAAAGACAACTGCGGGGCGGGGATTACGGTTATAATTGGACGCCATTGCGTATCCGTAAGCTCCGGTGTCCAACATTGCCAACACATCGCCAGGCTTGGTTTCAGGTAAATCCTGCTTTTGAATGAGGATATCACCCGACTCACAATACTTACCGGCGATTCGAACCGTTTCTTTGGTTGGAGCGGTTGGATTCTTGGCAAGCACTGCTTCATATTTTGCCTGGTACAAGGCTGGCCGAATGTTATCACCCATTCCACCGTCAACCGTGACGTATGAACGAATGCCGGGAACATCTTTGCGGCTGCCAATTGTGTATAAGTTATATCCGGCAGGACCGGCAATTGACCGACCCGGTTCAATCCAAACAGCTGGCATTGGTAAATCGGCTTCTTCAGTCCGCTTTTTAATCGCCTTTACAATCGCGTCAACAAACATCTCTGGCGCAATTGGATCATCATCGTCGGTATATTTGATTCCGAAGCCCCCACCGACGTTAACAACCTTGGCAACGTAGCCGATTTCTTTATTCCATTGCGTCAATGTATCGATGAGCTTAACGGCCGCCATTTCAAATCCTTTAACTTCAAAAATTTGAGAACCAATGTGGCAGTGAATGCCCAACATGTTCATCCGGCCATCTTCAAGAACCAGTCCAAGAGCTTTACGGGCCTGGCCGCTTTGAATGTCAAAGCCGAACTTGCTGTCAACTTGACCAGTTTGATCATATTCATGAGTATGGGCTGAAATCCCGGGGGTTACCCGCAGCATCACATTGATGTGGGATTGGCGGTCGTCCAATACTTCTTTCAGCAAATCAATTTCATGGAAGTTATCCAAGATGATGACGCCGATTTGGTGATCCACGGCCATTTCCAATTCTTCACGGGATTTGTCATTTCCGTGGAAGCTAACCCGCTCCATTGGGAACCCGGCTTTGATAGCTGTGTAAAGTTCCCCGCCGGAAACAACATCAATGTGGCCTTTTTCCTGGTTAATCAGCTGAAACATTGCGATACATGCAAATGCTTTGCTGGCATAACTAACTGCAAAGTCGACACCATTATCTTGGAACACCTTTTGGAAGTGGTGGATCTGGTCGCGGATTGCTTTGACGTCGTAAACCACCAAAGGCGTTTTATATTGTTTGACCAAATCCAGCGAATCTACTCCGCCAATCTGTAAGTGTCCTGCTTCGTTCGTTGATAACTGGTCGATTTGATTAGTCATGTTCTTTCCTCCAAATGTTTAATGTTATCTTTACTGGAAATAAAAAAATCTCTTCGTTTAGCGCTTAGCTAAACAAAGAGATTCAGAATTTAAAATCATATTCCGTATCATTTGTCGTTAGCGCCCCGCAGCCGACATGTCCGCCGCGACAGTCCAAAGCCTCTTAAGCTAAGTCCCAGCGCGCCAAGTGCTACCTCACATGGTGCTTCGGCAACCGCCCCTTTCGTTAGCTTCAAAGTCCAGGTAGGAACTCCACTAATTACTGATGTTGGTTGCAACCTCTAATGATTTAATTGTGATAATTTTATAATGTTTCTCATAAAGTGTCAATGCTTTTAAGCCGACTTTTGCAAATTTATGCAGGCAGGCGTTCAAAAAAGACTTGCTCTTGCAAATTAATTCAAAACTGCTAAAATTCGTTTTAACAATCTCTAACCGAATTGTTAATTAATGGGAATATCCAGGGAGTGATTAAAAGTTATGAAAGTCGTTAAGTTTGGAGGCAGTTCGTTAGCCGATGCCGCCCACGTTCAAAAAGTGATCAACATCATCAAAAGTGATCCGGAACGGAAAGTCGTCGTTACCTCAGCACCCGGAAAAAGATTTTCGGATGACATTAAAGTCACTGATTTATTAATCAAATACGCAAATGCCATTATTGGCAAAGCTGATCCAACTCAAATTGTGGCGGACATTTTCGCCCGCTATCAGGAAATTGGGAATGGCTTCGGCGTTTCAACAACTGTATTGGACGACATTAAATCAAAACTAACCGGTCTGCCCGACAAACCATATCCGAACAACGACTACCTGATGGCGGCTTTTAAAGCCCATGGCGAACGCTTAAATGCCGAGCTCATTGCCGCCTGCTTAACCCAGGCGGGGACCAAAGCCCGCTTTGTTGATCCAAGTGAAGCTGGCATCTTGTTGAGCGATGATCCCAACAGCGCCACTGTCTTGGAAGAGACTTACGACAATCTCGCCAACTTAAAGTATGGCGATGAGAGATTAATCTTCCCCGGCTTCTTTGGATTTACCAAAGATGGCCAGATTGCCACATTTGCCCGCGGCGGTTCAGATATCACCGGATCAATTCTGGCACGTGGCCTTCACGCCTCACTATACGAAAACTTCACGGATGTTGATGCAATTTATGCAGCAAATCCTAAAATTGTTCCCGATGCCCATCCCATTCACAAATTAACTTTTAGAGAAATGCGTGAACTTTCATACGCCGGCTTCTCGGTCTTCAACGATGAAGCCATCATTCCCGCAATTCAGGGACAAGTTCCCATTAACGTTAAAAATACCAATAACCCCGACCTTCCCGGAACCCTGATCGTTCCCGAAAAAGATTTTACTTCCAAACGTCCGGTTACCGGAATCGCCGGTTCCAACCGATTTTCAGCCCTCTATCTTCACAGATACCTGCTGAACAAGGAAGTTGGATTTACCCTCAAAATTTTACAAATCCTGTATAAATACGGTGTTTCATACGAACATATGCCTTCAGGAATTGATGACCTGACAATCATATTTGACCGTAGTCAGTTGGACAGTGATACAATTAAAAAAATGTGTCATGATATTCAAACCGAACTCCACCCCGACACCCTTGACTGGATCGATGATTATGCAATCATTATGGTCGTTGGTGAAGGTATGCGGGCGCGGGTCGGGACCATTGAGAATATCATTCGACCACTCGCTGAGCACAATATCCCCGTTCACATGATCAACCAAGGTGCTTCACGAATTTCAATCATGTTAGGGACTCGGCAATCTGATGCCGACGCAGCGGTAAAATACATTTATGAACATTTTTTTAAAGAAGACCCTTCCGCCAACCAAATTGAATACCAGACGGAAGTTTAGAGGAGGTACATCATGGTGCAATTATTAAAGGTCCATGGATCACAAAATAAGTTCTTTATTCTGGATCAAACTGAATTAAAGACCAAGTTAAGCCAACCGGAATTGGTCGCATTGGCCAAACACATTACTGCGCCTGGAAACGGACTTCTTGACGGTGCCGATGGTTTGTTGGTGATTGATAGTTCTGATCATCAAGATGCATTGGGCAGCATGCAGGTCATCAACACGGACGGCAGCATTGCTTCAATGTGTGGCAATGGTCTGAGAACAGTTTCCCGCTATCTTTCCGACAAGTTTGGGAAGGACGCATTCAAAGTTGAAACAATGGATAGTGACTTGGATGTTCACCGAGAAGCCGATCTTGCCGACGATGTTCCAACCTTCAGTGTTGAAATTTCCCCGGTTAGCTTTGCCAAGGAAAACCTGCCATTTGATAATTTAGGTACTGATACGCTGATCAACAAGGAAGTGCCACAATTTGCACCAGGATTGAAGTTTACCGCAATTGCGGTTCCCAATCCCCACTTAATCAGCTTTGTTGACGAAGAAACCATGCATTCAAAAACGCTTGGTCAACTTGGGAAGATGCTGAATGATCCCAATGATTACTTCCCAGACGGCGTCAACGTCAGTTTTGCTCAGATTCTTGATCATAATAAGCTGTTTGTCCGGACTTACGAACGTGGTGTTGGCTTCACCAATGCTTGTGGAACCGGAATGTCGGCTACCAGCCTGGCATTCTGCCTCAACCATCCGGACGTTGCCGACTTTGACGAAGTCATTTCAGTGTACAACCCCGGTGGCATGGTTAAGACACGGGTTCACAGTCGCGACGATACTTTCTCAATTGACTTGATCGGAAACGCAACCTTTACCCACAAGATTGAAATTCCAGATGATGATCTTCACGCCAACAATTTGGATCACGCCAAGATTACTGAAACCGGCGAACAGGTTGCCTACTTGAAGTTCGTTGAAGGATTAAAGAGTCAGACAGTTAAATAATTAAAAACAAAAAAATGATCCAGCAGAATTTGCTGAATCATTTTTTATTTTGCTCATTTAGCCATGTTTCATGAATCAACTGATTGGCCATCACTTTGCAGATCATATCAATTAATTGATCCTGCATGAAGGTCTTGGCGTCAAAATCAGCTGGCTGGCCGTTGATACCAACAACCTGCATCCCTTTGACCCTGATATCAATATTGTACTTGGCAAACGTGTCAACGATCGCCTGCAGCTTCTCTTCATTCAGCATTTCACTGGCCTCCCAAACGCAATTTCAGGCGCCATTCGTCTTGGCGTACCTGACTTTCTTTTAATCGCAGGTCCATGTATGGTGCCACGGTCAGCAGAAAGGTTTTGACATCTTCGTAATGCGCCTTGCTGGAAAAATAATGATTGGCCTTACGCTGTGAGAGCTTATCAATTTTTGCTTGGAGTCGTTTTAAATAATCTTCCACCAGTTGAAGTGTGTTTTCACGGATACTGGCAACGTAGGCAATCTTTTCGTCTTCGGGATCTTCAATTTCCAATTCATCCACCGACTTAAATGCCTTCAGTTCGTCGGCATCCAAATTCATCAATTGAAGTTCATCCTGGTTCACGGCTTCAGAAAATAACTTGATGTCGGTTTTATCCAGATAGGCCGGTAAGCTTTCGCCATTCATTTTCACCATCAGAATTGCGTTTCTGGCAATCCCCTGGCCAAATTTGATATGGATTACAAAATTCTTTTTGCCGATATAGTTCACGTTATCCAGAATTAATTGAGGATTGTGGGTCACGACTTCGCCCACCGCAAAATAGGTCGCGTGTTTTGTCCGATAAATCTTGCCAAATTTTGGCTGCATGATTGCCCTTCCCTTCGTGAAACCTCATAACCATCATTTTACTGTACATCCAGAATTTTTCAAAGTCGGTATTTTCCAAACATATGTTCAATAATTTTGTATAATAGAGTCTGAATATATCGAAATCAAAGGAGGGGTTAAGGATGGCCGTACATCAAGTCGGCATTAGAGAATTAGTGGAGTTTCTGCTGCGCACCGGTGACCTTAGCCCCGTCATCAGCAGTGAAAACACCGCTCAGGAAGGCAGCCGGATTCACCGAAAGATTCAACACAGCCGCCCGGCTTCATACCAATCCGAAGTCGCTTTAAAGACTTCGATTCAGTACATGGACGATGAATATGTCATCAGCGGCCGAGCTGACGGAATCGACGAACGTGACGGCAAGCCGCTGATTGAAGAAATTAAAACATCCGACCTGGAATTCAACTCCCTGCCCGACTCAACGCTTCAGCTCTATTGGGGTCAGGTCAAAGTCTATTCGTACATCGTCATGCACCAGGCAGACATCAAGTCGGTTGATCTGCAGCTGACTTATGTCCAGACTCCTGACGAAAAAATAACGACTAAGACGCAAACCTTCACTAAAACTGAATCCGAATTGTTTTTCACCGCTCTGGTAACCGAGTTTGAACAGTGGATCAAGCTGCGCCATGACTTGGACGAACGGCGAATTCGTTCAGCAAAAGCCCTAAAATTCCCGTTCCCGGATTATCGTCCCGGCCAACACAAGCTTGCCACCAACGTTTACAAGACGATCCTGTTGGAAAAGCATCTCTTTGTGGAAGCGCCGACTGGAACCGGGAAAACCATTTCAACGCTCTTTCCAGCGATCAAATCAATGGGTGAACAGTTGATTAGCCGGATTTTTTATTTTACAGCCAAGCAAAGCACCCGCCACGTTGCCGAGAACACGATCTCAATCATGGCCAAACAGGGGCTGACCCTCAAAAGTATTACGCTAACCGCCAAGGATAAGATTGCCTTCCCGGCTGAAAAAGATGTCCCACCTGAGAAGAATCCCTACATGGTCGGCTATTATGACCGGGTTCGAACTGCGATTAAAGACATTATTCAAAATGAAGATCAGATTACCAAGAAAACCATTCAAACATACGCTGAAAAACACAAGGTTGACCCCTTTGAATTCTCACTGGACGTCAGCTTGTTTTGCGATGTCATCATTTGTGATTACAACTATTTATTCGACCCACAGGTTCATTTACAGCGCTTCTTCTCATTTCCCGATCCCACCAACTGTTTCTTGGTTGATGAAGTCCACAATCTGGTCCAGCGTTCACGGGAAATGTATTCGGCAACCCTGGAATCATCTCCTATCAACCCATTGTTGGAACAGCTGGTTAAACACAAAGCTGCCAATCAGAAGGTCATTAAACGCCTCGAATCGTTAAAACGGTCATTTAAACGCTACAGTAAGCCGGCCGCAGAGACAGTTGATAAACAGATTGCCCAGCTGGCACCATTGGACAACTTTAACAACACTCTTGAGAACCTGATTGAAACCATTCACCAATGGCTGGCCACCCAAACGCCCAGTGACACAGTGGATGCGGTCGTCGATTATTATCTGCAGTGCCGGCGCTATTATCTGATCAGTACGTTTTACGACGAAACTTACCGGACCCGGATCATTATTGGCGATCACACAATTATTTTCCGGCAGTTCTGCATGGATCCCAGTAAACAGCTCAAGGCCAGCTTAAATTTGGGTGGGGCAGCAATCCTCTTTTCAGCTACCCTGAGCCCAATATCGTATTACCAACAGGTTTTGGGCAACGAAGAAGACAGCCTCTGCATGGTATCTCATTCATCATTTCCGCAGGAAAACTGTCAGGTTGTCATTGCCAATAACATCAATACCCTGTACGCCAACCGCGAAAACAGTCTCAAGCCGATTTGTGAGACCATCTTTACCATGATCAGCCAAAAGGCCGGCCACTACATGATGTTCTTTCCATCAATGGCTTATTTAAACGCCACGCTAAGCAAGTTTGTGGAACTTCATCCAGACATTGACGTGATTAATCAAAAGCCGGAAATGGATAACGATGCCCGAACCGCGTTTCTTGACGAATTTCGCAATGACGATAAACAGACAAAGGTTGGTTTCGCACTGCTCGGAGGCATTTTCTCTGAAGGAATTGATTTAAAAAACGAACAATTAATTGGTGTTGGAATTATCAGCGTCGGCCTTCCGGGCATGAATAAGGAATCCGATCTCATCCGAGAATATTTTGATTCATTAAATGGCCAGGGCTTCTCGTTTGCCTACCAACTCCCCGGTTTCAACAACGTCAGTCAGGCAGCTGGACGAGTCATTCGAACCGATACCGACAAAGGCATCATCGTTTTAATGGATCAGCGATTTAATCAAACCCGATACCGCCAGATTTTTCCTCAAAATTGGGCAAATATTAAAGTGACCAATAACGCCGATCAACTTAAAAATACCCTGCAGAATTTTTGGCAAAATGGGAATCGGTAGGCGTTCTCATTACAATTTTTACGATTGGGTGTATACTAATATCGCTGTTCGTTAATTGAATTAAAGCCAGGAGGGGTAATAATGAAATTAGCAATGTATAATAATCAGCCAACATTTGTCGCACCCCAAAATGATCAATTCTGGGGTGTTCCAATTACTGGTTACAACTCAATCGACGATATTTTAAACGATTGGCAGAATTTTGTATCCAATGTGTTGATTAATGTGAACGATGATAAAATCATCGACAATGATGAAGCTTCCCAGCTTGATCCCCAGAAGTTCCAACAACCCGTGCAACATCCACGTCAAATACCCGCTGTTGGTTTTAACTATCTTGACCACATGAAGGAAATGGACACGGCCAAGCCCAAGCGGCCAAACATTTTCAATAAGTTTGTCAGCTCGTTGGCCGGTCCTCACAACTCAATTCATCTCAGCGGTGATACCGTTGACTGGGAATCTGAATTGGTGATTGTCATTGGCCGCGGTGGCCGAAACATCAGCCGTGAAGACGCCGAAGATGCCATTGCCGGTTACCTGGTCGGTCAGGATATCTCCGATCGAACCGTCCAATCAATCGATGGTCCCGGCACCCAATTTGATCTGGGAAAATCATTCAAAAATTACTCGCCAATTGGTCCGTACATAACCACAATTGCTGACGTTGAGGACATTGTTTCCAAAACGGTTGTCACCAAAGTCAACGGTGAAATCATGCAGCAGGCAACCATTGATAAAATGATTTTTGATATTCAAACCCTGATTTCTTATATTTCAGGAGTCATCGATCTCTATCCCGGAGATTTGATCTTCACTGGAACCCCAAGTGGAACCGGTGTTGGCCGTGATCCACAGATTTTCTTGAAGTCCGGTGACGTATTCACCAGTGAAATTGATGGACTTGGAAAGATTGAAACTAAAGTAAATTAAACAACCGAACAATATCAAGGTATAAAAATGCTGGAGCCAAATCATTGTGATTTAGCTCCAGCTTTGTTAATTTTGATCATGTGTTTAATTAAAGTGCATGATGCTGCCAACTACCTACTTTTTACGCAGGATGCTGACACCTTCAGGAACCATGAAGTCCTTTTGAACCATGGTTAATTTGCCAGATTCACTGTCACGAGTGTACAATGTGGCATTGTCTGAATTTTGATTCAGTGCGATAACAAATGATTCATCATCGCTCAAATTAAAGTCCCGTGGGAAGTCACCTTCAGTTGAAATTCGTTGAACAAGTGACAAATTGCCCTTTTCATCTGAACTGAACACGGCAATTGAGTTGTTACCACGGTTTGAGACATAAACGAAGCGACCGTCTTTTGATACTCGAATGGCAGCAGCCCCATTGTGTTCAGTCCAATCATCAGGAATGGTTGAATGAACGTTGCGAACTGACAAGACACCTTTATCAGAATCGTAATCCAAAACAGCGACATTACTGCTTAATTCACCTACAAGGTAAGCGACTTTCTTCTTTGCATCAAAGTAGATGTGGCGTGGGCCGTAACCGTCCTGCATTTGAAGTTCACTAACGGGTTCTAATTTACCGCTGTCTTCCAAATCATAGATGAAGACCTTGTCGACACCCAAATCGACAGCTACAATTCGGCCTTCGGGTGTTAAATTGATATAATGCGGATGTGGGCCATCAAGCTGTTCTTTACGGAAGCCCAATGTTCCCTTGTCCATAATTCGGTCGGCTTTGGTAATTGAACCATCTTCACCGATCTTGTATGAATTAATTGTGCCGGCATGGTAATTAGCAGTGAAGACCAGGTGCTTGTCTTCATCAACCGAAATATACGCCGGGGAAGTTTCCTGATCATGAATTGAGGCGATCGGCTTCAATGGGAAATCATTGCTTGTGCCATCCCATTCAACAAATCCGCCGGTTACGTTGCCCTGGTCATCTTTAACCTTGGTAATAGCATAGATCCGCTTCTTATTTGATTCAGCTACATATGTTGGGTCAATTGCACTGCCAACAAATTCCAAGTTTTGCAATTTTTTAGTTTCAGTATCTAATTCTAATTGATAAACACCTTTACTGATTCTTCTAGTATAGGTTCCAAGCAAGTATTTTTCTTTCAAGATTGTTCCTCCCTAATAACTTTATACGTTCATTATGCCACACATAAAACCTAAAGGAACACCTTTGAAAGCTTTTTCACGAAAGGAAGTTAATTTATGACATCATTCGAAAAATTTCATCCTGTATTAACCGCTCATTTAACATTGGATTGGCTGACCCAGGCACCTGTCAAGTCCATTGATGACTTGTTTTCCAAAGAATCAATCAAAACTGCCAAAGCAGAAAAAATGCCCAGTGAGATTCTTGACACCGTTAAGAACATTAATCACATAATGCGCCTAGTCATGAATGGCAAGGAGCTGACTTGGGGAATGACCGACTCAAGTTCTCAAGAATTCATCGGCATTATCAGTCTCCGTGGGTTTGAACCAAAATCCGATACCGGCTCAATTGAACTGATTATTGATAAAAAGCATGATGACGACTTGGCCGAAGCCGTTGAAAGAGCCCTTCAATTTGCCCACGATCATTTTGACTTTAGACAGATTACCCTCACGTTTAATAAAGTGTCTGCCCACACCAGGTCGTCACTGGAGCAGATCGGCCTTGAAGAACCGACAGAAAACACATTTGTCGCAAACGTCTAAGCCCCAATGGATTTCCGTCCTTCAAAATCATTGCATTATTGTGATTAGTATATTAGAATTGTTCTAAAGTATAATATGATTTATAATCATTACAGATAGTAATTTATAGAACCGCTCCTCATGGAGGTGCATAATCATGACAAACGCAACCCTTAAACACTCACTTGGTCAACTTAAAAAACAAGGCATCCGAATCACACCTCAACGCGAGGTTATCCTGAATTATCTGATTACTCATCATAATCACCCGGATGTTGAAACCATTCGAAATGGTATTGAAGATAAATTACCCAATTTGAGTGTTGCAACAATCTATAATACTTTAAGAATGCTGGTCGATAATGGCATTGTCATTGAATTACCAAACAATGACGGTGGTATCCGTTACGACTATTTTGGTGTGCCGCACTATCACGCAATTTGCGAAAATTGTGGCAAGATCATCGATATTTTTGACGATGATTACCCCGACTTAGTCAAGCACGTTCAACAGACCACGCGAGAAAAAACCGATTTTCTGGTAACCGGAACCCAGATGGAAGTTACCGGGATTTGTCCCGACTGTCAGCGTAAGCTGCATTTGGCAAAGCTTTCAAATAGATGATTATTACAGCGTTAAACCGTTGATATATCAGTCTTTTACCCACTAATTTAAGACTTTTGTCAAGAACTCTTAATATGATTGACAATTAGTCCCTCAAAGCCCACGGGCAAGCGTTAATTCGCTTCCCATGGGCTTTTTGTCTGGTTGAATTGTATCATGCAAATCGTTTATATTAATGACCGTAGCTAATGACCACTTATGTAAAAATATAATAAACATTAAAAATGAATCTCTAAAAATAATATTTAAATTCTGAAGGGAATAATTGATTTGAAAAAAAGAGCGATTATAACTGCCCTTTGTTCGCTGTCATTGGCAGCAATCGGTATGTTTGGATTAAGCAACGCCGCGGGGGCCAGCAGCGTTAACGACTATATTGCAAGCAAAAACATTTCTCACGCCAATATCACCTCATCAATCTGGGGTGGCTTTCCTAAGAACGCCTACCGTAAAGGTACTGGTAAGCCTGAGGGAGTTGTCGTTCATGAAACGGCCAACCCCAACTCAACGATCTATAACGAAATTGCGTACATGAAGAAGAATTACAATAACGCTTTTGTGCACACTTTCGTTGATGCCAGCCGAATCATCAATATTGCCAATACAAACTATCTTGCCTGGGGTGCCGGTTATCCGGCCAACGCAAGGTTTGTTCAGTTTGAGCAGGTTGAGGTTCACAGCAAGTCAGCATTTGCTCACGAAGTTGCCAACGCTGCTTATTACACGGCATACACGTTGAATAAATATGGTTTGAAGCCTAATGATGCAGCCTATGATGGCAAGGGAACTGTTTGGTCACACGGGGGTGTTTCCAAATATCTGGGTGGTACCAATCATACCGATCCAGCCGGCTATTATGCATCCGCAGGTAGAAAATACTTTGGTTCCAAGTACACGTTCGCTCAATTCTATCAGTTGGTGAAAACCGCTTATAACAATTTGTCAGCGGACGGCGCGGCTCACGGTTCATTAACCGCTTCATCAGCAAAAAAGGCATACGACAAGGTATCATATGCCAAAGCAGATTCACAGGCGTCATTAGGAGACGACTACAAGTCATACAGGTTGTACAATCATGTTAAAAACTCCCGTTCAGGAGTGAAGAAGTATTCGTGGGAATCAGTTGCTGCTGAAAAAGGTAAGAAAGTCTACATCGACAATATTGGAACCAAGTCCAATGGTCATGACTGGTACCGAATTACCTTCTCAACAGACAATGGTGCCAAGAAGTACTGGGTCTACGAAAAAGCACTTGATCTAATCCATTGACATCATTTATGAATTAATATATGATTGTGTCAATTTAGAAGACCAAGTAGTGTGACCTCAGAGAAAATGTCGCTTGCTGAAAGACGTTTAAGTGCACGAATCCTATCTTCAATACGATTGCCTTAATCAGGCACGGATCTTTCCGTTATAAAACAAAAGTGTGAAGCCTAGCTTTGAATGAGAATGGTACCGCCCGTCGTGGGTGTCTCAATTTCAAAGCGGGCTTTTTTTATACAAAATATGGGGTGAACATGATGGACAAACGAATTATTGAAGCAAATCGAATTGTGGTGAAGGTTGGAACCAGCAGCTTAATCCACCCAAGTGGTGAGGTTAATCTGAAAACATTTGATGAGCTGGCGTACACTCTGAGTGCGTTGAACAATCAAGGCAAAGAATTGATTTTGGTATCATCCGGTGCCATCGGGGGTGGGCTTAAATAAAATGCACCTCAAAAAACGGCCGACCGAAATTGGCGCCCAACAAGCCCTTGCCGCAATCGGACAATCGGAACTCATGACGTTGTTTACCCAACGATTTGATCATTATCTGACCGACATCGCCCAGGTCCTATTGACTCATGATATTTTTGACTTCCCCAAGAGCAACAAATTTGTTCTAAATACTTTTGACTGTTTACTGCGGGACAATGTCATCCCTATCGTTAACGAAAACGATACGGTGGCAACCGATGAGTTGGATCATAAAACAACCTTTGGCGATAACGACCAGCTGTCGGCAATTGTCGCAAGCCATGTGAATGCCGATTTGCTCATTGTTCTGTCAGACGTCGACGGCTTTTATGATCAAAATCCCAACAAGTCGGCCGATGCCAAGCTGATCAGTACCGTTCATCAAATTGATGAAGGTGAATTCGGGGTTGCCGGTGGTTCCGGCAGCCGATTTGGAACCGGTGGCATGCAGACCAAGCTGTTGGCAGCCAAGCGAATGATTGATGAGAACCGGATGATGGTTCTGGCAAACGGAGCTGATCCACGGATTATCTTCAAAATTTTAGCGGGCGAAGATGTGGGAACGATCTTTCAAAAGGAGAGTGTCACTCATGAATGACAAATTAATTGAAATTGGCAAGAATGCCAAGGCTGCCTCATACAAATTAAATCTATTAGATACAGTGACTAAAAATAAAATTTTAAATGCATTTGCAGACGCATTAACTGAAAATGTCGGGACAATCTTGTCGGCTAATCAAGAAGATTTGGAAAATGCCACGGATATGCCCGCCAAGTTTACCGATCGACTCAAATTGACTGAACAACGAATCAAGGATATGGCAGCCGGCTTACGGAAAGTTGCCGCCCTGCCCGATCCAATCGGTAATATCGATAAGGGCTGGCAAAACGACGCCGGCTTGAATATCGAAAAGAAGCGGGTACCTTTGGGAGTTATTGCCATGATCTTTGAAGCACGGCCCAACGTCACCGTTGACGCTTCTGCCCTCACCTTTAAGAGTGGCAACGCAGTGATCCTCCGGGGCGGTAAAGAAGCCCTTAACAGTAATCTTGCTTTGGCTGAAGTGCTGCGGAATGTCTTAAAGAACAATGGTTTAGACGAAAATGCGGTTCAGATTCTCCACGATATCAGCCATGAAACAGCCAATGATTTGATGCACCTTAATCAATATGTTGATGTCCTCATCCCTCGTGGTGGCGCCGGCTTAATCAATGCCGTTGTCAAAAACGCGACCGTTCCGGTGATCGAAACTGGTGCCGGCAACTGTCATATTTATGTCGACAATGATGCTGAACTGCAAATGACCATCAACATTGTGGTAAATGCCAAGGTTCAACGACCATCAGTCTGCAACGCAGCTGAAAAATTGCTGATTCATAAAGACGTTGCCAATCAAATGCTGCCGGCAATTGCCAAAGCCCTGCAAGATCATGGAGTTGAACTGCGTGGTGATGCCGCCAGCCAAAAGATTGTACCATCAATCATTCCGGCGACTGAAAAAGACTGGTCGACCGAATACAACGACTTGATCATGGCTGTTAAAGTTGTCGATGATGAGCAGCAGGCAATTGATCATATTAACAAATATTCAACCGGTCATTCTGAAGTTATCATTTCAGACAATTATCAAAACGGGCAGGAATTCTTAAATAAGATTGATTCAGCCTGTGTTTACGTCAATGCTTCCACCCGATTTACCGACGGCTTTGAATTTGGCTTTGGTGCCGAAATTGGGATCAGTACTCAAAAGCTGCACGCCAGAGGTCCAATGGGATTGAATGAATTGACCACTACTAAATACGTCATTAGAGGAAACGGGCAAACAAGAGCTTAAATGACGGAAATGAGCAGTTTTCCGAACACTTTAAAACATCAAAACAGGCGACTGGGACAAAAGTAAAAACTTTGTCTCAGTCGCCTGTTTTCATTATTTAGATAATAATCCATGTTGTGTTAAATATTGTTTGGCCACTTTGGCTGCACTGTGGTGTTTGACGGTGACCTGATAGTTCATTTCCTGCATATCCGAAGTGGTAATCTTACCAGACAACCGTTTCAATGAACGAACCACGTTTGGATGATCCTTCGCAAACTGATTGGTCATCATCGGCGCACCCTGATATGGCGGGAAGAACCGCTTGGAATCTTTTAAGACCACCAAGTGATACTGCCGAATTTGTGGATCGGTTGTGTAGGCATCGGTTACGTCTACCCGACCATCAGCCAGAGCAACGTATCGCAACGAGGGCTCCATTGTCCGGGCAGATTTCAGCTTAAAATGATAAGCTTTCTGCAAGCCCGGATAACCGTCCGACTGTTGGTAAAAGTCGGGATCAAACGCGCCATTGAGCCGATTACCAACTCTTTGAAGGTCGGCAATTGTTTTTAAATGATATTTAGCCGCCGTCGATTTTCGAACGGTAATGGCATACCCGTTTTGGTAGGCCATTGGCTTAAGATAACGCATATTGAATTGCTTATTAAGATCGTTTTTAGCATCTTGATAAGCCAATTGAGGATCTGAATTGACTTTCTGTGAGGACTTCACCAGTGATTGAAGAACGGTCCCAGTGAACTCGGGATAGACATCAATCTGACCACTTTTCAATGCCTTGAATAAGAAGCTGGTTCCGCCAAAATTTGGCTTAAGTTGAACTTTAATCTTTGGGTTGTCCTGTTCAACCAAATCTTTATACATATTAATCAGGATTTCGGGTTCCCCACCCATTTTCCCGGCAATTGTGATTGTTTGGGCAGGCTTGGTCAATGCTGACCAGCCCCATGCACCACCACCTAATACTAGGACGACCAGAACACCGATGCCGAGTTTCTTAAATGACAGTTTGGAAAGTCCTTTAATCAACCAACTGGCCAATAATGCCAGCACTGCTGAAAGGACCGCACCGACAACCAACGCATCATTGTTGTTGGTTTGGATTCCCAACAAAATGTACGTTCCAAGACCGCCACCGCCAATTAATGCGGCCAACGTTGCCGTTCCAATTACCAATACCGTGGCAATCCGAATCCCCGATAAAATCATCGGCATGGCTAATGGCAGTTCAATTCGAAACAGCTTGAATCGGTATGTAACTCCCAATGCGTCAGCTGCTTCCAGTAAAACCGGATCAATGTGCGTCAACCCAGCATAAGTATTTTGAAAAATCGGCATAATCGCATATAAGACTAAGGCAATAATCGCTGGTACCGTGCCAATTCCAACGAATGGAATTAAAATCCCCAGAACCGCCAAGCTGGGAATCGTTTGAATAATCCCGGCAAGCTGTGAGATAACTTCACCTATCTTGGGGCGGTTAACCAAAGCAATCGCAAGTGGAATTGCAATCATAATCGTGATAATAATCGCAATTAACGATATTTCCACATGCTGCCAAAGGGCTTGAAGAATCGCCCCGGCATTCTTACTGGCATATGCTTCTACGGAATCAATCATTGGACGACTCCTTTCCCAAATCAGCGACGTAGGAAATGAGGTCACTTTGATCCAACACTTCACCATCGACGCTAATCAGTTGAGTCGGATTCTTCTCCAAAAGGCCCGCCCACTCATAGACGGTTTGACTGTTCTGTAATCGAATGACGTTGTCCTGTTTTGTCAAAGGCCGTCCAAGACCTGACGTGATGACTTGTTTTAATAACCGGGTATTTGAATTGTCCACATCAAAAAAGCGTTTCACAAATTCATCAGCCGGATTGGCCATTAAGTAATCCGGCTCGCCTTCTTGAAGAATGACACCGTTATGAATCACCGCCAGCCGATCCGCCAAAAGAAACGCCTCGTGCATGTCGTGAGTAACGAAAACAATGGTCGTGTCAATTTGCTTGTGAAGATTTAAAACGATCTTTTGCAGCTGCCGCCGAGACACTGGATCCAACGCGCTGAAGGGCTCATCCATCAAAACCAGTTTGGGTCTGGCAGCCAACGCTCTGACAATTCCAACTCGTTGAGCCTCACCGCCGGATAGCTCACTGGGCATCCGATGGAGAAACTGAGCCGGATCCAAATTGACTTTGGTCATTAGTTCCACAATTCGCTCATGCTTCTTTTGTGCTTCCCACCCCAAGTTATCAAGTTGAATCGATGCATTTTGTTCAACTGTCATATTGGGGAACAGCGCCCCAGTCTGCAGAACATAGCCAATGTGCCGCCGTAATTCCTGTAGGTGGCTTTTTGACACATCCTGCCCATCAATGGTGACCGTTCCGCTGGTTGGGACAACTAATCGGTTAATTGTCTTTAGAAGAGTTGTCTTGCCGCTTCCAGAAGGGCCGACCAGCACAAAAAACTCACCATCGTCAATAGTGAGATTTAAGTCCTTTAATGCAGCTGTACCGTCAAATTGTTTAGTGACGTGAGAAAACTGAATCATTTGCAATTACCTCGTTAAATAGCTGGTGAGTTTAATATAATCATTTTAACAGTTGAAACCACTTTATTCCTTTAACTGTGATTTATGAAGCTTTTTGAGCTTAAAACTCATTATCCAGGTTGTCACCGGAATTGTCGTCACAACCCCAATCAATGAAACCACAATTGCAATCAGTTCCGCAGCAAATATCTTGTCGTTTAAAATTTCGCCAAAGGTGTAGTGAAGGCCATAAAACCAAATGAACAGTGCCATCGAACTACCGAAAAAGCCAAAGAATAATGTGTTCACGGCGGTTCCGATGATTTGTTTACCAATCACCGTACCATCAACAAACAATTGACCACTCTTAATTTCTTTATGCTGTGAAATAATTTCATCCAAGCCTGATGCAATAGCGATTGCGGCTTCAGCGACGGCTCCCAGTGAGCTTAGAATAGCTGTGGCAATCGCAATCTTGGTGAAATTGATCCCAACGTAAGTCGACAAGCCTTCAAGCTCTTCACTGTCTTCCAAACCAAAACCGCCAACCTGTGCCCAATATTCAATCGGAATAATAATCACGACAATCAGGATAACGACCACAACCGATGCTTGAAAAGCGGTTGTGGAGGCATTGTCACTGGCACTGCTCCAAAAAATCGTAATGGATAACAGGATAATGCTGGAGACAATCGTCACGGTAATCGGTGGTAAATGAAAGGCAATTAAAACGATGGTGAAGAAGAGGATTCCAAAGTTAACGACCATGCTCAAGAATGAAGTGATGCCTTGTTTACCGCCAACAATGATCATCAAGATCAGTAAAACGATCCCCAATGCAGTAATCGATCCCATCAGCGTTCATCTCCTTTAATCCAGAGTCCGGCAAATACACTCGATAAAATGACCGTAAGCACAATTCCAATTCCACTGATAAGACTTGAGGTCATTCCCAGTGACATGTTCATTGAAAATGAGTAATGCCAAGTATTGCCGTTCTTCAAATATAGCAACGTCATGGCAAGCGTTTCTGCCATGAAGATAAAGAATAACACGTTGATCAAAGGTCCCATGATTGATTTACCAATCTGCCGGCCGGATTTAAAGATTGCCATTCGACTGAGTTGTGGCCGTTCCTGCTTCAAAGTTGCCAACGAAGCCACAATATCGGTTGCCTCATCCATAACAGCCCCCAAAACACCAATCAAGACTTCTGCGATGAATAAAGGTTTTGGTAACTGAGTCACGTATTGCATTGACTCATAGTAAATCCCTTTTTCGTGAGTGATTCCAAAGACAAGCAAGGTAATGAGAATGGTTGCCGCTGTGGCACACAGAACCGCTGACAACGTGACCAGCATTTTCTTGCTCCACCCCATGACCAGCAACAATGTGACAAAACAGAAGATAACCGCCAATATACTAAAGATCAGGATTACCGCCGATCCGTTATTGGTATGATCAATTTTAACCGCAATCCAAAACAGAATCGTATTGATTAAAATACTCGAGATAACGGTTATCCCCCGTAATTTCAGAATGACAAACATCAAGCTGATGGCGATGGCAAATAAAAACGCAATCGGTGCATCACGCTTAATATCTTTCACGGTTGCGTGAAGCCGGGGTTGTGTGTGAAGGGTTATAAAGAGTTTCTGGCCCTTTGTATACTGGTGATCCATTGCATGGGAATCACTATACGAATTTTTAATTTTTAACGTTTTTCCAACGTGTTTCCCGTTGGTTATTTTTCCATACAACATTTGGCTGTGATAATGATCCACGTTTTGAAATTCATCTGTCATCTTAACGGCTTTTCCGTTTTCCACACGGCTCACTTGGAAAATTGTCTGATGATAGAGCTTGTCATTATGCTGGCAGAAAAACGCTGCCAGAAAACAAAATGCAATTACCAGCAGAATCTGAAGCCAGGTCATTTTACTTGTTAGTTTAGCGTCCATAACACACATCTTTTCAGATTAATTTAAAATTATTGTACCATGTGTGAAATTGAAAATTTAGCTTTATTAGTAATCGTTACTAAAGTGAAAGGTTCGACGGACTCGTTTTAGTGGCTCAATTGGGCGCTAACACCCCATGGAGTCAATATGTGGGGACGTTCATATTTCTTTGGATTGTTGGGTGCCGTTGTCATTTTATTGACTGCTTCCTTTAGCCTCTCAATCACGCTCCGACACCCTCGGGCACGGATAATGTGGAAATATCCAATTTCTTTGGATTGTTGGCAACCAGGGGACAGTTGTCATTTTATTTACTGCTCCCTTCGGCCTTTCAATCACGCTCCGACACCCCAGGGCACTGATGATGTGGGAGCACCATATTTTTTGGAGTTGTTGGCAACCAAGGCGCCGTTGTTATTTTATTTACTGCTCCCTTCGGCCTCTCAATCACGCTCCGACACCCCAGGGCACTACTGTACAAGAAAAAGTAGGCAACGATGAACAAAGAACGTTCATCATTGCCTACTTCTCCTTGTACTCCGTGCCCTAATCGGGGCTCGTCGCGCACTACTTTTTATAATCCACAACCATCACATTCACAGTTGAATGTCTTACAACATAGGCTGTTGTGGATCCTAGAATTGCTCTTGATATGCCGTTGACTCCTGATTTACCCATTACGATCAACGATGCATCATACTTCTCCGGCAATTCCTTTGAAATTTGAATTTTAGGAACACCAACAACAAAGTGGGTTTCTACCTTGACGCCCTGCTTTTCTGCGATATCGCGGGCATCATCCAAAATCTCTCCCGCCCGCTCACTGAATGACTCCATAACGTCTTGACCCAAGGTGACACCGTATTGAACATATCGCTGGTCAGTGGCCACCGAAACGATTTGCAGTGTGGAACCAAATGATTTAGCCAACTTGGCTGCTTCTTCAACAGCGTTCATTGCGTTATCACTACCGTCAACAGGAACCAAAATTGTTTCATACATAACCAACACCTCCAAAGTTATCTATCTAATTTTATCTTACCATTATGTGAATCAATAAACATGAATTGCGCTTTCAACGATCATTTTAGGCTTAAATGAGAAATGGTCGTTTTATTATCGTCTAATTCTACTCTTCGAACCTTCAGACGTTCTTTATAGGTTGCCAACAAATACTTTTCTTCTTCAGATTCGGCAACGAGTTTTGGAAAATGGATTTCGTCAATCGTATTCGTCACAATCAACGTGCAAAAAGCAATGAAGGCCACTTTAACTTCTTTTGTCTTGATATCCGTTGTTAAGAACTTTGTAAAGACTTCGATTGCCCGGCCTTCACATCCGGTCACGTATGAAATGCACGTTAAAATATCATTGGCCTTTGCCGGTGACAAGAACTGAATGTGATCATATCCAGCCGTTACAAAAGATAAGTTTCCGGGAACAAATTTTACCCCTGCCAAGCCGGCATTGGCATCCAAAATTCGCAGCGTTTCACCGCCAAATTGCATTTGGTGATTATTTAGTTGAGCTGGAAATACATAACTTTCATGAATCGAACGGGTATCGGCACACTTAATTGATTCGATCGTGATCGCCTCCAAAATTCCTGGGTTTCAACGTCTTGTGACTCATTATACACATAATATGATACCCTCTTCATCCCCACAATAGCAACCTTTTTGAAGGCTAAATGACTAGATTGTGAAAATAATATTGATTATCGCCGGTCCCTATTGTAAGCGATTTCGTCATGGTGTAAACTAATGGTGTTGATGGTAAGAAGTTTTTCATTGTAGGAGGTCATAACATGAAAGCAGTACGTATTTATGGTGAAAAAGATATTCGTGTCGAAGACGTCGCAATTCCTGAACCAAAAGATGATCAAGTTCAAATCAAGGTTAAATATTGTGGAATTTGTGGTAGTGATTTACATGCCTATTTGGAAGGCTGGGGATTACCAACCGTTCCATATCCACTAACCGGTAAAACTGTTCCAATTACTTTGGGACATGAATTCTCAGGTGAAATTGTCAAGGTCGGAAAAGACGTTGATGATCTCAAAGTTGGTGATCATGTTGCGGTTGAACCACTTCTTGCTTGTGGTAAATGTGAAAACTGTCGTGCCGGAAACTACAACTTCTGTAACAGAGCTGTTTCAACTGATGGTGCCGGAAACTTCTTAGGCTTCTCAGAAGATGGCGGAATGGCAGAATTTGCCAACGTTCAAGGCGTATTTGCCCACAAAATGCCAGATGACATGGACTTTGAATTAGGTGCCTTGGCTGAACCAACTGCCGTTGTTTACGAAGCCATTAAGAAGAGTCACCTACGTGAAGGCCAAAACGTTGCTGTTATGGGTGCCGGCCCAATTGGCTTGTTGGAAGCTGTATTAGCTAAAATTGCTGGCGCCAACCACGTTTACATTGTGGATGTTTCAAAGGTTCGTTTGGCCAAAGCCAAAGAATTGGGAATCGAAAATGTTCTTGACCCTACCAAAGATAATGTTGAACAAGTTATCAAGAAAGACCTGCCAAATGGCGTTGACATTACCTTCGAATGTGCCGGTGTTCAAGCAACATTTGACTCAGCACTGAAAGTAACCAAGCGAACAGGAATTATTCAAATCGTCGCTCTTTATGCAAAGCCAATTACAATGAATATGACCGATGACCTGATTATGCAAGGTAAAGACGTCATCACCACTCTTTGCTACAACAACTCATTCCCGAATGTTTTAGGAATTATTGATAACAACAAGGATCTCTTCAAGAAAGTTGTTACGAAGAAAGTCAGCTTAGACGATGCTCTTGAAGACGGAATCAAAGCTCTTTCAACTGATAAATCACAAGTAAAGATTATGATTGATCCATCACTGTAATTCATAATCACAAATCATAAATCTTAAATAATAAAGAAGCCGGACAAGATAAACATCTTGCCCGGCTTTTTACATATCCGTTTACATCCCAAACAACATATGTTAAAGTATTCATATGAAAGGAATGACATATATGGCTGATAACCAACTTTCTCAAGATGAAATCACACTGATTGATGATAAACACTTATCGGAATCAGAACGAATCTTCAAATTATTAAGTAATCCAAGTCGGCTGCAAATGCTGAAGGTTCTTGAACAACGTGAATTAAATGTCACTGAGCTCGGAAATTTGCTGGGACTGGAACAATCCTATGTTTCCCACCAGCTTGCATTACTAAGGAAGCATCAGCTTGTGTCGTCCCACCGCGAAGGCAAATCAAACTACTATCAACTAGATGATCCCCACATTCTCGATGTTATCAACGAGATGCTCGAGCATGCCGATCATGTCATAAGGGGTAAAAAACATGGCGAGTAACACGAATTCACAAGGATTAATTGATCGAAGTCTCCGCACTGAATACTTTTCAACCGCTTGGATGGCTTTCGAATTTGCGGTTGGCTTTTATTCAGGTCTCAAAGCCGGCTCCATTCTTTTGATTGCATTCGGCTTAGATAGTTTCCTGGAAATTATCGCCGGTGGAACGTTAATTTGGCGGCTGCAAAAGGAAAATAGCGGTGCCAGTTCGGCCGAGATTGAACATGCCGAAAAACGTTCATCATTAATTGTCGGTGCCGTCCTATTGTTGCTGTCGGTGTACGTCACGGCCGTTTCACTGTTCAATTTGGTAAATCACGCAGCAGCGGATACCAGTTATTCCGGAATTGCAATTGCCATTGCTTCGGTTATCCTGATGCCAATGCTGACCCTCAGAAAACACTCTTTGGGAAAGGCCCTTCATTCCGATGCTTTAGTAGAAGACGGAATGTGCAATATTACCTGCGCCTACATGGCCGCAACCGTTTTAATCGGTGGTTTATTGACCGCTCTTTTTAACTGGTGGTGGGCTGATTCAGCGGCTGCATTAATTCTGGTGTACTTTATTGCCAGTGAAGGACTTGAATCCTTTAACGAAGGCCGAAATTAAATAGCATCAAAAAATGCCAAGTGCTGGATTACCAGTGCTTGGCATTTTACATTCCCAAAACCATCCGAACGACTCCCAATGAAATGACACCGACAACGACGATCACTAATAAATTTTTCGAGATGATCGCGGAAATCACCGTCGGGATTGAAGCAAGCAAGTTGCCCCATTCGATTGACGGCAATTGGCCAATGTGTTGAACAAACAGGTTTTCAAACCACAATGCTGACATAATGGCGATTGGAACAAAGCTCAGGAATTCAATTACTCCTTTGGACAACTGAAACTTCTTTAAAAGAACAAATGGAATGATTCTTGAAAGCCACGTGACAATCCCGGTTCCAACAATCGTCAGGAGGACAAAATTAAAAGAAGGCATGTTTCATCACCACCCCAAAGCTGCAGGCTACCAGCGTAACCAGCAAGATTAGCAAACTGCTTGGAATAAATATCAGGCCAAAATAGATTGCCAGTAAAACAAAGCCAACGACAATCAGTTGGAGATTAAAATTGATGGAACGGTCGCTGATTAATTGGAGATACAAGAGGCCGATAAACATGGCGACCAAGGCAAAATCCAGGCCAAACTTTTCAGGATTACTAATGAAGTTTCCCAGAACAGCGCCTACCAGCGATGAAATGATCCAAGTGAGGTAAGAAATAACGTTGGCTGTGTTAAACCACGGAAAGTTCAAATGGCTATCAGAATAGTTGAGCTTGTTCATCCCCAAGGCAAAGCTTTCATCCGTCAGTAAACTTCCCACCAGCACATTTTTCAACATACTCTCCCGCTTGAAATACGGTGCCAATGTTGTACTCATTAAAATCATTCGCGAATTCACCAAGAATACTGAAAAAATAATCGAAAAAATCGGGCTGTGGGTTACCAGCATGCTGACAATAACGAATTGAGCAGACCCGGCATATGTAATAATTGACATTAATGTGACTAACAATGGGCTCAATCCCGCTGCTTTACCAACAATCCCAAAAGCCAGTCCGATTCCTATGTATCCAAACACTGTTGGCAAGGTGTCTTTTGAAGCAGCTGAAACTGTCAGTTCTCCATTCATCGAACCACTCCTTTCCAATCTGACATGAAGGCGTCAGTTTTTAACATTAATAAAATTTTAATGGTGTTCTAATTTAAAGTCAACATGAAAATCATTCAGGTATAAAAAAGGCTCGAAGTGTCGGTTGTTCGCCTACATCTTCAAGCTTTTTGAATAGATTTTTAATTGTTTCTTTGTTCGAGTTCCTTTGCATACGCTGCATAGGTTCCTGAATCAAAACATACCATCGTAACTTCCAGCGGTGAATCAAAGTCTTCAATCGCATCAATTGCAATCTTAGCTGCCCGATCCAGTGGGAAGTCATAAACTCCGGTACTGATTGATGGAAACGCAACGGTCCGGCAATCATTTTCGACTGCCCGCTTCAAACTATTAACATAGGAGTTTTTGAGTAGCTGGGGTTCGTTATTGTGGCCGCCGTGCCAAATCGGCCCGGGTGTGTGAATCACGTATTTAGCAGGGAGATTAAATCCTGGGGTTACTTTGGCTTCACCCGTTGGACAGCCATTAAGCTTTCTGCAGGCTTCATCCAACTGAGGGCCGGCTGCCCGATGAATGGCACCATCAACTCCACCGCCACCTCGTAATGAGGTATTGGCCGCGTTCACGATTGCATCAACGTGCATGGTTGTAATATCGCCTTTGATTAATTTAAATTGTGCCATTAGATCACCTTCACTCTCTGTGCGCTTTTTCCCAAGCTTTAATTTGCTGCAGACGTTTTTTGAAGCGGATTTCATTGCCCTGTTCAGTGGGTTCGTAATAAGTATGGCCAATCAAGGAATCGGGCATGGTCTGCATATTCGTTAATTTATCTTTTGCTTCATGGGCGTACTGGTAGCCCTTACCGTAGCCTAATTTGGACATCAATGAAGTTGGCGCGTTTCTTAACTGAAGCGGCACCGGCTCATTGATTGAATGCTTCACATCCTGCTCGGCACCCAACGTTGCTTTGTATACGGCGTTGGACTTCGGTGCCAATGACAGGTATATCGCGCATTCGGTTAAATGAACGTTGCATTCCGGCATCCCCAGGAATTGGCAGGCTTGAAAGACGTTGATGGCAACGTTTAAAGCGTTCGTATCCGCCAGGCCAATATCTTCGCTGGCAAATCTAACCATCCGCCTGGCAATGTACAATGGATCCTCACCACCGCTAAGCATCCTGGTCAACCAATAGACTGCCGCATCCGGATCGCTGTTGCGCATTGATTTGTGCAACGCCGAAATAATATTATAGTGTTCCTCGCCGTGTTTATCATATAGAAACGATTTGGTATTCATCAGCTGATGGAGATTATCAGTCGAAACTTTAACGTGCCCATCCTTTTTGGGACTATTATTAACCGCCATTTCAAGTGTATTTAAGGCAACCCGCGCATCACCATTGGCAAATTCAGCAATCTCTTTAATTGCCTGTTCATCAATTTCAATGGTTTCTTTCGGAAATGCTTCCGGATTCTTCAACGTCTGATTGATCAGTTGAACAATGTCATCAGTTTCCAAAGGCTGCAGAACAAATACCTTGCAGCGTGATAGTAAGGCAGAATTAATCTCAAATGAAGGATTCTCAGTGGTAGCCCCAATTAGCGTAATACTGCCGCGTTCAACGAAGGGTAAAAAGGCATCCTGTTGGGCCTTGTTAAATCGATGAATTTCATCGACAAAAACAATCGTCTTGCCGCCCATTTCCCGGTTAGCCTCGGCATCCTTCATGATGTCTCTAATTTCTTTAATACCGCTGGTAACCGCACTAAATGTGACAAATTTAGCTTGGGTTTTTCGGGCAATGATTTCAGCTAAAGTGGTCTTTCCGACACCCGGTGGCCCCCAGAAAATAATCGATGGCAATTGATCACTTTCAATAATTTCCCGTAGAACTTTTCCTTTGCCCACAAGCTGGTGTTGACCGACAAACTGATCCAACGTCTTTGGCCGTACCCGACTGGCTAAGGGCTGATTTCCAGCTTGGTTACCGGCAAATAATGATTCTTGTTTCAAGACCACACCTCCCATCGATTTCAAATCATATGTATATTTTAATTATACGAACATGTGTTCTGATAGTCAACATACACTTCTATTCTAGCGCAATCCCATTTCACTGACGGATTTTCGTATCTTGTGTTTATTTTTTAACCACTTAGCAATTTTGTCCACTATTTTTCTCTGATGCTGATAGTATGGGCTCAACAAAGGAGATGAGTGCCATGCTTATTCAGGCCAAGAATTTAACCAAAACGTTTGGCAGCCAAACTGCTGTTAACCACCTCAACATTTCAATCCAATCAGGTACCCTAACCGCGGTCTTGGGACCAAATGGTGCCGGTAAGACCACCACAATTTCGATGCTGACAGGTTTATTGAAACCAACTTCAGGCACAGTGGAAATGACAAGTGGGACAAAGATCAGCATGGTCTTTCAGCAAAGTATCCTTGATGACAACCTAAGCGTTAGTGAAAATCTCATAATCCGCAGTCGTTTATACAAGAATTGTTCCCAGAAATATATCCAGTCTCTCATTGAAACGGTTGGACTGACCAACCTTATGAATCAAAAGTATGGCAGCTTGTCAGGCGGTCAGCGTCGGCGGGTCGACATCGCCCGGGCATTAATTAATCAACCTGATGTTTTGTTTCTGGACGAACCAACTGCCGGATTAGACATTCAAACCCGGGAGGCTATCTGGCAACTCTTACATTCACTGCAGGAAAAACAGCAGCTGACGATTATCTTGACGACTCACTATCTCGAAGAAGCCGACCATGCTGATGAAGTTTACATTATCGACCAACGTAGTGTGATCACAGAAGGATCAGCCGAAGAAATCAAACGAAAAAATGCAAAGAGCCGTCTAATTCTCTACACGAATGAACCTGAAATTGTTTTGAAGCAAATTGCACCAACAATCGCTGGTCAACAATCAGGAAAAAGCATTATTTGTTGGCCCGAGAATTCGAAACAAGCACTGAATGTATTAGAATCCGTTGAAAATCATACGACTGATTTTGAATATCGTCGAGCAACAATGGACGATGCATTTCTCAATCTCACTGGAAAGGAGATGCGTTAATATGTTGGCACTTTGTCAAAGAAATTTTTTGCTATACTTTAAAAATAAAACCAGTATTTTCTTTTCTCTTTTTGGCGCAATGATTTCGTTTATTCTGTTTGTTATCTTCTTAAAACAAAACATGGTTGAAGAATGGCACCAAATGCCCAATGCAACTAAGATGATGGACTTATGGCTAATTGGTGGCACGTTATCTGTCACCGCAATTACCACTACCTTATCAATTCTCGCCAGAATGATTCTTGATGAGTCCAGAGGTGTCTTAAAAGATTTTTATTTAACTGACACTTCAATTTTCAAAATTAAGTTGAGTTACATGCTAAGTGCTGCTGTCATTGGTTGGGTCATGCAGTTGATTATGCTGGGGTTGATGCTTGCTTATTTTGCCTTGGCAGATGGTCTTGCAATCCCATGGTCAAAATTTATGACTTTGGTACTCATTGCTCTGGCAGGTGCTCTTCTTGCCGTTGCCGTCAATATGATCTTCGGTCAATTCATCCATCGAGTCGAGACAATGAGTGCTTTTGAATCCATCATTGGTGCTGCTGCCGGTTTCTTGGTTGGCACGTATATTCCAATGGGGGCTCTGCCTCAATTTGCTCAAACGGTGATCAAATTTACTCCGGGTGCATACGTATCCGCCCTCTATCGTCAAGCTCTGATGGGAAAACAAATTGACTCACTTTTTGCTGGAAATCATCAAAAATCAGTTTTTAATCAATCAATGGGCATTCAACTCGATTGGAATGGTCTATTAAGCTTCAATCAAACCTACCTGATCATCACAGTTATTTTTATTGCTGGTATTTTATGTATCTTCGTGACAGAATTGACTAAGAAGTACCGCGGTACAATTACATTGATTAAATAACTTGGGATAGGGGAAATTTAAATGGAAATCCATTTTCAGCAAAATGAACATTTAAATAATGGCGACATTGAGATTACTCTGTCTGCCAACGAACGCTCCCTTGAAGTCGAAAAACTGATTGAATACCTCAAAAGTTACCAGGAAATGCCCCCCGCAGTCATCCCCATTAAATCAGACGATCACGTTTATCTGATCAAACCGGAAAATATTATATTGATTGATGTCTCTGGAACGGATCTGGTTGTCTACACGCCAAATAAATCCATGCCAACCAAAGGGCGATTATATGCATTCGTCAACAAACTAAAAAATCCTGATTTCATTCAGGTTTCCAAACATGCTGCAATTAATATCAACCATCTTCAATCCTTGGAGGCAAGCTTTGGCAGTGGGATGAAGGCTATCTTGACGGATCAGTTAAAGACCGACGTCAGCCGGAAGTATTTAAGTGTTTTGGAACATCGACTTGGACTGTGAAGGTGAAGAAATATGAAGTTATTTAAACGGAGTGGCAGGTTATTCATATCTGGAATGGAAATTGCCTCAGTTATTTATTTACTGTTATTATCCATTCAAGTTCAAACGACATTTCCATCCGCTAAAAACATCTTTAGTATCTTGATCATGGGAGGCTTGATCGGAATATTCAGTGGACTACTGAACATCGACGATTATCGAATTGAATTGCCGATCCACTTTGTTGTGACCTTTCTGATCGTGTTGGGCATAATGTTCATTAACGGCTGGGTTGAATGGCAGAATCCAACATTTTGGTTGGCATTTGGCATCGAATATCTTTTCGTATACGGTCTTGCCTGGCTAATCGTCTTCCTATCAGGAAATCTCAAGGTTAAGCGGATTAACAAAACCCTCAGGAAACGAAACCAGTCTCTCAAAAAATAGTCAAACGAGCCTTATTATTTCCCTCTAGGATAACGAATAGGTTATAATTAGAATGATTTTATAAGCTGTTTGCGTATCCGCTCGAGGGAGGAATGGCCAATGTCCTTTAATCAGAAATTTTATCGTGAGCCCACATTTTGGTTATGTGTTTGCGGCGCTGCCGTTGGATTAACGTCGTTGATTGCCGGTAATTCCGTCACTTTCAGTATGATGTGGTGGCTTCAGCTCCTAATTGTTGTCATTGCACTTGTCGGCATTTTCTATTTCTTTTCCAAGTACTCAAAAGATCACGATCATAAGAATAAACATATGTAAAAAAGCCAGGACAATGTTAAACGTTGTCCTGACTTTTTGCATATTATTTACGATTCTGCTTGTCGATGCTTCTTAAATCCAGCCAGGCCCAACAAACCTAACCAGCCAATGATTGAAAGAATGATAAACAAGCCATTAAGCTTGGATCCGTGACTTTGAATCGTGATTTTAGCACTCTTCACCGTCTCCGGAATGGTCAGTTTGAATGTGCCCCGTTTCGATGTCTCAGGGTTGGTGATCTGTTTGCCATTAAACTTCACGGTATAGTTCATCCCGGCATATCGAACAAATGGCAGGTCCAAATTAGTCCCCTTCTTCATCGGAACAACCAATGAATAGCTCATCGAGTTATTTCCCGGATGCAGGCTTGGGGAAGAAATGTTGAATTGTTGGCCGTTCAAGACTGCGACTTTATTCGCAAGTTCAGAAATATGCTTGCCCGTAGCTGTGGGCAGGTAATCTGTCCGTCCAGAACCGTTGTCGGTCGGGAATTGGTTATTGTAATCGTGATTATTCACTTTGTAATTTTGCAAATTCAAATTTGATCGTGGAATTTGATGCGTGGGAGTTGCCTTATATGTGAGCTCAGGCTGGCTTGTCCGGTCAAACTGATTATCAAATGGATTTTGATCAGTCGTGACATTCATTGCATAAAGCGCTGAATAATCAAAGGAGTTAATCAGACAAAGGCTGAACACAACGAGCAGGACACTTGAAGCAATGACCTTATTGCCGAATTTTTCAGCTAAAAGGTAGGCCCCAAACGCTGAGATAAACATTAACGCCACCGGAATAATTCTGTGGTCGCTTTGAATTGCGTCAATCCCTTTGATAAGTGGAATATCATGAACGAGATTCCATGGGAATAGATGTGAAAGCACAAAGAAAGTTGCTAGACTACCGAAGTATGCATATCGACCAACTGCCGGGACTTTTTTAAGAAACAGGAAGCCAAAAATGAACAGGAACAGTAAAATAAGTCCCATACCCTTATTGGCAATGCTTTGATTGAACCAAGTGAAGATATTTTGAGGATCAGAATACAGTGTTTGTGGATTTGGCCGCATCAGCTTTTGACTCAACGAAAGGACTGCTAGCGGCCCCCAGACAATCAAGCTTAAGATTAATGAATATCCGGCCGAAATGGCGATGTACATGAATCTCGTTAACCGGTCCTTTTCAGGCTGTTTGGCAAAGAATGCCAGGTAAAAAACAAGTAACGCGATCACGACGATTAATGTTGTTGGCACATGGGCATACATAATCCCGGTAACGCCAAGGGTCAGCACATACCAGCGTTTATAATTATTGAACATTATTTCGTATAACCCGGCGAACGCCAACGGAATAAACGGATAAGCGAGAAACTCACCAAATTGAGTAGTGATTATTTCCATGATGAGATAGGTTGTGAGCCCATACAGAATTGCGAAATAAAACGAGATCTTTGACGATTTGGAAACCAGCTTCATACTGTGGTATGAAATAACAAGTGTGGTAAAAATCACTAATACATATGTAAAATACACGGCACTAACAGGTGTCAGGATAAACTTTAAGCCGGCAAAGACAAGCAGCCAAATCCAGGGGTAACAGGAAACAACCGCATCCCCGATTTGATTAAAAGTTCGTGTTGCAATGTGACTGACTGGAGCACCATTTTTCAGATTATCAAAGATTTCCTGGATCCGGCTTAGATGAAACTGTAAATCCGGTCCGGAGTATAAATGCATCGTCGTCCAAAAAGGCAGAACGACTAAAAGGGATAATCCGAAGAAGATAAGATAAAAAGTGATATTTTGATGCTTTTTGAGCTTGGCAAAAATTTGCTGGACCATAAAATGGGCCTCCTAATTTAATATTCGTACCCCCCCATATTACCTTGGGTTTCATGATACAAGATAATAAGTCAAACTTCAAATCTGATTGAAGGATTAGAGACAAGGAAGCTCCTTACTTTATCTCATTCTCCTAGTCAAAAAAACGGGCTTCAACGCAAGACAACGCGTTAAAGTCCGTTAGTAAATCGACGCTCAAAGACTGAGCTTTTTATGCAATTGTGTCTGCTGCCATGTGGAACACGTCTGAAAGTGACTTGCTCTTATCAGCAAACTTCTTATTAAGAATTAATTGACGGAAATCTTCTACTGAGAGATGTTCGGTATCCTTTATTGGGAATGCTTGACCAGTGTATGAGCCGGTAACCAATGTGATAACCAAGCCTTCTTCACTGTCCAAATGTACCTGCCAATTTTCAAAGTAGATACCATCATCATAATTACCTGTTAAAACCTTGTGAGACTTGAAGTAATCAGAAATGAATTCGTTAAACTTCTCTTCTGAACCTAATGCTTCTTTAAATTGTGCTTGAGTTGCGACTGCCATCGTAAGACTCCCTTTCTTTCAAAATTGTGTCTAATCAAATAACAACGCACGATCATTTTTTGTAAACAAATTTTGTAAATGAATGATTTTTATCATCTACTAATTTTCATTCTAATCACTCAGGCGCATAGTACAAGTGAAAACACCATGAAAACGTTGCCAGAACGCGATTTGTAACATTCGTGAATCTGGCAACGCTTTCTTATTATTTATTTATTCTTTTTTCCTTTTCCAGGAACATTTTCAAGTTCAACCAGTGCATTCTCCAGTTCAGCCTTTTCAGAATCCGGTAAATCAGGATACTTCAGTGGCAATTCTCTCATCCGATGATCGATGATATCTGAGACACACAAGCGTGAATACCATTTGTCATCTGAGGGAATGATGTACCACGGGTTGGTCTTATTGGCGGTGTGCTCAATCGCATCTTCGTATGCCTTTTGGTAATCATTGAAGTAACGGCGTTCCTTAATATCGGCTGATGAGAACTTCCAGTTATGGTCAGGCAGTTCAATCCGACGCTTAAACCGATCTCGCTGCTCGTCAGCTGACATGTGAAGGAAAAATTTTAAGACCATAAAGCCATTTCGAGTCAGGTAGTTCTCAAAGAAATTAATGTCCTTGAAGCGGCCATCAAAGAATTTATTGTCAACCTGGTCAAGCTTGGTGATTGACCCAATTTTTGCGTTAAGGATCATTTCTGGATGAACCCGGCTGATTAAAACATCTTCATAGTAGGAGCGGTTAAAAATACCGATAATCCCGTGTTCCGGAATATGCCGGTGAATTCGCCAAAGATAATCATGGCTCAGTTCAATTGATGTTGGCGACTTGAAGCTGGTAACGTCAATTCCTTGTGGATTCACCCCACTTAGAATATGGCGAATCATGCTGTCTTTGCCTGCTCCATCCATCCCTTGAAAGATGATCAGAACGCCAAAATGGTTTTGGGCGTACAACTTGCCCTGTAAATCTTGAAGGGAGACAATATTTTTTTCAATTCGTGATTTAATATCATCTTTAGTCAAGTTTTCAATCGTCGCCGACGTTGGAATCTTTTCAATTCTAAGATCCCGGTCACCGTCATAACGGTATGACTTCTCACGGTCAATTGTTTTCTTTTCATCCAAAGTACATTCCCCCTGTACTAACGAATCATCAGCAGTTGATAATGATGCAAGCTCGGAAAAATAGCTGATCCATCGTTAACAATCTACACATTTATTTCTCATATTGAGTATACTAGATTACATAGAAATAGTTTCATATAACGCTGTTTCATCTAATTCTTTAAACGTTATATATCTTCACAGAGGAGGCATTATTTTGAAAAATATCATTTCAAAAGCAACCGACGCACAAGGTGGCCAATCAAGCCAGCCCGCTGAAGACTCAATTGATAAGTCATTATTAAAAGATGACCTATATAAAGCAGTCAACGGCCGATGGGAAAAGACCGCCGAGATTCCGGCCGATCATTCATCAACAGGTGGCTTCATGGACCTTAACGACAACATCGACAAGCAGTTGATGAAGGACCTTGATGACATCATTAAGGAAAACAAGCACTACGATGCCCCGTTTTCAGAATTTTTAAAATTGTATGAACTCGCACGTAACTTTAAGAAGCGTGACGCGGACGGCGCAGATCCTTTGAAACCATACTTGGAGAAAATTGAGAGCATCACCAACTTTGATGATTTGAATCAAGCACTCCCTGAATTGGTAAAGGAAGGCCACCCACTCCCATTCGGCTTCTGGGTTGAACCTGACATGAAGAACACAAAGGTAAATGCATTATTTGCCGCAGTACCTGGCCTGTTCCTGCCAGATCGAACCTATTACGAAAAGAATAATCCAGCCTACAAGCAACTGATGCCGGTCTTCACCAAGATGGCCAGCCAATTACTTGTTTTGGCTGATTACAGCAGCAACGAAGCTGATGAAATCGTGGAATCTGCCAAACGCTTTGATGCCAAGATTGCACCTAACGTTAAATCAGCTGAAGAGTCTGCTGATTACAGCAAAATGTACAACCCACAGAAGTTTGCCTACTTCTCAGAATCAAGTTCTCACGTTGATTTCATGAACCTTGCCGACACTCTGTTTGGCAAAGCGCCTGAACAAATCATCGTGACTGAGCCGAAGTTCTATGAACGGTTTGACGGCTTGGTCAACAGCGATACCTTCACCGACATGAAGAACTGGATGCTGGTTAACATGGTTCGTTCCGCATCGGGATATTTATCAGAAGAATTCCGTCAGACCGGATCAGTCTTCAGCCGGGCCCTATCCGGTAAAAAGGAAGCAACGCCACAAAAAAAGTCGGCCTTTTATCTGGCTGAAGGAACCTTTGGCCAGACAATCGGTGACTATTACGCCAAAAAGTACTTCGGCCCTAAAGCAAAGGCCGATGTTGAACACATGGTCCGCAGCATGATCGCCGTTTATAAAAACCGTTTGAGCAATAACGATTGGTTAAGCAAGGCTACTCGTGAAAAGGCCATCTTAAAGCTCAACAAATTGGAGCTTCAAGTCGGCTATCCCGACCATATCGACGAACTGGAATACAAGTTCAAGGTCACCCCTGAAGACGAAGGCGGTACTTTGTTTGAAAATATGTCCAGATTTGGTGCAATTAGTATTCAAGACACATTGGAAAAGCTGGGCAAGCCGGTTGATCGAACCAAATGGGAAATGAGTGCTGCAACTGTTAACGCCTACTACGAACCATTTAAGAACATCATTGTCTTCCCTGCCGCAATTCTTCAAGCACCGTTTTATAGCTTGAAACAAACCTCCAGCCAAAACTATGGTGGTATTGGCGCAGTCATTGCCCATGAAATTTCCCATGCGTTTGATAACAACGGTTCTTTGTTTGATGAATTAGGAAATTTGAATAACTGGTGGACAAAAGAAGATCACGATCACTTCTCAAAGCTCGCCGATAAGATGATTAAAGAATTCGATGGGATTCCATACGCCGGCGGCAAAGTGAACGGGAAGTTAACCGTTTCAGAAAACATCGCTGATGGTGGTGGATTGAGCTGTGCCAATGAAGCGGCCAAAAATGAGAAAGACTACAACCTATACGACTTCTTCATCAACTGGGCCAAGGTATGGCGAATGAAGGCAACCGAGCAGTACAAGCAGCTGTTGCTGAACATTGATGTCCATGCGCCTGCTGAACTCCGAGCAAATGTCCAGGTCAAGAACTTGGATGACTTTTACTCAACGTTTGACGTTAAGCCAGGTGATGGGATGTACATGAGGCCTGAAGATCGGGTCAAGATCTGGTAAAAAGATTTCTAAATATTCAGTCACCAAAAAGTTCAATTAAAAAATAAAAAACTGACGGCTAATCTCCTGGATTAGCTGTCAGTTTTCTTTTAAGTATGTAGAACAATTATCGTTTTGTGTAGTATCCAATCAAACTGGCCAGAGCTTCCAAAAACATTCCAACGACCATCAGATACATGACAATCATATTCATTCCCATGTACAAGAGAATCCCCATTACCAAATAAAGCAAAACAAAGAACCAGCGGAGCCAAATATTACTAACCATTTCTATCCCCTCCAAAATAATATTTCATTTCCAGTTTATATTAATTTCAAACTATAAACAATTCATTTGTAAAAATTCCGATTTAATGTAAACTATTCAATATTAGGATATAATGTATATAAAGAGTAATTGGAGAGGTGATACCATGAACTTAACAGAATATCTTCACTCACAACTAAAGTTTTTAAATGACCAGATGAGTTCCGCTAAGAAAGACAAAGACGAAACGATGCAGTACCTGGTTGATTCAAAAATTACCGAAGTTAAATTAATATTGGAAGCCCTCCAAAAGGGAATCATTGATGGAATAAGTTAAAATATGGCCGGTTGGCCATTTTTTATGTTTTAATAGACTAGTATTTAAAAGTTTTATCAAAAAAAGGAAGTATTATATTGATTACATTAAAATCACCACGTGAAATTGAAAAGATGGCTGAGTCTGGTGCTGTTTTGGCCGGTGTTCACAAGGAACTCCGCAAAATCGTCAAACCCGGTTTGGACACTTGGGACATTGAATTGTTTGCTCGCCGTTACATCAAAGAACATAACGCCTACCCTTCAGAAATGGGCTTTGACGGTTACAAGTTTGCCACATGTATCTCCATCAATGATGAAGTTGCCCATGGTATTCCCCGTAAAGGCTTAAAGCTGAAGAATGGTGACATTCTTAAAGTTGACATGTGTGTCAACAAAGACGGCTTTGAAAGTGACTCTTGCTGGACTTATGCCGTTGGTGAAGTTAGCGACGAAATCAAGAAATTGATGGAAGTTACCCGCAAAGGTTTGTACCTTGGGATTGATCAAGCTGTTATCGGTAACCGTCTTGGTGATATTGGTAATGCTGTTCAGACTTACGTGGAAGACGAAAATCACATGGGCGATGTTCGTGAACTTATCGGCCATGGTATCCAGCCTTCAATTCATGAAGAGCCAAACGTTCCTGCATATGGTGTCCCAGGTCAAGGTCTTCGTTTAAAGGAAGGTATGACCATCACCATTGAACCAATGGTTAACACAGGTACTTGGGAGATTGCCGATCGTTACGACAAGAAAGATGACTGGACTTATTACGTTTCAGCCGATGGTACCCCTTCAGCTCAATATGAACACACCTTGGCAATCACCAAGGATGGTCCTAAGATTTTAACTTCTCAAGACCCGGATATTGATGCCAAATATTTACTTTAATTTAAAATAAACGAAAACGGCCGGGCAATTTGTCCCGGCCGTTTGTTTATACTAAAATGAATTTATAGCTCAATTAGGAACGATTTTTCTTCACTGGATAAATAGAGAGGAATGATGACATGAATAATAAAAGTTTCAAATTTCCCGATACGGCCGCTTATGAGTTTGTGACTAAAGCATTAAAAGACCGTGGCGTGACCTATGAAGATATTGCCCAAATGGCCTACGATCTTCAGAAAAAATTTGTTCCAAACATTCAAATGGAAGATGTTAAAAAAGATACGATTGATGTGCTTCATAAACGAGAAGTTCTTAACAACGCAATGGTCGGCTTAGAGCTGGATCGCCTGGCAACCGAGCATAAAATCAAGGAACCTTTGGAAAGTATTATCATGAACGATTCCGGTGTCTTTGGTGTGGATGAAGGAATTGCCCTCAACATTGCCAATATTTACGGCACCATTGGCATTACCAACTACGGCTATATCGATCGAGAAAAGACCGGGATAACCAAAAAATTGGATGAAGCCAAAGATGGCACATCCAATACATTTATTGATGATATTGTCGGTGCGATTGCCAGTGCGGTATCAGCAAAGATCGCCCATCGAAACAATTAACGCCAACCATGGGTTTTTAAATCAACATCACGTTTCTTAATTCCTGAAACATAGGGATTGCCCTTAACAAAATATCTGAGTGGCTTGGTTGCCCAAGTCCCTTGATTTGCAACCCCGATTCGATTGGATTCTTCAATATGAGCCGGGATTTTTTTGTCTTGCTGATGAATATTCAGCTTACTATCGCCAAATATTTCCATGTTCATCTTTTTGTCGGCAATCCCAAAAGCTTCCATGAGTTTACCGGGACCATTGGTTAAATCAACACCGTGTTTGGTTCGATTCTGTTCCATGATATCCAAACCGATTGTTGGTTCAACGGCCCGAATTAAGACTCCTTGAGGAATGTCTTTTTCTTGAGCAGCTACATCCAGTAAATAACGTCCATGGATGGAATAGATGTAGACTGTACCAGGAGGACCATATAATGGCTCGTTGGAAGCTGTCCGTCTGCCTTTAAAAGCATGGGCGGCAGAATCTTTCTGACCCATGTAGGCCTCGGTTTCAACAATCCAACCGCCTACCAGTCCCTTTGGTGAATCATATGTAAGTAACATCCCCAGCATTTCTCGTGATATTTGATCAGTCGTGCTGCTGGAATAAAATGGATCCTGGTCCAAATCGACCACTCCTTTCAATCAATAACGGAGGTAATAATATGGAATTAAAGCTGGAACGAATTTATGATAAACCACAAGATCTATCAGGCTACCGCATCTTAGTTGACCGCTTATGGCCCCGCGGAATTTCAAAGGTCAACGCCAAATTGGATGAATGGGAAAAAGAAATTGCCCCATCAAAAGAACTGCGAACTTGGTTCTCACACGATCCCGAAAAGTTTCCGGACTTTAAAACCAAGTATATTGCAGAATTGGACAATAATCCCAAAACTGCTGAATTCATCAAATTAGTTGGCGATAAATTAAAAACCACCAACGTGATTCTCCTGTATGGTGCCAAAGACCGTGAGAACAATCAAGCGGTGGTTTTAAAGCAATACCTGACGGATCACTTGGGCCAGTTCTGACGAATATTGGCCAAGGTTAATTCTTTAGTGGATTCAAAGTTGATATCCGCCATGTTCAACACATGCGGATCGCCGACACCAATTGAAACAACGTGAGCCGCGTTGATTGATTCAACGCCCACGATGCCGTCGTCAATCCCGATACACTGATCCACATTCAAGTGCAGCATTTCGGCAGCCTTCAAATAAACGTCCGGTGCCGGCTTGTTATGCTTAATCTTTTTGAGATCAACGATGAGTGGAAAATAATCTTCCAACTCAAGCTTTTTAATTTCCTTTGGTGCGTTGGCAGATGCTGAAGCAATAATCATTTGATAATGATTTCGACGCAGTTCAGCCAAAAACGGGTGGATCCCCGGTAAAATATCATCCGGGTTCATAATTTCAAGCATTTGTTGATAAATGTCATTCTTCTTATCAGCCAATGCTTCTTTTTCTTGTTCGGAATACCGGTTTTCCAAACCACCGGCTTGAAGAATGGCATTCAGTGAGTCAATCCGGTCGCGTCCTTTGATGGCTTCTTCTAATTTCGAACTCCACTGAACGCCGATACTTTCGGCAACCTGTCGCCATGACTTGCTATGATACAGCCAAGAATCGGTAATGATCCCGTTAAGATCAAATAAAACCCCTTTAATATTTGAAAAGTCAGTCATTTCAAACACCCCTTTTATGAAAAAAGACCGAAAACAACAAACGTGTTTTCAGCCTCAATCACCGTCCAAAATTACTTAACAGCATTAAATATCCATGTGATACCATACTTATCTACAATCTGGCCGTATTTGTTACCAGACGATTTCTTTTCAAAAGTTACAATCACTTTAACTTGTTCAGATTCCACTACCCGCTCATATAAATCCTGGAGCGCAGAAAGTGCGTCAGAATCATGGAGGTCGACTTCAAGCATCAATGAAATCATTGATGAAATAACCGGCTTACCCAGGAAACTGTCAGCACAAAAGACCTGCTTGCCCAGTACTTGAAAGCTTGCTTGCAGTGTAAGGTCGTCGAGATTGACATCGTCATTAAGTGACATGTCTTCTGCTTGTTTTTCTGTTGGGGATTCACGCTGAACGTTCGTAACACCAAAAACGGTTTGATAATAGTCCAAAGCCTCTTTGGTGTTTTCAAACGTCAGATATGGAATTAAATTGATATTATTCATTAGGCCAACAACCCTTACTTTTAAATATTATTCAAAGTTTAGAATACCGTTAATTACAATAGTTGTCAACGTTAACAAATTGTCGACGCCTATTCTAATAGGATATAACGTCCTTTCTGGTATCCTATTATGCAAAAGTGATAGACTTAAATTAAACGAATCGGGAGGAAGACTTTAATGAAACTTGCAATCACAATTTTTGTATTAAACGCTTTATACATTTCGATTAATACCTTCAGGACAATGTTGGTTGTCAAAGGTCACCAATTTCTGGCGCCGATTGTTGCGATCGGTGAGGAATTTGTTTACGTTATGGCTTTGGCGATTGCCTTACAGCATATCGACAGTCCATTGAACATCGCCGCTTATGCGGTCGGATTTGGTGTTGGCATTTACATCGGAATTGTTATTGAAGATAATATTGCCCTGGGCTATGTCAACTTCGAAGTGACTGTCCAGATTGATCCGACCAACCCGATTCATGCTCACAACGAGGAATTAGCTGAAAAGCTGCGTGATCTAGGATATGGGGTTACCGTCAGCCGAGCAGAAGGTCGTTCCGGAGCCCGTTTGGTACTCAGTATCTTGGCACCGCGAAAGGCCGACCGTCGTTTGATGGAACAAATTAAAGAGATCTCACCAGATGCATTCATCATGGTTCAAGAACCGGTTCAATTATCCGGTGGTTTCTGGAGTAAAGAAGTTGACCGTCGTTATCACTCAACAAATCATATGCATCATTAATCCTTGTCATCGTCAAATAATCCAAGTTGTCTGAGACTTTTTTCAATATCACTGACCGAATGACTGGTTCGTGGTGCCAACTTGGGTTGACTGGTCTTTGTTTGACTGATCTTTGGCTTATCCTCAATCCGCTGCGGCTTTTCTGCCGGCTTATGATGAGCCGGTTGAGGGGTTTCAGCTGATTGAGGACTTTTTTTGGCCATTTTGTCCATTCGCTTATTAAGCAGATGATCGACATAAACATTTCCCTTGTCGTCAGCATGGCCTTTGGTCCAGAAGTACTGAATCCGGGGAAATTCACGCAGATTGGCGTCAATCTGCTGCCAAAGCTGCTTATTCTGTAATTTGGATCCGTCAGCCTTCTTCCAGCCCCGTCGTCGCCATCCACGGAGCCATTTCTTTTGAATGGCGTTTAAAACGTACCTGGAGTCCATTACAACGTCGATCTGTTCATTTTGCATATTGTGACTCTTCAAGTATTTAAGAGCCTCCAAAAGGGCCATAATTTCCATTCTGTTGTTGGTAGCCCCAAACTCGCCGCCAGACCTGGAATGCTTTTGGTGACCATCTTTGATTAAAAATGCCCAGGCAGCTTTATCACTGGCTTTTACATGACCGTCCTTAACGTTACCGTGATTTCTGGAACCGCCATCGGTATATACGATGATTTCACGGTTGGATTTCTCGTGAGCCTTTTTTTCGGCTTTGCGGCGATCGGCTTTGATTTGCTTTTTGGATGGCACAAAGACTTTCTCAACGTTGGCAACTGTTCCACCCAAATAATCATCGGCTTCGCCTCGTGTTTTAAAGCTTTTAAACTGGGCACCGGAATAACCCTTAACCTGCTTTTCGGCATCCGGCCAAGTTGTGAAGATACCGGTCTTTCTTCCTTTTTTAACAGCATAATATTTCATACCAATGATGACCCCTCTATGTAAAAATTTAAGAATAAATATTAATAATTATTTATAATCTTTCCATCTACTTTGCAATTAGATAAATCTATGCGAAAATGTTAAGTAAAGGGGGCAAAGTTAAATGACCCAGACTAAAGCCACATTGATCTCGGTTGAGGAAGCCAAAGCGCTTTTAAAAGACCAATCAGATCAAATAAACGAACGTTTTCCCCGATTAAAAAAACAAGGTAAGTACATTTTACCCGATTATCGGTTAACAAGGAAACGCGAAGCTTTCAAAATTCGAAAGCATACATTTTTACAGCACCATGCCCGTTCTTACGTTGCGTTTGACTCCGAAAATGGCCAAACCCTTTGGATGCACAATTTCCCCAGCTTGACAGAGTCCCTGTTCTGGTTGGATACCGGCCTTAAACCCACCGATACCGATACCAATACATCGTACAAGTCTTGGAAGGATCTTCATCAAGAAGATATTGGCGCCCTCAAAGATATTTTGAAGGAACGCTCTCGTAAACGCAAGGAAGCTGCTGCAGCCAAAAAAGCTGCAATGGTGCCAAAGAAAAAGCCGGCTGCCGTTAAGAAGTCGACTGTTGCAAAGAAAAAGAAAGCCAATTAAGTTTGATTTTAAAAGCACTAAGTCCATCTTTGAAAGATTCCTTTCAGAAATGTGCTTAGTGCTTTTTGTTAATCGTTAAAATGATTTGTTACGTGCTTGGGTTCGGTTTGAACCAAAATCTTACCATCATGAATTGAGTACAATATCTCGGAACGTTCATTTAAGGCGTTGTAGAAGTTATTGTTATTCATAATGATGCAGTTGGCAGGCTTGCCAACTTCAATTCCGTAATGGTCGCTGACGTGCATTGCCTTGGCGGCGTTGGTTGTGACGAACTGATAGGAGTTCATGATGTCGTTGTACCCCATCAAGTGACCAACGTGAATCCCCATTTCAACTGGGTCCAGCATATTGCCGTTGCCCATTGGATACCATGGATCTTTAATATCGTCTTCACCAAATGCAACGTTAATTCCATCTTCGGACAATTCCTTAACCCGGGTCATGCCCCGACGCTTTGGATAAGTATCAAAACGGCCGCCCAAGTTGGTGTTGACCAACGGATTGGCAATAAAGTTGATATGAGACATCTTCAAGAGTCTGAATAATTTGTAGGTATAGGCATCGTTGTAAGAGCCCATTGCCGTTGTATGGCTGGCGGTTACTTTGTCACCCATCCCGCTTTCAAGGGCAAGGGTGGCTAATACTTCGAGGTTGCGAGATTCCGGATCATCGATTTCATCACAGTGAACATCCACCAATTTGTCCTTACTCTCAGCAACTTTCATCAAGAATTTCAGTGATTCAACACCGTAGTCACGAGTGAATTCAAAGTGTGGAATTCCACCGATAACGTCAGCGCCCATATCGGCAGCAGAGATCATCAACTCTTTGCCATTGGGATATGACAGAATCCCTTCCTGTGGAAAAGCAACTAGTTGGAGTTCAACCTGATCGGCAACTTCGTCTCGAACCTCGATCAATGCCTTTAAGGCCGTTAAATCCGGATCGGTAACGTCGACGTGGCTTCTAACGAATTGGATTCCGTTGGCAACCTGAATTTTGAGTGCTTTCTTGGCACGGGTCTTAACGTCGTCAATCGTCAATTTTTTCTTACGTTCACTCCAAATGCGAATTCCGTCAAACAGCGTGCCTGATTGATTCCATTCAGGATCACCGGCAGTTTGAGTGGCATCGAGATGCACATGGGGATCAACAAACGGTGGCAGCAGTAATTTATTAGTCGCGTCAATCACTTGTTCGTCATCCGTTGGCTCAATTGAAGGCGCAATTTTGACAAATTTACCATCTTCAATTTTGACATCGCTGGTTTGTTCAGCATTTTCAATATGCACATTTTTTATCAGCATAAAATCTATCCCTCACAATCACTTATTTAACAATATTATAGTCTATTTTAGGCATAGAGTTGGGTGCTTTCTGGGAATGTGCGATAATACATATGTCATTAACATTAGAAATTAGCATTCTTGCTAAGTGAAAGGTTCTGATTCATTGAACTTGAAAACCAGGTTGGCACTGCCGCAGATATTAACATTGGGATTCTTTATCATTATTTTGATAGGAACCTTTTTGTTGTCGCTGCCGATTGCCAGCCGATCCGGACATATGACCGGCTATATCAACGCGTTTTTTACTGCCACTTCGGCAACCTGTGTCACTGGAATGACCGTCGTCAACACCGCCCTGCATTGGAGCATCTTTGGAAAAATTGTCATTTTGATGTTGGTCGAAATTGGCGGTCTGGGCTTTATGACCTTTGCCGTTTTGCTATTCGTGTTTATGCGCCGCAAAGTTGATTTAACGACTCGGCTGCTCACCCAACAATCACTGAATCTGCAGTCATTTGCCAACACCAGTGCGGTTGTTTTTTTGGTTGTCCGTATTTCTTTGGCAATTCAAGTGTTGGGAACCGGGTTGATTTTTATTGATTTCTATCCCCGCTATGGCTTTGTGAAGGGCTTGGGGTACAGTATTTTTCATTCAATCAGTGCTTTTTGTAACGCCGGCTTTGACCTGTATGACAACAGCTTGGTCCGATTCCAGAATGATCCCTACCTGCTGTTTGTGTTAACCATTCTAATTATTTCAGGCTCCCTCGGATTTCTGGTCTGGAAAGATATTATCTTTTATCATGAAGACCATCATCTGAGCCTGCATACCAAATTAGCATTGACGACTTATCTTGGATTGATTTTGCTTAGTTTTGTGGTTTACATGTTAACCGAAGGAAACTTCGCTCAGGAAAGTCATTTGACGACCTTTCAGCGGATCATGAATACATGGTTCCTAGCGGTCACGCCACGGACTGCCGGCTTCTATACTTTGCCGGTTACTCATATCACCATGGGCGGCATGTTCTTTACGATGATTTTGATGCTGATTGGTGGAACCCCGGGATCCACTGCCGGTGGTATTAAGACCACCACCGTGGGAATTCTGTTGATCAGAGTGTGGTCAACGCTGCGCGGCAAACGGGACGCGACATTTTGGGGCCGCCGCTTCAGCAATGATAATGTTACCCGATCACTTTCGTTGGTATTTTTAGTCGCGGTGGTTTTATCGATTGCGACCATGATTTTAACCTTCACGGAAACCATCCCCAAAACTCAAGGGCTGGAATACATTACCTTTGATGTCATTTCAGCATTCGGAACTACTGGATTCAGTTTGGGACTGGTTGCCCATCTGAGTGTCATCGGCAAATTAATTTTTGCGGTGCTGATGTTCATGGGCAGAGTCGGAATCTTTACCGTGATGTATTCACTGCTCACGTCAAAGCGTCCCGAAGATGCTTTCAGGTATCCGGAAGAAAACGTAATGATTGGTTAGAGCGTGACGAGGCTCGGGAGATGCGGCTTCTAAGGGGGCTTTAATTAAAGCCCCCTTAGAAATGAGCATCTGGGCCGTCGGAACGCATTTTGAAGGCCGAAGGGAGTAGTCATTAGCATCAAAACATGTTCGATAAAAAATGAAAATTCAATTTAAAAAAAAACGAAGCACAATATTGAAAAAAGGAGCACCCTCATGAAACAAAATTATGCCGTCATCGGCCTTGGCCTCTTCGGTTCCAGCATCGTTAACGCTTTACTGGAACACGATCAGGAAGTCTTAGTCATTGATAAAAGTGAAAATCGGGTGAATGAATTTCGGGATCGGGCAACCGAAGCGATTGTTGCCGATACCCAAAACGAATTAGCCTTAAAACAGCTTGGAATTGGAAACTTCGACAATGTATTTGTGGCCATTGGAACTGACTTGGAAGCCAGCATCATGACGACCATGATTTGTGAGGAACTGGGTGTCAAACACTTGGTATGTAAGGCCGAAAATGCCCGTCATGCAAAAGTTCTGGAAAAGCTGGGCGCTGATGAAGTTATCCAGCCAGAGCGTGATATGGGTGAAAGAATTGCCCTTCACGTGATGGAGCCAAAGATTCTCAACGACTTGAAATTAAAAGGTGAATTATCGGTGGTGGAATTTGAACTCACGAATCCAAAGCTGTTCAATAAATCTTTGAACGACTTGAATTTGACCAACCGATACAAAATATCAGTGATTGCTTTATCCCACGCAGACGAAGAAGGCGCCATTATTCCAAATCAATCAACGGTTACCCAAGCCGGTGACATTGTGACGGTTATTGGAACTGAAAAAGACGTTGAGGCGTTTGAAGCAGTTGCAACAGCGTAAAAGAAAAGCCAACCGGAAAATCCGGTTGGCTTTTTTCAAACGATTACTTACCTGGCTTTTGCTTCAAGAAATGTTGCAAGTCTGATAATTGTTTGTTTCGCTTGATATCTTTTTTACGGTTAACTGGACGACGTCCTTGTACGCCGTGTGGATGACAAATTCGCATAATTAGACTCTCCTTATTTTGTATTACGATTTCATAATTCCAATAGACTAAATTATTATAATACAAGTTCAGGTCGGAACGCAAATCAATCTATCATTTCTCTATGATTTCTAATAAAATGTGGTATTCTTAATAGTTAAATGAATGGTTGAGGTGATTAATTTGACAGAACAATATCCACAAGCACTGACAATCGCTGGCTCAGACAGTGATGGCAGCGCCGGCATGCAAGCAGATTTACACACATTTTTCAGACGTCACATCTACGGAACGGCCGTTATGACCGCCGCAGTTGCCGGTAACAGTTACGGTATTCACGATTCCGTAACGCTGCCCACTTCATTTATCGACCAGGAATTCAAAGACCTGGCTGACGATTACCAAGTCAAAGCAAGTAAGACCGGGATGCTGGCAGACAGTGAACTGATCCGAACCGTCATTAAAAATTATCAAAAGTATGACTTTGGCCCACTGGTAGTCGATCCCGTGATTACCACCAAGCATGGTAACATGCTGCTGGAAGAAAGTGCCTACAAGACACTTCGGGATGAACTGATTCCTTTAGCAACGGTCATCACGCCTAATTTCTTTGAGGCTCAAAAGTTGGCTGAAATGGAAATCAACACCAAAGACGACATGATTAAAGCCGCCCAAAAGTTAAAAGATTTGGGTGCCGCCAACATTATGATTAAGGGAAGTCACCATCATCCCGGCCAAAAAGAAGTTTCCGACTATGTTTTACTTGAGTCGGGAAAGAGCTTTTGGCTGACCGGTGATTTCTTCGATACCGACCGTAAGAATGGGACCGGCGACAGCCTTTCCGCATGTATTGCAGCGGAACTGGCCCGAGGTAACGACGTCGAAACGGCCGTCCGAATCGCTAAGAAATTTGTGGACATCGCCATTGAAAATGAAATTAACGTTGGTCATGAATTTGGACCAATCAATCACTGGGCACCGGGATATCCGGATCCAACTGATTCAACAACAGAAAAATAGCCAAACAAACAGGCTGGGACAAAAGCGTCAACTTTTGTCTCGGTCTGTTTTTGTAATCCCATATCATTTAGTAAAGCGTGCGGCAATCGGCTGATTTCAGCCATTACCGCACGCTCTTTTTATCCAATGTGTCGCTCAAACTTTTTAAATCCAAATAATTGATCAATCCGGCCGAAATACTCTTCGGGGATTTTCAGATCAACAGCCTTGAGGTTATTTTCAAGTTGGCTTGGTTTGCTGGCCCCTGTAATTAAGCTGCTAATTCGTGGATCCCGCTTGGTCCATGCCAATGCAAAGGTTGCCAAATCGGTATCCAGCTCATTAGCCATTTTGATTAGCGCCTCAACCTTATCCAAGTTGTCATCAGTCAAAAGCGCTTGAATTTGATCCTGGTAGGTTGCCCGCGAACCAGCCGGAATCTTTTGGCCTTTGCGGTATTTTCCGGTCAACAGCCCTTGAGAAAGTGGTGAGAATGGCACAATTCCCAATCCAAGCTTGCCACAGACATCAATCAACTCATGTTCAATGTATCGATCAAACATATTGTATTGTGGCTGGACAACTGACATTGGATGCAGGCCAAGCTTTTGGATGACCAACTGGGCTTCTAGAATCTGAACCGGTCGCCATTCACTGACACCATAGTAGAGAATCTTGCCTTGGTCGACCAAATCACTCAATGCCATGAGTGTTTCCTCCAGCGGCGTATTGGGATCAAATCGGTGGCAGAAATACAGATCCAAATAATCGGTTTGTAAGTTCGTCAAAGACTGGTCAATCGATTCCATAATGTGCTTTCGTGAAAGTCCGCGGTCGTTGATACCAGGACCGGTTGGAAAATACACCTTACTTGAAAGGACCAATTCTTTGCGGGGAAATTCTTTAAGTGCCTTGCCCAAGAACCGTTCGGCTGCCCCACCACTATATGCATCAGCACAATCAAAGAAATTAATTCCCTTGCTGTAAGCGAGTTTCAAACTTTGATCAGCTAAATCCTGCTTCGAGGCACTGCTAACATCGGTCATCCAACTGCCTAAGGCTAGTTCACTGACTTTAAGGCCTTGTTTACCCAAATTTCGATATTTCATGGTTTACCTTCTTATTAGTTATTTCAAATTCATATCTTGAGTATATAACTTCTAGTGGGCTCGAAGTAAAGGTTATTTTTTAAAGTGTTCCGACGGTCGCAAGTATGGCGCAGCAGCTAGTCCTGTGGACGACGACCCTGATCGCTACACATAAATGCAAAACGACCATCAATGAACAAAAACCGTTCATTAATGGTCGTTTTGGACTTATGCACCGCAATCACCCAGGTCTCGTCGCACACTAATCCTTGAATACCTCCGTATTCTGCAGGTAAGTCATTTCATCCGTTGAGATCCGCGACTGCAGCTTTTCAGCCAGTGCGGAGTCAATTTTTCCGCTGACAAGTGAATCTTGAATTAATTCATACTCACTGTGGAAAGCCCGCATAAACATTTGATAGACAATGTTCATGTCAACATCTTCACCGTTGATTCGACGGTGGCGGGTTCGATAAAATCGCTTAACCATGTTGGTTTCCACACCATTATCAGCCTGTTGAGTCTTTAAGAAGTCCATGACCGCGTTAAATCCGGCCTGCTCAATTGGCAATATATTCTCGCCATGCTTTTCAAATTGTTCACGCCAATAGACTTCTTCCAAGGCAACCGGTGCGGTTAAAAATGCTTCTTGAGCCCGGTTCAAATCTTTGTATAGCCTGCCGACGTGGAGGCTAAATCGAATTCTTAGTAGAACGTTCTTCCAAATTTTTTCATCCGCGGAGAAATTGTTCAAATTCAAGAACTTTGTATAGTAGGTTAATTCATCTTCTGAAATTTTACCGTCATCAAATAACTGCTTAACTGCCTTCAGCTCCACTTGATGGGCCTCACTCATCAACTGTCTGCGCAGGTGGAAATTCGGTGTACTGTCGAGGACCAGCTGTTGCTGTAATGAATCAATCACAATCTGAGCCTCGGCGGGGTGCTCTTTTTCCTTTAACAGATCACTGATAGCAGCTTGGATCATTCGTTTAACCCAACGATATCGGGGCTTTTTTTGATCCTGGCTTGGCAATATGACCGGCACGAAAATTGTTGGCATAACCAGACTGGTCAAAATGACCACGGCAGCCACGAAAATCATGATGCCACGAAACGCAAATGGTTGCCCGTTAACCGTGTTTGGCATTGAGAAAGCCAATGATAAGGTAATTGTTCCATTGGCACCGCTAAGCGCCATAACGAGGCTGTCACGCCACTCGTGACGTGACTTAACCCGCCGTTTGAGCATGTATCGACTCCAAACCAGACGCAGTAATCCTTTTGTGAGGTAAACGCCGACTCCGATCAAGGTTAACTTAAAAATTCCAAGATCGGGATTGGGCGATTCATGAAGCGCCTTGATGACTTCGGGAAGCGACAGGCCCAGCAATACGAACACAATTCCTGACAGCATCCCGGAAATGATTTCCCAGACGTTGCTGGTAACGAGCTGCATCCGAGATGACGTTAAACGCAGCTTTTCACGCTCGGATCCCTGTACCAGTCCGGCGGCAACGACCGCCAGAATGCCGGATAATGCTAATTTTTCAGCCAGCAAGTACACAAGAAACGGTGACATCAATTGAATCAGCACCATAATAATCGGCGTGTCGTCATTGTAGCGAATCAAGAACAGCCGGGCACTGACGATTGCAACACCGATCAAACTTCCAAACAGCAAGCCGCCAAAGAATTCCCAAAGAAAAATGCCAACAGCTAATTTTAACGAGAAGGTTCCGGAAACAAAAGCCGTCAGCGAAAAGTCGAACAACACAATACCGGCCGCATCGTTGAACAATGATTCATGCTGCAATGTGCCCGCCTGCTCTTCAGCAATTGGGTTCGCCTCAAATATTGAATTGACGGCTGAGGCATCAGTGGGTGTCACGACCGCCAGCAATGCAAAGCACAATGTCAACGGCAGAATCGTCATCACAAGATGGAGTCCCGATCCAACGACCAACACGGTCACTAAGACCAGGCCGACTGCTAATGACAAAATATTCGTGATTGAGCGGCCAATCCAAAATCGTGAACTATTCTGGGCTTCATTAAAAAGCATCGGCGCGATAATTGCCAACGCAAAGGTTGAGGGATCTAATTGAAACCCTCTATAAACCGGCAGGATGGCCAATATGCCTCCCAACAAGATCAGGAAAAACGGCAAAGGGATAACCGTAATGTGCCGAGCTAAAATATTGGCCAAAACGACGGCTGCCAAGATAATGGTAAGTAGCAATACCATGTCCATTTGCTTCACCCCTCTGATTAATATCGGTTATAGTTTAGCACTGATTGCACGAAAAAAGCCGTGACAACACTTGAGTGCACGACTTGTACGAATCTAAGTTCCATTGTTAATTTATTGATGTCTTGAATACATGCCAACTTACCGGGTCCACTACCATTTATCGGGGCTCCAGATTCTTCCATCCAGTTCATCTTGGGACTGCTGAGCTCGCTTATCCTGCTCTTTAGCCAATTCGATAGTTGCTTGATAAATTGATTTGTTGATGAAAGATTGATCGTCATTTTTCAATTCCGTCAGCTGTTTAACCAGCCACTCTGTTGTATCAGTCATCTGTTTACTCCTCCTGATTGCGAATCATTTTAACGTCTTCTTTTAGACTCTCTACATTATTTTGTTGATCTTCAAGAGAATTAATGACCAGGTCAATTGCCTGCTGCTTCTCATCGCTTTTACCCTGCTTGGTTGACTGTAGCCGTTCAACCAGCCACTTCTCACGGTTGGCCAAACTTAAGGGCATCTCCGCACTCAAATACTGCAGATAATCAATCAGCAGTTTTTCTTTTTGCTCGGGATCCATGTAGCCAAACTGATCAACGACAAGCGGCTTCAAATACTGCATCCCAGCCTTGTGGGCAAATGCCTGCAACGGCCGCAACAGTTCAGAAATTGTGAACTGCTCGGATCCGCCGGCCTGAAAGTCTGCTTTGGCATCACCAAGCGTGACGACAATCCCCAGCTGCTTGGTCTTTACTGACCGGTTGGCGACAATGTAATTTCTGGTGAAAACATCGTCCATAAATTGTTTTAAGCTGGCTGGTGATGAATACCAGTACATCGGAAATTGAAAAATAATCCGGTCAAACCCTTTGAGTGCCGACTGTTCCTTCTCAATGTCGATGCCGTCCGATTGTCCATAAAGTTCATCGATCACTTGGTACTTCACATCGTCCAGAGAATAAAAACTGGTCTTGAGAAACTGTTGGGTACCGGAATCTTCAAATTTGGGATGGGAAATCAATATGAGTGTTTTCATTCAATTAATGAACCTTTCTATTTCGTTTAGCTTCAAAATAACTTATATTTAGATTGTAAACCAAATCATCATTAAAGGGAGTTTTAACTATGGCAATTTATAATGTTCATTCAACTTTACGTGATGTCGGCTCACAAACTATCAACACTGCAGGTGTCCACCAATTTATTGCCGACGAGCCAACCAAGTTTCGAGGCACGGATGCCGGTCCCAATCCTGTTCAATACCTGCTTGGCGCGGTTGGTGCCTGCTTGGGTGCCAGTGCAGCATCGTTGGTTCACCGTCCAGGATCCAACATCAAAATTAAGCAGTTCGATGTTGAAGTGACCGGCGAAACGGAACGCTTCCCAGATAAGTCTTCCCGGGTAAAAAGCATCCACGTTAAGCTGACCTGCAAGACCAATCTTGATAAGGAAGGCAACGACAAATTCATTCAAGATACCCTTCATCTCTGCACGGTTCATGATACCCTCAAAGATTCTGTCCCCTTTACATTTGAGATTACAGATTAATTGGGATTAAGATAAATTGAATAGCATTACTTGAATGGTTAGCACTCTTTTTATAAGAGTGCTATTTTTATTTTTAACTATTTTTAGGAATGCCTGTATACCAGTGCTTTGGAGCTATATCGTTTTAAGCTAAACTCTTGAATGCATTACATATATATGATACTATATAGTTGTTCAAGAGGGGAATGGATGTTCCTCATAATTTGAACATGTGAATCATAAATACGTTAATAATCATTTAGAATACGGAGGTATTGCCTATGAATAACGATATTTTTGGAAGCAACGGTTTTGATGACATTTTCAACGACCCATTCTTTAGGAATGCAATGTCAGATTCCAACGGTCGTCAACAATCACGTCAGCAGGGACCGATCCAAGTCCAAGAACGCAGACCTCAACAAAAGAAAACTTTGTTAGACGAATATGGAACTGATTTAACTAAAATGGCTAAAGATGGCAAGTTGGATCCTGTTATCGGCCGTGATAAAGAAATTGGACAAATGGAAGAAGTTCTCAGTCGTCGAACCAAGAACAACCCAGTCTTAATCGGTGAAGCCGGTGTTGGTAAGACTGCCGTTGTTGAAGGCTTGGCACAAAAGATTGTCGCCGGAGACGTTTCCGAGAAGCTCCTGAACAAGAAGATCATCTCGATTGATGTTGTCTCCTTGGTACAAGGAACCGGAATTCGTGGCCAGTTTGAGGAACGAATGAAGAAATTAATCGACGATGTTTCGAAAGACAAGGACGTCATTCTGTTTATTGATGAAATTCATCAAATCATCGGTGCCGGTTCAACCGGTGAAGGTGACAAGATGGATGCCGGCAACATTTTAAAGCCTAAGTTGGCTCGTGGCGACTTTCAGTTAATCGGAGCTACCACAAGCAACGAATACCGTGATATTGAAAAAGACCAGGCACTTGCCCGTCGATTCCAACCAATCATGGTGAACGAGCCAAGTGAAAAAGACACTTTGACCATTATCAAAGGCTTGGCTCCAAAGTACGAGAAGTTCCACCACGTTCAATACACACCCGAAGCATTAAAGGCTGCAGTCACATTAAGTAATCGTTACATTCAGGATCGAATGAACCCTGATAAAGCCATTGACTTGATTGACCAAGCCGGTGCCAAGGTTGCCATGGGCTCATCACTTACCAAAGACAAATCAACTTTGCAGCAGGAATCGGAAGAGCTTGAAAAAGACAAGGCTGAAGCTGCAAAGAAAGATGACTTCGAGAAGGCTGCCAAGTTACGTGACAAGTTGGACAAAGTTCAAGAACAGATTAAGAATATTGACAATGGAACAAAGGTTGAAACACCACAAGTTACCCCAGCCATTATCCAATCAGTTGTTGAACGAATTACCGGTGTTCCTGTAACTGATGTTAACAAGAACGAAGTTAACCAACTCAATAACTTGGATAAAGACTTGAAGAAAGAAGTTATCGGCCAGGACAAAGCTTTGGATGCAATTTCAGCTGCTATTCGTCGTAGCCGGGTTGGATTTACTGAAGGCAACCGTCCAATTGGCAGCTTCCTGTTTGTCGGCCCTACCGGAGTTGGTAAGACGCAGACTGCCAAGGCACTTGCCAAAGAATTGTTTGGCACGACTAAAGCAATGTTCAGATATGATATGTCTGAATATATGGATAAGATCAGTGCCAGCAAGTTGATTGGTTCAGCACCTGGTTATGTTGGCTACGAAGAAGGCGGCCGTTTGACTGAACAAGTTCGTCGTCACCCATACAGCTTGATTCTGATGGATGAAATTGAAAAAGCTCACCCAGATGTATTGAATCTGTTGCTGCAAATTCTTGACGATGGTCGTTTGTCAGACGCTCAAGGCCGAACCGTTGACTTCAGTAACACAGTTATCATCATGACCAGTAACGCCGGCCAAGGTGATAATGATGATAAGAAGAACGTCATTGACAGATTAAAACCTTACTTCAAGCTTGAGTTCCTGAACCGAATTGATGATATTATTCAATTCAATTCATTAACGAAGCCTGATTTGCTTAAGATTCTTGACTTAATGCTCAACGATTTGAACAATTTGGTCGACAAGTCTCGTGGTATCCACTTCACTGTTACCGACGATGCAAAGAGTCAGTTAGTTGATATGGGCTACAGCAAAGAACTTGGTGCTCGTCCAATGCACAGAGTGATCACCAAAGAAATTACTGATAAATTAACAAATAGTTATCTGCAAAATCCAAATGCAAAAGACTTCAAAGTTGTTAAGGATAACGATTCTATCAAGGTTGAACCGGTTGCTGCACAGCAAGCCAACGCTTCATAATCTTGAAAAGATCATAATCTGATTTGACAACCGGGTAGGATGTTGGTATATTATAGCTAATGTGTTTAAGAGTTCGATTTTCAAAGGTATTTGTTTTATAGTTTTATGAAATAACTCCTTGGAATCACTGCAACTTGATACATTAAAATATAATTATGCGCTTAAAGCGCAAGGAGGTTTCATATATTATGAAACAAGGTACTGTTAAATGGTTCAACGCTGATAAAGGTTATGGCTTCATTACTACTGACGATGGTGACGTATTCGTTCACTTCTCAGCTATCAACAAAGACGGCTTCAAGTCATTAGACGAAGGCCAAAAAGTTACTCTTGACGTTGAAGACAGCGACCGTGGACCACAAGCTGCTAACGTTACACCAATTGAAGACTAATTTATTAGTTTAAAATTTGAAAGAACCAGCGATTTCGATCGCTGGTTCTTTTTTTGTCTACATACCTGAAATCATCAACGATCATCCCCGAAACGCCCCACTTTGATCAATGCTGAGACGATTCCAATTTATTTAACTATGGATATGTTTTTGTTACTTAAATGTCATCAAACTGATATGGTACGCGTTATAAATAACGATTATAATTGCATTTGCTTCAATTAATATTTTAGAAAGGAGGAAACAAATTGAACAAAGCAAAAAACGTGTCAAAGCTGACTGGTCTGCTTGCTGTTTCATTGGGATTGTTTATTTTTCAAACCAATACATATGCAGATACCGCTCAATCTGATCCGGCTGTTAATACAGCGGTTCAGTCCGAGCAGTCACAGTCATCTACTGTAACCACCTCGGATGAGCCGGTTGCAGTAGACGCTACCGCTACTTCAGACGACACAGCTGTTGCCGATCAATCCACCCCGGCAGAAACTGTTGAAAGTGATCCAACCACTGAATCACAGCCAACTACAGCAGAACCGTCAACGGTTGACACAACTGAATCTACTTCAGACGAACCAACTGTCGCTTATGACAGTCAAGCAACCGATTCATCAACCGCAGATACAACAGCTGCTGATTCAACAACGGACAGCCAAGCTGACGTCACTGCAGATGATGCAACCGACTCGACAGTTGCTCAACCGGTTGAAGATCAAAATGGATCAAGTGATACCACTCAATCTGATACCGCAAGTGACTCAAGCACCACAGCGACAACATCAGATAAAGATGAAATCACCGTTTCAGGAATCGGCGATTCAACCGATTCTGCAATTAAACAATCAAGTGACAATCCATTCATCAATTTCTTCACTGGAATTACCAGTGGAATTGCCGCATCGATTATTTATCCATTGGTTGCCAGCCGTCAAGGCGCTCAATTCATCTCAAAGTTCCGGACACTGTTGTCCCCTAACCGTTGGGATGTTAGTCAAAACTGGGCTGATTTGGACGAGAAATACAATCCAGAGTACGTCAAGCAATACTATACGGAGGCTCAGGACTGGTACGACAACAAGGCACCAAAAGAAACTTGGGAGGTGCCGTTTGCCGACGGTACTGGAACTGCCAGAGCAACTTACATCAAGAATGGCGACTCCAAAAAGACCATTATTTACGGTCAAGGCTGGACCACTGAGCCAGAAGGAATGGGTCGGATTTCAAAGATGTTCTATGACATGGGCTACAACGTCCTAATGCCATACACCCGCGGCCAAAACACCAGTGATGGTGAATGGCTGAGCTTCGGCAACAAGGATAAGAAAGATTGGGTTAACTGGATTAACAAAATCGACCAAACTAACGGCAAAGAAAGCCAGATCGTTTTATATGGCCAATCATTGGGCGCCGATACAGCACTCCAATACGCTGCTTCAGGCGACCTGCCTTCATCAGTTAAAGCAACGATTGCCGATTGTGGCTTCTCAACCATTCCATCTTTGATTTATCACCTGTATACCGGTGCAGCAAGTAGCTTGAACAACATCACTTCGAAAATTGGCTGGAACCTGAATGGATTAATTCCATTAGTTCCCTTTGACCAGTTGTTAACTTCCATGAATAACATTAATAAATTGGTTCAAGGCTTCAGCTTGGATGATGTTTCAGGGATTACTGCTGTAAAGAATTCCAAATTGCCAACATTGTTCATTTCAACCGAAGATGATACTTTCATCCCGGACACTCAAACTGAAACAATGTACAAATTAAGCGCATCAACAGACAAAAAGCTTTGGGTTCTTGACGGCCACGTTGGCGGTCATGCCTCAGCAAGTAACGCTGTTCAAGATTACATGAAGAATATTCAAGACTTTCTTGCTTCAGCAATGAACCAAGACAGCACAACTTCAAACAATGATTTAGACGTTCCCGCAACTGATACCGTTGCCGCATAAACGTTTGAATTTACACTTCGAGAAAGCCCGGCAATCCAAATTGCGGGCTTTTTTATTTGGATTGTTTTATGAAACTTGACCTAAATCAAGTTTCCCGCTTGAATTATGTGCTAATCTTAAGGTACAAGTATTTTAACGTCAATATGTATTGACATCACTTTTGTCAATCTGTATGATTAGCATATTGACTAATAAAAAGTAAGTAAATCATTGGAGGAATTTTCACACATGAAAGAACAATTATTGGATCTTGCCAAGAAGCGTCGCTCAATTTATGCCTTAGGACGTAACATCAGCCAAACCCCTGACGAGATTGCTGACTTAATCAAAAAAGATATCAAGTGGGCACCTACCCCATTCAACAACCAAACAACCCGTGCCGTTATCTTATTCGGAGACAATCACGAAAAGCTTTGGGATATCGTTGGTAAACGATTAAAATCAGAAGTTCCTACTGAGGAAGCTTACCAAAAGACTTTACAGAAGATTAACGCATTCAAGTCAGCCTTCGGTACTGTGATGTTTTACACTGACATGGACGTTGTTCACCGCTTTGAGAACGACTTCGCACTGTACGCCGACAACTTTGCCGACTGGGCTGAACAAGCTCAAGGTAATGCTCAGTTTGCCGTTTGGACTTCCCTTGCCGAAAACGGGATTGGTGCCAACTTGCAACATTACAACCCACTGATCGATGACCAAGTTAAAGAAGCATTCGGCATTCCAGACAGTTGGAAACTTCGTGCTCAGATGGACTTTGGCTCAATCGAATCACCAGCCGGAGAAAAAGAATTCATGAACGATGAAGACCGCTTCAAAGTTTTGAAGTAATTTTCTAAAATAAAATCGATTCAATAAAAGGTGCCATCGAAGTTATCAATCATAATTTCGATGGCACCTTTTTACTATTCAATTTTCATAACGTTATTTCAACTGGACTTTTGCCAGTTCATCTCCACTGGCAACAACCTTTTTGTCCGTATATTGAGTCTTAACAATATCATTGCCTTGAGTCAAGAGGACAACAACGGTATCTTTGTATCCGCTTTGTTGAATCTTATCACGATTGAATTCAAGGAGTAAATCACCCTTCTTAAATGACTGGCCTGAATCTAAGTGATTAATAAATCCTTCGCCACGCATATTAACGGTTCCTAATCCAACGTGAATTAATACTTCCAACCCATCGTCTGATTGAAGCCCGATAACGTGCTTGGTTGTGAAGACTAATACCACTTTACCGTCAAATGGGGCATAGATCTTACCTTCAGTTGGTTGAATGGCAATTCCTTTTCCAGCAATGCCCTTGTGACCATGTTCATCAACAACATCTGATAAGCTCATTGTGACACCACTAACAGGAGCGGCAATATTAACATCTACCGGTTCACTTGAGACTGTGCCAACCTTGGTTTCAGACCCTTTTTCATCAGTTGATTCAGGATTTCCAATTCCTTCAGCAGCTAACTTATGCTGTAATTCATCAACAATTTCAGCATGTCTCTTTTCTGAAATGTTAACTTTGAATACGTAGATGATCAATGCAAGAACATGGAGGATTAAAGCAATCCAAAATGCGACCAGCTTAAATAATGAAATTCCTCCTGGTGTCATTGATGCCGCAGTCGCCGTACCGGTCATGCCGGCAGCAACGGCAACCCAGCCAACAACCGCGTTGGAAATTGCCCCTGACATTTTATCAAGCATTGGCCGAACGGCTAACGTAACGGCTTCGTTTCTGGTACCGTTCTTCAACTGGCCATACTCGATGGTATCGGTCAAAGTTAAAATAACCGCCATAAAGATGAATCCCTGTGGGACATAATACAGAATCATTGCAGTGACAACCATTGCAAGGTTATCAGTTGAAACAATCAGCAAAATGTATGCCAAAATCATACTGCACATGCTGACGGCATAAATTGTCTTTCGAGTCACCCACTTATTAATGATTGGATAAAGTGGTGAAGTGAAGAATCCGGCAATCGTTGGAATCAAACCGGTAATCCAGAATAATCCCGGCTTATCCATGACGTATTTAAATAAATAAAACATCAGACCGGCGGTTGCAGCATTTCCAAATCCATAAATTAAATATGGAAAAGCTGTCCACAACATTTGATCATTATGGCTAAGAGCCCAAAACATATCTTTCAAACTGGTCTTTTTCTTGGTAACTTCCCGCAAAGCATTTTGCTTTTCATGAGTCCCAAAGGCAACCACGAGTGAACAGATAATTCCAACAACCGCAATCAAAATTCCAAAAGCGGTCCAGCCGGGTTGGCCTTCATTATGTTTCCCGGTAAAGACGAAAGTCACATAAGTAACAACTGGAACAATGATAATGGTGACGATGTTTTGACCGAAGCCACTAAAGTTGGCAGCGGCAGTGAACAATGAACGTTCGTGACTGTCTTCAGTTAAAGCAGGTACCATGCCCCAATACGAAACATCTCTAAATGAATAGAAGATATCAAACGTAATAAAGATTGGGATAAATAAGATTGTAAACCATGTTGCACTGACTCTTGATAATCCGAAAATACCAGAGAATAGAAGTGCCAATAACAGGCTTGAAATTGTCCCGGCACCTATCAGCCATGGTTTAAATTTTCCCCAACGTGTATTGGTATTATCAATAATGTTCCCAATGATTGGATCAATAAAAATTTCAACAAGCCGAATAATGAATATCAATCCGGTAATCATAGCAATCAACTTGTTGGCTTCGGCCTTCGGTACGCCGGTAAACATAGCTGACGTAACATAAACCATAAAATATGTACCGAACGTCATGTATACCGCAGATCCACCTATGTTGGCAAACGCAAAGTTAAAAATCGACCAAAAGCTCTTTTTTCGTTGCTTTTTTTGTACTGAATCCATCCTTAAAACGCCCCCTGTATCTTATTGAAAATCTCAAATAATCGACTGAAACAAAAGAAAACAGCAACAAATATTTCCTAACAATTTGAGTATATTATGTAAGGGCTTTCATTAATATGACTAATTTACCCTAAAATGCGTCAATTTAACCCAATTATAGTAAAATGAATGCAAAGAAGGCGTTAATTTGAGAATCGCGTTTAATCGTCCAACAATGAAAATACCGCTGTATTGTGACAGTATTGGCTACGACTGGAATCAGCCCCCAATTCACAGACTCAACGGTTACTATGCCTATCACTGGCTGCAGACTGAAAGTGGAATGGGAATGGGCATGGTCAACCTTGATCACCAACACATTTTGTTAAAACGTAATCAGGGCATTCTGTGCCGGCCAAGAGTTCCTCATGAATATCATCCAACCGGAAGTGAACCTTGGAAAGTCTCCTTTTTATCGTTTGACGGAACCATCGCGAATGATATGGTGCATTTTTTAAAACTCAATCAGTTTCTTCTGGTTCAGGCTGTTTCGCCTGAGTTAACCGCATTTATCCCCCAAACCTTCAATCAATTCAAGCCTAACGATAATCTGTCATTGCCTGATCAATCAATTCAAATTTATAAGTTCATCATGCTGCTAAAGCAAAATGAGTTATTGAATACGAAGCAATTTCAAAGTTCAACCATTACTTCACCAATTCTGGCTTATATTTCCAATCACTTTGCGGAGCCCATCAGTAATCAGGATCTTTCAAAAGTCACCAGCTATTCAGTGACTTACCAAAATCGGGTATTCAAACGGCTATTCAAGATGACGCCCCTCGAGTACCTTAATCAATACCGAATGAAAAAGGCGAAAGAACTGTTGCTCACAAATGCTGCTTTGGAAGTTCACGAGGTGGGAATCAAAGTGGGGTTCCATGATACATCCCACTTTATTGATCAATTCAAAAAGTTCTATCAAACCACCCCATCTCATTTTCGAAAATACATTTAACCCGAATATGTGTTAAACTTTGCCTATTAAAAATTTTTAGGAGTGATCTTATCGATTCAACAGCCAAACGTGGCATCACCAATTTCGATATCAAAGTCATCGGAATTACCCTGATGTTCATTGACCACATTCATGAAATGTTCAACACCGTTGGGGTTCCCAACTGGGTCGACTGGTTTGGCCGACCGGTTGCGACCATCTTTTTCTTTCTAAGTGTTGAAGGCTTTATCCATACTCGGAACCAGAAACGTTATATGACCCGCTTATTAATTGGCTTTTGGGTTATGCAGATTGGGAACATGATCATCCAGCATTTCTTCCCAATGGGCGACTTTGCCTTAATCAATAATATCTTTGGCGATTTGTTTATCGGCGTTTTGACCATGTATGGTATCCAACAAATTTCAGAAGGCCGAAAGCGCCATCAGCAAGGCAAAGTCTGGGGTGGTATTTTAGCCATCGCCATTCCGTTTATCTTTGGCGCAATTACGCTGGTTGCGGTAACTGCCATTGGCAGCCATGCTGTCTGGGCCAAACTGATTATGCTGCTGCCAAGTCCATTCATCGCTGAAAATTCATTTATGCTGTATCTTGGCCCACTGATGTACCTGGTACGTAAAAAGCGCAGCTGGCAAATGCTCGCGGTTGTTGCTCTGGCGATTATTTCAACCGGCTTCAACTTTTCAACGTTGTTTACAGGGAACTTCCAATGGCTGATGTTTTTGGCCATCATTCCAATGTACTTCTACAACGGTCAATTGGGACGAAGTATGAAGGGCTTCTTCTATGCCTTTTATCCATTGCACATTTGGATCCTATACCTGCTTGCCTGGTTCATGGGCGTTGGTCATTAATCCATTTGAAATTTAATATTGAGTATGCAAAAACGAGCCGTGATGAAAATCATTCATCATGGCTCGTTTTTATGATGTGATGAACCATTTTGGATTCATCCCACACTCGTTATTTTGTGACAAAGACATACAATATTGAAGTTGAATATCCCAGACTAACCGTAATCCCGTTGGAATGGAACTTCGGCGCAGTCGTTGAAGTCGATTTCTTGGCCTTAGCCGACTTCTGGAATTCTTTTAGGACATACTTCGCATTTCCGCCAACACTGTCTGTCAGGACGGAAAATGACATAATAAACGGTTTCAGATCCTTCTTGTGCTTCAAGCTGGATACCGGAACCATCATCGCCATCCCCAAAACTTTATCACCCGCAAGATTAGCTCGTAAATTGAGCTTCTTGGTTGAAATCAAATTAGAAATATCGTTCTTCGGATTTGCCGGCAGCAGTTGATCTTTCACGCTGGCCTGAGCCCGCTTCATTGCCGGGGCAAGTTGAGCCTGCATCTTTTTCAACTGAGCAGTCTGCTTTTGAAGGGCAGCCGCTTTTTGAGCTTTCGCCTGCATTGCCGCAACACTATCAGTTTTACCCGATTTCAATTGTTGGGCTTCTTTTTTGACTTGGGCACCCTGCTTTGCCATTTGTCGAGCCAATTGCTGGTCCTTCTTGGACAATGCAGCACCGGTCAAAGCCTGGTTATAGGATGTGCGAATTGCCTTATAACTGCCGACAACCTTTGCCTTGGCAACCTTAACGGTTTGATGACGGCCATCTGCGCTTAACTTAACAGTTTGCTGATAATCTTTGGTTGGGACACTGATGACAAAGGCCCTGCTATTAGTCTTGACGGTCTTCTTTGAACCGCCATTCACCGTGTAGTCAACGTGTTTTTGATTGCTCTTGCCTTTTAAAGTGACTGCCAGAGCATTCGCACGCAAATGATGACGGGAAACTGTTAACGTCGGTTTCCCGCAGCCACTCAGAATCAACATCAGAGAAGCGGCAGCGACTGATAAACCAATTAATTTTTTCATCGTAAGCTCCTCCTTAGTCAAATGAAACATCATCTGAGAATTGACTGTTGTACAAGTTGGCGTAGAAGCCATTCTTTGCCAACAACTCATTATGAGTCCCAGTTTCAACAACTGAGCCATGATTCATAACGATAATATTATCGGCATTTTGAATCGTTGAAAGTCTGTGAGCAACCACAAAGCTGGTCCGATTTTCCAACAACTGACTCATTGCGTGTTGAATCTGAACTTCAGTCCGAGTATCAACGGAACTGGTAGCCTCATCCAAAATCAGGATCTCGGGATCGGCCACAAATGCTCTGGCAATTGTGATCAATTGACGTTGACCTTGAGAAATGTTGGAAGCTGACTCATTCAAAACGGTGTCATACCCGTTGGGAAGTTTGCGAACAAACTCATCCACGTGGGCAGCTTTGGCAGCTTCAAGAATATCGTCTTTTGTCGCATCTTCACGGCCATATTTGATATTGTCGTAAATCGAACCAGTGAACAGCCAGGTATCCTGAAGCACCATGGCAAAGTGTGAACGCAAATCTTCACGGTCCAAATCACGGGTATCAACACCATTCAGGCGAATACTGCCGCCCTTGACGTCATAGAAGCGTTCCAACAGGTTGATGATGGTTGTCTTACCCGCACCGGTTGGACCAACAATAGCGACTTGCTGGCCACGTTTAACGGCAAGGTTGTAATCCTTCATCAGCAACTCATCATCGTTGTAACCAAATTGAACATGCTCCAATTCCACCAAATTATCGGTTCCCTCTTCAACGGGACGGTTGGCCTTGGTGTTCTTCATTTCTTCTTCATCAATCACTTCAAAAAACCGTTCGGCTGACGCAATCGTTGATTGAATTGTGTTCATCAAGTTGGCTAATTGAGAAATTGGCTGTGAGAACTGATTGGTATATTGCAGGAAGGCCTGAACATTACCAAGGGTAACAGTTCCGTTGGCAACTTGAATACCACCGACAACCGCAACAAACACATAACCAATGTTATTCAAGAAGATCATCAATGGCATGATAATTCCTGAAATGAACTGAGCTTTCCAGGCTGCCTGATAGTACTTCTTGTTTTGAATTTCAAATTGATCGATCGTATCCTGCTCTTTATTAAAACTCTTGAGGACAATTTGACCGGCATAATTTTCTTCGACTTGGTCGTTCAGCAAGCCCAAACTCTTTTGTTGAGCCGCAAAATATTTCTGTGACCTTGGCGCAACAATTCCCACAATAACCAAACTCAACGGAATGGTAATCAAGGCAATAATGGTTAATTTCCAACTAATCGTAAACATCATCCATAACGTTCCGATAAAGGTCACAAAGCTGGTAACAGCCTGCGTCAAACTTTGTTGAAGGGTGCTGGCGATATTATCCATATCGTTAACTGCCCGGCTCATGATATCCCCATTGCTGTGGGTATCATAATATTTAATCGGAACCAGACGCATCTTACCTTTCATCTGCCGACGCAATTTGTAAACCGTATTCTGAGAAATTCTGGTCATGATGTATTGCTGCAGGAAACTAAATACGGCTGCTGCAAGATACATGACAATCACTATCAGAACAATTTGAATAATTTTTTGATAGTTGATCGGCAGTTGAGCAACACTAAACCCAGCTTTTTGTTGGGCGTTGCCTTTCATCATCCCTTTAAAGATTTCAGTCGTAGCTTCACCTAAAATCTTGGGGGTTCTGATTTGAAAAATTACACTGATAATCGCAAATGCGAGAACCAGAATGAGGCCAATCAATCGGTCCTGCATGTAATCAAGCAGCCGTCTGGTTGTCTTCCAGAAATGGTGTGGCTTTTCAACAACCCCTTGGTAGCCGCCAGGACCGCCATGATGTTGATTACCACTTGGTTGAGGTGCATTATCTTTTTCAGCCATTATTTCTGGTCCTCCTCTCTCAGTTGTGAATGAATAATTTCTTGATAGATCTTGTTGTTGGCACGAAGCTCGTCATGAGTTCCTTTACCAACCAATCGACCATTATCCAGCACTAAAATCAAATCAGCATCGGCAACCGTCGCAATTCGTTGCGCAACAATAACCGTGATACTCTTTTGAATATGCTCATCAGCCCGTAAGGCAGCCCGTAAATCGGCATCAGTCTTGAAATCAAGCGCTGAAAATGAATCATCAAAGATATAAACGGCAGCTTTCTTAACCAACGCTCTGGCGATTGCCAAACGTTGCTTTTGTCCACCGGAGAAGTTATCGCCACCCTGTTCAACGACCATATCCAGTCCGGCAGGATCTTCACTCACAAAATCTTTGGCACGGGCAATATCCAATGCATGCCAGATCTGGTCATCGGTGGCATTGGGATTCCCATATTTCATATTATCGCGGATGGTTCCGGTAAATAACGTTGCCTTTTGAGGCACAAAGGAAACTTGGTCTCTCAAGTTTTTCATTGAGAAGTCATTGATGTTATGACCATCAAGTTCGATTTCACCTTTGTCAACGTCATAGAATCGCGGAATCAAACTCACCAAAGTGGTCTTTCCTGATCCGGTACCACCAATAATCGCAATTGTCTGCCCACTATGAGCATCAAAGTCGATATCGCTTAAAGCAGGCATTTCCGCTTGTCGATAACGATATTCAACGTGATCAAATTTTAAATCGTGTTGTTTGGCTTTCGGATCAAAGACCACCGGATTGGCAGCTTCCTTCATAGTTGACTTCAAAGCCAAAACCGTTTGAATCCGCTTTGCTGATGCTTGGGCACGAGGAATAAACACAAACACCATTGAAAGCATCATGAAGCTCATCAGAATCTGCATGGCATAACTCATAAACGCAATCAGATTACCAACCTGCATGGATTGAGCACCAATCAATTTGGCACCAAACCAGACAATTGCAACGTTGGTTCCGCTCATGATTAAAGTCATCACTGGAAACGCCAGGGCAACAATCGTATTAACCTTAATGGCATTATCGGTATAATCACGGTTGGCATCTTCAAACCGGTCTTGTTCGAATTTGTCCTGTCGGAATGCCCGAATAACCCGCACACCCGTCAATCCTTCACGAAAAATTCGGTTAATTTTATCAGTTTTGGTTTGCATTGCTCTGAACAACGGAACCGAAAAGTAGAGTAAAAGGCCGATGAAGACAATCATAATCGGTAAGACCACCAGGAAGATCATCGTTAATTGGTGATCCTTGGTGTAAGCCAGGAAGCTGGCTCCGATCAGCATGATTGGTGCCATTAACATCATTCGCAGCATAATAATGGCAACGTTTTGAATTTGAACGACATCATTGGTTGTTCGCGTAATCAATGATGAAGTTTCAATCTGGTCGTACTCATCCTTGGAAAAGTTGATGACTTTACGATAAACATCACTCCGTAAATTCTGTCCCAACTTCTGTGAAGTCCGAGCCGCCAAGAAGACGTTGCAGATCGCCGCCAGGATACTAAGTAAGGAAAAGCCGGCCATTTGAAAGCCCACTTTCCAGATATAAGAAATATCTCCCTTGGCAACCCCATTATTAACAATGTCAGATGTCAAACTGGGCAGATTCAAGTTGGCAATTACTTGGATGCACATAAATAGAACGGCCCCAAGAACTGCCACATATGAGATCCGATTTTTGGCAATTTTCAGCATTTTGCTACTCCTTCCAGGTACGTTATTAGAGATTTATTTTAACTTATTTAGGTACCTAAGTATATTACAACTTGGCCAACAAAATATCAAGCACTATATGGTAATAAATAAGTAAACAGATAGCTCCTATTATGAACTTAAAGTAAGCTTCTTTCACTCATTTTAACCAAAAAATAAACAGAAAAAGCCATCCAGATTTATTGACTGTCTGGATGGCATTTGAAATTTTCGTTTAAATCATCACTAAGCTTCTGCCACATGTTCCTCTGGGGTCTTGACGGCCGCCTTCTTATCACATTCAAGAACTGACTTCATATAACCGTCAACGTCGAAGGTTCCGGCAAATTCAGCTAGATGAACCAGGTTTCTCAAGAAATCGTGGGTCTTGGCTTCATAATGATACTTCAAGCCGAGGTCATAGATATATCCGTTGATGTAATCAACTTCGGTCTCCCGGTTTTTAGAAATATCCTGATACATGGAAGGAAAATGCAGTGGGTTGGAGACGGTGCTGACGTATTTAACGGTCTCCCACTCCTCTTGACGGGTGTTTAATAAAGTAATCCCGGCACGTTCGCAAACGTCAAAGGCTTCATCGATCAGTTGAACACCAAGCTTTTGAGCAACTGGCGATTGGATATATTCACCCATTCGGATCTTAAACATCGTACAAAGGGTGTTGATGACAGAATTAAAGACAACCTTGGCCATCAAAGTTCCCATGAAGTTGGTGGTTAAATTAGGATTGAGGTCAGCCTTCTGGAACTCGTCGACAATCTTGTGGGTCATGGCATCGGGCTTTTCGGTTTCGTTGGCGATGTTCATCGATCCGGCACCCTTAGGTCCAATGAAGTCGACATCCCCAGCTTTATTTAGCACAGTTCCAATCAGTGCAGTTCCTCCAAGCAACCGTTCTTTAGGGAAGTATTGATTGAGCTTTTCAACGTGCCCCATACCGTTCATACAGGTTACGACATATTGTTTATCATTAAAGAAACGTGCGCAGCGTTTTAAGAAATCGGCCAGCTGATATTGTTTCGTGAAGACAATCAGCACATCCGGATCACCTTTATATTCTTCAGGATAATAGACATTGACCGGCACCAGGTGACGGTTTTGACCATCCCGTGATACATAAACGCCACCTTGTTTCCGAACCGTTTCAACTTGCTCATCCCAAGTATCGACAAAGTCCACATCAAAGCCGGCTTCTTGAAGAAGCACACCATATCTCAATCCCATTGCACCTGCACCTAAAACTGTATATTTCATAAATAAAACTTCCTTTCCTGTCCAAAGTTGTCATCAATTTCATCAACCCCACTAAAGCAAACCGCGATACAAAAAAATCGCCCTTTTGTCACTAAGACAAAAGGACGACAATTGGCCGCGGTACCACCTTCATAGATACTTTTCGTATCCACTCATTGCTTGCTTTAACGGACAAGTCCGAAACCGGCTAACTCACGCTCACCGATTTATGGGTAAAAGCATGAAAGTCACAATCTACAATTTCGATACCATCTCTCAGCCGCTGAATGGATTTTCTGTTAAGGAATCTTGTAGAAAGCTTCTTTCAAATTGATAATTCGTATTATGATAGACAGATTAGAATATGTCAACACATTTTGAGAAAATAATGTGAACTTCTTGCATTAGGATGTTAGTAAAAGGCTGCCAGAGCAATCTCTGACAGCCTTTTGAAAAATCCATTTAATTTTATTATTTTTCAACATTTTCCTCATTTCTATGATTTTCTTTTGGCATAGTACAAACTTCCCACACCAATGATTGTTACCAACATGAACATTCCGATCACCATCAGGAGTGAATTGTTGTCCTCACCCGTCTGTGGAAGCACTGATTTTCCAACGTATCCTGAAGATGGGATTCCCATTGGGCTATCAATACCGTTTGTTGTCCCAGTTGTTCCCGTTGATCCGGAAGCCGGATTGCTATCGAGGGTGCCACTTGATGAATCATCCGACGAATCGGAGTCATCGTCAGTATCTTCTTCACCCGGAATTGGTAATACTGCTTCATCGTCTTCCAAATCATTGTGGTAAACAATCGCGTCATCTTCTTTGGTTGCTGTTCCTGTAACGGTCGGATTATTAACAACGGCGTTTCGCTTCGTCACCGTCGTTACATAACCATCTTTTGAATAATCCCGTTCCGCCACCTCATACTTGGCACCAAGTGGTAAATAGAATTTAATGGTCTGGCCATGAGTCAACGTGAATTGACCATTTCCACCATTCAATTCGATGGTTCCGTCGGTTACCTTGCCGTTAGTGGTTACCTGAGTCTTGAACGTGCCATTTAACGGATTGTTCAAGCCGTCGGTCACCTCAATGTGAAATTGGAACTTACGAGTTCTATCTCCCATTTCATTCACAAATTTACTTACAGAAAGGATTCCAAGTTCCATCTCACCATTCTTGGTGTTGGTAAATTCAACCGTCCCCTTTTGATCTTCGGTTAACTTGAATGTTTGTGTCGTCATCCCCTGTTGAATCTTGGCACCATTAACTTTATAAGTCGGTGCAAAACCATCAACCTGCTCTTCGCCAACCGCAAAAGTGTAGTCGATTGGTAACCCGTTGACGGTCAGTGATTCACCGTCTTTCAAAGTGATCACGTCTGACTGACCATCGGCAAACTTCACAGTCATGTCATGTGAGTCACCATGCTGATCCATTTTGACTGTCTTGAATTCACCAGTCACAGCTGAATAAATTCGGAAGTTAAAGTCACGGTCATGATCAGCTGATGTGAGACCATCGCCAGCAATTTCTTTGTTAATCTTCAAGCTGGCAAGCTTTGGTGACTCCTTGCTGTTAGTGAAGGCCACCGTTGCCCGTTCTTCATCGTTTAGCTTGAATTCTTTAGTCTTCACACCGTCTTCAGTTCGCGACCCGTTAAGCTGGTACTGGGTCTTAAAACCGGAACCGTTCAGCTCAGTGACAGTGTACGTGTTGTGTTCACTTGGCAGGTCTTTAATCACAATTCGTTCGTCGGCTTGCAGGTTCACGGTCGCCTTACCGTCCGTAAATTCAACCTTCGCTTTATCGTGACCATTGACCACAGCGTCAAAGACGCCATTGACACTTGCATCGGTTTCAATTGCAAACTCGAACGTCTTATTCTTATCGGCATCAATGATCCCACCGCCGGCAATTTTCTTACTGATCTCCAGTTCAGCACTTTCGACTTCAAATTTGGTATTGGTGAAGACCACCTTACCTTCTTGGCCGTCTTTCAGTGTGATTGGTTCAGTATCGCTGCAGTATTTGTCGGTTGTGTCATTAACGTTATAAGACGTTTCAAACATGAACCGTTGGTAACGCGTTTTCTCGCTCACACTGTACTTGTAATCAGTTGGTAAGCCTTTAAGCGTGATAGACTCGCCACCTTGAAGTTTCAGCTCTTCCGATTTGCCATCAGTAAATTCAACTTCAATGTCGGTTGTGTCACCTTCATGGTCCAACTTTTCAGCATCAAATTTACCATTCAGCTCATCTGTTTCCCCGTCTTTTGGAGTCGCAGTTACTCGGAATTCAAACTCGAACGCTTTGTCTTCGTCAGTCACCGGACCGGCGAGGACTTTTTTAATCATCAAGCTGGCTTCTTCCGGCACTTGCTTGGTATTAGTGAAAACCACTTTGCCTTCTTGACCATCTTTCAGTGTGATTGGTTGAGTTTCGTTGCCACCTTTGTCAGTTGTGTTGTTGACATTGTATGACGTCTCAAACATCATCTCTTCTGGAAGTGATGCTTCACTGACACTGTACTTGTAATCGGTTGATAAACCTTTAATGTTGATCGACTCGCCGCCTTGAAGTTTCAGCTCTTCCGATTTGCCATCAGTAAATTCAACTTCAATGTCGGTTGTGTCACCTTCATGGTCCAACTTTTCAGCATCAAATTTACCATTCAGCTCATCTGTTTCCCCGTCTTTTGGAGTCGCAGTTACTCGGAATTCAAACTTGAACGCTTTGTCTTCGTCGGTCACTGGCCCGGCGAGGACTTTTTTAACCATCAAGCTGGCTTCTTCCGGGACTTGCTTGGTGTTGGTGAAATGAACCGTGCCGAGATGACCTTCTTGGGTCACAAATTCAGTGGCTTTGTCCCCTTGCTTCTCGGAATTTTCGTTTACTTTGTAGCTTGGGTCATAGCCATCATAGTTCGTTTCAGTTACCTGAACTTTGGCTCCGATTGGCAGACCGAGAAGCTGTGCTTTTTGATCGTGTTGGAGGTTAAAGTTCAAAATATTGTTCTTATTAAATGAAACTTCCCGATCACTGTACTGACCGTTTACTTCAAATTTGCGAAGTGTAAATGTTCCATCCAACGCACCGCCATCTTCAGTTGCGCCATGAACCTTGAATTTAAATTTCTTGTTAAAATCTGATTCGTCAAGTTGATCCTTTTCTTCAGATTTAACAGTCTTCTTAACCTCAATTCCCGTTGTTTGAGAATGGTTATTAAAGATCAGTTCAGGCATATCCTTGTTTGTTGTAATCTGATGAGTATCCCCATCTTCTTCGTGGCTGCCAAATTTGTGGCTAACTTTGAAACCATGATTTTCGGTTTCTTGTGCTTCAATTTGGAGCCCTTCTGAAATATAAATGGTAATTGACTGATCAGCCTTTAACGTTATTCCTTCAGCAAGATATGAATTATCAGCTTGTTTAACAAATATTAAGTCGTGCTGATCATTGGCATCACTTTTAAGTGCCTTGAACTCTTTTTGATCCTTACCACCCCAATTTGCAGGCGGATTCTTAATTGTTAAATCAAACGTAAATTCTTTATCCTTATCTGCCGGAGCAACATTTCCACTTACCGTTTTCTTAAGCGTAAACGGTACGAGATCTGGTGAAATGTTTTCAAATTGAATGGAATTCTCAGCATCTTCCCGATTCAATTCAATCACAGCTTCTTTGCTATCAGTCTTCTTTTCTTCACCGTCGACATGCGTGTTCGTATCAAAGTGACCGGTTGTTGTCTCAATCACTTTAAATTTAGTCGCCTTCTGCGGTAAATCAGGAAGGACTAGTTTCTGGTTGTCCTCAAGACTGATATCAACGGCTTCAGTGAATTCATCAGTACCATATTTGATCTGAGTTGCTTTTCCGTTGTCGTCAAAAATAATTTGGCCTGAGTTAATCACCCTATCAGTTGTGGCATTCTTAGTAATTGCCTTAAATGATTGTCCCTTCACAGCATCTTTAGTGTCCTTGTCATCGGCTTCAACAGTAAATGTGAAGTCTGTAACGCCTTCGGGCATGGTACCGGCCACAACCTTTTCAAATTCAAACTGGTTATGAACCTGCTTGTTGATGATTTTTACGGTTGAATTATCTGCGACTATCGGTCCAACAACCTTCCACCCATCTTCGTCAGACTCACCGGCTTCATTTTCCTCGCTATCGCCAATTTGGTAGTGAACTTCCGCGTACTGAGTATCTTGTTTTTCGTATACTTTCACTTTCACGTTGGCTGGTAACTTGATGTTCCGGTAGCTTTCGCCAGTCTTCAACTCGATTGGTGATTGACTTCCATCTGAGTAAGTCATCTCTTTGGCAACGCCGTTTTGGAAGTCAAACTTCACATTAACATCCCCGTTAGTTGTGTGCTTGATTCCCTCAATCTCGCCAGTAAAGTCGTCGTTGACATCACCGTTTTCATCCATCACTTTCATCATGAATTCAAATTGTTTATCTTTGTCGGCACTGGCATTGGGACCCTCAATCTTCTTGGAGAAACCAAAGTGGGTCGTTTTTGCATCGTTGGTGAATTTCACAATTCCTGTAGCAGCATCTTTACCTTGCTGCATCTGGAAAGTGTCAGTCTTATTGCCGTCATTTCCATCAGCATCAACAATCGTCAAATTGTCGAGGGTGTGGGTTGCCCGGTAAGAACCATTTACCGATTCAACTACCCGGTAGTATTTGTCCTGTGGTAAACCCGTAATTGTAATGACTTGACCGTCACTTATCTCGGGAAGATTAGTTGATTCGCCATTTTCAAAAATAACGACATCTTCCTTTTCTCCGTTAACCGTGTATTTGAACTGATCATTAAAGTCGGTATCAACGTTACCTTCTTTATCAGTGACAAAAACTTTGAATTCAAATTTATCGTTTTTATTAACGCTGAGAGAATTAGTAACGGTCTTTTTGATCTTTAATGCATTGGTTCGATGATTTTCGGCGGTCATACAATAAGTGTTTTCGTTACCGTCATGGGACTCTTCTTGAGCATCTGCGATCGTAAAGTTTTTCGAAACCCATCTGTCATCGTAGTTCTGCAGACCGCTGGTTTCGACAATTCGGTAAGTTGGCTTATCGTAAAGGCCATCAAAGGAAACAAAGCCGTCTTGATCAGTTGCTTTTTCTTCTCCAACTGATTTCCAAGTCCCATCCTTCAGGAGCATTTGTACTTGGAACTTAACTCCTTGTAGAGGTGAACCGGTGGCTGAATCCACCTTCTTGATATTGGCAGCAAAAGTAGTGTATTGACCAGCCACAGTCGCGCTTGATTCAACTTCTTCAGTATCTTCGAAGTTCTTTGATGCAATCGTTAATTTCACTTCATTGCTGTAAGATGTTCCAATTGTTTTGGAAGTAACTGTGTAATATTCAACCAGTAACGGCGTCTTGACTGCATATGCACGATTAAATTTCACAACCATTGTATTTAAGCTGTCAGAATATTCAACAGTGTAGTCATCCCCTTCAGATAGAGGACTGCTAGTATCTTTGGTATAGATGACTTTGCCGTTACTTAATGATCGTTTGGCTTCATAAATTTTCAATCGATATTGGTTATCGGTGGTCTTCAAATGGTAGTGTCCACCACTCAGTGTATCAGTCAGTTTAACCGGCGATTGAAGTTCGTAACCATTTCCATTGATAGCCAAACTCCATTTAACGGCTCCAACTTTTTTGACTTGTTCATCCTTTTCATGCAACTCAATACCATTTTCCTCTTGAACACCGGTTTTGCTTAACAGATAACCGTTGTCCGTGTATGAAACTTTGGCAGTTGCAGACAACTCGTTATGATATTTGCCTTTATCATCCTTATTCCACTGGGCAGTAACCTCGTTGTTAAATGTCCAAGACTTCAAATGCTCGTATGTCTTTTCATCATCTGCTTTAAAATCGGTAACCTTGGATTGATATTTCAGTTCAATAACCTTCTTGCCTGCTTTCTGATAGAGCTCCTCATAAGCAGCGTCAGACAATTTCAAATTAAATGTAACCTTTTGATTTTTATGAACATTAACATCAATCTTAAATTGGTCTGGGTCTAATTTTTGAAAGTCCTCACCCTTTTCACCATTTTTCGAAATTTTTCCAAGAGAAACCTGCAAACTGTTCACCAAATGTTCCTTAATATCCTGAAGATGACGGGCAGTCGTTTTACCATCAGCATCCTTAATGTCATCTTCACCAACTTCATCCGTAATATCGATTCCATCAGTTACCAGAACTTTTCGTTCATCTGAGCCCAGGTATTGACGGTAATTGAAAGTAGTCGTCCAATCGATAACTTTATCCTTGAGGAAATTTTTTGATAGTTTTCCAGTCTTGGAGATGTTGCTCTTGATATTTTCAAACTGTTTTTGACATGAAGGAACGGTGTTTTTATCTTTAGAACCGGTATACTTCACGTCAGCATAATTACAAATCGAACCCAATTCACCCTGTTCAGCGGCCAACACTTTTTCTTTATCCATGGGAACGTCGTACAGATAAATAGCAAATTTGTTTTCATCTTTAGGAAGGCTCAACATCGTAATCTTAATTTGATCATTTGTCTCGTCGTAAGATACAGTGAATGCCTCACGCTGATCGTTCGGGTCGCCATTCCAGTATGTCTTTCCCTTGTCAACTTTATATTCCCATTTAGGATCTGTTTCACCTTTCTTAAGAAATGCAATATGTTTCTTGACTTGATCAGTTAACTCATCGTCTTCGGTAAAGCTTTTATAAAAAGCCTTAAAATCCAGATAATTTGGATTGTCGCCTTTTACGGGTTCAGTAATCACAAACTGCCCATTTACGTCACGATCCGTTTGGTTAACGTGAATACTCCAACTGGTCATCATTTTCTGCCAGTCCATGCTTACAAGGTTCTTACTGTTAAAGGCGGGGCCAAATTTGTTGTTCTTCTTTTGACCGTTCACTTCAACTGTGTTGCTCACATTGCTATAGTCTTTATCAGTAACACCATCAACCGGCTTAACAATGTATGTCAATTTATATCGTCCAGGATTCAGGTCGTCCTTAAACTTAATGGTCATTGTTCTACCGCTAACTGAGGGGCCTTCTGACAGCCAATTATCGGTTGTGGGTTCTAATGTGTAATCTTGCTTTTCCGTACTAAACTCGAATTTGTCAGTGTTCAGCGTATCTTTCAAAGTAATGCTATTCTGTTCTTCTTTGACTGTGAATTGAACGGTATATTTGATTTTCCCGTTTTTATCAACTTTGGAAGTCTTCGTCAATTCATCATCTTTACGCGAAAACTGTGCATGCACATAAACTGTTTGAGTCTCTTCTTTAGATGCAAGTTTAACAGTCGAAGCTCGAATATCGTTCTTAAAAGTTCTTTCATTCTGATTAGTGACTGGCGTTACCATCTTCATTTTGATACCAACGATATTAGCTGACAGTTTGAGACTTTCGACATTGAATTTAAAGATCGGACTGCTAGCTATAATCTCTTTATATTCAGAACTGTTCTTATCATCAATAATGGTTTTTTTACCATCAGAGGTTTCAATAGTAAATTCGTAATCCACCTTGTCTTTATTCGTTTCATAACTACCACCAAACTGTTCCCTCAGTTCAACATGGGTTGCCTCTTGCCCTTTCTTGACTTTAAAATTTGATGTCCATTCAAGCATGTCAAAATTCGTGACATCCTCCGATTGCTCGGAACCAGTCGCCTCTTTGGTATAGAATCCACCGTCTTTTTCAATCGAGACAAGTTCTTCTTTAACGCCGATTTCTCCCTTGCCAGTCGTGCTTTCGCCGAAAGAAATTTCTTCAGCACCAGCATTAATGGCCGTCTTCAAGCTTGCCTTGTAGGTAATGTTGGTCACACCTTCCAGGTCACCAGGAAGAAAGATAATCTTAACGTTTTGGATATATTTATCGGCAGTCGGCTTCATGATGAAACGGCCAATTGTTTTGCCGTTATATTTGATGTATTCATCAAAGTCGCCATCACTACCGTAATCATATGTCAGCCCTTTAAGATCAAATTTATAGTAATCACCATTCTCGATATCAAGGCCAGCTTTTTCTTTGATGGTATCAATGTCCCATTCATATTCGATTTCAATATTTTTATGAATTTGTAGCACCTCAGGGAGTTCCAATATATCATCAAGAACCGGAGGCACATCTTTGGACTTTGTTTCGCCGTCTTTATCCGTATAAGTAAATTTAATTGATTTAAAAAATTGTGGTGTATCTGCGCCTTTGATTAGATCAGTGATGTCACGTGACCCTTCTTCGTCCTCAAATACATTATTCAACGATAATTGCTGAGATAATTGATTATCACTCGGCTCCTCACCCTCAGCATCATCGTCAGCAACAGCTTCCTTAGCCCCTTTCAAATCTGCCACATCAGGTGTCTGTGGTGTTTCAGCTTCTTTTGCTTCACCACGATTCTTCAATGTCTTGGTGTCACTTGATTGAGCTGGTTGGCTTTGCTGTTGGGCCTTTTTACGGTCTTCAATTGCTTGGCGACTCTTTTCCTCGGCTTTCTTTTGATCAGCTGCCCGTTTCTCTTTCAACAGTGCTTCTGCCTTTTCAAGGTTTGATTGCTTATCCTCTTCAACGGCATCGGCTTGTGACGAGTTTTCGTCGATTTTCGTTTCTTTTTGAGCATCATCAGACTCATCTTCAGCAGCTTCCTTTTCCTTGTTTGCTGATTGTTCTTGGCGAACTGCCTCAGCCTCATCAGAAGCTTTTTCGTCTGCAAGAGCTTCCTTTAAAATATTGTCGTCAGATAAATCACCGTCCGGCTTTTCGACAGTCGGATCTTGCTTAACCTTCTCGTCTTCATCAAGAACAGTTAGTGTTGGCAGCTTGATTTCCTCGTCATCAACCACCAAATCCAGCTCACGATCATTAACTGTCCGGTTAAATTTCACCGGAAGGATCACTTCCAGATCAGTCTTATCAATCGCGTTTGTCCATGAAATTGTGGAGTCTTCGCCATCAATATCCACAACAACTTTGGTATTACCATTTTTAAATTGGAACTTTTTATCTTTAATTTTGAAATAATCCGCATTGTAGTCAAACTTAACGGTTCCTGCCTGTGAGAGGCCACCAACCGTTAAATCAAACGCCAGGTTTGCGTCTTCATTAAGCTTTGATTGCGTCACCAAAGCCCACTTGTCATCAATGGTTTTTGCATTATCCGCAACAACTTCCTTGGTGGAAATCACATCGGCCAATGCCGTTCCTGCGGTAAAAAAGTTTCCAAGCACCAGGGTTAAAACCCCGACTGCTTGGATTAAAAAGCTTATCCGTTTCTTCATAACTTACATCCTCCATATGCTCAAGTTTTAAAGCATCCTCTTCTTATTGATTTGATAAGCATATCGTACAAATGTTCATAAATTTTGAGGAAAGTGTGAAGATAAATGGATTTTTTTCAATAATAAAAAGGCTGAAAGCAAGATTTTACGTCTTGCTCCAGCCCTATCTAACACGGTTTTATTCACTTTTATCAAAGTTATCCACAAGAAAATCAGTTAAAGCTTCATTATCAATATTTTCTATTTCAGCTTTTTTAACTGCCCGTTTAACGTTCCAACGGCTTGGCTTCTTATCAACCAGACCAGCTTCCACATCTTTCAAATGACCGCTGACTTTAAAGAACGGATTGAATTTAAGATGAACTAATTTGCCATCGTCGATTGTCCAATTAATCCCCAACTTACCTGCACTAAATGTTTGATCGGCATAATCATAATAACCGGGATTATGGCCAAAGTTCCATTCATCAGTTCCATAGGTTTCTGCCAGACGTTTATCCACGTTCTGCCAATCTTTTTCAGACATATGATAAGTTTCAATATCATCCAGCGATTTGACGGCAAATATTTCTTTTAACAAGTATTCACGGAAATCATCCATCGTCATGCCATCAGGAAGAAAGTCTTTCAGGTTAATGATTGGGCTTCTTTTAGAGCGAACTCCCAGACCTTTCTGCTTTTCCATTTGGTCCTCGGTCAAAACCTTTTTAGCATTTTCAATATTTAAATCATACATAATCGTACCGCCGGCGGCCAGACCCTGGCCACTTTTGAACATTGTCATTCCCGACCATTTCTTACCATTCAAAATCAGGTCACTGGAATTTTCCTTCATTTTGACATCAATATTAAGCTTGCGAAGGGCTTTTAAAACTGGTTCGGCAAAATGACCGTAATCACCGAAGTCATCGGCATTATCAGTTAATATATTTTCAAAGATAAAGTTGCCCATGTCATGGTATACCGCGCCACCACCGGAAGTTCGTCGGACAAGTTCAATATCATGTTCGTGTAAATAATTAATATCGACTTCGGCCCAAACGTTCTGATTTCGACCAATAATCACGGACGGCTGATTAATATAGAACATAAATCCGTGGCCTGGCAGCTTCAAATCATTTACGAAATAGTTATCCAACGATTGGTTCACCCGGGCATCAAAACTAGGTTGACCATTTCTGGAAATATCGATTAAATACATCTGACAATCCCCCCCTTGTTCAAATTCTAGTACATCTCCAATTATACGGTATAATTGAGGTAAATAATATTGAGGCGGTGTCATTATGGCGAAAAATTCAATTTGGCAGAAAATTATTAATTTTTTTACTGGCAAAAAAGAACCGGCGTTTTCTGACGTCCAGGTTAAGGATGGCATTTGGTATGCCAAGGATGCAGATGGCAACTACCTGTTGGGTATCGACAAGTCTGTCTATGACCTGATGGGAAAAATTACCTTTGCCGACTTTCCCAACCAACTGGATAATATTCAGACCGACGACGATTTGTTGGATATCGAAGGTGACAAATCCGTGGAAACACTCAAATCACCAATTTCCGGTAAAATTATTGACCGAAACAAGGATATTGGCAAAGACATCGAACGCCTGAATACCCCCGATCCACAAGTGAATTGGATTGCTAAAATTGCCCCGGCAAAATAGAATTCTAAATAAATTAAACAAATATTTAACCACTTTTCAAAAAAGAACTATAATGAAAGTAGATCAAATAGAAGGAGGTAATATTTTATGGCAGAAGAACCAGGTGCAGAATCTCCATTATTGAACAAGAAGATGTCTGAAGCATTTGACTGGAGCGATGATAAATTACCAGTCCGTGATGCTATTTGGGATTACTACATGGAAAAGAACGACCACGATACCCTCAAGACCGAAAAAGATGTTGAACCTTACATGAACATGTCAACTGATGATCTTAAGAGCAAAGCTGAAGAATTATTGAAGAAGTAATTCATCAGTGGCCTAAAAATACCCGCACTCGTTTCGTGCTAGGCATTCAAATGATCTTCAAGCTTTTAGCTTGGAGGTTATTTTTTTACTCAAAAAAGGAGACTGAATTTTCAGTCTCCCAATTACATTTAAATATGAAATTCAAAAATAACCATTCATCGCTTATCTGCAAATATCCATATGGTGAAACAAATTAATTGTCTGCTTCTTCCTCACGAATAAAGAAGAATGGATGGCCACCAACTGTGTAAGTGGTCCACCAGACGGTCCACGCTGAATCTTCATTTCCCCATGACTGAGTTTTATTGACACCTTTTTTAATAGACAAACGATAGTACTTTGAAGAAACTTTCTTTTCCACAAGTCCTTTTACCGGCTTCTTGTAATAAACGTATGATGTCTTGCCAACTGTTTTAAAATGATTGATTTTGACACTTGCCGTCGGCTTTATTTGCCAAAGTGGATTTGCATACTGAGAACCGGATTTTGATTCAAAAATATTTTTAACATCGTAATGCTTTAATCGGGCATTGGAATAATACTGAAGGTAGCCATCCATCGTAATATAAAAGATTGGCTTATAATAGGCCGCTTTGGAGTAAACATACCCTTTGCCACTCTGCATCGGGACATCCCTAACCGGCAGCTTCAACTTATATGGCCGAAAATACTTGGTATTGTAGTGCGGTGTGTTATAAGATGCCGGGTGAGTCGGTTTGTACATGCGCTGCATCTTCTGATAGCTGATTAAGTCATAGCTTAGACTGACCGTGGTGCCAGACATTCCCAGCACCTTCATAATGGTTCCCTTGGGGGTGATAACTCGATGGCCCCTATGACCGTTCACCTTTGTATAATAACCGGTGAACATTGGTCGTTTCAATTGAACATAGTCGATATTTAAGTTATCTCCAAGATTTGTGTATGCTTTAGCGACTCTTGGAGATACCATGATTCCGATCACGATGATACCAGCAATAAGCATCGTGTTTTTAATCACTGATCCGATTCTTTTCATGAAGATACCTCCCCATTTTAACTTTTCAGTTTCTTCTTCCCCGCCTCCAACACATCATCAGATACATATTCACTGGTAAATCGCTGAAGGGGTGTATAATCATGCCGATCTTTAAACGCAACTGGAATCGCTTTGATAATTCCGACCATCAAGTTATTTTCGGTAATGAAGATTTGACCGACTTTTTTAAACTTCCCTTTGGTATGCTTACCAGTACGCCAGCTATGTAATTTAAAGTCGCCGGACTCATCCATCTTAATTGGATAATTTCCTGAATCATCCGTTTCCAGGGGCACCCCGATATATTGGTTGACTTCATATTTACCTTTCATGGGTTTCAGTCCTTTCATGAATAAATTGTGAACAAAGTTAGAATTAAAATCTAATCTTTTCATAAACACAACAATTATACTAACGAATACTATACAATAACAGTGTAGACAAATTTCGAGTACCTGGGGTGAATAATATGAGCAAAATTAAAATTGTAACTGATTCCGCTGCCCACGTGGCAAACGCCGACATCCGAGCATACAATATCTATGTATTGAACCCACCTATTTTGATAGATGGCAGAGTGTTCGGTTACGTTAACAAGATAAGCAGCGAGAAGTTTCTCCAACTATTTGATTCCGGAAAAAATAAACCGGTTATTGGAGATATTTCGGTGGCTGATCTAACCGAAACTTACAACAAATTGGGCGAGGACGGCAGCCAAATCTTATCAATTCATTTGAGTGATAAGATGTCTTCCTCTTACAATAACGCTAAAACAGCTGCCAGCAAATCCACAACTGACGTCACCGTCCTGAATAGTCAGGTGACGGCTGCCGGGTTGGCCTATCAAGTGCTTAAAGCTGCCAAAATGATCAAGGAAGGCAAAATAATCAAAGATATATTGCCTGAATTGGCAAAAGTCCGTGATAACACCCGGATCTTTTTCTCAGTCCGCAACAACCAGCAAATCGTCAACAACCGGATTATCACCAAGCTGCAGGGTTTCCTTGGCAAGCATGCAAATACAGCTTACATGTTGGCTTTCAAAGGTAACGACTTTCGTTTGGTGGCGCATGGATCCAAGGACGAGTCCTTAAACGAGTTCTGGAAAACTCAGATTGCGCACATGCACGATGAATGCATTGTCCAACTCAGCATTCTACATTCCGGCACTTCAACAAGAGCTCAGTTCTTACGAAGCATGCTAACCGAAGAATTCCCGTTTGTGCCGATTTCCGTTGTCCCAACGAATCCTGAAATGACGACATTTATTGGCCGGAATTCAACCGGTGTTACCTATTTACTGGGATAATCAAAATAAAAAATCAAAAGGATTGGTACAAAAATGTGCCAGTCCTTTTATTTTGCTTTTCTAACACTTTCCCGTTCAACCATTTTTGTTGCCACAACCACTTTTTCCGGTGTATGAGCGTCACCATCGGTACTGGCGTCAACCATTTCAAGCAGGCGAACAGCAACTTCACCCATTTTACCGGTATTGACTTTAACTGCAGTTAAAGAAGGAATCACATATTTTGCAACAGCCGTGTCATTGAAGCTAACCAAGCTGACATCTTCAGGAACCTTAACCCCATTTTCATGAAGGGCCTTTAAAGCACCAATCGCCATCGCATCATTGGAAACAAATAATGCATTAGGGAAACTTTCCTTGGAACTTTTCAGTGCCTGGTCAACCAACTGATAACTCGACTGCATTGTATAATCGCCGACAAAGACATTGGCCGGATCATACAATGCGTGCTTCTCCAAATAATGTTTGAAAACGTCAAAGCGATGATCGGTAATTTTCAATTGGTGATCACTACTATATTCAACACCGGAAATCATTCCGATACGCTTCAGCCCGTTTTCGATGAAATAGTTCAATACTGATTTGGTGGAATTATCAAAATCGGTCACAACGCAATCGTGACCCCTTGCCAAAGTATCAAAGTCGACAAAAACAACATTGTCGGTGACCTTGCTCATCTCATCAATCTGTTCGGCACTAAACTTACCGATTGCGACTATGCCTTTTACATCGTCAATTTTTGACAGCGAGTCGTCGGCAAAATACCGTTTAACTTTATAATGGAACCGTTCTGCCTGCTTTTCCACACCCATCCTGATTGATAAATAGTACAAATCGTCCAGTTCCTGCTGCTCGGTATACCACTCAACAACGGCAATGCTGTCCCGAGTCGTACTGGAACGTTTCTTCTTTGTATAATCCAATGCTTCTGCAGCCTGAAAAATCTTCTTGCGAGTCAGGTCACTAACGGATAATGACTTATCATAATTTAATACCCGTGAAACTGTTGTGATCGAAACCCCGGCCTTATGTGCAATATCCTTAATTGTTGCCATGATCTCACCCCTTCGTAAAATAAATCCGTTTTTTATGTATCAAATCGTTTTAGTTAATTTACTAAAATAAATATATGTTCTTTACCTTGATATGTCAAGGATATTCCGTTATATTAACGTTTTTGGCTAGTAAAATTATTGACGGATGCCTAATAAATTTCTATAATTAAGTTGATTTTAAATATAAGGAGGGTCATGTCGTGGACGACAAAATTAAAGACGCTTACCAACAATGGGTCAAACAACCCAATTTACCAGAAAATCTCGTACTTGATTTAAATAAAATGAAAAATGATTCAGATAAAATTACAGATGCATTTGGAACGATCCTTTCATTTGGAACTGCCGGAATGCGTGGTGTGCTTGGTGCTGGAACCAACCGGATGAACATTTACACTGTTCGCCAAGCTGCCGAAGGATTAGCTTCATTTATGGATACTCTCGATGAAGCAACCAGAAAACGTGGAGTCGCAATTAGTTTTGATTCTCGTTACCATTCAAAGGAATTTGCTCATGAGTCCGCAAAGGTATTGGGTTATCACCACATTCCCACCTTTGTCTTCGACGACATTCGACCAACTCCTGAATTATCATTCGCTGTTCGTCACTTAAATACTTATGCCGGCATCATGATTACCGCCAGCCATAATCCAAAGCAATATAACGGATTTAAGATTTATGGCCAAGACGGTGGCCAGATGCCACCAAAGGAATCTGATTTAATCACTTCCTACATTCGTAAAAACAGTGACTTGTTCGCAATCCATGTTACCCCTGAACAAGACTTGCGTGAAGCTAAAATCATGAATCTGATTGGTGAAGCGGTTGATCAAGCCTACCTTGCCAAGGTTAAGACGGTTAACATCGACTTGGACTTAATCAAAAATGTCGGTGCCAACATGAAGTTTGTTTACTCACCACTCCATGGTACCGGTAAAGTGATTGCTCGTCGTGCTTTGGAAGAAGCCGGCTTCAAGAACTACGTTGTTGTTCCGGAACAAACCATTGCTGATCCTGAATTTCCAACTACGCCATTTCCAAATCCAGAGTTTCCACAAGCATTTGATTTGGCAACTAAGCTGGGCAAGAAGATTTCAGCCGATGTCTTAATCGCTTCGGATCCTGATGCCGATCGGCTTGGCTGTGCCGTTCGTCAACCCGACGGCAGTTACCAATTATTAAGCGGTAACCAAATTGCCAGCGTTCTGTTGAACTACATCTTGGCAGCCAAGAAGAAAGCCGGCGACCTGCCAGCTGATGGTACAATTGTTAAGTCAATTGTCTCCACCGATTTAGCTCCTAAGATTGCCGCTTCATACGGTGTTGCCACCAACAATGTTTTGACTGGATTCAAGTTTATCGCTGAAGCCATCCATCATTACGAAACTCAACATGATCACACCTTCCTGTTTGGCTTTGAAGAGAGTTTTGGTTACCTGATCAAGCCATTTGTTCGTGACAAAGATGCCATTCAAACTGTTCTGTTGCTGGCAGAAGTTGCCGCTTACTACAAGAGTCAGAACAAGACGTTGTACGATGGCGTCCAGGAAATGTTCCAGAAGTACGGTTACTACGCTGAAAAGACCATTGCCAAAGAATTTGATGGTCTGGATGGTAAAGACAAAATGGCGCACATCATGTCAGAACTCCGTGACAACCCATTGACTGAATTTAACGGTCACAAGGTATTGAGTCACGCTGACTATCAGTCATCAGAATTAACTGATAAGGATGGCAAGAAGACCGCTATTGATTTGCCTAAGTCCAACGTATTGAAGTACTGGTTGGATGACGAAACCTGGCTGGCCGTTCGTCCTTCAGGAACCGAGCCTAAAGTGAAGTTCTACTTGGAAGTTGACGATAAGAGCCAAGACGCAGCCGACAAGAAGCTAGCCAGTTACGTGGATGCTGTTGATAAAATGATTGATAAATTGATTAATAACTAGATTTTGTTGGAACGAGGCTGAGACAAAAGTGTATGCTTTTGCCTCAACCTCTTTCGTAATACCATATTATTTTTTGAAACGTGCAACAATCGGCTGATCCCGGCCATTTAAGAGCATCAATCAATCATTCCAACACCAGGAATAATCTGATTGATGCTCTTAAATTCCGGGATCAAAACGCCTTTAGTCCCACTCTTTTTTTAAATAAAAGCCGGAAACATATGTACAAAGTCTGATTGACGGAGTACTCTATTGGCAACAAGTCACATCACGTGGAGGATTTGCATTGAAAAAATTTCAGTTAGCAATCAGAACAACCTATCTAATTGTTTTCATCGTTTCTTTCATCCTTTTCTTACTTGCCCCGACAACAATTGCCCTACACTTCAATGGATTTGGACTTAACGGCGCTTTAGTTAACAGTAGAGGCAATCGAATCGCACTCTTTTTTAACCCGATCCTTCTTTTGGTACTTGGTGAATTATTTATCGGAATTGAAAAATTTACCCGTAAGAGACAAGGTACCAGCGATCTGCCTTTAATAACGTTTCCGGAATGGTCATTTATCGCAGGGACAGCCTTCATAAGCATTGTAATGGTTGTTCTCATGTGGCAGCAAATTCACAACTAAATAATTTATCCGCCAGATATTCTTGAAAATTTGGCGGATTTTTTTATCTGCCAATGTTCTCCTACTCTGCTACAATTAAGCTATGTAAGGGGGAGACACACATGCGACTAACATCAAAAATTATGATCGGCACGCTGGCATTATTTGGGGGAGCCTTGCTTCAAGTTCAGCCAGCCCATGCCACGGTCATCAAAAACAGTTTTTTAAAAACCCAACGCAGCATCACTACATATAACAGTAAAAAGCAGGTTAAAGTCACCATACCCAAGGGAACCACGGTTCAAGTGGGCGGCATCAAACACGTCCACGGCAATAAGTACGTTGCCATTAATCTGGAACGTTTAAGCTACAACATCCGAAAGCCACTGCTCAGCCAGAAAAAGCCTGGTGTTTATACCCATTGGCTTCGCGCAAAAGGTTATAACTTTAAGCAAATCCACAAACCGGTTTACCTGAGCTACTTTGCCGTGCAGTCAGATGGAAAGAAATCACGCAATAAAATTAAGACCGAAACCGGCAATCTTTGGAAAGGCGATCGCTTGCCAGCCAACTACACCACCGCTTCCGGTACCCGATTCCGAGTCACCAGCAATGGGTACTTGGAATATTACGCAAAATCTCCGTTTACTTTCAAGGTTTCTCCAAAACCGACTGCCAGCTTAAAGGTTGTGAAAGCCAGCCATCCACTTGCCAGCGGTGAAACCATTTTGGCTTTTAAATCAAAGATCAGCGGTCTGTCCTTCGTCAAAAAATCCCATCATGATTATCATTTGACAATTAATAGTACCGGCAACGGCACCATCACGGTTATTCCAAGCACCACCAACGTCAAAAAGATTCTGACCAACTGGGTTTATAGAATTGGCAAGGTTGACTGGTACGAAAATAACAGCGTCACAAATTTTAAATAGGGAGGATTTACAATGACTTTAACCAGAATTAAGAAGGCATTCATCCTTGTGACTATGGCTTTCCTGACGCTTGTAATCCTTACTGTCACGGCGAATGCCAGCAGTAAGTATCTGACCAAGCTCGCCAAGAACCAGTATTTGGAAACCAGGCGGACCATTCATACCACTAACAGTCACTATAAGAACGTGAAGATTACGATCCCCAAAGGCACCGTGTTTAAATCCGGCAGTCTTGGTAAAAGCGCCAAGTCACATAAGACATACATCACCATTAATATGAACAATTTAAGTTGGCATTTGCGGAAAGGGATCGTTCAATCCAAACATAACGTCACCGTCACCAAAGGTATCTGGGCGAAGACTTCATACTTTAAAAAGGTCCATGCACCAAAATACCAGTCATACTTCAAGCAGCCATATACTGGTAATCTTGGCGGTCTGGTTTGGCAAGGCAATAAGTCTTTCCCACTCCGACAACAATTCAAAATTGAGAACTGCTTTCGGGTAACCGAGGACGGTTATTTGGAATATTTCACCGGTTACAACTACTGGGTTACCAAAATGCCACGTCCCTATTCTTACGCCAAAATTCATAAGACCATCAAGAAAGGCAGCTCCTTGTATGTCTACACCAAATCCAAAGTATGTGGATTTCCCATGTATCACGTCCACAAAAAGGGCAATGACCGATACCGCTTAAAGATCAGGAAAACAAATCAGCATCTCGCAACAATCAATCCTGACCAAAATAAAAAGTACGATGATAGTGTCACCATTTCCATCCGATATTATGTCGGCGGAAAGAAATTCTACGTGAATAGTCAGCGAATTTATCCATAACATTAAAAATGAAAGCCACCAAATTAAATTGGTGACTTTCATTTTTGAATATTCAGTTACGATATTTCTCCTGTATCCAACTCAACCAGGCAATGATCCGATCCAAATACATCGGTCAATATTTTGGAATCTTTAATGTTATCAGCCAAGCGATCACTGGCCACAAAATAATCAATCCGCCAACCGGCATTCCGATCACGAGAGTGGAATCGATAACTCCACCATGAATAGATGTCCTTTTGATCGGGATAAAAATGTCTGAACGTATCCATGAAGCCTTCGCTTAACAACTTGGTGAACGATTCTCGTTCTTCGTCCGTAAAGCCGGCGTTGTGATGATTGGATTGAGGATTTTTCAAATCAATTTCCTTGTGAGCAACGTTTAAGTCACCACATAAAATAACCGGCTTTTTCTCATCCAGCTTATTTAAGTACTGGTGAAAAGCTTTATCCCAGCCCATCCGGAAATCCAACCGTTTCAAACCTGCCCCAGAATTAGGCACATAGCTGGTCACCAGATAGTAGTTGGGGTATTCAAGGGTAATTGCCCGTCCTTCATGATCAAATTCATCGCTTTCGATGCCATACATCACATTGAGTGGCTCGTGCTTGGTAAAGATCGCCGTTCCAGAATAACCCTTTCGCTCAGCGTAATTAAAATATTGGTGATAGCCGGGCAATTCCAGCTTCAACTGGCCTTCCTGCATTTTGGTTTCCTGCACACAGAAAAAGTCGGCATTTAATTGCTTGAATGTGTCTTCAAACCCATGTTTAACAACTGCTCGAAGACCATTCACATTCCAAGAGATGAATTTCATGTAATCCCATCCTTTTGTTTGTTTACGTCAATTATAACGTAAATAATCCTTTTGCAATCACTTGGAGATGCCCGAAACGCAGAGAATCCTAATATATTGATCTCGTTTATTCTTATATACATCCTTTGTTTTAACTCAAAATAAGGGTTAAAATACACTTACAACCCCGAAAAGAGGATATTAAAATGAAAACAGCCGTAATTACCGATAGTGCCAGTTACCTTGATCCAGTGGTGGCTGCTAAATACAACATCACCGTGTTGCCGATTACCGTTATCTTTGGCAGCCAGGAATACCATGATGGTGTTGACATCAGCTCACAGGAATTTCTGAAAAAATTGGCAGAAACCGAAAAATTACCAACTACCGCCCAAGTCACCATGGGCCAGATGCAGGAAGCTTTTGATACCTTGAGTGACAAAGGTTATGATGAAGCAATTTGTGTCAATTTGTCATCAGGAATTACCACTTTCTACCAAAATTTGGTGGCATACAGTCATGAAGTAACAAACATTAAAGTCTATCCATTCGACTCAAAAATTGCCAGCGCCGGCGAAGCTGACTTATGTCTGTTAGCAGCAAAGATGGCTGAAAATGGTGCCAATGCCGATACCATCATCCCCAAGCTTGAACAACTCCGTGATTCAATTCATGTTTCACTGGTTGTTGACAGCTTGGATCATCTGCAGCGAACCGGACGAATTTCCAACACATCGGCATTCTTTGGCAACCTGTTGAAGATCAAACCGATCCTAACTTTTGATAAGAATGGTAAGATCGTTCCTGAAGCCAAAGAAAGAACCATGAAGCAGGCCCTTCAACATATTACCGACAACATTAATAAGACTAAATTCGACCAACCAATGAGAATTTCAGTCGTTGATGCCAATAATCCGGAACTCAGTCAGTCATGGGTGATTGCCTTCCGCGAACATTTCCCACAAGCAAGCATTAGTACTTACCAAATCAGCCCGGCAATCACCGTTCACACTGGTGATAAAGCCATGGGCGTCTTTGGGATTTGGACTGGGATCAATTTAGCAAGTAGCTTGAACAAGAGTGAGTGAATTGCCACTCGCTTTTTTGTTGCAATCAGATATGTAAAATTCAATCAAAGATTTTGCCATTATTAAATAATCAAAAACGAAAGAGATGGGATTATGTCACAAACTAACCAAAAAATCACCCGGCAGACTTATCTGGGCCTGTTGGCCGCTGCGCTGCTCTCATTCACCGGAATTCTTACAGAAACATCAATGAACGTCACCTTTCCAGAATTAACCAAGGTCTTTAACGTCACCTTGGATACGGTTCAGTGGATTACCACCGGCTACCTGCTGATGGTCACCATTGTTATGGCAACCACTGCTTTTCTGCTTAAAAAATTTAAGTCTCAAACAATTCATTTATTTGCCGCGATCGCCTTTGTGGTTGGCGACGTTATGTGTGCTCTTTCACCAAGCTTTCCAATTCTCATGAGCGGTCGGCTGATTCAAGCCATTGCGACCGGGCTCTCGACTCCACTCATGTTTCATATTATCTTCAGCCGAATTCCGGCTGATCGGATTGGTTCAATGACTGGCCTTGCCGGCATGGTTATTTCATTAGCACCAGCTTTGGGGTCGACTTATGGTGGCACAATTTCTTCAACCATGTCCTGGCGAATGATTTTCTGGTTAATCCTCCCAATCATCGTTGTCAGCTGGTGGCTTGGCTCCCACTATATCCGCATTGATCCGGTAGGTACCGGTTCCTTTGATGTTTTAAGCCTCGGCTTGCTGGCTGCCACATTATTCTCGTTTGTCTTTGCAGTTAGTAAAGCCGGCAAATATGCGGTCTTGAGTTCACAGGTTCTCATCCCATTTGTGGTTGGTTTAATTGCTCTGGGCTTATTTATTCCGACACCCATGGTCATTCGCAATTGTTGGACATCAAAGTCTTGAAGTGGCTTTCAACTTCGCTATCGGCTTTTACCTACTTTGTCCTTCAATTTGTTAATATTGGCGTTTCATTTCTAATTCCAGTCTATTGCCAGTATGTTCTGCACAATTCGCCATTTATCGCCGGATTGGTCTTACTTCCCGGTTCACTGGTTGGGGCTGCAGTTTCCCCATTTGCCGGTCATCTTGCCGATCTTAAAGGCTATGCGCTTCCCATTTACATTGGGTTGTGCTCAATGACCCTTGGTGGATTAATCTTCTTTGGCATTCAGGAGTTCTTGACTGCCCTGATCATTTTATTTGTCTATTCCTTCCTACGATTCGGCTTCAACATGGGCTTCTCAAATTCCATCTCCAATGCGATGTTGAACGTTCCCCAGAAATTTCGAACCGACATCAACTCTCTGTTTAGCATGCTCCAACAATTTGCGGGGTCAATTGGAGTTGGAATTATGGCTGCCGTCATGGCAATTAACCAGAACAACGGAACTGGCAATTTAGCCGCCCGTTCGTTTGTGGGTGGTCGATACGACTTTCTTCTGGCAACGTGTCTGAGTGCAGCTGCTTTGATTGCAGCAATCATTAATTTTAGAATTCAAAAACAAAAAAATAGTCATTAATCTCTATGGATAATCACTTTCCGCAGGATCATCAAAATTTTGGTGATCCTGTTTTTTGCCCAATCGGAGCCTCATTCCATGAAGTCGTTTTAATTGAAATTCCATTAAAATGCGCATAAAATGACTGCGATGGTTGAGAATGATTGTACACAACTTAGCCGTCATGCTTACTGTTACCCAGAATTCAAAGGGGGATTCCACTTATGGTAAAGATTGGAATTAATGGTTTTGGTAGAATTGGTCGTTTACTTTTACGTCGAATTTTGGAAGTGAAGGATCCTGAGTTGGAAGTTGTCGCAATTAATGATTTGACGAGCCCATCAATGCTGGCTTACCTTTTCAAATACGATTCAACTCACGGAATATTGCCCCACGAAGTTTCTTCGACCGACGACTCATTAGTTGTGGACGGCAAAAGCTACCGTGTATATGCCGAAAAAGACGCCAGTAAGATTCCTTGGGTAAAGGAAAATGGCGTAGATTTGGTTCTCGAATGTACCGGATTTTACACCTCAAAGGAAAAGTCTCAAGCACATCTGGATGCGGGCGTTAAGAAAGTTTTAATCTCAGCTCCTGCCGGTGCGATGAAGACGATTGTGTTTAATGTAAATGACGACACTTTAGATGCCGATGACCAGATCATTTCTGCTGGATCATGCACGACCAACGCATTGGCACCAATGGCTTACTTCCTGAACAAAGAGTTTGGCGTTGAAGTTGGTACCATGACTGCAATTCATGCATTTACCAGTTCTCAAATGATTCTTGATGGCCCTAAAGGCAAGAAGTTCCGTCCAAACCGTACCGCTTCAGCTAACACCATTCCTCACTCAACCGGTGCTGCCAAAGCAATTGGTCTGGTTATTCCCGAGTTGGATGGCCATCTTCAGGGACATGCTCAAAGAGTACCTGTCGTTGATGGTTCTGTCTGTGAATTAGTATCAGCCCTCAAAACCAAGGTAACTGCAGATCAGGTAAACGAAGCAATCAAGCCTCACACGGTTGATAACCCGGCATTTGGTTGGAATGAAGACCAAATCGTTTCATCTGACATTATCGGTGATACCCACGGGGCGGTTTTCGACCCAACTTTGACTGAGGTTACCACCAACGGTGATTTCCAGACTGTTAAGACCGCAACTTGGTTCGACAACGAATACGGCTTTGTTTCCAACATGGTTCGAACCGCTAAGAAATTTGCCCAAGTATCCAACCTGTAATATAACGGATTTATAAAACAAATAATCGCCACTTTTCGATCTTAACGATGATCAAAAGTGACGATTTTTTATTTTGCTCTGGTTAAACTAACGGTCAGCACATTATCTTTAGTGGTATTGTAACTGGCTAGAATGCCGTTCACCGCATCAGACGCCGGTCCATGGCTGGCAGTCGACCGATGATACGTATTGATCCATGTTCCAAGGGCTTCCATTCCAAACTCAAACCCTTCAAATACCCGCATGTAGGCCAATGACTGTGGCTTAGGCGTCACAATCGTAATTTTCTCAACCCGTTGATCTTTGATATCCATTGTTAAGTGAATTTCTGCAGTATCGAAGAATACTTGGTTGCCATCGTTAGTGTTCGTTGGCAGTTTATATTCCGGCAATTGAATATTAGCATTGTACACCCGCGATACATATTCATAAGTCCCCAAATCATCTTTGCCAAGTTCGCGTGTCAAATTAGTCCCCTCCTGAATGTGACCAGTAACTTAATAGTTCATAAGATGATTATATATTGATTTAGCCAGACGTGGTGGAAATTAGCTTTCAAAAAAGACGACTCTCAAATAGAGAATCGTCTTAATTCATTTTAATATTTAACAACTTTAACGAACTTGTTATTAGCGGTAATGTAGCCGCCTTTTACGACGTAACGTTTGGTACCAGATTTGGTAATTGACCCTTCATGGCTGAAAGTATAACGTTTGATGGTTAACTTCTGCCCTTTCTTGAAGTGGCCGTTCCGCTGGGTCAGGTTGGCAGTCTTGTATCGGTTGATGTGCTTTTTGACAACCAATTGTTTTGCCTGCTTGTGTTTGCCCATCTGAACCAACTTCCGGTTACCGGTAATGTAGTGACCGTTACTTAATAGATAACGAGTGGTTAAATTATGGGTCACAAACCCTTTCACTTTGAGAATCGTGCCTTGCTTATAGTTCTTCACTTTGCCGGTCAGGTTAACCTTCGTGTACTCATTGACACCTCGTGGATTAATCACCGTCAAAGTTGAATGCTTGCTTTGGTAGTAAACTGGACGGACATATTCATAATTTGTCGTAATGTAACCTGTCCAACCATCGGTTTTACTCAAATGGTTGACGTCACGAACTTTATAACGCAGTCGTCCTTCATCGGAACGGGCGTAATCCGTAACCACAAACATTGGTCTGAACACCCGCGGCTTCTTAACATAACCGGATTTCCGTTCAGCTTTCTTGAAGGTTGGATTCTGATACAGATAAATCTTCTTCAAGGAGTATACGGCCATCCCTTTTTTGGCAATTTTACCTGGTTCCACGTCGGTTCCATCAGGTTCCGGAGTTGGAGTGACCGGCGTAACTGGTGTCACTGGGGTTACCGGAGTGACTGGAACGACAGGAACAACTGGAATGACTGGGGTTGTCTTCTTGTTGTAGTAGTAATTAACGGGATCGTTTTTAGCCGCAAACGTGCCTTTGGTATTAGCCGGGAGACGACCTTTGTTTAGCTGATAAGTCACCCCATCAACAGTAATTGTCTCCAAGTGATACTTGGCACCAACTTCATACGGATCACCGATTTTCCCATCAATTGAATCGGTTTTAAGGGTCTTGCCGCCATCTTCGTTAATATAGTTAATCGGCAAGGAGGCTTTTTCAATCGGTGTGCTTGACTTCTTGTAGTAATAATTGACTGGTTCGTTGGTCTTGCTGAAAGTTCCTTTGGTATTAGTTGGCAGCTTATCTTTAATCAAATCATAGGTAACGCCATCAACAGTCAGTGTATCAAGTTGGTATTTGGCATCCACCTGGTATTCATCGCCAACATTTCCCTTAATGGCATCAGTTTTGAGGACTTGCTGATTTTCCTCATTAATATACTTGATGGGAACTGACGCTTCCTCAACTGGTGCTGCTTTCTTCTTGTAGTAATATTTCACATCTTCATTGGTTTTGGCAAATTTGCCGGTCGCATTCTTTGGCAGGTTGGTCTTATTCAACTCATAGGTGACACCATCTTCGGTGATCGTGTCCAGTTGATACTTGCCGCCTGCGTCATAGTCTTCGCCAACTTTTCCTTCGACTTTGTCTGTCTTAATCGTCTTTTGACTGTCTTCATCAATATATTGGATGTTAACCAAAGCATCTTCAACCGGTGGAACATCCTTTTTAGAATAATAAACACTAATGGTTGAATCGGCATTTAAAACACCTTTCACCGTTGGTTTATCAGCGTTATATCCGGAAATAACAGGAGAATCAATTTCATAAGTTCCGGCCCCATCAGCTTTATATGGGTCGGCCATTACTTTGTCAGTTCCTTGCTCCAGATAATTAATCGTCAAGTGATATTCGGTAATCGGTTCGTAAACAAAGACCAGCGGATTTCCAACTGGAGTAGGCATTGAGGCTGTCGAGTATGCTTGAGCTATCCCTGATGTAAAGTCAGCTGCAATCATGCCGCCCTGAGTCGCCTTAACTGTCACAACATCACTCTTCTTTGTGCCTGACATTCCAGCACCGGTGATCTTGCTATAATCAAATACCATATACATTTGTCGGGTATTATTAGTATCAATCACTTTTTGATAAAGGGTTGTATACCGATTGATCTGTGAGGAAGTCCACTTATCCGAAGGAGTTGTAGCAGTCGTATTATTAATTAAAAATTTGTGCTCATTGTTCATATATGGCACTCTAATAATCCGATATCCTGAAATAGTTGGGTAGTCCACTTCTACATACGTGCCGGAATGCCCAGAAATTGTTTGTGATGGTGCCAGTTCATTTCCTTTGGCATCCACAAATTTTGCAGGAACCCCCGTCAGAAATTCCAAGGAACCTGCGGTGCTTGAAAATTGGGAAGAGCCCCGATTGTAGGATAATTGGATTTTGTCTCCCAACCAGGAGAAAGTCATGCCACCAGCATGATATTCCCAGTTGGCATTAAATTCCGTGGACCCTGGAGCGGGAACCGAGACTGTGTTGATTAATTTCCGGGATTCATCCACTTGATGAATATAGGCAGTCTGATTGTCTTTGGACCAGCCGACCATAAAGGCAGTGCTCCCACTGTAATAGCCGTAATTGATGACCTCACCTGGAACTTGTGGGTCAATAAAGTCATTCTCATTAATACTCCCTGAGACACTAGAAATTGTTTGGGAGCCAACTTTTGCGTTTTTTCCCATTGGATTAGCTAATTTTCCATCAACATAAATTGGTGCCTGATGGTAGGTGCTTCCGCTATAGAAGTTTGTGTTTGCCGCATCCGTGTGCTGTTTAGGATCAATTGTCGGATTATTGGTCTTGTCGGCAGGGTCGGGTGCCTTAACAATTTTGGTTGGTGTAACAATTGTGCCATCAGCGTCGGCGGTAACATCATTAGTAGACGCAGCTTGAACCACAGATGTCACCATTTGAACATTCCTGCTTTGGTTCATCGTCATTATTCCCATTATGGATGTCATCCCCAAAACGAACATCCCCAAGTATTTAGCGATTTTCAACTAATCTCCCCCTTTTGGATGATATTTCATCCGTCAAACACGTGACATATTAATAGCTTGTTTTTATTGATGATTGCGCTTACATTTTTTAAAATGGCAATAATTTGGATTTATCATTGAACCACCTCTGTTAGAATAAGTCCCAATTAATTAGTGGAACAGTTATAGAAACTATTACCTATTCCTACATCTTTATTTTACAGGAATTGACAACATTTGTGGGGTATTTTGACTCGGTTCTTACCTGTTAATTTCGATCAAAAAAAGTCCGCTCTCAAAATTTTGAGAGTGGACTTTATAACTGCTGATTAACTATAAAGATCACTTAACTTTTTCTGAACATCCGGATGATTAATGAACTCATCATAACTGATATCAGCCTTATCGATAACGCCGTTATTGGACACTTCGATAATGTGATTGGCAATTGTCTGAATGAACTCATGATCATGGGAAGTGAAAATGATGGAGCCTGGGAATCCAACCAAAGCTTCGTTCAAAGCAGTGATTGATTCCAAATCCAAATGGTTGGTTGGATCATCCATGAGTAATGTATTACCCTTTTGGAGCATCATCTTGGATAACACACACCGAACTTTTTCGCCACCGGATAAGACGTTAACCTCTTTGTTCACGTCATCCCCAGAGAATAACATTCTCCCAAGAAATCCGCGCAGGAAGGCATCATCGTCGCTCCCCTTTTCGGCAAATTGGCGCAGCCAGTCAATAATCCGCTGGTCGTTATGATTGAACTCCGAAGCAAAGTCTTTCATCAATGAAGATATTTCAACAGTTTGGCCCCATTTAATTTCACCTGTATCAGGCTTAATTACCCCAGCCAAAATCTGCATCAAAGTTGTGGTTGCCAAGTCATTTCGGCTGACCAAAGCAGTTTTATCTCCTGGTCTTAACGTAAATGTGACGTTGTCTAAAATCTTAACCCCGTCAATTGATTTGGAAACATTATCCACCCGCAACAAGTCGTTCCCCAAAGGCCGGTTCTCTTCAAATTTAATGAATGGATACTTTCTTGAAGATGGCTTAATGTCATCCAGTGAAATCTTTTCGAGTTGCTTCTTACGGGAAGTGGCCTGCTTTGACTTGGAAGCGTTGGCGCTGAATCGATCCACAAAGGCTTGGAGTTCTTTAATCTTGTCTTCCTTCTTGGCGTTTGAATCTGCCTTCATTTTGGCAGCCAATTGGCTGGACTGAAGCCAGAAATCATAGTTTCCAACGTACATCCGAATTTCACCAAAGTCGACATCACACATCATCGTACAAGTCTGGTTCAGGAAATGACGGTCATGAGAGACAATAATCGTAATCTTGGAATAGTCAGCCAGAAAGTTTTCCAGCCATTCAATACTATAAACATCAAGTCCGTTGGTTGGCTCATCCAACAACAAAATGTCGGGTTCACCAAACAAAGCTCGGGCCAAAAGTACTTTAACTTTTTGGCCTTCGGTTAATTCGCTCATCAGCTCTTGATGTAGTTCTTCTGGAATATCCAGTGACTGTAATAACTGCGACGCATCGGATTCGGCGTTCCAGCCATCCAGTTCAGCAAATTCCGCTTCCAAATTGGCAGCTTGAATGCCATCTTCATCAGAAAAGTCAGCCTTGGCATACAAGGCATCCTTTGCTTCCATGACATCGGCCAAATGTTTATAGCCTTGAATCACGGTCTGCATGACGGTCTGATCTTCAAAGCCATAATGGTCCTGGCTCAAGCTTGAGATCCGCTCGTTCTTATCTACGTGAATTTCACCCGTTGAAGGGGCCAAATCACCTCGAAGCAACTTCAAGAAAGTTGATTTACCGGCACCATTTGCGCCGATTACGCCATAACAGTTGCCTTGGGTGAACTTTAAATTCACATCGTCATAAAGTTTTTTACCTGAGAGTTGTAATCCCATGTTTTGAATTGTAATCATTAAATGTATTCCTCACTGTTCTGCTGAAACGTGTTCACCAAGCCAGCTTCTTCCGCTTAGTCCAATAACGGTCTTCAACGCAAACCCGGCGTTAAAAACCGTTATTACACTAATGCTCGGAAGCTAAACGGCTTGATTCACACTCTACCAAAAAAGCCAGGGCTTCTTTCGTCCTGACCAACACAAGTCTCATAAATATATCATATTAAGGGACTATAAACAACTAGACTTCGCCCAGATTGTTGAAATATTCAACCTTAATATCATCATCAGTAATAATGAGTTTGGTGACACTGCCGTTTTTGGTTGCAACACCCAGATCCAGCTTAGGCGCATATCGATCAACAATTGAACGGATCGTCATACCATGTGACACAATTAAGATATCTTCACCATCATGGGTATTTTGACGAATCTTATCAAAGCCATGATCCAAGCGCTCCCAAAACATTGCGTTATTTTCAGCATTATTATACAGATCGGCGCGGTGAATTAAATCACGGGCACGTTCAAGGCCAAAGTTCTGTAAAACTTCTTTTTCAGTCGTTTCTTGAACCTGGGCACCAACAAACTGCCACATTTGATTAAGATCGTTTCCTTCAAAATAACCGTGAAATTGTTCTCGTAATTCGGGATATTGGTAACTGACTATGTTCATGTTGTGCGGATTGGCCTTCATAATAATCTTGCCGGTATCAATTGCCCGACCTGAATCACTGGTAAATGAAGCAGCAAAGTTAATCTTGGAGAGTCGTTCCCCAGCACTTTTGGCATCTTGAATTCCCTTTTCAGTGAGTGGAGAATCAATCCATCCCTGAACTTTATTATATAAATTCAAGTAAGTTTGTCCGTGCCGAACCATGTAAGCAGTAACCTTTGTCAAAAAATCATCCCATTTCTCAAAAATTTGCTTTCACATACCCTCAGTATAGCGGATCGAGTATCGTTTAGCATTAAAAGAAACTTCGAATTTAAAAAGGCCTCGTAATGAACTCATACTCCTGTAAGTCCACCAACGAAACCTTTTAATTTATATATTAATGATGCGGATACTGATGCCCAATCTCATACACCATTTCAGGTTCCTGGCTGATCCGGGTATTCCGGTTCAAACCATCGACCTGCTTCATTTCATCTGCACTCAACTCAAAGTCATAAATGTCAGCGTTCTGCTTAATCCGTTCTGGATGCACTGACTTGGGAATAAAGGCATCCCCACGTTGGAAGTGCCATCTCAAAATGACTTGAGCGGCTGACTTGCCATGTTTGGCAGCAATCCCGGTAATCACGGGATCATCAAAGATCCGACCGCGACCAAGTGGTGCCCAAGCCTGAGTAACTATGTGATTTTCACGGTCAAAGTCAATCATGGCTTTCTGTGACAAGTACGGGTGAACTTCCAATTGGTTAACAACCGGCATTTCATTCGCTTTGGTGGCCAAATACTGCAGGTGCAGCATGCCATAGTTGCTGGTTGCAATCGACTTGACCAAGCCCTGTTCTTTGAGGCTCTCAAATGCCCGCCAAGTTTCAAAGAAATGGGTGTGGATTGGCCAGTGGACCATTAACATGTCAACGTAGTCCAACTGTAATTTCTTCAATGATTCTTCAAATGAAGACATAACCTTGTCATATCCTTGGTTGTCTTCGGCAATCTTAGTGGTAATAAAGACATCATCACGAGGAACATCAAGCTCTTTGATTGCTTTACCAACCGCTGCTTCATTACCATACATCTGAGCGGTGTCAAACAGCCGATAGCCATCAGAATAAGCTGATTTGACCGACTTAATCAACTCATCTTCATCGGTCATCCGGTAAACACCAAGACCTTCTTGGGGCATTGTATGGCCATCTGCTAATTTAATTCTGCTGCTAATATTTTCTTTACTCATCAAAATCCTCCACGTTATTTTAAATTTTTAATGACTCTGGCAGGATTTCCGCCAATCAAAACGTTATCACCAAAAGACTTGGTGACAACAGCGCCTGCTGCAATTATAACATTATCTCCTAAAGTGACGCCGGGCACAATAATGGCACCGCCACCGGCCCAAAAGTTATCGCCAATTGTCACGTCCGCAGGATACTCGTACCCCGCCTTGCGATCATCCACATCAAGCGGATGATTAACTGAGAAGATTTGAACATTTGGCCCCAGCAAAGCGTTGTCACCAATCGTAATCTTACCAACATCAATGAAGGTACAGCCATAATTGGCAAAAAAGTTCTCACCAACAGAAACCGTATAACCATAATCACACTGAAACGGAGATTGGATATCAACTTTTTTACCGGTGTGTTTAAACATCTTTTTAATAATCTGACTGCCTTGCTTCGGATCCTCTCGAGCAACCCGGTTAAATTGATCCACAAGCAATCGATTGGTTCGACGATCCTCAGCCAGTTCATCACTAATGTTCAGGTACTTCTCCCCAGCCAACATTTTCTCTTTTTCAGTGCGCATTATCGATTTTCCTCCTATATAAACAGCTATGTACAAAATGAGGTCGAGGCAAAAGCAAATTTGTCTCAACCTCATTTTAATTTTGATTAAGTTCCATTATAACTCTCTCGGAACTTGATTATTGGAACTTTGTGGTGAGTAATCTCTCAGGGTTACTCGAACATCAATTACTTGATGTCGTTAAATGTCAATCCAAACATAGTAGCTAAGTCTTGGATTTGAGTTTCGTTAGCAGCAAATGTCAAGACAGTGTGGTGTCCACCACCATCATGAATCCATTGAGTAGCACCATGCTTCAAGCCCATCTTTGGAGTCCACATTTGTTTTGCAACTGGAAGATGTGGAGTTGGCTTTGGAGCTTTGTGTCCTTCAACAGCATATCCGATCATACGGTATTCAGTACCGAAGTCAGAAATGGTGATGTCCATTGCGTCGCCTTCACGACCAGTAAATACCAGACGTGCAGGATCAGCTTTACCACCGATGTCCAATGGGTGAACTTCAACACGAGGCTTGTCACTGGCAATACCAGGGTCAACTTCAAGCATGTGTGATCCAAGGATAGCTTCCTTACCCTTTTGTAATTCAAGAGTGTAGTCTTCCATGAATGCAGTAGCTTGATTATGAGTCAAGATCTTAACTAAGCGGTCAAGAGCGGCTGTCTTCCAGTCACCTTCGGCACCGAAACCATAACCTTCGTCCATAAGCAATTGAGCTGCAAGACCAGGTAATTGTTCCAAACCATAAAGGTCTTCGAAGTTGGTAGTGAATGCTGAGTAGTTACCTTTGTCCAAGAAGTTCTTGATTCCGAAGTATTCACGGATTTGGTAACGAACTGAATGTTCGTACTTGTCTTTGTCATTGTCGCCTTGTACAAATTCATACTTGTCTTGTAATTCTTTGTACTTCTTGTCAATGTCACTTTCAGAAACAGCGTTAACTGATTCTACCAAGTCACCAAGTGCGAAGTAATCAACGGTCCAGCCAAATTGGATTTGAGCTTCAACTTTGTCACCTTCAGTAACAGCAACGTTACGCATGTTATCACCGAAACGAGCAACCTTGATCTTGAAGCTTTCGTCATAAGCAACTGCGACATCTTCCCAGTCAGCAATTTCGTCTTGGACTTCTGGATCTCCCCACCAGCCGTAAACGATCTTGTTGTGTTTTTGAAGACGAGCATTGATAAAGCCGTATTCACGGTCACCATGAGCACTTTGGTTAAGGTTCATGTAGTCAAAGTCGATAGTGTCATATGGAATGTGATCCAAGTATTGAGTTGCCAAGTGAAGTAATGGCTTTTGCAATAACTTAGTACCACGGATCCAGTTTTTAGCTGGTGAGAATGTGTGCATCCAAGTAATAACACCGGCTACTTTATCATTGTAGTTAACATCTTTCATTAACTGAGTGATGCTGTCAGCAGTGGTGGCAACCATCTTGAACACGATTGGGTAAGGAAGCTTCTTTGAAGCATTCAACTTATCAACCATGTCTCGGGCATCTTTTTCAACGGACTTTAATTGTTCTTCTCCGTAAAGATGTTGACTACCAGTAACAAACCAAAATTCATAATCAGGTACTTGTAACATAGTTTTCTCTCCTCTTGATGATTTATTAATTTTTAGACGAATGGTCTAAAATTGGTTAACTATTTTGTAGCATCTGTCGAAACACTTTCTCCAGAAGCTTTGTGCAAGTCAAGTTCGATCTCTTCAAGTGATTTACCACGAGTTTCAAGGAACTTGCTGTGGCATACCCAAATGGCAATTCCACAGATTACTGCGTAGAACAGGAAGGCATTGTCCAATCCCCATGAGCTAAGCATCATTGGGAATGTTAATGAAACAACCATGTCGGCCAACCAGTTGGTTGCTGAACAAAGTGATGTTCCCAACCCACGAATGTTCAATGGGAAGACTTCACCAATCAGAACCCAGGTAACTGGTGCCCAAGTTGTTGCATAGAAGGCAATGTAAACAGTAAGTGCAAGAGCACTCACGATAGCGGCAGTGTGTGATCCGTTATCAAACTTAAGAACGGTGTACATAACGATCAATGAAAGACCCATTCCTGCAGCACCAAACTCAAGCATCTTCTTACGATCAACTTTATCCATAAGCAGCATAGCAACAACAGTAACAGCAACGTTAACAACACCAATTCCGATATGGGCAAGTAATGCGGCGATAACTCCCCAGCCAACATCGGTAAAGATTGTTGGTGCATAGAAGATAACACTGTTACTACCAATAACTTGCTGGAAGATGGCAACGCCAAGTCCGGTAATCAATGCTGGACGAACGCCCTTACCAAATAATTCTTTCCAGCCGCCAACTGGTGCCTTGGCAGTTTCTTCAATTTCGCTAAGTGCAGTGTCAACAGCTTTGGTATCATGTTTGTTGGTGTCCATCAGAACTTCGCGGGCTTCATCAGTATGACCAATCTTAACTAAGAATCGAGGACTTTCCGGAAGGAAAAGGGCTCCGACGAAAAGAATGAAAGCAGGTAAAGCAGCGAATCCTAACATCCAACGCCAGCCAGTGTACATATGAGCAAATGAGTAGTTCAAAATGTAGGCTAACAAAATACCAATCATGATCATCAACTGAAACATTGTTGCAACGGCACCATGCATGCTCTTAGGAGCAAGTTCGTGCAGATAAGCAGGAATCAATGCTGATGTAATACCAACACCAATACCTAAGACAACACGCGTTCCAACTAAGATTTCAAAGTTAGGCGCAAATCCTGAAGTGATAGCTCCAATAAAGAAGATAATTGAAGCCCAAATCAACAACTTACGACGTCCGTAAGTATCCAAAAACTTACTAGTTGCCAGCGCACCAATAATCGCACCGATTAAAACTGAACTAACAACCCAACCTTGTTCCCATGGTCCTAAGTGAAGTTGTTTTTCAATAAACAGAATTGCACCAGAAACTGACGCAATATCGTAACCAAAAAGCAAACCACCTAAGGCACCAAATGTATAGATAAAGCCATTATTTGTGACCTTTTTCAAAACGAGCACCCCATTCGTAAATTTTATATTAAAAAATGTATTGCAAAAACTCCGTGCGCACTGTAAACGGTTTCTGACATCGCTTACAAAAAGAGCATAAAATATTTATACGCATAAATCAAGATATATTTGATTTGTTAGCACAAAATTTTTACGGAAAATAAAACACGGATGGGATAGTCCGCGGTGTGTCACCCCCTTTCATGGGAAATGAACATACTAAATTATTGTGTGACGTATGTTAAATACTTTTTGTTGATCCTCTGACAACCAATTTGGAGTCCAAAATTTTTGAACCGCCATCCTTGCCGTCAAGCATATCCAAGAGTAGTTGAGCAGCAGTATGACCCATTTTACGTTTGGGATGAATCATCGTTGTCAATGTCGGATCTATATACTGTGAAATTTGATAATCATCAAATCCGGCAACTGAAATCTGATCGGGAACTGCAATGCCTTCCTTACTTAACATGCCAATCACTTCAATGGCAAGCTGATCGTTATAACAAACGATCGCAGTTGGCAATGCGTTCATCTCTACTTTAACCCGGGTCTTAATCTTCTCCAGCACATCATTAATGTCGTCGCTGGAACGATACATCATAATGTCGCCGGAAGTTGAAACGTTCGGATGCGTTTGATAAGACTTGATAAATCCGTTCATTCGGTGAACACCTTGAAGATCATCAACTTGGAAGACACCTAAAACTCGTTCGTGTCCGTGATCCAGTAAGTAGTCAACCAGTGTCTTTTCAGCTTCGGTATCATTGGTCTCCACATATGGGAAACTCAACTGCGGATAATGCGCGTTGATAAAGACGGCCGGTTTCCCCGAATCAACGATCATTTGATAGACGTCCAGGTTCGGGTTGTCCAACGTACTTCTGGTTGGTTCTATAATAAATCCTACGACGTCATTATCCAACATATTTAATAAATTATGACGTTCTTTTTCATATTCATCATGGGTATTACCAATCAAGATCGAGAGTCCCTCGTCGGAAATGACCTGATCAATCCCACTAATGATGCTTGGAAAAATATAATTTGCAATGTGGGTCGTGACAACGCCTACATTTTGGTTCGAGCGATCAGACGAAACTTTCTTGTTAATCCAATCATTGACGTACATCCCACCGCCTTGAACCCGGTAAATATATCCTTCATGTTCCAAATCGCCAACGGCTCGGCGAATGGTGTATCGGCTGACTTTGTACTTTGCCATCAATTCGGACTCGGTAGGGATCTTATCGTTAATTTTATATTTGCCGTTGATAATGTTCGACTTAATATTCTTTTTAACCATCACATACTTCGTTTCCATGACACTAATCCCCCTCGCTCAAATTTTGGTACTATTCAGTCAACATTAACAATCCATATGTAATGAACACGCATACAATTGCCCAGACAATAAAATGATGGTTAGGCTTTGATTGATCTTTACGGGCAAATTCATACATTCCCATGAAAATAAAAACAATAATCAATAAATCTGTAATTCCTGATAAAACATACAATAAAGTTTTCATTAGAGACCCTTTCGCAATTCGATAAACAACTCCAGTAATAAAAATATCATACTTTGCTGAAAATTAATATAGAATTATACGGATAAATTAAATAATTGGTATTGCATCACCGTACAAAAACATATTATAATACATATAAAAGCGGTTTCAAACCACAATTTATTTTTACGAGGAGATTTAATATATGAATACCAAGAAAGAATTGTTCGATAAATTAGATGGACAAGACATTGAAAAGTTCACGATTACCAATGATCACAACGTTTCTGTTTCAGCAATCACCTACGGTGCAACCTTGGAAGAATTCAACATTCCAGGTCCCGACGGCAAGCCAACAAATATTTTGGTCAGTGCCCCAAGCAGTAAAGAATTACAGGATAACCAATACTTCTGCCAAGCTATTGGAAGAACTGCCGGCCGAATTACTAATGGAACTTTCAAGATCAAAGGCAAAGAATATCACGTTGATTCAAACGAAGGAACAACCACATTGCATGGTGGCCCTCACGGATTCAACACCCAGATTTGGGATGGATCATTCGACGGTGACACAATTGTCTTCACCAAACACATCGACTCTTCTGAGGATTCATTCCCCGGCAACATTGACGTTAAGATTACATTCTCACTTAACAATGACAATGAATTAACCGCAACTTACAGCGCCAAGAGTGACGCCGACACCTTGTTCAACCCAACTCAACACACATACTTCAACTTAAGTGAAGGAAACAGTATCAACGGCCAATCACTTCAAATCAATGCGGATCACTATTTGGAATTGAACAAAGACAAGACCCCCACTGGCAAGAAAGTTGCTGTTGACGATACACCGTACGACTTCCGTGACAACGAGAACTTGAAGGTTGGAATTGCCGACATGAAGGCTGAAGTTGGTCACAGTTACGATGAAGTCTTTGAAATCAATGATCATAAAGAAGACGAACCAATTGCCAAATTGTCAGATCCAGAAACCGGCCGCAGCGTTGCGATCAGCTCAGCACGAAATGCACTGGTTGTCTTCACTCCTGATGATTTAACCGGTACCAACTATCTCCGTGGCCAAGGCGGTCCTTACATGGCAGTTGCTTTGGAAGCTCAAAACCTTCCGGACACTCCTAACCATGAAGGCTTTGGTGATGTAACATTGCCAGCTGGTGAAGAGAAGACTTATTCAATTAAATACAAAGTCGAATTTTAATTAATTCGTTCGCATAAGATAAACCAAAAGAACCTAATAATGAGCAATACCCCCAAAGTTAAAGTAACAGCTTCGGGGGTATTGCTCATTTTGCATAAAAAGTGTTTTTACTTTTATCTAGGCATCGTCGATCTGTCTTTGAAGACTTGCTTCTTGTCGATGTAAATCTTTAATGGTATCTTGGATCTCTTCCAAAGTTTCGCCACTATTGCTGTATCCTTTGTACATTGCCGTCATGTAATCGACGTCCTCATACTGCTCAGAAGTCCATCTCTTCACAACTCATGAACATATTTCTCGATAATTTTGCCGAAAAAATGGCCGATCAACTCAAAAAGTCGACCGGCCATTTTCAAATCAAAATTAAAGTTCTTTTGCCACATCCCGTACCATTGCCAATTCCTCATTAGCTGGAATCAACAAGATCCGTGCGGATGAATCTTTCATGCCCAGATCACCGGGCTTTTCTGCTTCATTTAACTTGCCATCCAACTTGATTCCAAAGATCTCAAGTTTCTGGCAGACCTGCTCACGAACCCACTGGTCATGCTCACCAATACCACCAGAGAAGACAATGGCATCAACGCCACCCAATTCGGTGATGTAGCTGGCAGCATACTTTACAGTGCGGTTAACGAACATATCCAGGGCTAATTTAGCCCGATCAGCATCCGAATCCTCCAAATCACGCATATCAGAGGAGACCCCGGAAACGCCCAGCATGCCTGAACGCTTGTTGAACATGTCAATGACTTCATCAGCGCTGGCACCCATCTCTTTCATAAAGAATGGTACCAGGGCTGGATCGATATCTCCCGAACGTGTCCCCATAACGAGCCCGTTCATCGGTGTAAAGCCCATTGAGGTATCGTAACACTTGCCAGCCTTTTCAGCAGCCACAGAAGCTCCTGAGCCCAAATGCAGGGTGACTAATTTGGCTTTTTTGTTGCCAAGGATTTCCTGTGCTCGCTGGGTGAGAAAGCCATGATTAATACCGTGTTCACCATAACGGCGGATATTAAATTTCTCTGTCAATTCATATGGAATTCCATAAATTGCATTAACTTCCGGAACATCCTTAAAGAAGGCACTGTCAAAGATTGCATACTGATCTGTGTCAGGAAGAATTCGACGAAGAATCTCGATATACTCAGCTTCTACCGGATTGTGAATTGGGGCAATGTCACCCAACTCAACGATTTTTGATAAGCTGTCATCATCAATCTTGGCAACTTTATCAAAGATATTACTTCCGGCAACGACTCGATTACCGATCGCATCGATATCTCTTAAACGATCAATGATACCTAAATCTTTCAGGCTATTCCGCATAATTCCTGCCGAATGTTCATAATTAATCTTGTCTTCTTCACGTTTGTATACCTTGCCATCACCATACTTGATTTTTACCTTTGATCCTGCCATGTTCAGACGCTCAACTTCACCGTCTGCAAGCACCTCTTCCGCCGGCATTTCAAATAACTTAAACTTCAGTGATGAACTTCCTGCATTTACAATCAGAACTTTGGACATTATCAGTACCTCCGTTGTTTTAATTGGATATTTTTCATCAAAATGAAAACGTAACCACAACTAAAAGTATACTATTTGTTTGGAGTTTGTGACAACTTTAGCTATTTTAATTACCAAAAGTTAATCCAATCAAAATGACGCCAGTGGCTTTTATTCCAAATAAAAAAGTTCCAACCTGCATTGCCCCAATTGACATCACAGGTTGAAACTCCTTTTTAGTTATTTATCAATATCCGTAAATTCACGTTGATAGTCCGCAATCCCTTCATATTCCTTTGAAAGGTCACGACTCAACCGCAGATAAATCGGCATTAAGGTTCGGTACCGTTTGAAAACTTCTTCATTTGGCTTATAAACAGTTTCTTTACCCATGTATTTCTTAATGTCTTCAAGGTTGTCTTCCATCCCCAAAGCCATCTTGGCAAGAAACATTGCGGCCAAACTACCGCTTTCATATGATTCGGGAATCACGATATTGTGTTCGAAAATATCTGCCATCATCTGTGTCCAAAGAGTTGACCGGGCAAAACCACCGGCAGCCAAAACCGCCTTGGGTTCGCCGGTAACTTCTTTAAGGGCCAATGTAACAGAATACAGATTGTACATGATCCCTTCCATGACGGCACGAATCATGTGGGCCCGGGTATGCTTGCGGTTAAGGCCAAAGAATGACCCCCGCGCATTGGCATCCCATAATGGTGCCCGTTCACCGCCAAGATATGGATGGAAAATCAAGCCATCTGATCCAGCCGGAACAGTGGCAGCAATCTTCGAAAGCATATCGTACGAATCAATGTTAAGCAGTTTAGCTGCTTCAACTTCACCGCCAAATAATGAGTCATGTGCCCAGTTCAAGACAATTCCACCATTATTGATAGGACCGCCGACCAGGTACTTGCCCTTCATAACCGGGTAGCAGTACAAACGCCCTTTGGGATCAACCCGCGGCTTGTCAACAAAGGTTCTGACAGCTGCTGACGTTCCGATATTAATTGCCAGGACACCAGTTTGAATAGCGCCGACACCAATGGTTGATAAGGCACCATCGGTGGCACCCATGACAAAGTAAACGTCTTTATCAATTCCGATGACTTTGGCATATTCTGATTTGATTCCTTGAAATTTATCAGTCGTTTCGACTAATTCAGGAAGTTGCTTTTCGTTTACGCCGGTTTCTTTGAGGGCTTCTTCATCCCACTGACGAGTTTTCATATTCAGCAAGCCAGTTGCGGCAGCCATTGAAATCTCTTCCTTCAAGACGCCAGTATACTTCCAGATAATATATTCCTTGATTCCAACCCAGTAAGCGGCTTGATCAAAGATCTTTGACTGTTCATTCTTGAAATAAAGCAGCTTGTAGAATGGACCCATTGGATGAACCGGTAACCCGGTCCGTTTGTACATTTCCATTCCACGACCGTTTTGCTTGTACTCAGCAGCGTACTTTTGTGAACGGTTATCTGCCCATGTAAGTGAGCGGGTAAGCGGCTTAAAGTCTTTGTCCAGTGCAATTAAACTGTGTTGCTGTGCCGACCAGGAAATCGCAATTACTTTACCGTCGGTAATATTGGCTTTGGCGACGACTTCCTGCATTGCAGAAACTGTCGCGTTAAAGATCTCATCCGGATCTTCTTCAGCCATGTCAGGTGTGTCCTGATAGAGCGGATAACCTTTATTGGCCTTGCCGTATATTTTTCCATCGGTATCGTAAATCAACGCCTTTGTACTGGTGGTACCAACGTCAATTCCAATAATATAATCCATCATTCATTCTCCGTTTCAGGTTCGTTTCGGACTTGCATATTGCCTAACCGAAACATTTTCGACGGGCCAAACGCCAAACATTCAAGCCCAAAATGATTGAAACCCAAGTTCTGGATTCCAATCATTTTTGACTTACGCAACGTGTTACCCGAGTTTCATTACAATTTAGTCTTCCAAATCGTGAGTTAATTCACGGCCAGGACGTTTGCCGGCAACAATTGCCTTAACATCGCTGACACATTTTTCACCCATGCCGTGAAGGCATTCGTATGTGTAAGCTGAAGTATGTGGTGTTACCAAGATACGGTCGTTCTTCAAGAATGGATGGTCGGCCTTAACAGGTTCAACTTCCATTGCATCGGCTGCGTAACCTGATAATTGACCAGATTTGATAGCAGCACTGATAGCATCTTCTTCAACCAGAGCACCACGGGCGTTATTACAGATGTAAGCACCCTTCTTAAGGTTCTTGATCGTCTTTGAATTGATCATATGAAGACTGGTGTCATCAAGTGATGCATTCAATGAAATGTAGTCACAACGGCTTAACAAAGTTTCCAAGTCAACGCGTTCAACGTTGTGGTTGGTAAACCATTCTGGTTCAGTTGCAGGATGTGGATCGTTAACCAAAACTGGACCGCCAAAAATGCTGAACAATTCAGCTACTCGGCTACCAATGTTTCCACAGCCGATAACACCAAATGTCTTACCACTGAGTTGGTTACCCATGAATTGGGCACGGTCTTCATAACGGCCGGCACGTTCACGTTCTGATGAAGGAACAACCTGACGAACCAATGCCATTAAGTTGGCAAGTTCATTTTCAGCAACTGAGTTTCTTTCAACCTTTTGTGGAACGATTGCAACTTGAGTGCCATGCTTCTTGGCAGCTTCAAGGTCAACGTTGTTAAAACCAATTCCGTGACGTGAGATTAATAAAAGATCATCTTTGTTATCAAAGAATTCTTTGTTAAAGAATGGGGTAACACTGGCAATGATGACGTTAAAGCCATGAAGCTTTTCAGCTAATGACTTACCATCAATATCGGTAGGAAGCATGAAACGTTTAACAGTTCCAATCTTTTCCAATTCTTTCCAATGTTCAGTGAAGACCTGTCCAAAACTATTTGAGTTAACAACTGCAATATTGTATTCCATGATATGTTCTCCTTAATGTTTTTATATTATTAATATGCTGATATATCAGTTAAATGGTCCATCAATCTGATTAACGCAAATTGATATTGCACTGGTAAGCCTTAGACTCCCCAGCACCAACATGCTGATTTCCTTCTTTGTTACTTAATTCAACCAGGCTGCCATAGACATCAGGCAGACCGTTGAATGGTTCGATGCATAGGAACGGCGCATCCGCACCTTCTTTAGTCCACAGTGTGACGTGGTCGAAATCAGACACATCAACCGTCACCGAATGTTGGCTATCTGCTGAATACAGCTTAACGGTTTGGATACCCTTGTTCTTAATGATGATCAAGCCTTTTTCAAACATGTTGTGGTCAAGTTCAACAATGCCATTTTGATAGTTAACCAGCTTGGCCATCTTACCTGAACGGTATGGATTTGGCTTCTTGACGATTTCATACGTGTCCAAAGATTCTTCTTTTGGTTCGAGATCCAACCGGTAATCATTAAACTGCCCTTCACCATTGATTGGAACGTTGAAGGCTGGATGATAACCAAGTGAATATGAAAGATCACTGGTACTTTGATTTTCAACTTTGAAAGAGACGTTGAGGCCATTGTCATTCACAGTAAAAGTAACGGTGAACTCAAAGTCAAACGGATAACACTGCTTGGTTGAGTCATCGGATTTCATCAACAGCTTAACTGAATCGTCCTTGTGGCTGACAACTTCAAAGTCGTAGTCACCGGCAAACCCATGTTGCGGCATCTCGTATCGCTTTCCGTTGACAAGATAGGCATCTTCATTTGACCTGCCAATAGCCGGAAATAGAATGGGTGCATGCTTTGGCCATAAATCATTATTCCAAATATAGTCAAAACCAGCCGCCCGATTATAAAGATGAGTTAACTGGGCACCGTGCTCATCTATTTCAGCCTTAAAATCTTTGTTCTGAATTGTTTGCATTTGACCACACCCCTGGTTGCTTAGTCTTTGTCAAAGAAGTGGAACTGATCATGAGCATTGTTGTACGAAATATCTTCGACAATCTTGCCCAGATAATCCTCGTCATCAGGTGCCTGACCACGTTCAGCCCATTCACCAATAACGTTGCACAATACTCTTCTGAAGTACTCGTGACGCGGATATGAAAGGAAGCTTCGTGAATCAGTCAGCATGCCGACAAAGTTAGGCAGCAGGCTTTGTTCAGCCATGATTGTCAACTGACGCTTCATGCCGTCAAAGGTATCATTGAACCACCAAGCAGCACCTAATTGAAGCTTTTGAACACCATCTTGTTGGAAGTCACCCATTCCGGTAGCGAGTTGCATCCAGTCATTTGGATTCAATGAATAGATGATCATCTTTGGAATTTGGTCCTGCTCTTGGGAATCCATCAATAACTTCATAAATTCTTGTGCCAAATCAGGTTGAGTTCCCATTGAATCAAATCCACCATCGGGACCAAAGCTCTTAAACATTGGCTTGTTGGCGTTTCTGATAACATTCATGTGGAACTGCATGGTCCAGTTAAATTCTTTGTTCAAATGCATCAAGGCTTCAACCAACATTGTCTGATATTGGTCAATTTTAGTCTTGGTGAGCTTCTTATTGTTACGAGCTTTGTCGATAATATCGTTCATTTCATCGTCTGAAGCTTTAACAAAGTGGAAGAAGTTCAAGCCGTGGTCGGAAAGCCGGCCACCCAAGCTTGCAAAATATTCGAACCGTTGACGAAGAGCGCCAACCAGGCTCTTAAATGATGTAATCTTCTTGCCGGAAACTTTGGCAAGTTGGTCAAGGTAATCGCCGTAGCTGTCTGCAGTTAGGTTGAATGCCTTATCTGGACGCATAGCAGGCAATACTTTGAAGCCGTTTTGGTCTTCTTCTTTTTTGAGTAACTTATGATATTTCAAGTCGGATGCCGGATCATCTGTCGTGCAGACAACCTGAACATTTGAACGCTTGATTAAGTTGCGTGGCTTGAAATCATCAGTTGCTAATAATTTGTTGGCCTTTTCCCAGATAGCCGGAGCTGTCTTGGTGTTGAAAACATCATTGATGCCAAAGAAGCGGCGTAGTTCAAGGTGAGTCCACTCAAACAGCGGATTCCCCAAAGCCTTTTCAATGGTACCAGCCCATGCGAGGAACTTTTTATAATCATCACCGTCACCGGTAATCAGGTCTTCCGGAACACCGTTGGCCCGCATTAAGCGCCACTTGTAGTGGTCACCAAAGTTGCCTTCGTTAATCCAGATTCGGGTGAGATTTTTATAATTCTTATTTTCGTAAATTTCCTTTGGATCCAAGTGACAATGGAAATCGATGATCGGCATTTTTTCAGCATGATCATGGAACAATTTTTTGGCCATTGGGGTGGTCAAAAGGAAATCATCATTAAGTAATGACATGTGTCTGTCTCCTTAGTTAAATTTGTTTAGCATACTTTGATAAGGTATCTTCAAGCGTCTTGCGAACAGCACCAACGCCACTGATTTGTGATGCAAAGTATCCTTCAACAACGTCACCAAGGCCAATTTCATATAAGTCATAGCCAAAGATCTTCTTGTTGGACAAGATGTCTTTCAGATGTGCATGAACATCAGTCTTTTCACCGAGTTTAATGTCGGCAACTTTTGGCTGAAGTTCTGACAACATTGGATCTCTGCTTGGTTCAAATGGCTTGCCTTGATCATCAATTGCCATAAGGTAACGGCACCAAGTTGCAAGAACCAATGGAATGAAGTGAAGATCTTTAGGGTCACGTTTAGGATCATCAATGTAATGTTGAATTGTGACGCCGTAACGAACTGACAGCTTCTGAGAAGTATCGGCAGCAATTCGCTGTGGCATATCTGGGCTGTATGGGTTTGGAAGACGTTTGTTAACCAATTGGTCGATAAACTTCTTTGGATTGATAACCTTAGGGTCGGTTACAACCGGCAAGCCTTCAACATAGCCGATTTGTTTGATGAGGTTAAGCATATCAGGATCACTAACCTCTTTAGCAATTGAATTAAATCCAAGCAGGCTTCCGTTAACAGCCAAAGCCGTGTGAAGTGGATTCAAGCAGGTTGTTACTTTCATTTCATCGGCATCATTAACCGTATCGCGGTTGGTTAAGATAACCCCTGCTTTATCCAATGCTGGTCGGCCGTTTGGAAAGTCGTCTTCAACAACCAGGTAATGCACTTCTTCAGTATTGGTGAATGCAGCGATGTTGGTGTGACCTGGTGTGTGGAAGATTTGATAATCTTCAAAGCCATCTGCCTTAAGCTTGTCAGATACAGTCTCTGAAGGATTTGGCGTAATTCGGTCAATCATTGAGAGTGGGAAGCTGACCTTCTTGTCATCTTGTAAGTAATCAACAAATTCTGAAGGAACCAGGCCATTCTTCTCCCAGCCTTTGGCAATGGTCAAAACGCTCTTTTCCAACTTCTCACCATTTTGTGAAAAGTTATCGGTACTGAGCAAAGCCATTGGATACTTGCCGGCTTTGAAACGGGCAAACATCAATGAAGTAAGAGAAGCCATGTTATTCTTAGGTGCTTCAGGGCCATTCTTAATATCATCTTCAATAGCTGGCAGCAAGTTTCCTTGACTGTCCCAAAGGTTATAACCTTTTTCGGTAATTGAGAAAGTGGCTAATTGAAGGGCTGGATTCTCAAATATTTTGAATAATTTCTTCCAACCGTCGGGATTACTTTGATCAAAGTACAAAGCATCTGAAACGGAAGCAAATAATTCTTTTTCAAAGTTACCATCTTCATGGGTGATAACTCGTAATATTCTATCGTTAAATTTTTTGTAGGCATCGGTTACGACGTCTTTATCATGAGTTTCGGCAACAACAATACCGGCGTCCAAGTCGCCTGATTCAAGCAGACGATCAGCAATTGCGGCATGAAAAGCTCGGAACAAGTTTCCGCCACCAAAGTGAACCCATTTTGTGGCACCATTTTTCTTCTTGATATCATAGGTTGGAACTTTGATTCCGGCATCCGTGAATTCTTTCTTGTTGTTCAGGTAATCATCAGTAATTTTTACCATTAATTAAACCTCCCGTATTGCACTAATTAAGCCAAACATGAAGGTGTGCCCATCAAATTGGTTCAAACTGATACACCAGTCTTCTGGATACGCTTTCGTTTTCATTATATTCTGATATATCAGATTGTCAATACCCCAGTTTTTTCAAGGGTCTACGTTAACTTTTTCACCAAATTATGCTAATATGATGTTATCTAAAGGAGAACGATTATGCTAGATAATATGCGCAGTGATGCTTACAACGAAATTAAATATCGAATCATCCACTTTGACTATATTCCGGGCCAAAAGATTTCCGAAAAGCTGATCTCACAAGAGTTAAGCCTCGGTCGAACACCAGTTAGAGAAGCCATTATCCGGATTGAACGTGAAGGCTTAATCGAAGTCATCCCCCAAAGTGGGACCTACATTACCAAAATTGATATGGCAGATGCTAAGAACGCCCGCTTTGTCCGCAATTGCATTGAACCAAAAATTATGGTCGATGCGGCGGTGAACATTTCTAGCGATGATATTGCAAAGATCCAGAAAAATTTGGACCAGCAACAGCAAACCGCTTCAAGAAGCGAACCTGATAACTTTTTCGATTTGGATCAGGATTTCCACCACGCCTTTTATTCAGTCGTTGGCAAAGATACGGTTTGGAACTGGCTGCAGATAAACAATACCCAATTGAATCGTTTTCGTCGCTTACGATTGAAAGAATCTGAACTTGATTGGGACACGCTGACCAATCAGCATGAAGCTATTTTTAGGGCAGTCAAAAGCAAAGATATTGATGATCTCAGCTTCTTGGTTACTCAACATTTGCACCTGATGCTTTTGGAAAAGCAAAAAGTTGTGAATGCTTATCCGGATTATTTTGAGAATTAAAATATAAATCCTATAAACGTTAAAGGATCTCCACCAACAAGAATATGGATTGTTGGTGGAGATCTTTTATTGTGTCGCCATTGAGATTTGCTAAAGCAGAAGTAGCAATCAGTTATAATTGGTTAGTTATCAAATTGATTCCTTAATATATTTTTAATGATTCCATATTGTCGTCCTATGCTTGAGTTTCCAGGTATTAAGCCTATGGCCACAACTAAACATGCCCTATTATTACTATCACATAATCGATAGAATGAATATGCTTAAAATTTTATATTTTATGGGGGATGCTTTATTATCGCAAAAGACAAATCGTATCGTAAGAAAATGAAATGGCTCTTATTCCGCTGCTTGGTTGTTTCACCACTCATTGTGGGTTCAGCCGGAGCTTTTGGGCTTGGTTGGTGGTGGGCAATGATCCCGGCTTTATTGTTGAACTGCCTTTATTGGTATCGCTACAACAGTAATTTCGCCATTTCTGATTTTTCAACGGAAATTCGAGCTCTTATCATTGGTTTCATCTATTACTTTGGTATTTTTTCGATTATTTTGATCGTAAACCGCTATAATCTTTATCAGATTTCGATCTACTACCCATTTTTGATTATTCCTTATAACATTTCAACGATCGCTGCTGGTGGCTTTATGATGTACCACAATTTAGGCTGGATGTTCATTGCAACGTTTTGGTCATCAATCATGGGGATGGTGATCTATCAGATTAAAACGCACAGGCTGCCCAAATTAGACAAGAGAAAAAGTGGTGGCTTACTCATTTTAGTTCTCGTAAGTTTGTTACCCTTCTATCAGCATTTTGCGACAAACCTGCGATTTACTCAGGATTATGGGATGTCCAGTGAACTTAGTCTTCGACAATATCGGCCATTTATGAAAAATAAGGCTCTGGCTCGATTAAAGACGCCTGCCACGCTTCGGATTACCCACAACTACCCACGGTTAAACGGTGCGACTGCACTTTATCCAATCTATTCTGCAGCTGCCCAGGCAACGTATTCTGGAATGAATGCCAAGCAGGCTGCTAAGATGATTCGGGTAGATACAACCCCAAAGGCATTTAACAGTTTGATTCAGCACAAATCAGATATTACCTTTATGGCGCAACCTTCGCCTGCTCAATATAAGGCTGCCAAAAAAGCCCATATTCACTTACGACTGACTAAACTTGGTACCGAAGCTTTTGTTTTCTTCGTGAACAAGAAAAATCCAGTCAATAATTTAACGATTTCTCAGATTCAATCGATCTACCAACGAAAAACCATCTTTTGGTCAAATGTTGGTGGTAAATTCAGCCCTATTCAACCTTTCCAAAGAGCAGAAGGATCTGGAAGCCAGACTGCAATGGAACAACTAGTCATGAAAGATAAAAAGCTAGTGAAGCCTTTGAGATATCAAGCGACGGATGGCATGGGATTTTTAATTGACGAAATTGCCGGTTATAATAATCATTCAAATGCAATTGGTTACTCATTCAGATTTTACGCAACTCAAATGAAGCATAACAAAAAGATTAAGCTCATCAAGATTAATGGGGTTACCCCAACTGCCGCAAATATCCGCAACGGAAAATATCCACTGGTTGGCCACTTTTACGCGATTACACGGGACAATCCAAGTCAAAACAGTACTAAATTGATTCACTGGCTACAAACCAATCAGGGACAAAGATTGATTGATAAGACTGGCTATGTGGGATTAAAGTAAGTGGTAATTGGCTGAGATGCTGAATACTTAAAATTATGAAGCACTAAAATTGATCGTTCCAAAGCAAATTAAAAGGATGCCTAATTCAAAAGGCATCCTTTTTGTTGTGTTCATATTTAATGAAATCGTCGTTAATTTTGAGAATCTTCTTGAATTTGTTCCAATGATTTTCCAGCAGTTTCCTTGAAGAATATTTGAATGAACAGTCCCATGGCTACACAGAACAGGCCAAAGATAAAGAATGTCCAAACACTGCCAAGTCCATCCAACATCATTGGGAAGAATTGAGTTACGGCATAGGTAGCAGCCCACAATGCACATGAAGCAATGGATGAAGCACGGCCACGGATTTTATTTGGAAACATTTCGGAAATAAGGATCCAAGTACCGCCACCCCAAGAGATTTCAAATAAACTTGTGTGAGAAATAATCAAAATGATAATTAGGATATTAAAGCCAAGTGTAATTGGATCTTGGTTGAAACTGAATGACAGTAGGAACATGCAGGCAGCCATTCCATAACCGCCCCATTTTAGGAGGCGTTTTCGACCCAATTTATCAACCAGTCCCATGAAGAAGGCAACGAAGATTACTTTGACCAAGCCAATGAGAATCGTTTCAATCATTGCGGCATCTGTTCCGGCACCCGCATTCTTAAAGATAAACGGTGCGTAGTATCCAACGGCATTAACACCGGTTAATTGTTGGAATACGGAACACATAATGGCGATGAATAATGCCATTCGAGTACCCTTTTTTAAAAGCTCACCTATGAAGCCTTTACCGTTATTTTCCTCTTTAACAGTTTTTTGAATGGTGCCGATTTCATCATCAATTGCGTCAGCATCACTAAAAGTGACTTTTTTAAGAATTTTGCTGCCTTTGTCTGCCTGTCCATGACTGATCAAATAACGGGGACTTTCAGGAATAACGAATAGGAGTACGAAGAAAAGGAGTCCCGGAATAATTCCAGCCAAGAACATCATTCTCCAGCCAACGTCTTGATTCCATTCAAGCGTATGCGTATTGGCAATCAACGCATTGATGATATAAACAACAAAGATTCCAATAGCAACGGCCAACTGATATCCACCAACCATTTTTCCACGGACCTGTTTAGGTGAAATTTCAGCTATATAAAGTGGTACCAAAGTTGAAACCATTCCGATTCCCAGTCCGCCGAGAAGCCGTGCTGTAATCAGGATCCCTACGGAAGGTGCAACCGCACATCCAAGGCTTGAAAGCGCAAACAAAATTGCCGATACAAACATCATGATTTTTCGTCCGATACGATCCGCAAGCCATCCGGCAACCAAGCATCCAACCATGGCTCCTAATGGAATACAACCCGAAATAAAACCTAAAAGGCCACTCGACATTTTAAACGTATGGCCGATGAAATTAATCGCCCCAGCCATTACACCTTGATCATATCCAAACAGCAATCCTCCAAGGGCAGCAATTACAACTACAATCAATAAAAAGCGGGGGTATTCCTGCTTCTTAACTTTCTTCTCCATGGTAATCTCTCCTTATTCATAACTTGAAAACCCCAAGTGATACTTTTGGGAATATCAAGCTACGTAATATATATCAGTTCATGAATAATTAGCCCTTTATTCACCTCTAAAGGAATATTTATAAGTAATAATAATTGCGGAAAATATGCTTAATCAATCAACAAACGCCTATTCAACAGCGTTCAGACAAATACATATATTCACAATAGAGGGAAAGTAAGGGTAAAAAGTTGAACAATCTGATATATCACTGTCAATATACTACCACCACAGGTTTGCATTTGCAATCGTTTTCAAGAATTTTGACTGGATATTGCACTTTTTTCACAAATAATGAACATCCCCTTCTTCTTTACAATCACTTGATCAGGGCCTTCTGATCTGCTCAAAAAATTCATTTCATTGCATACATCCAAAAATGAACCAAAAAAGGATGCCGCAGTTGGCATCCTTTTAATACATAAGTCAAACATTTTTAATTGTCAATTAATATACTCGATACTCACCAATATCAACACGTGGTCCTTCAATCACATGCTTATCGATCATTGCATCATAAATGGCTTTTCCAAAGTACATGCTGGACTTAGGATCAAAATGGAATTGGTCAAGCAATGTGCCTTTTTGCATATCGATAACATGGACATTTGGATCTTCCTTGGCAATCTTGAGCAATCCGGCTTCAACTTTTGGATCGTATTGCTCGGAATTGTGACTTACTGTTCCACAGAAAATTGGCAAATCAGGCTTATTGACGTAGCCTCTGCATGTTTCAAATACTGCCTTAAGGTTCTGGTAGTAGTTATCAGCTGCTTCTTGTGAGAAGGAAGCTCGGTCGCCTTCACCTTGATGCCAAACCATGGCTTGAACATCGAGATTGTGCTTAGCGTTTTTCTCGCAGGCTTCAATAATTTGCTTGAATTGAAGCAGTAGTGAGTTGCTTGGACTATCCAATTTGTCGATTTCAGTGGTCCAGTGGTTGTGGCCTTGGTGGCCGCCTTCACCGGTAGGAGCAACTGAAGTTCCACCCTCAGAACACTTCATCACATACAAATCATATTTTGCTAAATGAGTCAGGTAATAGTAGGTTACTAAGTCAAATCCCCAGCGATTATCAGACAAGTCACTGACTTTAATGGAATCTTGAAAGACTCCATCCTCATGATTTGGTGTGTAATTACTGCAGTAATGGCAGTTAGCTAATGGTAATGAAATTGGCTTTGGCAGTTCCGCAATTGGAACTCGACCATCAATATTCGATTGACCAGCTGAAATGATTGTTAGTGGTTTCCGTTCAGTTTCCATTTTCTTCTCCTCTCTCATTTTGACAGTTTATCGTGATTCAACACGTTAAAGCTTGTCAATTAAACGTTCACGTAATTTCTTTGCAAGATCATCATCCGATAATTCTCGTGCGGTTGTCCACAGTGTCATGACACGAGCCTCACCGGGTGCTTTAATAAAGCGACGCTCCCAGTCATCCTCATCGGCAGTGTCACCAAGGGTTCTTAAGTAATGACGTAAGAATCGAAGCTTGATTGCCGTAAGAGGCATGTCATCATAACCATCATTCTTGTAGAAGTCGTACCACTTCGTTGACTTGTGATGACTTTGAGCAAAGTTAATTTCATCCATTGTGTGATAGGCTTCATCAGCAAGCAGGAATGGCTTCAAATAGTCGTCATCCTTCTTGGCAGCCATTGATAATTCATAAGCTTGAATAACCAGGTGTAAGGCTTTGAGGCCATCAGCCTGATAAAGGGTGCTCAGATACAAATCACCATAGAGTGTCTTGGCATCTTGTTGATTGAGATTCAGCATCAATTTCTTAAGATTGAGCACTAATTCTTCCCAACCAGGAAGCTTTGGTGTGATCATCCCATCAATCTTTTTAACACCGTCAGCCAATGAATCATCGCCAACAATCCAACCTGCATCAGGGAGCTTGTCCTTGCCGCCCAACCAGGTCTTGATAATTCTTCTAATCAAGAATGGTGAAAGTTCATCACCGGCAGTTTCATCTGAATGGGTACCGTATTGAACAACGGATTTCCAATAATCTTCGTACAATGAAACAATCTCTTTTTGATGTTCGGAATAGTAATTATTAACGTAGTCATCAAGGATCTCATCGTTACTACGAGCAGTGTATCCCTTGACCCAAGTTTTGGCAACTTCACGCAAATAAAGAACGTGTGGCTTGATGTTTCCGGTATTAACCAATTCAAGCGTATCAAGCCCTTTACTTCGAGCCTTCATTAATTCTGATGAGACAAATTCTGGGCTGTTTGAAAGTAAACCTAAGAAGTTTGAAGCTTGCAAATCATGGAAGGCAACGTGATAGTAAAGGCCACGCTTACGATGATGTGGATTTGGAATATCCAATAATGGTGAACGTGGATTATCCAAACCTTGTCTTCTTGAAACCATCTTGCCATATCCACTGTCGGCCCAGATTTCAATCAAATCGTCCGGAACATCAACCAAGCCTTTTTTGTAAAGGCCGGCCAATTCGCCATAGACGTTGAGGGCCATAGGAGCACCCGGATCCAATTCTTTAATCATGTCATACTGTTCTTTGATGACACCGTTGACGACATCGGCAATTGCCTTGTCATCCCATGTTCTGCTGGTATCATCTTCCCAGAACGGCTTGTCTCCTTGGCCACGGAATCCCAAGCTGTAAATGGTTGGAGTTCCTTTTTGTTCGTTGATTGCGTCACGCCAAAGTTTTCTGAATAAATCAGGATACTTTAAGAATGATGCTTCAAGTTCAGGATATTCACGGGCAAACATCTTGGCACCAAGTGGTTCCGCATGATGTTGGGCAATCATTAAGCCAAACTCTTTAGCTGGATTACGGTTAATCTGTGATTGAACATCGGTACCGGGAACAATCACATTGCATCCCACACGCAAGGCGGTTTCAAAGACTCGCTGCCAAATAAAACGTTGAGAATCATGATCTTTCCAACCACGAATAAGCAACTCATCATTGACAAACCAGCCACGATATTCGGTTTGATAATTCGGAATATGCATGTCAAAGTTGGTCATCTGAATCGTCTTTTGAACGGTTGGAACAGTGTCCATCCAGTACCAAAAGTCATCAATTTTAAGGACATCTCGAGAAATCGCCAATGCACCATACATGACACCAAGCGAAGTCCTTGAGGAAACAGTTACTTTATCAGGAGACGAAAGTGTGATTTGATAATCATCACCGTCGACAGGTGCTTGAGGATCAACAGTTAAATAAATTGTATTGTCGGCATCTTTTTCAGTGGTAACTCGGTTAATATCGCGTTGCAGAATCTCGCAGGCATACTTCAAAACCGTGTTACGAAAATCTTGGGCATCAACTTTTGTCCCCTGTGAAATTGTAAATTCTTTATTAGACAATGTTTTCTTCCTTTCCTGGCAGCTGGTTATTTAGAATTATCATCGTTGGTGCTTTGAACTCCGGCAACTGTTTGAAAGACATCTGCCAATGACATATTCTGATCGGCAAACTTCTTGTTCAAAATCAGTGTTCGGAAATCTTCAATCGTCATCTTTTCCTTTTCCTTCATTGGAAGTGGGATCGATACGTTGTCACCTGATTGATTCATTCCGGTCGTTAAAGTAATGATGAGCTTCTCATGTTTATCCAACTTAACAACATAATGTTCATAATATGATGGGATATCATAAGATCCAGTCAATTCTTGATGTTCCTTAAAATAATTAATAATGAAATCATGAAATGTCTCTTTTGATTTCAAAGCTTTTTTCCAATCACTATTTGTATCTGCCATCATTTCAACTTCTTTCATATTTAACAAATGTTTCAAAAACAACAAGGCGGCTATGCAAGGTATTTGCCTCGTTATAGCCGCCTCGCCGAGCTATGAATCAGTTTTCATAACACGATAATTTATTTGCTGTCTGAATCTGGAACTCCTGCCACCGTCTGGAATACATCAGCAAGTGACATATTCTGATCGGCAAACTTTTTGTGGAGAATCAAGTTTCGGAAGTCTTCAATGCTCATCGTTTCCTTTTGCTTAAATGGAAGCGCAGAAGCAGCACTCTCGCCTACTTGATTGACTCCGGTAACAAGTGTGATGACAATGCCATCATGACTGTCCAGATGAACAGTATAATGCTCGTAATATGATGGAATATCATATGAATCCGTTAATTCTTTGTTCTTTTTAAAGTAATCAGTGATAAAGTCGGCAAAGGCATCTTTTGATTTAAGTGCCTCTTTCCAGCTTGAGTCATTATTATCAGCCATACTAATATCTCCCCTCTAATAGAAGCTTAATCATTCAAAATTAGTTTTTAACACTTGGTTTTGCTTGATCATTCTTCTTCCAGAAATCAATTGAATCATATTTCACACCAGTTAAGTCTTCACAAACGGCCTTAGTGTGTGGGTCAACATCTTTCATGCTGCCACCCTTTTGGAGACGACCCAATTCTTGGGCAAGAACTTTAAATGTCTTCTTGCTTAAGTGGAAACGTGCGGCGAAGAACATAGCCAATAAGATCATGAATCCAACACCACCGGAAACAATGAAGATAATCATGTTGGTAGCACTGGCAGGCTGTGATACGGCACCACTAGCTGATTGACGGAAGTGTGCAAAGTCAAGTAAGTATCCGGCAACAACTGATGCCAAACCTTGACTGATTTGGTTGATAAAGGTCATAACTGAGGCGAATAATCCGGCACGGTTTTTACCCGTAACCAAAGTATCCAAATCAGGAATGAATGGGAAGACGTTCCATGGAGCGAAGTACAAGATGTACAGACCAACTTCATAGAATGACATACCAACAATTAACCAAACCATCATGTGGGCTGGACGAGTTAAGGCAACGAATGCCCAGTTGGCGGCACTAATCAAGATCAATGAGTAGCCGAACAGGTAAAGTGAACGGTAAGTGAACTTGGTAACCGCGAACCCAGCGATAATGGTAACTGGGATAGATACAATACTCAATGATTGTAAGAATCCTGAAGTACTAGTTGACATCTTTAATACATAAACAATGTAGTAAACAAACACAGTTGAGAAAAGAATTGTTGCGAAGTATGAACTTAAGTAAATACCCATGTGAAGACGGAATGTCTTGATCTTGAAGGTTGAGAAGTAATTCTTTAACTCTGACTTCAAGTTTGGTTTTTGACCATTGTTATCTGCAAGGGCTTCTGCTTCAAGCTTCTTAGCTTCTGCTTTGGTAACAAAATGTTCCCAAGTTGTATGGTAAGTAACTAATACTAAGAAGAATGTGGCAACAGAGAAGATAACCTGCATTAAAATATATGGTTCTGGTGAAGTCTTAGGGAAGAACTTGAATAATTGTGCTGGAACGAATTGGGTTAACATTCCACCTAATCCGGCAAGAACCATTTGAGTAGTTGACATCTTGGTACGTTCGTTAAAGTCTTTAGTCATTTCGTTTGGAAGAGTTTCCCAAGGAATTTGAAGTGTTGACATCAAGACAGTAACGATAAGGTAAGTAACCAAGTAGTACCAGAAGCTCATCCCGGCAACCCACATTGTGATCGCAACTAATACTGATGGAGCCGCAATCAAAATGAAGATGTGTCGACGACCAAACATCCGGCCAAGCTTGTACTTGTAAATGTTATCCGAAATATTACCCATGACCAGTGAAACAATGGCATCAGCCACACGACCGATCAGGAAGATAGTAGCACCTTGTCCAGCTGTTAAGCCGGCAAATGTGGTGTAGAAGAACATCAACCAAGCACCAACTAAACCTTGCATTGAAATACTAAAGAATGAGAAGACACCGAAACCTAATGATCTCCAAATTCCAATTGGCTCACGACTTTGATAAATTCTCTTGTTGGCATATTCATCCCAACCGTCGTGAACAACTTGCTTTTGATTGTCCATTTTGTAACCTCCCATGATTACGTAAATATTTTGTATCCGTTTACAATTTGGTTCAAAAAGTTAGGACAGACACAACAGTATCCATCCACCAAATGTTGTGCAGGTAATCGTCCTTTGATCCTCGGAACTCAAATTCCAAGTATCGAAACAATAATTGCTAAAACTGGACAAATCACTTGTACAACATTCAACCTTGACCACAACTTAAATTGTAAACGCTTTATAAAGCATATTCTTTGCAAATTTTGACATAAACATTGCAAAAACGTAGGTAGTATATCAGAAACAACTTTCATAACTGATCTTGTGGCGTTCCAATTTGACTCTAAATTAAGTACCTGAACAGCTCGCCCACGATACGATGAGCTAACTTTTCGTATCCCAGCGGACTGTAATGGGTGCCATCCGGCATATAACGTTCACTATTCGCCAAGAATGGTGAAATCCCACTTATATTAAACAAATCAATTACCGGAATACTATAGTGATGACAAATCTCAATCATCGCGGAGGCATAATCACCCTGGGTATGGCCGGCTTGATTTTTCTGAAACGAATTGGGATAAGGTTCCTTCGAATGGGCAAAGGAAGTCTTGGTAGGTGTCATAAAGACTAATGTCGCGTTTGGATACTGATCGTTTAATCCATTAATAATGGTATCAAGTGCCCCAAGGAACGTGTGCGGATCATTTTTATCGATACTTCCCAGCGGGACATTATTGACGAAATCATTAACGCCACCAAACACAACAATATAGTCGGCGTCTTTATCCATATCCAAATACCGTTCAACAAAACTATCCTCACGGTCCGAACAGACAGCAATCCGGGAACCTTTTTTGCCAAAGTTGTTAACCTTTTTGAACGGAATCAGTTCCTGTAAATGAGACGTCCAGGAAATACCGTTTCCGCCGCCTCCTGTGCTGTCATCGCCCCAAGTGGTTGAATCACTAAAACAATTAATCACTTTGTCACTAAAGTAATCATTATCAAACAACATGCAGTTTCCCCCTTTGACTTTTATCTGGTTAGTCAAAACAGCAGTATCGATTCCATCATATTTCATCCACTATCTTGACAAATAGCCAAATCTCCTGCCAGCAAACAGCGCATTCCGTTTACTTAGCTTCAATATTTCTGTACAATTGGAATTGTAAACGCTTAATAAAGCACATTCTTTGCGTAGTTTGACATAAACATTGCAAAAAGGCAGGTGCGCTAAATGATTATTGATTTACCATTGGACGGAACGCTTCCAACAGATATTGTTTGTTCCCATAATCGAAGCCGTCATCACGACAGTCCCTTTCATCAACATACAAACCATATTGAACTCATTTTATTCATCTCAGGTGATGTAACTTTCTACACCCCTCATAAAGCATTCCCCATCAAGCCCGGCTACCTGATCGCAATTCCAAATGGTGTCTGGCATCGGGTGGTTACAAAAAGTTCGGCCCCATACGAAAGAATTTTCTTAAACATCAAAGTCGACTTAATCAACCAACTTTCCACCCCAAAGACCGATTTATTTGACTGTTTTAAAACCCAGGATAATAAAGATGTTAATATTTTGAATCTTAATCAAGATTTCATTGACGACTATATTGCATTTTGCGACCAGCTCATCCCAACCCTTGATAAAACTGAATATGGCAGTGACGTCAGAGCCCGAATTCTACTTTCACAAATTTTACTCATTGCCAACGAAGTTCATCCCGTAAAAGATCAGCCTAAAAATATCATGCCGCCGTTCTTGGAAAAAGTCACTTCCTTCATTGATGACAACTTAGCCGGTGATCTAAGCTTGTCGGCATTTGCGGACGAATTCTTCATGAACCCCAATTACCTGGATCGATCCTTCAAGAAGTACACCGGATTGTCGATTCATCGGTATGTCATCGAGAAGCGGATCGAACTCGCAAAGCAGCTTTTGCGCGAAGGTCACACTGTCACAATGGTTTGCGAAGCTTCCGGATTTGGAATTTATAGTAATTTTATTCGGACGTTTAATACCCTTGTTGGCCTTTCACCTGGTAAATATAAGAAGAAATATCAAAAATAGTTTCAGTTGGGATCATTTAAAAACAACGAGCACTTAACAAATAAAGTCCCACTTGAGTAACGAGGCAACCTTTACGCCAGGTTATTCAAGTGGGACTTTTTGTTTTCTAAACGCTTCTTCGCTTAAAAACGATATAGCTCAATACCAGCGAAATGATCGTATACCCAAGGCATGCGCCGACCATTTCCGGAGTTGATAATAATGTGACCTTGTCGGCATTTGGTTCGGTCAACTGCAATGGCAAATTCAAGATGTTTAACGGATTCCATTTCAGCCATTCCCACCGATTCATGATCTTAATCATCATTCCTTCTATAATGTACAAGCCAAAATACCCCACAATTCCGATGGAAATTGCAGTAGCTGTGCTTCGGAAGACATTTGCCAGTAACAAAACCAAGCTCAGAATCATCCAAAGGACCAGGAACGATCCGATGATGATCAAAATATTCGCATGGATAATGGTCAGCTGGTTATTGTATTGATCGCTTAACTTAAACGTATCGTTGAATAACACAGCTTTGATCACTAACGACCATGCCAAGGAAACAGAAAAGAAATAAACCGAATAAAGGAACATGGTGATCCATTTGCTGATTAAAATTTGGCCGCGATAATATTTACGATACAGTAATTCCTTAATAGTCCCGTATTGAAATTCCATGGCAATAATGGAACTGCAGGCCGCAATCATAAACAATGGAATCCAATAAATCCCTGCAAATAATTGGACAAACTGGATTTCCGGTTTGCCCCAGGAACCTGGGTAATATTTACTTAAAAATCCAAGGGCGGTCATCAATAGTAATAAAGTAGCCGAGGAGATGTAAGTGCTGCTTTTATGAAGTAATTTGAAGCACTCTTGTTTAACTAAAGTTATCATTTTATTTCGACCCCTTTACTTGATCATCCTTAAGCAGATTAAGCAGGATGGTCTCCAAGTCATTGTGAACATGCTGAACATCTTCAATATTGATGCCGTTGCCTGTCAGTAAATTAATCATGTCAGCCATCTGGTTTTGCCCATTTTCGATAACCGAAACGCCACCACTTTTATCAAGCTGATATCCATGTTGAGCTAAAATATGACTTGCCTTTACGTCATCCGAAGTTTTGAAAGCCAACAGCTTTTTACTGCCACTTTCAAGGGTGACCATACTTTGGGTATAAACAATTTGTCCTTGATCAATCACAACGATATCGTCAATTAACTTCTCCAGTTCACTTAAAATATGGCTGGATATCAGAAATGTGGTTCCACTTCTTGCATAACTGAGAATGAGATTGCGCAAATCTTTATTGGATTGAGGATCTAATCCGTTCATGGGTTCATCTAAAATGACAAGTCTGGGATTGTTGACGAGTGCCAAAGCAATGCCCAGCTTTTGTTTCATCCCTAAAGAGTAAGTCTTAGCCTTGCGATTAATATAAGCATCCATCCGCAGTTTGCGGACAATGTCCATTACCTGAGTGTCTGAGGTTGTCTTTTTTGAAAACAGGTGTAGGTGTTGATAACCGGTTAAAAATGGGTATATTCCTGGATATTCAATTAAAGCACCCACCTCATCCATTGATTGATGACTGGTCGGTGAAACCACTTCACCATCAACCATTATTTTTCCTTCAGGATAGTTAAATAAGCCAAGAATTGCCTTCATGATAGTGGATTTACCAGCACCATTAGGACCCACCAAGCCAATAATGTGTCCCGCCTGAACCCCGAATGAAACATCTTTCAAAACCTGCTTGTGACCGAAGCTTTTACTAAGGTGTTCGATATCTAAAATTGAGGTTGTCATATGATCCTCCCGCTGAACTAATCAGCTTTTAAACCAAGCCATTGTTAATCATAGAAAGACAAATTACCGGCAAACAAATGAACAGACTACCAAAACGACTCATTTATCATGGTCATCGGCCTTGGGTTGACTAGCAACATCTGAATATGCCCGTGCTCGATCAAGAAAAGTATCACTTTTTACAAGTGCAATTCCGGGTAGTTCGCCGGTCGTGTCGCCCAAAACAACAAGACTGGTTCCTTTATTAAAGCCAAACACGTCCCGAGCTTTTTTGGGAATGACAATCTGTCCCCGTTCACCAACGGTTACAGTTCCATATAGGGACTTCCCCTTTGGTGGAATTCCCACTTTGTTGGATTCAATGCTGTAATGAATTAAATTATCTAAAGTGATGCCATAAAGATTAGCTAACAAATCGGCATGGGAAATGTCGGGAGCTGACTCACCACTCTCCCATTTAGCAATTGCCTGCCGTGAAACGTGGACTTTTTCAGCAACCTGTTCCAATGTATAGCCGTGATGATTACGTTGATCACGTAAGTTCTGGGCAATATTCGAATTTTCTGTCATGCTGATTTATCCTCCTTATCATTTAATTCATACCTTATGTTACCAGCCTATATGCGCCAAACAACCAACTCCGCCTGACTGATTATGTTACGATTGGTTGCCAAAAGTTGGTGATCATTAGTTGGACGCGAATGATGTTAACCGCTGCGCGCAAAAAAAGCCAACGATGGGCAAACTTACGCCCATCATTGGCTTCCTTCTCTTATAAACCGAACCATGTATTCCTGCTATCTAGCAGAAATGCGTTCCAACGGCCGGCGGGAACGCCTGCCTAGCCTACTGGCGACGACCATGGACCCAGCTTTACTGTTACTTAGCTGAAACGTGCGCTTGCAACCCAACCCCGGTGTATAAGAAAAGAAGACCAACGATGAACAAGTTCATCATTGGTCTTCTTCCCTTATACACCAAATCGCGTATTCCTGCTATCTAGCAGAAATGCGTTCCGACGACCCTGGGCCTTACACGTAAATAAAAAGTGTGTATCAATGGACAAAGCACGTCCATTGATACACACTTTTCACTTACGCACCAGGCCCAAGGCGGGTCTCGTCACGCTCTTTACTTTTTCATATCCATTGCATGGCCACCGAATCCGTGACGCAATGCTGATACAACTTTACCTGTAAATGTATCTTGTTCCATTGAACGGTTACGTGCGAACAATGAATCAGTGATAACTGGAACTGGAATGCCTTGTTTGAGGGCTTCTTGAACAGTCCACTTACCTTCACCTGATGAGAACATCTTGCCTGAAATTTGATCCAAGTTAGCATCGTTAGCAAATGCTTCTTGAGCCAATTCCATGAGCCAGCCACGGATAACTGATCCGTTTACCCAAACTTTGGCAACAGCTTCGTTGTCGTAGTCATATGGGCTGTGGTCCAAAACATCGTAACCTTCACCGATGGCTTCCATCATACCGTATTCAATACCGTTATGAACCATCTTCAAGTAGTGACCTGAACCTGGCTTACCAGTGTAAAGGTAACCATCTTTTTGTGAAATTCCTTCGAATAATGGTTTGATGTGTTCAAATGCTTCGGCACTAGTACCACCAATCATGAAGTTACCACCATTGAGAGCACCGTTCTTACCACCTGAAGTACCACAATCGAAGAAGTTAATATCTTTTTCTTCAGCAATCTTACCATGACGAATTGAGTCTTGATAGAATGAGTTACCACCATCGATCAGGTAGTCACCCTTTGAAAGAAGGCCAACCAGTTCAGTAACAGTTGAGTCAGTTGGCTTGCCTGCTGGAACCATAATCCATACAGTGCGTGGTGCGTCCAACTTGCTTACAAGATCAGCATTGCTTGAAGCGGGAGTTGCACCTGCTTCTTGAGCTAATTTAATGTTTGCTTCGTCCAAATCAAATGCAACAACTTCGTTACCGTTACGGATCATGTTCTTAACAAGATTAAGACCCATTTTTCCGAGACCAATCATACCAATTTGCATAAGTAATGTACCTCTTTCGTCTTATATATTAGTTAGTTTCTTGTCTACGAGAACATTATATATTTTGAAAAGAATTTTCGCAAGGGTTATTGATAATTATTTTCAAAAAAGTTCATCTTTTATGAAAATAATTTAAAATGAGTTCCAGTAACGCTGATATGACGGCATTATTAATAACAAAAGGGTTAACAAAATCTTTCCGCTCTATTTAACGAGGAGTGTAAATGTTTTACACTTTCCGCCTATAATACCGCCAAATGGCTGTACAGCATAGGCTAACCAGCCCCAGAAGGGTTACGCCAACCCCTGCCAACAAGCCTCTAATATGATAGTTAAAGGCAATGTGGTGGCTGCCTTTCGACAATGGAATGCCAACCAACCCGCCGGCAACTCGCTTGACGGCTTGTTGCTGGCCATCTACTTTAACCTGCCAGCCTTGATCAAACGGAATCGTAATCACCAGAGTTCTTGCTTTGTTGCCAACGTTAACGGTTCCTTTAAAGTGCCCACCATGCTCATTCAATCGACTTGGATTCTGCAGCTTGAACAGATGCTTATTTTGATCCTTCACAACTTGTTTGAGATTCCGCATATTTATTCCGCCAATGTCTCGCGGAATTTTGGGCAACTCTTTATTGGAATGAATCGTGACGGTGGAAATCTGGCCTTTTTGCATATAACCCAACGGAACCATTTCCGTCCCCAACCCACTATATAGGTTGGAAAGTTTTTGACCATTGACATAAATTGAAACGCCAATCAGCCGAACTCTTGGAACATAGAGGTATTGTGGCCCCGTCGTATTTGCATAGAACTGGGCTTTATACCCAAAGTAATCTCGGGTGACATAATGGGCATTGCTGACAATCGTCGGCTTAACAATATATTGTTTATGATTACCGGCGACTTTTTGAACAAACCGATTGAGATTGTCGAATACCAGCTCTCTTCTTAATTTTAAATGCTGGATTTGATTATCAGCCGTAAACCCAAGCCCGGCAGTCTGCTTCCTAACCGTTAGCTTGTTGGTATCATTTCCGATAAAGTAATAGTCCTTTAGGCCAAAGAAGTAATTTGTAATGGCGGTTCCACCAAACGAGTCAATCCGCCGAATATTTCTGGAAGAAAATCCCAGGTCGCCCAATACATGATGGGTATGAGTATTCAGAGTCGAACTGTAAGAGCTGATGCCATAGTTTCGGTATAAGAATGAATCATTGTATCCGTTATATGGAACTTTGAACAGGTTTCGAAACGGCTTATTAACAATCACAAATCGATAGAAGCCGCGGTCGGATTGATTTTGTTTTTCAATGGTATCAACCTTTTTGATAGATTGGGCATAGGTGTGCTCGAAGGCTTTCTGGTTACCAAACGGCGCCCCGTCAGTCGCAATCATAAAGTTCAGGCCAAGTTCAGCGGCAAGAATGAATCCTAAAAAGATTTGACTGGAACGGCGCTGTTTGCCAACGCCAATCAAGGCAATCGTCGTCACAATCATAAAGCCGACTACAAACACAAGAACAATGTTCGATACCGAAAGTTGTGGAATATCAAATCTGAATTCCATCATCTTTTGACCGTCAATATTGGCAAACACATAGCCAATCAAAATAGCAACGGTAATTCCCGCTGCACAACGAATCAACAGCTTTTCTTCGGCAAACATCCCCTGAAGATAACCTTCATAGGTAATCATAATAATCGCAAAGCTGAACAAAAAGACCATTCTAAATGGGAACCCGGCCGGCTGCTGCATCATATGCCAAATCGTATTCAACGGTAACAGCCACATGCCGACAAAAATTCCGCCAACCAATATTCCGGCAGCCTGCTTATCCCGTTTAGTAATCATCTTGGAAAGAAAATACACAACGATTCCAACTATAAATAACGACCCGGTAAAGAAACTGGGATTATGGACCAGGCGGCCGGCAAAATCGTTCCCACCAACGCCAAAGTTAACCGGAAAGCTTAATCCAAATGTTCCTTTAAATAAGAAATTGACAACCGATAAATCTTTCTTTCCAGTTGCCATCATGGCAATTGCGGTAGGAATCAGCACAACGGCAGTGGTCAATCCCGACAATAACGAATACCAAATAAACCAGCCAATTTTACGCCAGTTGGCTTTCAAATTCTCAAAGAACGGCAATCTGTAAGGCTGGTTTTTCTTTAACAAAAACGCCATGTACAACACATTAAAGACACAGATAATGTAGCCCATGTAGAAGTTCGTCAAAATAATCGCAACCAGGCTGATAACATAAATCGTCGGCTTGCCATAATAGTAGAGTTTTTCCAGGCCATAGATCATCACCGGCAGCCAAATCAAAGCGTCAAGCCACATCAAATCATAGAAATACATCGACACAAATCCACACAGACCGTATGCAAAGCCACCATAAATGGCCATCAGATCATACATTTGATACTTTTTACCCAAAAAGACACTCATGGAGACTGAGCACAAAATCAGCTTCAGCCAAATGATCAGGTCAATAGCTATGGGTAACTGGGCATTTCCAAAGAATAAAATAATGATATTCAGTGGGCTCAGCAAATAATAAGCATAAATTGGGACAAGGCTGTCCCCAATTGACATTAGAAAGGAATAACTCGAAAAAGAGAAATGAGCCATCTGTCGCTTTAATTCAGCAAAGAACTGCAAATACTGCGTGGAAAGGTCGCTGACCAACAGATTATGGGAGCCAAATGGTGCAATCCCAATCAGCACAAATAAAGCACTGACCAATAACAACGGGATCAGTACTGCAAGGATATAGAAATGACGTTTCGTATGACTACCACGTTGTGACAGCATGTTCATCCACCTCAAATTAGATTTCACATTATAGAAGTTCACAAAGCTTCTAACACCCATCATTATAACTTCCCATTCATTTGGAACATTATATAGAAGAACTTTTTTACCAACTATTAAGGAACTTCGATGTTTTGTTACATTCCACCCCCTTAACTTGTAATAAAGCAGGCATTTAAGGTCAATTTGACCCCATATCCAAGGAAAATAGAAAATATATCGAAAAAATTTCGAATATTTGGATAATTAAATTACTGTGTAAAGCCCTGTCACCATAGGGATCACACAGATATGAAGAAAGTATGAAATCTTTCTTAACATTTATGAAACAATCCTGATACTGGTTGGTAGCATTCATTTCATATAATTGTTCTTGTAAGTTTTTAAAGGAGGACTATTACTAATATGAAATTTCGAAAAATAGCCGGCCTATTAATGGGTGCTGTGGCAGCATTCACATTTGCGATTAACGCATCCGCTGCCAAAACAAAGATTGCTGATGTTTCGCAGTACCAAGGAAACATCAACTGGAGTAAAGCTTCCAAACAATTAAAATTTGCAATTATCCGGGTCCAACATGGTGACACTGGGGACGCAGATTTCAGAATTGATACTCATAAAAATATTAACGCTAACGGCGCATATAAATATAACGTTCCATTCGGCCAATACGGTTACGCAGAGTTCAGCAGCGTGGCTGATGCCAAAAAGGAAGCAAGAGACTTTTATAAACGTGCAAGTTCCAAAGCTCGTTTCTACGTTTTGGATAACGAACACCGAAAGGGTCATGGCTCAGAACAATCTTACGTTAATGCCTGGCTTGCTCAAATGAGAAAGTTAACCAATAAGCCTTTGGTTTACTACTCATACCAGAATTACGTCAATGTTCACAAAATCAACTATTCCAAGTTTGACGGTTCATGGATTGCCAATTATTCCGCTAAGCCAAACGTTACAACAGATCTTTGGCAATATACTTCACACGGTTCATTAAGCGGAATCAGTGGAAGAGTTGATTTAAGTAAAGCGGTAAAGGGTTCGGTTGTTAACTCATGGTTAAAGACATCTTCCAAAGATGCCGCAAAGCCAACCTACTTCACGTCACTTCCTAGTGATAAAAAGATTTCAACTTCAAAAAATGTTTATCAATATAAAGATGTTAATTTCAAAAGTCGGGTTTCAAAGATTACTGCAGGCAAGAAGCTTTCAGTTAAATCAATCACCCGTTCCAATGGTGGAGCTTATCGGTTCCAACTTTCAAACGGAAATTACATCACCGCTAATAAAGCATACGTAACTGACTAATTTAACGAAACTACGCAAAGTAAAGGGGAACTAATCTTGTCACACAGTATTATCAAATCAATCTTAAAACCAGTTTTATTGCTCGCAGCATTATTTGCATTCGCTGTTACTTCATATACTTCAGCAAACAACGCAGACGCCAGCTCATCAAACAAATCATATTCAAAAGTTTTGAAAGTTGCTAAAAAGCATCTTGGTGCAAGTTACGTTTACGGCGCTGTTGGACCTACACATTTTGATTGCTCAGGTTTCACTAAATATGTTTACAAAAAGTCAATCAAGAAGTCAATTCCAAGAACTGCTCAAGCACAATACAACGGAACAAAGAAAGTTTCAAAGAGCAACATCAAAAAGGGTGACTTGGTATACTTCGGTGGAAGCAAACACAGTATTTCACACGTTGGTATGTATATCGGTAATGGTCGCATGATCGATTCACAAAACCGCGGTGTGGTTACTGAAAAAGTTTACTCACCATGGTGGCACGTGGTTGGATTCTCACGCCCAACTACTTTAAGTTACGACTAATCAAACTAAATAAAAAACGTAAAGCACCAGTCACAAGCCTCAAGGGTTTGTGACTGGTGCTTTTTTGG
>NZ_BJVK01000001.1 GCF_007989105.1 Lentilactobacillus kefiri | reverse complement strand
CCTTTGATTGGCGATGGCCGTTTTTGTTTACTTTGATCAGAGTGCCCCGTATAATGAAAACAGTTAGATTGTACACAATCTATTCAGGATGGAGGGCTATAATGAACAAAGAAGACCTTAAGAGCAGATTGACGCCCGAACAATATGCCGTAACGCAAAATAAGGGTACTGAGGCACCGTTTAGTGGTGAGTATGATGACTTTTACCAGGAAGGCATTTACGTTGATGTTGTGAGCGGAGAACCGCTATTTTCATCAACTGATAAATATGATGCCGGTTGTGGATGGCCGTCATTTACGAAACCGATTGATAAGTCCCACATTGACAATCATTTGGATATGTCTCATGGCATGATCCGTGAAGAAGTTCAAGGTAAGGAGTCCGGTTCACATCTTGGCCACGTCTTTCCGGACGGTCCCAAAGATGCCGGCGGTCACAGATTTTGTATCAATTCAGCAGCTTTGAAATTTATTCCGGTTGCCGAATTGGATGCTAAGGGATACAGTGAATATAAACAATTATTTGAATAAATGAAATTGAGGTGCAATGGATGGAAGATACAGCAATTTTTGCAGGTGGATGTTTTTGGTGCATGGTAAAGCCGTTTGATACCATGCCTGGGATCAACAAAGTTGTTTCCGGATATACCGGCGGCCATGTTCCAAACCCGACTTATGAACAAGTATCCAGCCATACGACCGGACACACAGAAGCAGTTAAAATTTATTTTGATCCTGAAGTGATCAGTTATAAGCAACTGGTTGAAATTTACTGGCATCAAACTGATCCCACGGATGCAATGGGTCAATTCCAAGATCGTGGTGACAATTACCGCCCAGTTATCTTTGTCAAAGATGACGAACAGCGCAAAATTGCTGAAGCCTCTAAAAAAGCGTTGGCAGAAAGCGAACAGTTTGACAGCCCAATTGTCACTCAAATCGAAGATGCCAAGCCATTCTACCCGGCTGAAGAAGAACACCAGGAATTCTACAAAAAGAACCCACTAAGATTCCAAATGGAAGAAATGGGTGGCCGAGAAAAATTCATTAAACAAAACTGGCAAAAGCATTAAGATCTAAGCAGCAAGTTACACTTATGAATGGTGGTGCTTGCTGTTTTTGTGCGTCATTGATTTTTATTAATGGAGGGAATTACAAGTGATTGAATGGTCCCAAGAGACGATCACGGCATTTCAAAAAACTTTACTCAACTGGTATGACCAACATAAACGGGATCTGCCTTGGCGTAAGGATCATGATCCATATCACGTCTGGGTCTCAGAGATTATGCTGCAACAAACTCAGGTGCAGACCGTTATTCCATACTATCTGAGGTTTATGAAAGAATTCCCCACCGTTCAGGCACTGGCAGATGCCGACGAAGCCCATTTGATGAAAGCTTGGGAAGGCCTGGGATACTATTCTCGTGCCAGAAACTTACAAAAGGCCGCTCGCCAAATTGTGACGGATTATCATGGTCAATGGCCAACGACTGTTAAGGGCCTCCAAGAACTCAGTGGTGTTGGCCCATACACTGCCGGCGCCATAGCAAGTATCGCGTTTAACCAGCCGGTGGCAGCCATTGATGGGAATGCCTTTCGAGTCTTTTCCAGATTACTGGAAATTGACGATGATGTTGCCAAACCCCAAACAAGAAAAGTCTTTGAAAATGTGGTCGATCAGATCATTTCAAAGGATCGACCAGGTGATTTTAATCAAGCCATTATGGATTTGGGTACCAGCTACATGTCGGCTGCAAACTATGATTCGAGTCATTCCCCGGTAAAAGAATTTAACCAGGCCTATCTTGACGGCATTGAAGATCAATTTCCTGTCAAAACGAAGAAAAAGCGGCCAGTCCGCCATGATTTCTTTGCCTTAGTGTTACACGCGGACAACCAGATTTTATTTGACAAACGCCCGTCAACCGGCATTCTTGCCAATTTCTTGATGTTTCCGATGTTTGACCAACATGACTTAATTAAGGATAAATCAGACTCACAAGAAGTTCTGATTCATCGAGTTGAAGAACAAATGAGCACTGAGGATCGATTGCCGGTCCATCTTCATCAGTTGCCGGCCAAACCCGTCATTCATACTTTCACTCATCAGCAATGGCACATTACCTTGTTGAGAGGAAGCTTACCAGCCGATTCAGATCTCAGCTACTTTCCTGGTAAATGGATTCAGATTGATCATTTCAATGATATTGCCTTTCCAAAGGTTCAGTTAAAAATGTGGCAGGCGTATCAAAAAGCAATCGCAAAAAAATAAACCACTTCTTTCAACAATCTGAAAGGAGCGGTTTTTGTCTGTCTAACTTAAAATCTAATGTTTTCGTGGCTTGTGGAGTTCATCGAGAGCTTTTCGCTGTTTTGTATCAATAATATGTGTATACAAGCCTGTCGCTTTGGTCGAACTTTGGCCAAGCTGAGTGGCCACCAAATGTTCGTTGTTGGTTTCCAAATATAATTTTGATGCCAAAGTATGTCTCAATTTATGGGGTGTAATCCTGACATGGTTAAATGCCTGCGAGTATTTGGCCACCAGCAGCTCCACGGTTGCCGTTGAAATGCGTCTTGGGGAAGTAGCCCCTTTCGTTAAAAAGAGGGCAGGGGTGTCCTTTGTGGCTAGATAACGCTGCTTGCGAATTTTCAGATAATCCTGTAAATAAGAAATAACCCAACCGGCAATTGGCACAGAATCATGCTTGCCGCCTTTACGTCGAACGGAAATGGTCGCTTTATGCAGGTTTAAGTCTTTCAGATTCGCGTTCGTTAACTCAGAGACTCGGATTCCGGTTCCCAGCATTAACGCATTGATGGCAACATCACGTTCACAGTCACGTTTATATAGAACAAGCGTGCGCTTATTGGTAATCGAATTTGGATAATCATTTTTGATAAATTCGACATATTTGATATCCGCATCGCCGAGCATCAGTTGATCTTTGATGTTCCTAGCACGCGTTTGATAGGTCTCATTATCCGAAACTAAGGCAATCTTTTTCATGACATTTCGATAAAAATAGGGCTCACCGTCCGCGTTTTCAGTCTCCTCAGTAAGATACCGAAAGAGAGCTGAAAGTGCATTTAATGACCGATTCACCGTCCGATGTGAAATGGTTCCCTGAGGGTTGGCAGCGGTTTGCTTACCACGATTGAGTAAATAAGACTTATAAAGCTCCATATCCTGCTTTTTGAAATGCTCCAAAGTCGACAGGGAAACATCCTTTATGTCACTGACATCAGCAATTCCAACATCAACTGTCCAAGTTAAGAAACGGTGGAATTCGTTGAGATATTGATACAAAGTGGCAGGGGATAAAGGAACGGTTGACTTGTCCAAGTAATATTCATTGATATAGCTGGGCAAAGTTTGGAGAAGCTGTTCATTGTGTTTGAGATATTGTTGATTATTCATAAATAATAACTCCTTAAGCAAACGCTAAAATACCAAATTTTGGTAGGGCTTCAAGATTTTTATATGTATAACTTAATAAAACGTATATTTTATTAAGTTAAGTATAGCATAAAATAATGGGTTAACAGATTAGAACTTTTAGGCAGGTTCCAGTAGATCAGCATGCAGCAGCATCGACGTTGGCTGAGCACATCAGGATTTTAGATGGCTGTGCAGCTTCGGATATGAAATTAAGGAAATGTGCAATACGATACCATTGCTGTCGGTCCCAGTGCTTGATCGAGGAATCAAAGACACAGTTGCGGAATACTCGTTAAGAATGACACACAACGCCAACCAGGCAAAGTTCCAAACTTGTAGTATCGTTACATATAAAATCCGTGCTTAACTAATACCAATGATTAAATGCCAATGCTGACGACTGCAGATGAATAATCGACAAAACGTGCTCAGTAAAAAATACGTCCAACACATATCACATATTTAACTGCCAAAAGTTCATCAGTAGAAAATACCCAAAGTCAGTTTTGGAACAAGTACTCGTGTGATGTATAAAGTCAAAACGGACAAAACGAATCAGTGATCCGCAAAGGTCTAAGCACAAGGAAATATCGACGTTTGAGAAACGCATTCTGCGCCATAGTTGCAAAGTAAAGGCCAACAATTACCAATCGTGGATTCGAACCTGAATCAACATAATGAGCAATAATGATTCTGGAAACAATTTAAATGGAAATTAACAAAAAAGAAAGAAACCGGTCGTCAGTCTCAAATTTGAGATTTCCCGTCATTTCTTTCTTTTTTCACTACTTCGTATAATATATATTATGTAAAGTAGAAACTGTTTTAAAGTTTGACTTCCAATATCCAGATTCCCCACTCGGACAGTCGACATCACTAAATAATTTTGTCATATCTTTTCGTATTATCAAGATTGACAAACTTCAGACTTTTCCAAAATAATTGGTCATCTTGATTATCATCCAAAACCGTTACAGACATTTTATGAATTTTAACAGCCTTTAGTTTTTTTATAATCAGATTTGCCAACGTCCGTTTCAAGTCTGTACCCGAGATCATCGGATCTGTCACCAAATGATAAATCGTCCCACGGCGACCATCTGTTGCACCTAATGCACTGCCAATGATTTGATGATCATCAGTCTCTGCTACAAAACAAAATCCTGGATTAAAACGCAACAATCGACTAATTTCGTCAAAACTATCATCCAAGTCGCTAATATGCGGATTGGGCATTTGCTGCCATAATTGATAGACATTTGGATAATCCTCAGCCTTCATTGGCCGAATGTTAAAGTCATTCCTATCCATCTACTCATTTCACACTTTCTTAAAATACAACGTAGAACAAACTTTATACCGATAACAAATCAAAATACGGTTGAAACTCCGTTGGGCTACTAGTTTTCATTAGGAGAAAAACCGGCAGTTCGGCGTTGTCCGCTTGAATATCCGCTTGCTTAAACGTATATCGAAAATCAATATGTTGATGTTTCCCCTCATTTTTGAGCGGATTTGCGGGAATGTCAATAATATTCACGTCAATTAATTTACCAGTGTTCTGAATAACGGTCCCACCAGTTTCTTCATGAAATTCTCGAATGGCGCATTCAATCGGCAATTCACCTGGGTCCACGTGCCCCGCTGGTAAAAGAATCGTGTGTAAATATGGGTGGCGGATAAAGATGGCCTGGTCATTTTTGAAGACAATTGCACTTGCGGAAAGATGTAATGATGATTTCCGATTGCGCAAGCCCGCTGAATTTTGCTGAATCAGTGTTTTAATTTGGTCAAGTTTGCTGGAATCGCTCCACGGATATGTTTGTTTTTCCAACATCTCGATCGATGTGGTTAATTCATTAATAAACGTCATTTTCGCCCTTTTTGCCTTATTTTGATAACTAATTTAAGATGTCTTGAAATATTTTGTAAGTTTGAATTAATTCTTGAGTTTCTTTCACATTGTGAACTCGAATAATTCGACCGCCAATTTGAGCCATATAAGCTTCAAAAAGCAATGTTGGAATCAGCCGATGTTCTGAATCAGCATTAAACAAACGCTTAGCAAAACTCTTTTGAGAAATCGCAATCATAATGGGTGCAGCGAACTGTTGCATTTTCTTTGTGTAACGCATCTTAGTCAAATCAAATTGGAGGGTATTGGCATCGGAAAAACCAACACCAGGATCGATCACAATATTTTCTTTATCAAGACCCACCGACTCCAGATCAGCAATCGTTTTATTGAAAAAGTTAGTCATCGTCTCTTCGAGTGTATCTGGCTGCTCATCAAAGTTACGACCATTAAACATTGTGACAACCGATGGATGATACTTTTTAACCAAATTCAGCTTTGCTGCGGAATTAAAACCATCAATGTCATTAATAATTTGAATACCTGATTTTAAAGCTTCTTCAATGACTTCATTGGTATTTGAATCAATCGCCAAAACAATGTTGGGAAACTTCTTCTGAATGGCATCCAGATAGGGTTTAACCCTACCCCATTCTTCAGCTGGACTAATGTCGTCAAAATGTGGTTTTGAAGACTTACCACCGAGTTCAAATACTTTGGCGCCGTATTGCTGCTCAGTTTCAATTCGATCCAGGACTTGATCAATACTGGAATTAACGCCGCCATCGTAAAACGAATCTGGAGTTAAATTTAAAATTGAATAGATAATTGGGTCATCCGTTATATCAAAATCAAAGCCACGGCCGGTAAAATGTATTTTGTTATTTGTCATTTTGAAAACTCCCGTCTTTTATAAATGTTCGAATTGGATTTAGCAGATAAAAAGAGCCAGCCACTAAGATGATGGTGTCTTTTTGATGTTTAACCTCTTGAACAGTTGCCTTTAAAGCAGAAATTGGATCGGAAAATGTTGGGTAATCGACTTGCGTAAAATGTTTGAAAGTTGCCTGAAGACTTTTTGCTGAAAGTGCCCGTTTAGGATTATCCGGACTCGTCAGCCGAAAACTCACGTCATGAATTTGAGTTAGCAATTCAACACAGTCGGTATAATCTTTGTCCTTCAAGAATCCAGTGATAATCACCTTGTGGAATTGATTGAATTTTGCATCAACCGTATCGACAAACGCAGAAATGGCATCCAAATTATGGGCACCGTCAACAATGATCTTAGGGTTCTGCACTAACTCTTCAAATCGACCAGGGACGTTGATGTTAGCTAATGCATCTGTCAATAATCGATCAATATCCACATCGATGTGCCGCCGCTGGACAAAATCCAGCAACCACGTAATAACTGTCGCAACATTTTCAATTTGATAGGTTCCTTGAAGACTGAACTGGAACTTACCGGAGATTTTTCCCCGTTGAAATTGAATCAATTGTGATTGAGGCGTAACGTCTGACTCCGCAACTTTGGTTTCTTGGGCACTTATCAAATGTGCCGACTTGCTTTGAGCTTCTTTGGAAATGACATCAAATGCAGCTGGTCTTTGATTTGGCGCAACAATGGTGACGTTATTTGGCTGAATAATTTTTGACTTGGTAGTGGCAATTTCTTGAATGGTATCACCAAGAATGCCAATGTGGTCAAGCCCAATTTTGGTGAAAATCGAATACATGGTCGTGCTGACAGCGTTGGTTGCATCAAGTTCGCCACCGAGGCCACATTCAAGCACGACATAATCAACCTTTTGCCTGGAAAAGTAAATCATTGATGCAACAAATTCGGCCTCAAATTCAGACAGCTTTTGACCTTTAAAACGGTCCAGCTGCATAATCTTTTCAATGGTTTCAAGGGCAGCCTGCCGATCCGATGAACTAATATTTTGACCGTTAATTTGAATGCCGTTAGTGACGTTACCAATGAACGGACTGGTAAACATGCCCACCCGATAATGCAACTGTTTCAACACTGAAGCAATCATGGCTGAAGTTGACCCTTTACCATTGGTTCCACATACATGGATGATTGAGAAATCCGTATCCGGGTTTGAAAGCTCATCAAGGACGGCCTTCAACAGAGCAATTCGGTCACCTTGATCATATAAAAAACCTGTAAACTCCGCTGGTTTATTCATAATAACCTCCTAAAGAGACTGTAAAAACTCATGACGGAGGGCACTGTTTTCCTCAAAAATACCGGAAAACTTGGTTGTCCGTGTAATTGATCCGGTCTTCTTAACACCACGCATTTCAACACACATATGGCGGGCATCAACAACGACGGCAACACCTTGGGGAGCCAAAATTTTATTCATTTGGCTGACGATATCGTCGGTTATCTTTTCTTGAAGGCTTAACTTGTGTGATACAAAATCAACTAATCGTGGGATCTTGCTTAGGCCAATGATTTTTCCGTTCTTTGGCAGGTAACCAACGTTGACCTTTCCCCAAAACGGCATCATATGATGTTCACACATGGAATAAAATGGAATGTTTTTGATCATGACCATTTTTGAATCTTTGTTTGGATCATCAAATAGTTTGTAATCCTGGAAGTCGTCCAATCCAGTAGAAGCAAAGATTTCCCCATACATTCTGGCCACTCTGTCAGGGGTTTCAAGTAACCCTGGCCGATTGGGATCTTCGCCAATGGTGGACAATAAATTGGTCACTGAACGTTTAATGGATTCTTTATATGAATCCGGATGATTACTTTTGGCAATTAACTGATCCTTATCGGGAAATTGATCAATTTTCTGAGTAACTTTGGCATAATATGGAGAATCGTGATCCATTATTTGTTTGATGGGAATCAAGACAAATAACCGATTAAATGCTTCGGGATGCGGAATCGTCAGTTTATCAATTTGAGTTTCTTGCGTGCCAAAGAAAATAATATCAATATCGACTGTTCGAGGACCCCAGTGCACAGTTCTAACACGTTGGAGGTCCGCTTCAATTTGGTGAATTTTATCGAGTAACTGAAGTGGTTCATCATTTGTCGCAATCTTAACTGCCGTATTAATAAATGAACGTTGTTTAACGCCACCCACTGGTGAGGTTTCATAAAAGTCAGCAACCTTGTCAATCAAAATCTGTGGATCATTGCCCAACATTTCAATGGCTTTATGGAGGTATAGCTCACGATTGCCAATATTGCTTCCTAAACTGAGATAAACATCTTGCATCATTAATCCTCCATTTCAATTTCAACATCATCAAAAACACCATTAACAGGTGTGGCCTGTTTCTTCAAGTTAACTTTGACTTCGACAATCCGCGGATCAATTCCTTTAATCTTTGCAATAATTTCTTGTGCCAAGGTTTCCACCAAATCAGCGTGGCTGGCAGCAACGATCTTGGCAATGTCTGGATAAAAATCGGCATAAGAAACGGTTGTGCTAAGATCATCATTTTTGGGCTCGGCATCGACTTTGACCGTCAAATCAATTTGAATATTTTGACCAACAATTTTTTCAGCGTCTAAAACGCCAATGTGACTATGAAATTTCATACTATGGATTCGAATCAGGTACATCGCTGGCAACTCCTTTCACAGCAATACAAAAAGCGGCCCATTAGGCATCAAGCCAATGTGTCGCACAGTATTATTTGAACAAACGTTTTTGAGTCCTTTTCAAGGTCTCGGAATTTAACACAAGATAAAGCAATCCCATTTGAATGGGTGTGTTCAGCAGTTCTTTGATAATTCTAATCGGTAAAGCCGCTAAAAATGGTGTTTTGAAAAGAAGTGAGAGCCAGTATGTGTTCAAAATGGTGTTAACAACAACCATAATGAGCAGCTGGGAAATGATAATTCGCTTACCAGTCACTTCTTTGCCATAGAAGAAATAGCCATAGACCATCGCACCAAGAACTGCAGAGGCAGTAAAGCCAGGAAAGTACACAGCACCAGAAAGTAAAGTTCCGATGATATCCGCCATACCAGCAATTAAAGATGACCAGACCGGCCCATACCATGCGCTGGCAATTGCTATTATAATAAAGCCGAAGCTGACTCTCCAATCCCAAATACCAAAGGTAAACCGGCTGAGAACCAATAACAATGACAGAAAAATGCTCAAAACAACAATATCGACGACTCTCAATTTATGAACACTTAATGATAATGACTTCATGATGCAGCATCTCCTCAAAAGGAGCTCACCATTATTTAGTGGAAATCTAAATAACATAGTGAATGCGGAAACAACACCGCAAAAGACTGACAAGTCGTAGCCAGTCATTTTTCGTTCGAAGTTCACATTCCGTTCCTCCGACACTTAACGCATTGAATCCTACCCCATATTTAATTTATGTAACTCTTAAAGTCTATCACATGAAATAAAAAAAGCAATCGCTTTGTTCGTGTTTTACTGAACAATTAGCGATTGCTTGTTAAAATAGTTCACTTTAAAGGCTGTCTTGATCAAAGTCACGCAGCCATGCAAGAGCTAATGCCTTGTCGCCTAAATGGGTTCCAATGGTTGGTCCAAAATAACTTTGCTCAATTTTCATATCGGGATAAAGTTCGTGAATTTTGGTAGCCCATTCATTTCCTGCCTTGGGGTCGTTACCGTTGATAACCAATGCCCTAAGTGGATAATCGACCTGTTCATGAACCTTGGAAAAGATTTCTTCAACCCGTTTCAAAGCTTTTTTCCGAGAACGAATCTTTTCAAATGCAACAATTTCATTACTTTTATCATCAAATGTGAGTAACGGCTTTATCTTCAACACACCGCCAATAAATGCCGAGGCATTGGAAAGACGTCCACCACGAACCAGGTTTTGAAGGTCATCGACAACAAACACTTCGTTGATCGTCTGGCGAAGCCCATCGAGATATGTAATGATCTGATCGGGTGTCCGGCCAAGTTTAGCCATTTTGCTGGCCTGAATGGCTAAATAGCCCATCAACTTAACCGTAATTTTTGAATCATAAGGAATCACCTTGATGTTTTCAATGGTTGGTGCAATTTGAACCAGTGAATTATAAAATCCAGAAATGGTACTGGCAAGATGAATGCTGATAACAGTATCATAACCCTGGTCTGCCAGTGAGTTGTACACTTCAATCATTTCACCAATTGGCGGTTGAGACGTGCTGGGAAACGCCTGAGAATTCTTCAGCTTGTCGTAAAAGGCTTCGGTTGTAAGATCGACACCTTCTTTATATTCCCGGCCATCGATAATAACAGGAATCGGCACTACCGTAATATGATATTTTTCTCGTTCTTCTTTAGTTAGATAAGCCGTGCTATCAGTCACGATCGCAATTTTCATTTAAATTCACCTGCTCGTTATATTCGATCCAAACTTTGTTCAAGTCGATTAATCAATATCTTCAATAAATTTTTTTCTTCATCTGTCCAATGATTGAATACCCGCTCGGTTAATTTCGCAATTTCTGCTTCAACGTATTCACTGGACTTGGTTCCCTTTTCGGTTACTGTATAAATAAGCTGCCGTTTATCACGTCCAACAGCGGTCTTTTCAATCATTTCTTTTTCCAAGAGTCTCTTTAATTGGCGTGACAAAGTGGAAATATCGAGCTTAGTCGTTTCAGATAACTTTTCTTGAGTTGTATTACCCGCAATCACTTGAGTCAACAATTTCCATTCAGAAATCGTTAATCCGGTTGCCTTGGTAATCGAAAATATTTGGGACCGATGATTTTTGGCGGCAGAATTAAGTGCCACAAGAATATCCTTCATGATGAAAAGACCTCCGAAAAATTAGTATACGCTATTTGATAATTACATACAAATAACATGTGTCTTCCTTAGCATCAGTAAGGAAAGTGCGCTATACTAGTACATGCTACTTATACGAAAGTGAGTGATAAGATGTCATTTGATGGTTCTTTTACCCATTCTATGAAAGAAGAATTAACCGACCTTCTTCAAACCGGAAGGATCAGTAAAATTAATCAACCCTATCCAAATGAGCTCATATTAACTATCCGAGCTCACGGGAAAAATCAGCAGCTTCTGTTATCGGCCAACCCAACGTATGCGCGGGTGCAAATAACGAAGGTGCCCTATGTTAATCCAAGCGTCCCAACAAACTTTACAATGATTATGCGAAAGCATTTGAGTGGTGGTATTCTGGTCGACGTTTCCCAACAAGAAAACGACCGGGTTTTGACTTTAACCTTTACCGCTCGAAATGAACTGGGTGATCAAACAAAACTAGACTTGATCGTTGAAATAATGGCGCGACATAGCAATATTATTTTAGTGGACCAGGCATCCGGCAAAATAATCGACGCAATTAAACACGTTGGCTCAGATGTGAACCGATATCGATTGCTTCTTCCTGGTGCCACTTATGTAAAGCCACCAAAGCAGGATTTGCAAAATCCATTTAAGATGACTGATTTCGACAAGATTAAGAAATTAATTACAGATTTCCCAAATGTCGATATGTTAGCAGACAATTTACGTAAGACTGTCCAAGGATTGGGTAATGACACATCTTTGGCACTTGCAAATAGTTTGCATAAGGATGAGAATGTTGAAAAGAACTTCCAAGATTTCTTCAAGAATTTCGGTTCTCCAAAGCCAACCTTTAGCCATGTTGCAGGTAACAAGATTAATTTTACCGCATTTCCTTACCCAGGTACAACCAAAAATCAATTTTTCCCAACTTTAAGTGAATTATTGGATGCGTTTTATGCCAGCAAAGCACAACGTGACCGCGTTCGGGAACAAGGTTCCGTTTTAATTCAAGTTGTCAAAAAACAATTAAAGAAAAATCGAAATAAGCTAAAAAAGCTCAAACGTGATATGAAAGAAACAGAAAATGCCGATGACTATCGGGTTAAAGGTGAGATTTTAACCACGTACTTGAACAAAGTCGATCGTGGAATGACCTCCATTGAATTGCCAAACTACTACGAGGAAGACAAGCCAATTAAAATCCAGCTGTCGAATCAACAGTCCCCTTCGCAAAATGCGCAGCGTTATTTTAAGAAATACCAAAAATTAAAGAATGCCGTTAAATTTGTCGGTGAACAAATCAAACTCACTCAACAAGAAATTGATTATTTTGAAAATATTCAGTCCCAGATTGAGTTGGCCGATCCGCAAGATCTTGTCGATATTCGTTATGAACTGGAACAAGGTCATTACTTACGTGACCATGAACAGAACAAAAAGAAGAAAAACAAACGTCAAAAGATTGCCAAGCCGGAAAAATTTGTTTCAACTGACGGAACCGAAATTCTGGTTGGAAAGAACAACTTGCAAAACGAAAAGCTGACCATGCACACTGCTGATAAGCGGGACACATGGTTGCATACGAAGAATATTCCAGGCTCCCACGTTATCATTCGAAGCTTTGACCCATCGGAACAAACGTTGGCTGAAGCCGCAAATTTGGCAGCCTACTTCTCAAAAGCACGGGAATCATCCAAGGTACAAGTTGACTATACAAAAGTGAAGAACATTCGTAAGCCAAACGGAACCAAACCAGGATATGTCATCTATGACAGCCAAACAACATTGTTTGTAACGCCGGATGAAGAACTGGTTGATAAATTAAGAAAATAAAAGCATTTCGACATTTTGTCGAAATGCTTTTTGATTATTCAAAATTTTTAAAGGAAAGCGAAGAGCCAACTTCCTGTTTCGTGGTCCCTTCCGAGCGACCAGATTGGAGCTCTCTAAACGGGAAATGAGCGGTCATGATTGCGGACCGCTGATGCTCTGTCGGCTTTAAATCATCCTTGAGAGAATCCAAATCGAGTTTCCCAAGATATTTACGAACCAAAACATTGATCCAGTTAATACCCGTGATTTTAGTCAGAAATGCCGTTTCAGTAATTCGAACTGGCCGAATACCCGTCATCTCATAATTAGAATCGCCAGTTGTATTATACAAGACCTGCACTAATCCTTGCCATTCATGCGTATCAATATTCTTCGAAGCATCAGCAATTAATTTAGCTTCATCCGTCTGCCAATTATCCATCGGCTCTTTATAATCGTTAATAAATCGAAGATCGGTCATTTGGTCTTTACCCACAAACGAAATTGTCGTTACTGGTAAGACTTCATCGCCCTCAATAAACAAGTCCACTGCCGTTGTCGCATGCTTTTGATTGTATGTGGCAACTTTTTGGTCTGGCGGCAAAACAAGAATATTCAAATTTTTAAATTGTTTTAACTGTTTAGACAGATAATGTCGATTACCAGGTAAAATAACCACATCAGGCTGTTCAAGGTCAATGATATTGAGGATGTTTCCAAGCTGAATCGGCTCAATATATTGTTTATCACTCAACTGTGGCGTGAGTGATACCGCATTGGGATTCGTGTTCATGATAATCGTCTTATAGCCGCACTTATGCAAAGATCTGAGGATCTGGGATGTATAGTAATCAGCAGCGGAATTGGGTCCCAGCTGATTACCTCCCCGACCAATGACCAATGCACTTTTTTCTGTAAACGGCCGACTTTCATTTTCCAGTTCGTAACTGCTGTAGAAAATGTTTGTACATTCCAAGAACTCGCCAGCACTGGGTTCAATTGCTTTGTAAGTTACCCGGTTATGGTAATTTTGATTCATTTGCTGAATTTTTGAGATGTTCACTTGCCACAATTCAGCAAGCATTCCGTCTCCAAAACCATACTTATGGCCAATTTCAATTGATTGTGGTGAAAGTGGATTGTTAACGACAAAGTCCTGCGCCCTCAGCAACTGGTTTAACTTGTAGAAATAAAACCGATCAATTTGCGTCAATTCTGAAAGTTCATCAATTGAGAATCCCCGTCGGAGTGCCTCCATCAAAATGAGAATTCGACTTGCCAAAGGATGAATCAACTGGTTGATCACATCATCGTCATCAACCGTTGAGACACTTGGTAAAACATCTCGCGGTGAAAATTGTGAACTATGCATTGATTTGATAATTGCCTCTTCAACCGTGCGGCCAATTCCGATGGTTGAACCAACCGATTTCATTAAAGTATTTAAATGTTGATCAACATCCGTAATGTCTCGGAACGGCCATAACGGAATTTTGACAACCACATGGTCCATGGTTGGCTCCATAAACGCCAAAAACTTGCTGTATTTGCTTGGTAACTTGATTTCCGTAAGATTACACCCCAACTCAAGAAAGCTTGAGACATAGGTTAATGGATAGCCTGTCGCCTTGGCTGCCAAAATGGTGTTCCGGGTGAAGAATGGACTGACCTTTGTGACAAAATAGTTGGAACTGGTTCTTGATTGGGCAAATTGAACGTGACAGGTACCGGTAATATTCAGTGCATCCATGATTCGGAATGTGGCTGTCCGGAGCGCTTGATATTCTTCGTTAATCAACGTTTGGGTGGGCGCAAAAATAATTGAATCCCCTGAATGAATCCCAATTGGATCCATGTCTTCCATTCCTGAAATCAAGATTTTATTACCGTTTGCGTCACGAATTCCAACCATTTCAATTTCTTTGTAACCAACGATACTTTGCTCAATTGAACAGCGCTTAATGTAAGTCCGCTTAAAACTGACATCAAGGGCATCTTCCAATTCATCTGTATTGTTACAAATGAATCGACTGGTATCGTGACTGGATGACATTGGCTTCACAATGACAGGAAATCCTACTTCACGAATAAAGTCCATGGCCTCGTCATCATTTGCAACGATTTTTGACGCGATCACTTTTTCGTTAATCTCGGTTAAGGTATCACGGAGCTTTTGATTATCCATGACCTTTCGTAAATCAGCCGGTTTGATTCCAAGCAAGGTGATATTATTAGACGACAAAATACCACTTTCAGCTAATTGCCAAGCAATTTGCATGCCATTTAAGCCACCAGTGGTTGCCATAACCGCATCCGGCTTTTCTTTTTCAATGATATTGACAGTATTTTGAAAGTTGACTTCTTGTACGTAAACGTTGGCAGGCTGAATCTCATCAGTCGTCACTGAAAAAGCGTTGTTATCGACGTAAATAATCTTGGCACCGGTTTTTTTCAACGCCATTAGTCGTTCAAACGCTGCTGCGTCCAACTCATTTTCATGACCGATATTTGTGGGACCACCGCCGAGTATCAAAACTTTTTTAATATCTATCGTCATTGTTGTCCCTTCTTCTTGCCATAATTTCCATAAAGTCATCAAACAAGCCGACGCTGTCTTTGGGACCTGGTGCGCCATCAGGTGAAAACTGAACGGAGAATGCGGGGTAATCACGATGTCTTAATCCCTGGACAGTTCCGTTGACCAAATCAACGTAAGTGATGAACAGTTGGGCGTGATCAATCGACTTGGGATCGACCGCGTACCCTTGCTCCTGGCCAGCAAAGAAGATTTCATTAGTAATAATTTCTCTGATCGGATGATTACTTCCATGGTGTTCAACATTTAACTGGGAAATTTTTGCACCATTGGCTAATGCGAACAACTCATGACCGAGTCCAATTGCAAACAGCGGTGCCCGTGATTGGACTTCGGTAATCATTTTTAATACGGATGTTGGTAAGTTGGCTGGTGAACCTGGTCCAGTGGATAATACGATTCCATCAGGATCAAGGTCTAAAATTTGAGCCGCTGAAAAGTCCCAGGGAACAACCGTTACGTTACAATCCCGGTGTGACAATTCACGCAAAATCCCACTCTTTAATCCAAAGTCCACCACAACAACATTTGCCCCTTCATCAGGGTTGGGAAATGGCTTGGGTGTGGCTACTTGAGCAACTTGTTGATTGGTTAACACGGTTGCGTGCAGCTGGTCAAAGGCATGGTCGTCAGCGACATCAACAATGCTGGCCTTCATGTTGCCACGTCTTTGTAAATGATGCCGAATCTCTCGGGTGTCCACATCATAAATCCCCGGAATTTTATGTTGTTTTAAATATTTATCCAAAGAAATCCGCTTAAAGTGGTCAGTTGCCAGGTTTTCATATTCCCGGACAATGACACCCTTTGCGGATGGCAAAATAGACTCGTACGCATTTTGGTCGAGCCCGGTATTTCCAATAGATGACTGAGTGAAAACGATGATTTGGTTATGGTAGATCTGATTGGAGATAATTTCTTGATAACCGTTCATTGTCGAATTGGCAACAATTTCACCAGTCGTAGTTGCAAGTGATCCAAATGCTTTTCCAGCATATGCGGATCCATCTTCTAAAATTAAATATCTTTCCGTCATGCTGACTCCTCGTTAATAAGAATTATTTGATGAGTTCAACAGCATCCTTGTCGTCAATCTCTGTTACATAAACCTTAATCTTTTCTTTTTGAGAACTTGGAATGTTTTTGCCGACAAAATCAGCTCTGATTGGTAATTCACGATGACCGCGATCTACCAAAACTGCCAAGTTGATGCTCTTGGGACGTCCGAGGTCCATAACTGCAGAAAGTGCAGCTCGAACAGTTCTTCCGGTATATAAAACATCATCAACCAAAATAACCCGTTTTCCTTCAATGGAAAAGTTAATTTTGTTGTTGGACATTTTGACATCGGTGCTGACTGCATCGTGTTCAATATCATCACGATAATTTGTGATATCTAATTCACCGACGGGAATTGAAACGTTTTCCAATTGTTGGAGCCGATCAGCAATTCGATTTGCTAAAAATATTCCTCGGGTCTTAATGCCGATTAAAACCAAATCTTCGACACCTTTGTTTTTCTCAACGATTTCATAAGTAATTCTTGTTAAGGCCCGCTGCATGGCCATTTTGTCTAATATTATCTTTCCCATTAGTTAAAGCTCCTTAATTGAGTAACATTTGTCCCTGATAATTGCATTAAAATGCTATACCTCTTCAGAATATGAAAACAACGCCGGATTGTCAAGATCCTAGAGCGTTGTTTAATCGTAAATTATTTAGTGTTTTTTCAAATATTGGTGGAATTGGTGCAGAAAAGACCATTAATTCATGAGTTTTCGGATGTTCAAATCCCAGCTCTTGGGCGTGAAGAAACTGCCCGTGGCCTTTGATTGTCTTTCGCGGACCATAAAGCGGATCACCAACAATTGGATGACCGATGTACTTCATGTGCACCCGAATCTGATGGGTTCGGCCGGTTTCCAGTCGGCAGGATACCAACGTGTAATCATCAAACCGTTCCAACACTTCAAAGTGCGTCACTGCACTTCTGCCATCGGCCACAACAGCTTGCTTCTTCCTGTCCTTTGGAGAACGGCCAATCGGCGCATTCACAACTCCAGAGTCCTCATTGATTCTTCCGTGAACCAAAGCAACGTATTTTCGTAAGCTTTTTTGAGCCTTCAGTTGTTGGGATAGGAACTTGTGAGCATCGTCGTTTTTGGCCACCATCAACAATCCTGAAGTGTCCTTATCAATTCGATGGACAATTCCGGGACGAAACTCGCCGTTAATCGTTGAAAGCGGGCTATGATACAGCAGTGCGTTTACCAAAGTGTGGTCGGGATGACCAGGCGATGGATGAACCACCATTCCCTGTGGCTTGTTTACAACGATGACGTCATCATCTTCATAAACAATGTCCAGTGGGATGTTTTCAGGTTCCAAACTAATTGGCTTGGGTTTGACCTCTTCAACAGTAATTTCATCGGCGTGACTGACTTTATACTTTGGCTTGACTGTTTGACCATTCACCAAAATGTGACCATCATCAATTAAATTCTTGGCTCTTGAACGGCTGACTGAAGGATCCAATTCAGAGACAATTTTATCCAATCGGCCAGTCTGTCCATCAATCGTAAATTTTTTCAACGTAGCGCTCAACCTCTTATCAACCTTCCCTGATAATAGCAATTGCTAAAATCAATATTCCAAACGTCAAATACATATCGGCGCAATTAAAAATGGGAAAATTAATAAAATCCAGTTGAAACATGTCAACCACGTGATTATTGACGACTCGATCAATGACATTTCCAAGGGTCCCTGCCAGCAATAAACCGAGTCCAATCCGATAAGGAATATTTGACCAGTATTTAACAATGAAATAAGAAACCAACACCGCAGCGAAAATGGCAATGATGACGAACACAAACTGATGGCCGGATAAGATGCTCCATGCCGCCCCAGTATTGTTAATCCGGGTAATCGAAAGCACCCCGTTAACAACTGAAAAAGATTCACCAAGTGCCAGACTAGCCACCACAAAGTGTTTGACTAATTGGTCAATGACAATTAGTACAATGATTCCTATCGCGTAAATAACTGGCAAATTAATCGCTCCTCTTAGAACAGACCGGTAATCCGTCCCTGCTCATCAATATCCATATCAAGGGCTGCCGGATGAGTTGGCAGACCAGGCATGGTCAAAATTCTTCCCGTCAGGGCAACAATAAATCCTGCTCCCAATTTTAATTGTAGATCTGAAACGTGAATCTTGAAGTTCTCAGGTGCGCCCAACTGTTTGGCATTATCTGTAAATGAATACTGGGTTTTAGCCATGCAGACAGGCAACTTGTCATAGCCAAGCTTTTTGATGCGTTTCAATGCTGTTTTGGCTTTTCCTGAGAATTCGATTCCATCACCACCGTAAATTGTGGTAACAATTTTGTTCATTTTTTCTTCCAAAGGATCATCATCTGAATATAACTCATGGAAATCAGCAGGTTGATCGCAGGCTGCAATAACGTCTTTTGCAAGATCAATTGCACCTTTGCCGCCTTCTGCCCAACTGTTAATAATGGTTCCGGTAACTTTTAATTCGTTTGTGACATAATCTTGAAGATAGCTCAATTCAGCTTCCGTATCGCTGGCAAACTTGTTAATTGCCACAACAACCGGCTTGCCATATTGCTGCATACCTTCAACGTGACGCTTCAAATTAACGATTCCCTTCTTGAGAGCATCCAAATTTTCGTCGTTTAATGCCTTCTTGTCAGCACCACCATTCAGTTTCAGTGCCCGAACAGTCGCAACAACAACGACACAATCAGGAGATTGCTTAAGTCGTGGTGTCACAATGTCCATAAATTTCTCAGCACCAAGGTCTGAACCGAATCCGGCTTCTGTAATGGCATAATCACCAAAATGAAGAGCTGCCTGAGTAGCCAAAATACTGTTACAGCCATGGGCAATGTTGGCAAATGGACCGCCATGAATAAAGGCTGGTGTATGTTCGATGGTTTGAACCAAATTTGGCTTGATTGCATCTTTCAATAATAATGTTAAAGCACCTTGGACGTGCAAATCAGCAACGGTTACCGGCTGACGGTCATAGGTATAGCCGATCAGCATTTTGCTGATGCGTTTCTTAAGATCGGTCAAACTGGTTGCCAAGCATAAGATTGCCATCAATTCACTTGCAACGGTGATATCAAAACCATCCTGACGTGGAACACCAGATGTTCGACCACCTAGGCCGACAACAACTTGACGTAATTCACGATCGTTCACATCCATTACCCGTTTCCAAGTAATTTGGCGAGGATCGATATTCAATTGGTTACCGTGTTGAATGTGGTTATCAATCAAAGCTGCCAATGTATTATTAGCTTCTGTTAATGCATCAAAATCACCGGTAAAGTGTAAATTAATGTCATCCATCGGAACAACTTGGGCGTAACCACCACCGGTAGCGCCGCCTTTCATTCCCATAACAGGGCCAAGTGATGGTTCACGGAGAGCCAAAACAACTTTTTTATGTAATTCGTTTAAGGCATCACCAAGACCAATCGTAACGGTTGTCTTACCTTCACCGGCAGCCGTTGGGTTAATGGAAGTGACCAAAATTAGTTTGCCATTTGACTTTTCAGTTGTTGGGTCGAAATTGATTTTGGCTTTATACTTACCATATTGTTCGATTTGATCATCAGTGATTCCGATTTTATCAGCAATCTTTGTAATTGGTTCCATAGCAGTTTCTTGGGAAATTTCAACATCGCTCTTCATAATGATTCATGACCCTCCTAAAATAACTATCGACAGACAACAACAGCAGAGATTATTCGTTGGAAATCAATTCTTTTATTTCAATGACAGAATTAGCAGGTAAAATGAAACTATAGATTTTCGTATTGGCAACGAATGCCAGCTGATATTTTGACGTGGTGACATGTGAAATTTGATCAAGATCGAGTGTCAGCCAATGAGGATTAGTAATCCGACTGACCACAAATTTATGATCATAAACATTGATGCTGCGAAAATGAATTTCCGCCCATGCAATCACAGCAAATAGTACGAAGAAAAATAAAGTAATCCATTGAAAATGGGTTATTTCAAGCCAAATAATGACACCAATAAAAAAGATGACTAACGTCCAGCTCCAACAAATAATACTGCTTAGTGGGCTTGGCTGATAAAAGAAGTGACGCTTTTGGGTTATCATAATAAAACTCCTTAAAGAAAGTGTAAATAAATGATTAAACTATATACAGACGCTGCCGTCAATCAACACACTGGTCATACCGCAATTGGAATATTAATTGTTCACAATGGCAAGCAGCTCCAATTAAATAAAGTCATTGAACCAACCAACAATCATGAAGCAGAGTTTATCGCCGCAATCGATGGCTTTAAAAAACTCATTGCCCTAAAAATTGATCCATCGGAAATTATCTTTTTTAATACCGACAGTAAAATTGTCTCGGACAGTTTAAATAAGCAATATGCTAAACACTTTGAAAAGTATGTTGATGAACTGTTGGATCTGCAAGGTAAATTTGATACGGTCGTCAATACATGGATTCCCGACAGCCAAAATATGGGTGCTCATACCCTGGCAATTCAGGCACTCCACTCAATTTAACCAATGTACGAACTAACTGGCTTCGTGTAACGGCTCCAATCATCAGAATGATTACCCAGAACTGCTTGAGCCAGAAAGTAACCGATGATTGGACCGGTTGTCAGGCCTGAAGATCCCAAGCCGCCGCCAACCAAAAATGATGACAAGTCCGGTAAGGCACCAAAGAATGGCGCAAAATCACCGGTATAGGCTCGAGTGCCAACCCGCATGTCGGTAATTTGTGATTCTGACAAAGTTGAAATAAACGCTTTTGCGTTTTCGAACAACTGATTGCGAGCGGCTGGCTTTGGTGTTAAGTCAAAGCCTTCGTCATTTTCATGAGTTGCGCCAATAACCAATTTACCACCATTGAAAGGAATAATATCACTCATGCTTTCCGGCATCATAACAGGCATATTGCGCCATTTTGATGGCATGGCCACAGTCAAATCAATCAGTTGACCTTTTTGTGGTCGGACCTTAACATTGAGCCCCAAAGGCGCCAGCGTTTCATGCATCCAGGCACCGGTAGCAACAATCACGTGATCAAACGTTTGAGTGCCTTCCGAGCTGCGAACGTCGCCGTTAGGCAATACTGAAACTCGTTCGTGTTTTACTTGAACATTATTAGCTTCAGCATGTTCCAACAACTCTTTAACAAAATCGGCTCCATCAATTCGTGCCCCACCGCTCACAAAAATTCCTTCTGGAGGATTTGTCAGCAGGGGCATTTTTTTCTGGACGGCATCTGCATCCAACAACTCAACGTGGCCCATTGCCGGCGTCTGCTGTTGCTTAATCTGGGCGTCATGATAGAGACTCAACAGATCTTCGTGATTCTTTCTGGTCACAATCGTTCCGGTCTGTTGATAGGCCTTATCGCTCAGCTGAGCAGCTTTAACCAAATCCGAATATAATTCCGCGCCACGTTTGGCCAACGCATACCAGCGCTTATTTCTGCGCTTTGAAAGCCATGGCGAGATGATCCCCGATGCCGCTTTGGTTGCTTGACCGTGATCGTCATCAAATAATGTCACTTGAACATTTTCGTTACCTTGCAAATAACTCAAATAAAAGGCAGCAGTAGCACCAATAATTCCACCGCCAATGATTGCGACTTGTTTAACCATTTACCCACTTCTTTTCACCAAGTTGTTCTTATTTTAGCATATTTTCGAACTTATTTCGCTTTAATTTGGTCCAAACTGCGCAAATCTCGAACTTTCTTGCCCCAAAATTGAAAATAGTCCGTCCTAATGGATCCGTTATATAATTTCCGGCGTTTTGTTGCTTTGGCACCGTAGTACTTTTCAAAGTCCAAATCTGACGTGAGGAAATACTTCGACCAACTGGTTAGTGGATTAAAGACCTTGCCCATTTGCTTATACAATACATGGGCATGCTCCTCATCACTCATTCGTTGTCCGTATGGTGGATTTCCAACGATTACACCGTTTACCTTATCGGTCTTAAAATCAGCCACTGCCAACTGTTTGAAATGAATATCAGCCAGTAAGCCGGCTTCTTCAGCGTTGCGTTTGGAAATTTCAATCATATTACCATCAATATCACTGGCAGAAATGTCTAATTCAATATCGTAATCAGCTTTTGAATCAGCTTCGTCACGAACTTTTTGAACCATGTCAGCATCAATCCATGGCCATTGTTCACAAATAAAGTCACGATTAAAACCGGGCGCAATATTTCTGCCAATCATCGCAGCTTCAATTGGAATGGTTCCTGAACCACAAAATGGATCCAAAAATGGCATTTCCGGGAACCAGCTGGTAAGCATAACCAATGCCGCAGCCATATTTTCTTTCAGTGGTGCAGAGCCCTTTTCAACCCGGTAGCCCCGTTTGAACAAACTGGAACCCGTGGTATCCAACGTCAACATGACGTGATCTTTGTTAATTGCCACTTCCAAAGGAAATTTGGCACCGGTTTCGGGTAATCTGGTGTGGCGATGATAAGCCATGCTCAATTCATTAACAATCGCCTTTTTAACAATCGCTTGAGAGTCAGGCACACTGTGGAGCTTCGAATTTCTGGAACGGCCTTCAACGGGAAAGGCAGCATCCATGGGCAGCATCTTATCCCAGGCAATTGCAGTTGTCTGTTCAAAGAGCTCATCAAAAGTTTTTGCATCAAATTCATCGACCACAATCTTGATTCGGTCAGCAGTCCGGAGCCAAAGATTAGTTTTAATAATATCCCGCTCATCACCGGTAAATCTTACCCGGCCATTTTCAACTTGAACATCATAGCCCAGGTCACGCATTTCTTTTCCAACGAGTGCCTCAATTCCGGCGGCACATGTAGCGATTAATTTAAATTTCATTTTAGCCATCTCATTTCATTTTCTGGGTAACAAAAAAGTGGGAGCAAGCTCCCACTCAACCTGTTTGGTGTAAATCCCTGTAAGCCATGTTTTGTGCTTCTTACATCCCAGGACGATGCAACAAGTAGTAATCATCTATCTGAGAAATACCGAAGTACTTCTCCCCCACACTTGGTTCATTTACCGTGTGTGAAGCTCCCCTACCAAAAGTTTGGGTTTCCCGCTCGAGGGGTTTACCGCGTTCCATCAGCATAGTTTCCTATGCCATTCGTCACTGTGGCACCTTAGGGAATTAAAGCATAGCAAAGCCTTAGCTTTAATATCCGCCGTAACTCACAAAGAGTCCCCCGGCTTATTTTTTCACCGAGCACGAACACTACGGGCATCTCAGCCCGTGCGAGAATGGACTTTCCTCAGCCGTAATAATACGACCGCAATTACTCAGGATTTACACCATTTAGTTATATGCAAGCTTTAAAGCCTGTGTGAATCATTGGTATTATTATCAAGCTGTGATCCGAAGACTCGTCTTTCAAGATTTGAAAGACGCTTCAAAATATCCATGTTGGTTGCACTTGACATCGGTTGACTTGGAGCAGTCCTGGTTGGGGCTGTGCCGGTTGGTGCCGATGGCATTGGTTGCGAACCTGAAACAGCAAGCTGTTTATTCAATTCGTCAACTTGGACTTTTAAACGTTCATTCTCATCGCTGAGAGACTGGAGTTCTTTGTTGAAGGTTTCATAATCTTTAATGATATCGTCTAAGAAACTGTCAACATCATTAGGATCATAGCCACGCATCTTTTGCTTGAACTCTTTTTGAAGAATGTCCTTCGGAGTATAATTAATGTTTTCCATTTATGGGTTACACCTCACTATTTGCAACAAACCACCTAAAATAATATCATAAATTAGTCATCTTGAACACTATTATTCAAGTTTTCCTGATATTCGTCCGCAGCGCTCTGTAAATCGTCGAAAGTAATTAGCTTATACGGATAGGGATGATTCTCTGCAAATTTTTTAATTTTGTCATAATCATATTGCGATTTGCCTGGATTATCTAAATCATATATCAATAATGCTTGATCTGTATGGCTAAGCATGAATTCTTGGTAATTTCTTAACTGTTGGGGAGATTGATACGGCTTTTGAGAAACTGATGCGGAAAAATCAACCTTGGCTTTTAGGGCCTGCAGCTTTGCCTGATTATTTTCATTCCAATTGCTGCCAAACTGGTCGAATGGTAACATCATGGACGTTTGAAACTCGCCTGGATAATCTTTTTTTAAATTCTGGCCCATTTCAAGTGCCCACTGTTCGATGCCCAATTGGCCACCGGAAATCAGCCAGTCCATCCCGTCGACAATTGCCTGAGTCAGTTCGCTTTTGAGAACTGAATCGATCACCTTTCGCTTTGGCTCATCATCTTTAAAAATTCCTAATTCATAGCTGCGATAGCCGGTTACCCACAAGCGGCTCATGATATCACCCTTACGATAAAATATTTTAAATAGGTTCTCTACTTGGTATAATAACATTATTGTAGTTATTATTAAGTTAAATGAAGTACAATATAACTATTCAGAATAAAGGAAGCCAGAGTTCAATGACGATTAGATACCCGAATGGAAATCAGTTCCACGAACAACCAGCCTCTTCAAATCTGCACAATGACTCGATTGATTTTTCCAATCGTGGAATGACTTTGGAAGATGAGATTAACAAAAGCAATCAGTATTACCTGCGTGAAGGAATTGCGGTTGTCCACAAAAAGCCGACCCCAATTCAAATTGTTTCCGTTGATTATCCCAAGCGAAGTGCTGCCAGAATCAAAGAGGCTTATTTTCGCAGGGCTTCAACGACTGACTACAATGGTGTTTACCGTGGAAAATATATTGACTTTGATGCCAAGGAAACTAAGAATAAGACTTCTTTCCCACTGAAGAACTTCCACAAACATCAGGTTGAACATATGCGTCAATGTCTTGAACAGCAGGGAATCTGTTTTGCAATTATCAAATTTATTTCTGACCAGTCAGTTTATGTATTAAAAGCGACCGACTTGATTAAGTATTGGGACAATCAGGACAAAGGCGGCCGTAAATCCATTCCTCGAAAAGTCATTGAGCAAGACGGCTTTTTAATCAAATATAGGATCAACCCATTACTACCCTATCTTCGTGCAGTTGATTCTATCATCGAATAAGTTACAAAGGAGAACTCTATGTCACAGAACAATCCTAAGAACTCACGTGCTGAAGTCCGGCGCGGACGACAGTTTAGTACTACCCATAAGAAAGGTCCATTTCGGAGAATTCTTAAATGGGCTTTAATCTTAGTTGGCGCCCTTTTTCTTTTTGGTGCCGGCCTGTTTACTTATTACGCTGCAGGTGCTCCTCGGATCACTCATTCCGCACTGACCAGTGATAATTCCACGAAATTTTATGATGCCAACGGAAAAGTTATTTCACGTCTGGGAAGTCAAAATCGTGATTACGTTAAGTCCAACAAAATTCCCAGAACATTGAAACGAGCGGTTGTATCAATTGAAGACCGACGTTTTTACAAACATCATGGTGTTGACCCGATCCGAATTGTCGGTGCCGCGGTTTCAAATTTAACCGGTTCATCGATGGGCCTTCAAGGTGGAAGTACGTTAACCCAACAACTGGTTAAGCTTTCAGTATTTTCAACCGCCGCAAGTGACCGAACTTTAAAGCGAAAAGCGCAGGAAGCCTGGCTGGCAATTAAAGTTGAAAATAAATATACCAAGAGTCAGATTTTGGAATTCTATATTAACAAGGTCTACATGGGTAACGGAGTTTATGGAATGCAAACCGCAGCGGAATTCTACTATAACAAGACACTTGAACATCTAACGCTGCCAGAGTTTGCCTTACTTGCCGGTATGCCGCAATCACCTACGCTCTACAATCCATATAAGTACCCACAATACGCGACAAAGCGCCGAAATGAAGTCCTGGATGCAATGGTCAAGACAAAGGCCATTACCCAACAACAGGCACAGAGCGCGAAGAATACCAGTGTTAAGAGTGGCCTTTCAAAGACCCATTCAAAGGCAACCACGTCGGTTAAGACATCCAGATACATTGATTCTTATTTGAAACAGACAATTGAAGAACTGGAAGAAAAAGGCTACAAGCCAAATCGTGGCTTGAAAGTTTATACCAACTTGGATATGAGTGCCCAAAAGAAACTTTACCAGATCAGCAATAATGATCCAACCATTGCATACCCTAACAATCGATTCCAAGTTGGTGCCACGATTGTCAACGTCAATAACGGTCAAGTTGTCGCCATGCAGGGTGGCCGAAAAACCAAGGTTGCATTCGGACTTAACCGAGCGGTTCAAACCGGACGGTCATCCGGATCAACCGCAAAGCCGATCATGGATTACGGCCCTGCGATTCAGTACCTTAAATACCCTACTTACCAACCTGTAAAAGATACCCCATACGTTTATCCGGGAACCAGCAAGTCGGTTTATGACTTCGATAATAAGTATCAGGGAACCATTACAATGAGAAAGGCTTTGGTCGAATCCCGAAACATTCCGGCAATCAGAACCCTTGAAAATGTCGGGGTTCCAAAAGCCACAACTTTCTTGAAGAATTTGGGAATGTCGTTTAAGAAACCACTCGAAATTCAAAATGGGATTGGCTTATATATTTCATCTGAACAACTGGCTGCTTCATATGCTGCCTTTTCAAATGGCGGAACCTATTACAAACCATATCTTATTAAAAAGATCGTTCAACCAAACGGTGTTGCTCATAAATATCATAAAAAAGGCAAGCGGGCAATGTCCCCTGCGACCGCGTTTATGATTACCAATATGCTGAAGGGTGTTATGACCAATTCAGAGGGTTCAGGGACCGCAGCGAAGGTTTCTGGGCTCTATGAAGCAGGTAAAACCGGAACAACTCAGTATCCAGACGACTATTTGAACAAAGTGCCAGCTATGTCAACCATGGACTCATGGTTCTCCGGTTACACAAAGAACTATTCATTGGCGATCTGGACCGGATATGATCATCAATTTAAAGCTAATTCGTACGTGACATCAGCGCAAACAACGATTGCCCAACAAATTTACAAGAACGTCATGGGCTATATCTCTCAAGACAAACCAAATACTGATTGGACACAACCAAGCGACGTTGTCGCAACAAATCGCGGCGGTCAAACCGAGTATTACGTTGCCGGGTATCCTGGAACGGTTACCGACAACAGTTCCAATCAAACCACCAGCGGTTACACGACTGACAGCAGCTCAAGTTCCAGCTCAGCGGTTGTTACCCAACCAAGAGCAAACGAGAGCTCCAGCAGTGCTGAAAGTTCCAGCGAAACATCAGAGTCGACCCCATCTGAACAAAAACCAAGTGGCGGCGACGGTAACAATGGATCTGGAAGCGATTCTGCTACGTCCAGCTCAACGGATAGCAGCAGTGGTAGCAATACCACTCCGGATAATGGTGGCAACACCAATACCGATGGTAACAATAGCGACAATAACAACACAAAGAATCAATAATCAATCAAAAACAATGATAGGTCTCTTGAACTTTCAGGAGTCCTATCATTTTTTATGTACGAAAAAAGACCGGTAAAATTTTTACCGGTCTTTTATTATTTATCTGGATTCCCCGTTAAATTAATAAACGGAATATCGGGACCATTATATTGATTGGACATGTCGTCCGCACGGCCACTGTTGCGGGTTTTCTTATACGCTTCAATTTGCTGCGGGGATTTCAAATTCTTTTTGTACCAATTACCAATAATGCGATCCATATATTTAAGATTATAAACTTGATTTAAAACGGCTTCTTTTAACGCCATCTGAATTAGCTCAGGTGAATAGTGATCAATATCCAACCATTGGCTGATAGACTCCATCTCAATTGGAGATAAGGTTCTGCCAAATTCTTTTTCGATGCTCTCAAACACCGACTGTCGTTCATGGCTGTCGACGATTTTGGGTGATTGGACCTCGCGCTGTTGAGAAACTTGATCGTTGTTAAGCAACGATAGTTTTTCATACATTGGGGTAAAATCATATGCATCGACTTGTTGGCCTTCAATTGTCACTTGGGTAATTTTTGCTAATTTCTTTTCGATCATCTGATGGAAGAGATTAAAAAGCTGCTGCTCTGAATACCCTGTCTTTTCGTGAAGATCAGCCATTTCAGGCATTGGAATAACCAAGTCATGATTACCCTTAATCAACATGTAAATAAACATTTCCTGATTATTGATCCCGATTTTGTGGTAATTATTTAACAAGTAATTGCTAATGGTTGTTTGACCTTCATCAAGGATGCCATGAGCGTAATCATCCATTCAAATCACCTCGGCTTGTCAAAAATCAATTCACGACATTCATTTTAAGGATAAATTCGGTTAATCAATCTTGGGAATGGAATGGCCTCACGAACATGGTCCTCTCCAGTCAACCAAGTTAATGCACGTTCAAGTCCCAAACCGAATCCGGAATGAGGCACACTACCGTACTTACGAAGATCCAGATACCATGAGTATTCTTTAGGATCCAAGCCGGCCTTGATAATTTGGTCATATAGGTAATCATAATCAGTTGCCCGTTCAGAACCACCGATAATTTCACCATAGCCTTCAGGTGCCAACAAGTCAGCACAAATAACAACGTCATCACGAGTTGGATGTGGCTTCATATAGAATGGCTTAATTGATTTAGGATAGTTGAGAACGAAAACAGGTTGATTGAATTGATCCGCAAGGAAAGTTTCCTCAGGTGAACCAAAATCAACACCCCATTCAAGGTCGAAACCACCCTTTTTGAGCATGTCAATTGCTTCATCGTAACTGATTCGTGGATAAGGCAAGATGGTATATTTCTTAAGAATTTCAGGATCCCGGTCAAGGGTCTTCAATTCCATCTGACAATTTTTAAGCACTCTGGTAACCAGGTAGGCAATGTAACGCTCTTGGATTTCCAAGCTTTGTTCCTGATGCATGAATGCCATTTCTGGTTCAATCATCCAAAATTCAATTAAATGTCGACGAGTCTTGGACTTTTCAGCTCTAAAAGTAGGTCCGAATGAGAAGACCTTACCAAATGCTTCCGCACCGGCTTCTTCGTACAACTGGCCACTTTGTGACAGGTATGCATCCCGGTCAAAGTACTCAGTATGGAACAGTGTCGTTGTTCCTTCTGGTGCACTACCGGTTAAGATAGGTGCATCAATCTTGATAAATCCTTCGTCATTGAAGAAATCATAAGTTGCTTTGATGACTTCATTCCGAATCCGCATAACAGCGTGGGGACGGCTTGAACGTAACCACAAGTGACGGTGATCCATTAAGAAATCAATTCCGTGTTCCTTGGGTGTAATTGGATAATCATGAGATTCGGATACGACATCAATGGTTTCAACTTCAATTTCGTAACCAAATTTGGAACGGGAATCTTCATGAATAATTCCTGTTACCCACATGCTGGTTTCTTGCTTAACTTCTTTTGCAAGTTCAAATGTTTCCGGAGTCACATTGTTTTTAACAACCACTCCCTGGAAAAAAGCTGTGCCATCACGTAATTGCAAAAAGGCAATTTTACCGCTTGATCGTTTGTTGGTTAACCAAACGCCGATTTTTACTTTTTCGTTAACGTATTTTGGCGCGTCAACCATACTAATCTGTTTCAATTCCGATTCCTCCAGATGTTTGTTTTTGTAAAAATTGATTCATAAATTTAGTAATGCGTTCCACGGCTGTCAGTAGGTTCTCCAAACTTGCCGCATAGCTCAATCGCAGATAACCGGACATTCCAAAGGCATCCCCATCAACAACTGCCACATGGGCCTTTTTCAAAAGAACATCCACTAATTCTGCTGAAGAATTGAGCCCCGCAAGCTTAACGGCTTCTTCCACATTTGGGAACAGATAAAAGGCTCCCTGGGGTTTGGCAGCTAATTTAAACCCGGGAATCTCTTGGACCAATGGATAAATTTTATTCAGCCGTTCTTCAAAGGCTTTTCTCATCGTCTCAACTTCGGATTGATCCGATTCAAAAGCCGCAATCGCAGCATATTGACTAACCGTAGCCGGATTCCCGGTTGAGTGGGAAAGAATTGAGTTGACTTTGCTGATTAATTCGGGAGCTCCTGCAACGTAACCGATCCGCCAGCCGGTCATCGAATAGGCTTTGGAAACACCATTGACCAAAACGGTGGAAGCGGCAATTTCATCACCAGCCTGAACCAACGAATAGAAGGCATTTTGATTATAAACCAGCTTGCCGTAAATATCGTCTGCAATCAGGATAATGTTGTGGAAAACGGCCCACTTACCAATGGCCGCCAGTTCATCTTTGGAATAAACCGTTCCGGTTGGATTCTGTGGTGAGTTGATGACCAGTACTTTACAATTTCTGGTAACTGCTGCATCCAGCGTTTCGGGCGTAATTTTAAAATCATCCCCGGTTTCAACAACGACCGGCTTGCCACCAGCCAATAGAACTTGTTGTCTGTAACTGACCCAACTGGGCTTTGGCAACAGAACTTCCGTCCCCTGATCAACCAGTGCCTGCATTAAAACATACAGACCCATTTTGGCACCGCTGGTCACACTGATTTGGTCAGCAGGATAAATTACCCCATAATCCTGCTTAATTCGATTGGCGATGGCTTCCTTTAATTGTGGAAGTCCGCTTGCAGGGGTGTAGAAACTGGTTTTGCCCGCTTGGATCGCTGAAATGGCCGCGTCGGAAATAACCTTTGGTGTTTTAAAATCGGGTTCACCGATTCCAAGGTTAATCACGTCAATTCCCTGGCGGATCATTGCTTTGGCAGTGTTTGAAACCTTTACGGTTGCAGAGGGCGTTACCTGCATTGCCCTTTCAGAAAATTTCATTGAAGTGTCCTTTCATACTTTAAATGTTCTCAATAGATTTATAGATTTGGCCATTCTTAAAACTAATCGTTGTAAAACACAGTCGACCTTTTGAATTCATATAGCTGGCAACCCAATATGGTTTGGATTTAATTAATGTCAGTCCGATTCCGTTAAACTTTGAAGGATGCTTTTGCCGTTGAATGACGTCCTTGGCCTGTTGTTCACTGATACCTGAGCTGCTGTTAATGACGGTTACAGTACCGCCCTTTTTGGCAACGATCACAAAAACGTTTTTATTTTTGTTATCAATTCCGGATACCGAGTAATAGGTCTTCCCCAGATTTGAGGTATAAAAGGAGTTGACATCCCGCAATCCGGCATATTTCTTGGCGATCGTTTCAGTTTGCCCACGGGCAATTGTCATTGGCCGTTCGGCTGTATGAAAAATAATAAAGAACGTAAAGCACAGAATTAAAATGACGGCGATAACGACCCAGGAAATTTTAACATATGATTGTTTTTTAACTCTTCGATGCCGTTGCATGTTATCTTCCTCTCAAATTTCGTTATCTCTAATTATAGCAAATAAACCGGCAGGCAGACGCACATTAATTCCTGCTTTCAAAAAACTTAACCATGTCAAAAACACAGTCATCGATGTTGCCCTTGATCACAGGGATATCATTCCGCAAATTGGCAAGGATCGTACTTCCATATCGCTTGGATAACAGGCGCGGATCCAAAATAAAGATCGTTCCAAAGTCATCCTTAGTCCGCAGCAAACGGCCCATCCCCTGACGCAGCCTTAATGTCGCTTTAGGCAGTGTAATACTGTAAAAGGGATTCTTACCTTTACTGCGCTCAATGGAGTATAAGGCATGGTTATATGGATCAGACGGGGTGTCAAACGGCAATTGAGCCACAATCAGATTTTCCAGCAGATTTCTGGGAAAATCAACCCCCTGCCAAAATGTATTGGCACCCAACAGGATTGCCGGTTCATGGTGAATAAACTGCTTGCTGATTTTAGAAGCAGTTCCGTGAACGCCCTGAGCCAAAACAAAGTGCGTTGCCGTAAAACCACTTTCCTGCAGCAAATGATACGTCCGCTCAATCGCATTCAGCGAATTAAACAAGACCATCGTTTGCCGTGGTTCGTTTTTATAAATTGTTTCAATGTTAGCGGCAACCTTTTGAAGATAACTGTCCGAATTAGTCGCGAACTTTTGATCATTGGTACCGGTGACCAGGTACAAACGGGCTTGGTCTTGCGGATTAAAGTCACTCTTAAGCCGTTTGATAGAAGCATCTTCCCGATTAATCCCAAGCAAATTATAAATAAACTGGGAGCGCCGTGACGAAAAGATTGTCGCCCCTGTAAAGGTAACCGGTTCAAAAGCCGAATAAACATGTTCCTTCAGATAGTCTTCGGTCTTCAAGATTCCGCGGTTCAAAGTCAAGCTGTTGACATCTTTGACACTGTTAACCGTCACCCAGGTAACGTGCTGCTCAATCGATTGATCATCGACATCAATAATTGACACCAGTAACCGCAGCTTATGATTAAACTCATTATAGTTTTCAAAGAAGGAATAAATGCTCAAGAAATCATGGTTGGTATATACATCGGCATTATGGTCAATCTGGGTGTTTAAGGTTGCCAATAAACTGTCCAGCCGTTCATGGAGATCATGTAAAGCATTAATCGACGCTTGGTTGGCATTGGTAACAGTTTTCATCTCACCAATCGGAATCAGTCGTTCAAAAAAGTCATTGTTTCGATGAAGCCGTTTGCCCTTCACAACGAGCGCAAAGAAAGTATCAATCACTGATGATATCAAGTCTTTCCCTTGTCGCAATTCCGAGTCCAACTGGTTGATTGCGTTAGCCAGGATAGCGTCGTCGCCGACGATTTCTTTAATATTATCTTCGTGAGTCCCGTTGATATTCCCCAAAATTTTGTTAATTTCAGTTATTAATGCCAACGGATTAATCTTTTCCTGATTATTTCGAATGGCCGTTTCTGAAAATTGCTGAGTTTCATCAATCAATAAATATGGCTTGGTTGGTAAGCTCTTAAAATACTGCCAGTTTTTGATCAAATAACTGTGGTTGACGATCACAAAATCAGCGCTGTCAGCTTTCTTCAAGTTATAGCGGAGAAAATCGTCGTCATAAAACGGTTCATTTGGATCGAGCCACTTGACACCGGTATGCTGAATCTTCCAAACAAATGGTGTTTGGTCAACGTTTAGATGAAGTTCATCCAAATCACCGGTTGTGGTAACGGTCAGCCATACCAAAATCTGAGCTTTGATAAACGCCGTTTGGCTGGAACTGTCCGGTACAAATAACAGGTTGCGGAATTTATACAAATCAATGTAGTGGCTGGCACCCTTCAAAATAACGCTGTGAACCTTAAACGGCAGTCCTTCGTTCAAAAGCGGCAGGGTTTGGTTTTGCAACTGAAATTGCAGATAAGTCGTCGACGTACTGATAACCGCCGGCTTTTTCTTGGAAACCAAATAGCTTAACGGCAAACAGTACCCCAAGCTCTTGCCGATTCCGGTTGGGGCTTCGATTAATAAGGTCTTGGCAGCATGATGTTCGGGATCAGCGTAATTATTATAAATCAGATTCATCATTTTATTTTGTTCGAGACGGGATTCCAAATTATCCGGCAAAATCTTTTGCTTGGCTTTCTTGGTCTTGGGATATCTGAAAGTGTGTTTATCATTGTCGTCATCCGTATCCATCGGTTCATGTTTACGAAGAACCAATCCCGAAGAAATCCGTAATTGATCAGGCAACTTTGGTGTATGGACCCGTTTGCGGTTCGCCTCGTCAGCATCCAAAAAGACCTGCATCGTGTCTTGAGGCAGGGATGGATTAATGCTGATAATCTGTTCCAAAGTAATTCGGGGCAGCATTTGAATTTGCCGTAGCAGGATCAACAGCAGCTTGGCTGTTGCCAGCGCGTCACTATCGGCAGTGTGCGGATGATCATGCACGATATTAAAGTAGGCACTCAAATCCTGAAGCCGGTAACTGGACAAAGTTGGCAGTAGGATTTGGCTCAACGTAACCGTATCAATTGCTTCAATTTGTAATTCGGGATAGCCGACTCTTTGAAACTCGGCATTTAAAAATGGAAAATCAAAATTGACATTATGGGCAACAAAGACCGTGTTGTTTAATAGGGAATAAAGTTGTGCGGCCACCTGATCAAACGTCTTCGCTTTCTTCAGACGTTCGTTGGTAATCCCGGTCAATTGAACGATCCGGTTGGGAACCTCGCGTTGCGGATTAATGTCGGTCACAAATGTTTTAATTATTTTATTATTAGAAACTAAGCAGCAGCTGAACTGAATCGTCCGGTTGTCAGCGGAGATGTCCGTTCCGGTCGTTTCAATGTCAACAACTGCAAAGGTGGTTTTTGAATTCATGTCATTCACCAATCTGAGCTTATTAGCTGACGTTTATTAAATATTCACTAACTTTAATCATACTACAAGCAAGATGTGATAATCTACCATGGAAAGAAGCCGAATTATTTATGAATCTCTAAAAATATCTTTAAAACGTTCTTGAACCAGTGAACTATGATAAAATTGGAATGTTTGAAAGTGAGCGGATAAAGTTGAAAAATAAAGCAACCGGAAAAAGTTATGCGAAAATAATTTGGTTTGGCGAGCACAATGTGGTTTATGGCAAGCCTGCGATCGCGATTCCAATCTATTCTGTGGATGTTACTGCCACTATCGAGAAAATTCAAAACGGTCAAGAAATTCACTGCCGTTATTTTGATGGCCCGATTAATGAAATGGCCGACAATTTACTTGGCGTAAAAACTTTAACAAATCACCTCATCAGTTTATTCGGCGCACAAAATATTGCTTTTGACCTAAATATCCAAAGCAAACTGCCGGCTGAACGGGGAATGGGTTCTTCTGCCGCAACTGCAATTGCAATTGTACGGGCTTTTTTTGACTTTTTCGAAGTCAATTTAACCCGATCCCAATTATTGAAATTAGCCAACATTGAAGAAAAGATTACCCATGGCAACCCAAGCGGTTTGGACTCGGCAACTGCCAGTTCCAATATGCCAATTTGGTTTGTCAAAAATGAAATTAACGAACAAATCGATTTCAACCTGCCGACCTCTTCTTTGGTCATTGCCGACAGCGGCATCGAGGGAAAGACTTCTGAAGCCGTTTCCCTCGTCCACGATAACGTGGTCGATGAACCGGAAACCGCTCAGCCGTTGATTAACGAGCTTGGCAAGATTGCCGAATCAGCCCGTGAGGCATTGGCAACGACCGACGATGAACTGCTGGGAAAGCTGATGAACCAATCGCAACACGATCTGGCAGAATTGGGGGTCAGCAATCACACTCTGGATACATTCTGCCAAATTGCCTGTGATAATCACGCCCTTGGCGCCAAACTAACCGGTAGCGGTTTGGGAGGCTGTGTCATTGCTTTGGCAAAGAACCAGACAGATGCCCAACAGATTTCAACCGCACTAAGAAAAGCCGGAGCAACCCAGACATGGATTCAATCATTTAAGAACTATCAATTTTCAACAGGAGAAGCACATGACAACCTCGTCAGATAATGCAGTCACAGCCATTGCACATACAAATATTGCTCTGATCAAATATTGGGGCAAACAAAATGCCGACATGATCATCCCATATACCGGCAGTCTTTCATTAACCTTGGATCAGTTTTACACGAAAACAACCGTTTCATTTGATCAAAGCTTAACCCGGGACAACGTTTCAATTGATGATCAGGCAGTGTCCGGCAACAGCTGGCAGCGAGTTCATGATTTTCTGGAGATTGTTCGTCAAAAAGCCGGCATTAAGCTCAATGCCAACGTGGATTCTTACAACCACGTTCCGACAGCAGCTGGATTAGCTTCATCAGCATCCGCGTTTGCCGCCTTGGCTGCGGCAGCCAGCAAAGCTGCCAATATGAATCTTGATAATCAGGAACTTTCACGACTGGCCCGACGAGGATCCGGATCAGCATGCCGGTCAATTTTTGGCGGATTTGTTGAATGGCAAAAAGGCACTGAAGATCGGAATTCATTTGCTGTTCCAATTGAGACACCTAATTTGGATGACATCAGAATCATCGCGTTAACTGTCGAAAAGCAGCAGAAGCCAATCTCCAGTCGTCAGGGAATGGCCCTTTCCGTCACAACCTCCCCTTACTATCCAACCTGGGTGAAAGTCGTTGAGTCGGATCTCCAAAACATTAAAAGTGCCATTCATGATGATGATTTTACGCGATTTGGCACGATTAGCGAGTTGAACGCCATGCGGATGCATGCGTTAACCCTCAGCTCCAATCCCGATTTCCTGTATTTTAACGGGGACACGTTGGATGCAATGAATGAAGTCAAACGGCTGCGACATTCGGGAATCGAATGTTACTATACAATTGACGCAGGTCCCAATGTCAAAGTCATTTGCCAAGCCAAGAACGTCAAAACGATTACCGAAACTTTCAGCAAACTGTTTGGTAATGAAAAAGTCACGGTTGCCCAACCTGGACCGGGCGTTAAATATCTGTAGTAAGAGAAAGGACATGATCCGTTGATTAAGGTTAAAGCTCCGGGAAAATTGTATATTGCGGGTGAATACGCGGTGGTCGAAACCGGCTACCCTTCTATTATTGTGGCTCTTGACCAATTTGTTACCGTTGAAATTTCTCGAAGTAAGTCTTTTGGAAGCATCGTTTCAAAACAATATCGTGAAGATTCTGTTTATTGGCGGCGACGTGGGGATCAGATGATCCTTGACAACCGTGATAATACATTTAACTACATAATTTCAGCCATTCAGCTCACCGAGGAGTATGCTCAATCCCTTGGTCGGGCAATGGAAGTTTACGATTTAAGAATTAATAGTGATTTGGATAGTCCGAATGGCAAAAAGTACGGTTTGGGCTCGTCCGCTGCAGTGACCGTTGCAACGGTCAAAGCACTCTGCCGCTTTTACAAGTTGCCACTGACTAAAAGCAAATTATTCAAGTTATCAGCGATTGCCCATTTGGATGTCCAAGGCAACGGTTCTTTAGGCGATATCGCCGCAAGTGTTTATGGCGGTTGGATTGCCTATCGTTCATTTGACAGAAACTGGCTGATGGCAGCCCGAATGCAGGAAGATTTAACTGATCTGGTTAATAAGCCATGGCCCCACTTGATGATTACTCAACTGACACCACCGGAAGATTTAAAGCTGATTATCGGATGGACCGGTTCACCTGCTTCAACTTCCCATTTAGTCGACAAAGTTGCCATTCAAAAGAGCAACCAACACGAAACTTATGCCAAATTTTTAGCAGACAGTAAAGCCTGTTTGGATGAACTCATTAATGGTTTCAAAGATGGCAGCTTAACCGTTATTAAAGACGGCATTAAGCGGAATCGTGAAATCTTACAACATTTGGCTGCTTTCACTAAAGTGCCAATTGAAACCCCTATTTTGAAAAAAATGTGTGATATTGCTGTGGACCATTCAGCAGCTGCAAAGTCGTCGGGTGCCGGTGGCGGTGACTGTGGAATTGTTGTTGCCGACAGTCACACCGATATTGATTCGATGATTGAAAGTTGGAAGCAAAACGGGATCCAGCAGCTTGCACTTAACGTTCATCCGGTTATCGATCTTGATAAGGAGTAACCTATGATTTCACAACACTCACACCGCAAAGACGAACATGTCTCTTTAGCCGAAAAATTTTATACCGATAACGATATGTTCAACAATCTTCGTTTTGTTAACAATGGTTTGCCAAAATATGCTTTGAATGATATCGATTTTTCGACTAAAATTGGTCCATTGGATTTGAAGACTCCCTTTTATATTGAAGCCATGTCCGGCGGTAGCGAGCATACAAAGAAGATCAATCAACGGTTGGCGGATATCGCCAGAAAAACTGGCTTGGCAATGGCTGTCGGTTCTGAAAGTGTTGGCTTGAGTGATCCCAGCGTGAGAGATTCTTTTAAAATCGTCCGGCAGACAAATCCGAATGGTCTCATTTTCGCCAACATTGGTGCAAATCATTCGCTGGAAGATGCCCAAAAAGCCGTCGATTTAATATCGGCGGATGCCTTAGAATTGCATATCAATGTTGCACAGGAATTGATCATGCCTGAAGGCGATCGTCAATTTCAATTTATTGAAAATATTCAAAAAATTGTTGCCAACATCAAAGTTCCGGTAATTGTCAAAGAAGTCGGTTTTGGAATGAGCAAAGAGACGATTCAAGAGCTTGCCGGCCTTGGTGTTCAATACATTAATGTCAGCGGTCGTGGTGGAACCAATTTTGCGACAATCGAAAATTTCCGCAGGCCGTCTAAAGATATGGACTATTTAAAGAACTGGGGCTTAATTACGGTCGAATCCCTATTGGAATCCCGGGCTTTGGACCAGCCGTTAACAACAATTGCTTCCGGCGGCGTTAAGTCGCCGTTGGATGTTGCCAAATGTTTGGCAATGGGCGCATCCGCAGTGGGCGTTGCCGGATATTTTCTTCATGAAATCATTCATAAAGACGATGACGCAATTGTGGCAGATATTAAAGATTGGCAGTATGGCTTAAAAACAATCATGCTGATGTTGAACTGCCAAACAATTGCGGACTTAAAGCGACAACGATTAATTTTAAATCCTGAGTTAATTTCATATCTTAATCAGAGAAATATTAAATATTAAAAAAAGAGAGTGGGACCAAAGGCGTTTTGATCCCACGTTTTAGCAAAATAACATGAAGTTCCGAAAAAGAAGGCCCAAACAAAGGTATCTGCCGTTGTTTGAGTCTTCTTTTTTAAACTGCAAATCGTAAACCCTTCGGAAAGAAATTCTTGGCGGTACCATTAACCACCTTGACGAATCCAACTGGCTGCTGTTTACAGATCAACAGATACCAGCCTTTCTGCAGCTTTGGATCCACTTTAAAAGTATCTCCGTGAACGTACTTTTTCCAATCGTCGTCATCAATTGTTATTTTTCGGATGACCTGATCGGGATGCAAAGCAAGCGCCAACGCATAACTGGGTTCAAATCGATTCTTCTTGAATTCACCAATCTCCAGACCCAATCGGGAAATCTTAACCCCCGATAAATTAGGCGTTTCTTCAGGAACAGCATACAGATTAGCTTTAAAGACCACTAATTTTTTAAAGTTGGGTTGTTTTAATGTTGCTTTAGCAAACTCATTGAACAACTGATTTTGCTCTTTGGAAGGCATCTCAATATTCTTACTAATTCCACGGAAACGTTTCGGTGCCTTAACATCATCAGTACTTTCCGGCTTTTTCAACTTGGCAATGAAGTGGCCCTCACCGTTAAAATGATGGGGAAAGATTCGGACACATTTGGTCAAATCCTGGTCGTCGTTAGCCCATTGAGGTTTTCCGTTATCCATTCCAGGATACTTTTTGATTGGTTGGATTTCAAAGCCGTACTTGTCAACCAGCCAGGCAATGATCTGTTCATCTTCTTCCGGAGCAAACGTACAGGTTGAATAAATGAGCTCGCCACCAGGCTTTAAGTTTTTGACAGCTTGATCCAAAATGGTTCTTTGACGGGTTGCACACTCTACCGGATAATCCAGACTCCAGTATTGAATGGCGTCAGGATCTTTTCTGAACATCCCTTCACCTGAACAAGGAGCATCAACCAAAATTCGGTCAAAAAATTCCGGCAGTTGAGCAGCCATCCGATCCGGATTGGTGTTGGTGACAATCGTGTTGGTCATCCCAAACCGCTCGACATTTTCCACCAACGCCTTGGCACGCTTGGCGTCAATTTCGTTGGCGATCAATAACCCAGTGTTTTGTAAGTAGCTGCCAAGATGGGTCGTTTTCCCACCGGGAGCAGCACACAAATCAAGCACTTTCTCGTTTAAATTTGGATGGGCAACTTCGCCAACGTACATCGCACTGGGTTCTTGGCTATATACCGCTCCACTTTGATGATCGACAGTCTTCCCGCTGACTTGCCCGTGATAGCCAAACTGGCAGTGCTCGGTTGGCTGGCTGAGGTCTAAATCAGTCGGCTGACTGGCTTTCAATGGATTGATTCGAAATCCTGGAGTTGTCGGCTGATCAAAACTCTTGATAAATTTTTCGGCTTCATCCTTGCCCATTAATTTTTGATATTTATTCACAAAATCAGTTGGTAATTTCATTCTATTCTCCCTTTTGGGTTCTAATAATTGACGTAATATGACTTTTCAGATAGTATGAATGGATATGTTAGTAAGGAGTGATCATAATTACTAAAAAACTAATCGCCCTTGATTTGGACGGAACAACATTAAACAACGACACCCAAATCAGTGCCAAAACAATTGCGACGATTCATGCCGCCGAAAAGCAAGGTTACATAGTCAGTATCGTAACCGGCCGTCCTAACCGGCTTTCTGAAAATTACTATGATGAATTACACTTAAAAACACCCATGATTAATTTCAATGGCAACCTTGGCATTTTACCACACCAAGCCTGGGATCGTGAATACCAGTACACCATTAATAAGGAAATTGTCACTGAACTACTGGAAAAGAGCAAGCCGCTTGGGCTTTCATTGATTGCCGTTGAAGGACGCAACATGTTTCTCGCCAACCGAGGCTTAAACAGCGGATTCGGCTTTTTCCCAAGTACTCTTAAAACCAATCAGGTTTTGAGTTGTCAAAGCTTAAAAGAAAACCCAATCAGTATCACGGTCCAAGTGGAACCAGAGCTTAAAGCCGGACTGATTGACTTTGTTCAAACCCAGTTTGGTGATCAAGTTGAAGTTTCTCCTTGGGGTGGCCCCCATCCAATCGTGGAAATTGCGACCAAAGGAATTCACAAATCCACCGGTTTGAAATTCTTGGCGGACTATTACGGGATCCTGCAAAAGGATATCATTGCCTTTGGGGATGAAGGAAACGACCTGACCATGATGCAATATGCCGGAACCGGCGTTGCAATGAAAAACGCAATTGATCGAATTAAAGATTTGGCTGACGATGTCACCGATTTTACAAATGATGAAGATGGTGTCGCCAACTACTTACAAGACCACATGGATATTGCGGTCGGCCAATAAAGCATGATAAAAGCGACTGGACAAACGTCCAATCGCTTTTTTTGATTTTATTAATCTTCGTTTGGATGATACTGAATGGTTGCTTTAACAGCGCTTTGCCATCCCGAATATAATTGACTGCGAGTCTTTTCATCCATGTGAGGCTCAAAATCATCCCGCGACTTAACGGTTCGTCTAATTTCTTCAATTGAGTCCCAGAATCCAACTGCCAAGCCTGCCAAGTAAGCAGCCCCCAATGCAGTTGTTTCTGAAATTGATGCCCGATGAATTGGGGTTCCCAAAATATCTGCTTGGAATTGCATCAAATAGTTGTTGTTAGCGGCACCGCCGTCAACAGCCAACGATTTCAAATCAATCCCGGTTTCGGCTGCCATCGTGTCAACAACATCTCTGGTTTGATAGGCTAATGATTCCAACGTTGCCCGAACAAACTGATTTTTGGTTGTTCCTCGAGTTAAGCCAAACACGGCGCCCCGAGCGCTTTGGTCCCAATATGGGGCACCCAATCCGGTAAACGCTGGGACAACATATACGCCATCCGTGGTTTTGGCATCAATTGCCATTTGTTCAGAATCCGGCGATGATTTAACCATTTCCATACCGTCACGAAGCCATTGGATGGCTGAACCAGCCACAAAAATACTTCCTTCAAGGGCGTAGTTAACCTTGCCGTTAATGCCATAAGCAATGGTCGTCAATAGACCACGATTGGAAAGCGTTGGTTTTTCACCGGTATTCATCACAATAAAGGCACCGGTTCCGTAAGTATTCTTGATCATCCCACGCTGTAACGCCATCTGGCCAAACAAGGCTGCCTGCTGGTCACCGGCAATTCCGGCAATTGGAACCTGAACACCAGAGAACGAATAACCTGATGTGTATCCGTAAATCTCTGAAGACGAATGGACTTCTGGCAACATGCTTTCCGGAATATTCAACAACTTCAAAATATCTTTGTCCCATGTCAGCGAATGAATGTTGAATAACATCGTCCGGCTGGCATTTGTGTAATCGGTGGCGTGAACCTTGCCGCCGGTGAGCTTCCAAAGAATCCAAGTGTCAATGGTTCCAAATAAAAGGTCGCCATTATCAGCTTTCTCACGGGCACCGGAAACATTATCCAAAATCCACTTGATCTTGGTTGCTGAAAAATACGAATCAATGATCAAGCCAGTCTTTTCGTGGATCATATCATCATAGCCATCGGCAGTCAGTTGATCGGCCAAAGCAGCAGTCTGTTTTGACTGCCAAACAATTGCGTGATAAATTGGCTGGCCGGTATTTTTATCCCAGATCACAGTGGTTTCCCGCTGATTGGTCACACCGATTCCCCGGACCTTATATGGTTGGACGTCAGCGTTAATCAACGCCTCTGAAATCACAGATTGAACGGCATTCCAAATCTCGTTGGCATCATGTTCAACCCAACCGGATTTAGGAAAATACTGATGGAATTCACGTTGGGCTTTGCCGACGATATCCCCATCATTATTAAACAAGATTGCCCGAGTACTTGTTGTCCCTTCATCAATGGACATTATGTATTGCTGATCATTCATGTAAAGGTCTCCATTCTTATTATTCGTGCGTTTAAACGCCTTTTGTCTTTGTTAAGTATACAATATTATTGATTGGCAAACCAACCTTCAGTCAAACTTTATAAAAGTAAAAGAAATTTCTTTATCCAACCGGACCTATAAGCCACAAAAAAGGCCCACAATCATGAAATTGTGGACTCATATTGTGGACTGTTTAATTTTGATCGATTATTTTTCGTCGCTCTTTAAAACACCGCCAACACTGTAACGGTTCTTTTCCATTTCACTCAAAATAACGTGAACGTGTTCTGCTGGAGCACCGGTATTTTTAACGACGGCTGCTGTAACGTCTTCAACCAAACCCTTCAATTGATCTTGTGAACGGCCGGCAATTAAATGAATATCTACGATTGGCATGATAAGTTCCTCCATTTGTTTTTGATGCAAAAAGTATACCTTAAATTTTTTTGTCCTGCAATTAATCATTGTCCCTTAAATATCCTGTAACCGGTTTATCACAAAAAATGATACAATGACTGAAGTAATATTCTTCAATGAATAGGAGACTTTAAAAACATGATACCTTACAAGAACTTTTCTGCATGTACCAGTATGATCGTTGGTAAGAAAGCCAGCATCGATGGGTCAATTATGATTGCCAGAAACGAAGACAGCAAATCCTCATGGCCAAAAAACTATGTCATTCATGAACACAAAGAATTTGATGAAGACCAGACATTTACTTCAAAAGACAACGGCTTTAAGATGCCATTACCCAAAGTTCGATTTAAATACTCCGGAACGCCTGAATGGACCGACAAATTCGGCCTGTTCGAGGAAAACGGCTTTAACGAATACGGCGTTGCAATGAGTGCGACTGAAAGTACCTACACCAATAAATTGGCTCTGGGTGCCGATCCCCTCGTCAAGGATGGCATTGGTGAAGAAGCAATGATAACCGTTGTTCTCCCGTACGTCAAAACTGCTCGTGAAGGCGTCCAACGCTTGGGCCAAATTGTTGAATATTATGGAACAAGCGAATCCAACGGAATTTTATTTGCCGACAAAGATGAAGCCTGGTATATGGAAACCGGTGCCGGCCATAATTGGGTGGCCCAACGAATTCCAGACGACAGTTACGCCGTGATTGCCAACCAAAGCGCCATTCAAGAAGTTGATTTTGATGATCGCGACAACTTCATGTGGTCCACTAATATCCGTCAATTTGTGGCCGATAATCATCTTGATGATAACTTGTACCCTTCCAAAGAAGTATTTAACTTCCGAAAGGTATTTGGGACCGCTGATTTATCAGATACCTATTACAACACCCCTCGGGTTTGGTATGGACTGAAGATGTTTTCACCTGACGATGAATACGAGCCAACCAGCCAAGAAATGCCTTTCATCAATCGTGCCAACCGAAAGCTAAGTATCTTTGATGTTCAAGACTTTTTGAGCTCCCATTACCAAGGAACGCCATACGACCCCATTGGTGAGGGCTCTGAGCACGATAAGCACCTCTTCCGGCCAATTAGTCTAGCCAAGACTCAAGAGGCCCATATCCTGCAAATTCGGCCAAATATGCCAACTGCTGCCGCAGACATTCAGTGGTTGTCAATGGGTGTTGGCGCCCAAAGCAGTTTCGTGCCATTCTATGCCGGTGCCAACGACACCCCCAAGACTTACCAAAACGCTTCTGGAAGCTATTCTCTCAACCAGGCATACTGGACATACAAGTTGGCTGGAGTTCTGGTAGATCCCCACTATGTCAAATTTGGGCCAAAATTAAACAACACTCGCGCAGATTTGCGGGTTCAATTCCAGCAAGCAGTGAAAAAAGCTGATGCTTCAATTGCCGGTCTATCAAGCATTGAGCTTGGCGACTACCTGACAAAAGTTAACTTCAAGAATGCCAAAACCGGATTAGACGCCTACAACAGTCTAATCAGTGACTTGATCACCAATTCAACTGACCTTTCACCCATTAATTTTATTCAAGATATGAATCTTTAGTTGTCGATCATGATTACTAATGTCAACGAAAAGGCGCTTCACAAAACGAATTGTTTTGTGAAGCGTCTTTTTCAATCTTGATTAAATAATTTTGGATTAATAATGTTCACGATTAAATGATCCCGGAACATCTTGACTTGTCTTGATAACCAACGTGGTAAGCAATGCCTCGGTAGCCGTCATAATATGATCGGCTGTCCGGGCATTTGCTTGTCCAAGCGCTCTGACAACGTGCGAACCTGAGGCTTCTTTATCGGCCATCATGGAATCGATCTTGTTGACACGTTCATGGGCATAAGCCATTTCTTTTAGCTGATAATCTTCAACATCCTGCATGACTTCTTGATAATGGTTGGCAGCAATCAGTGAAATCATTCGATTTGCCCAGTATGCATTATGGCTGTCAAAGGTACCGGTTGTGTCACGGTAGCAGTCCGGTGTGTTGACAACATTTGTATAGAATGGTGTCAGCGTGTTAAATGGATTGGAGCCAAAGGCCAACCATTGAATGGCGGAATATGTGGATGGGAGACCTGGACGCAACTGTAAAATTGATAACTCTTGATTTCGGTTGATCCCGATTGGCCGGTAAGGAACCGTCTTATAATCGACACCAGGAGCGAATGGATCGTAAGGCGTATCCTGGTAGTGTGAACCCAAAACAAACTTGATATCCTCAAGGGTAATCTTCCGGTTTGCGTGGCAGATAAATGGCAGATCATTACTCATCGGTGTCTTGTCTTTAACTGATTCCGGATCGAAATAACGTTGTCCATACCAAGCTCGCGGTGTGTTGTAACGATGGTCGAGCTGGGTATCTGATCCAAAGATCTTTCGGAAGTTAAAATGACTGGTTGGGTTTAAATGATGCTCTTGGGCAAACTTGCGTAAGTCCTTTGAGTACATAAAACTATCCGGATCATCAAAGTCGATTTCTTGAATACCGGTTTGGTTTGGCGCAATCACATAGGCGTCGTCAGGAATCCGTTGGGCAACCCAGTGGTGGCCGCCGGCAGTTTCCATGTACCAAATTTCATTCACATCTGAGAACAAAATACCGTTTGATTCATAGGTTCCGTATTTTTCAAGCAGCTTGCCAACTCGTTGAACACCTTCTCGAGCTGAATTGATGTATGGCAAAGTAATTGTTAATAAGTCTTCTTCACCGAGGCCGTCCTTTTCAAATGGATCGGCACCCATCACCCGAGCATTGGTTGTAATCGTCTCTGTGGCACTCATGGCGACGTTGTGGGAATTTATACCAGCCTCGCCCCAAACGCCCTTGTCAGCGACTGCATCGGGTACTGAGGTATATCTTAAAGGATTGTCTGGTAACTTAACCGTAAATTTCGTTAATTTTGCATGATACTCACGTGGCTGATCTTCAGGTTCAACAACCACAAATTTCTTAGGATTAATTGCATCCCCTGCATCCTCATTTCTGGCAATAATGGTTGAACCGTCATAGCTAGCCTTTTTACCGACTAGGATTGTGGTACAACTACTGTGTTTTGATGAAAACATTGTAAAACCTCCCCAAATTCTTCTATCAATTCGATTTTACACCCTTTTTTAATAAGTGGAATAAATGACCACCAAATCAAAATTCAATATTGAAGCTGCCATTCCTAAAGATAACGGACGATTATTGGAAAACAAAAAAAGCTAACGATCACATGCCTGTAATCGTTAGCTTATTTATTTGGTTATTTTAGTATTTGATAGGCATTTACTTTTGTGCAGGTTCCTCGTAATCGCCATTTGGACAAACGACTTGAGTGCCGCCTTTTACCCGTTTTTCAACCAGATAATGACCATCTTTTGGACAGTCTCTTCCGATTGGTTTGTCCCATGAAACGAAGTCACAGTCCGGATATCTTGAACAGCCGTAGAAAATCCGGTTCTTTCTTGATTTCCGTTGAATGACCTGACCCTTATGACAGACTGGGCAAATCACACCGATTTCTTTGATAATTGCCTTCGTATTTCGACAATCTGGGAATCGTGAACAAGCGTAGAACTTACCATAACGGCCCATCTTGACGACCATTGGGGCCCCACAGATTTCACAGTTGATTCCTGCCGGTTCATCTTTGATCTGGACCTTTTCCATATTCTTGGTTGCTGACTCAACCTCATTTGAAAACGGCTTGTAGAATGTATCAACTAACTTGATCCAGTTCTCTTTACCTTCTTCAACTTTATCAAGTTTGCCTTCCAAATTGGCAGTAAAGTCAATGTTAACAACATCAGGGAAATACTCAACGATAATCTTATTGACGATTTCACCTAATTCGGTTGGCTCAAATCTTCGGCCAACTTCCTTAACGTAGTAGCGTCGTTGAATCGTATCGATGGTTGGCGAATATGTTGATGGCCGGCCAACCCCTTTTTCTTCCAGCGCTTTGATCAAAGTAGCTTCACTGTATCGTGCAGGTGGCTGGGTGAAATGTTGATCCGGATTATTTTTAACCAACTTGACAACGTCGCCGGTTTCCAAGTCAGGCAACAGATTATCTTTTTCTTTACTGTCACCATAAACTTTTAAGAAACCATCAAACTTCATCTTTGAACCGTTGGCTTTAAAAGTCACGTTATTTTGTTCGATGGTCACAGCCATCGTATCCATGAGTGCCGGTGTCATTTGACTGGCAACAAATCTTGACCAAACCATTTGGTAAAGTCTGAACTGGTCTCTAGTCAAATATTTCTTAACGCTGGCTGGCGTCCGGAAAACAGATGTTGGTCGAATAGCCTCATGGGCATCCTGAGCACCTTCGGGAAGTTTACCCTTAATCGGCTTGGTAGCTGCATATTCAGCACCGTACTTTTCATGCAGAAACTTGGAAGCTTCATGCTTGGCAATAACAGAGATTCGAGTTGAATCGGTACGCATATAGGTAATCAATCCCTGACTACCCTCTTTGCCAATATTAATTCCTTCATAGAGCTGTTGAGCTGCCATCATCGTCTTTCGAGTCCGATAATTAAGCTTCCGGTTGGCTTCCTGCTGCATCGTACTGGTTGTAAATGGTGGTTGTGGCTGACGCTTCCGTTCACGACGAGTGACTTTGGTAATGTCAAAATCACCTTTGGGATCCAACTGCTTCAAGATATCTTGAACAGCGTCGTTGTTGGGAAGATCCTTCTTCTTGCCGTTTAATCCATAAAAGGCTGCCTTGAATTTACTGCGGCCCTTTTTAAATTCAGAATCAATTGACCAGTACTCTTCAGGTGTAAAGTCTTTAATGGCTTTTTCACGCTGAATAATCAACCATAATGCAATTGACTGAACCCGGCCGGCACTGAGGCCTTTCTTAACTTTTTGCCATAATAATGGCGAAATTGAATATCCGACTAATCGGTCTAAAATTCGGCGGGCTTGTTGGGCGTCAACCAAATTCATATCAATGTTACGGGGATGCTTGAAGGATTCCTTGACAGCATCTTTGGTAATTTCATTGAAGACAACCCGATTGTCCTCATTCGGATCTAAATCGAGAATGTGTTGTAAATGCCAGGCAATGGATTCCCCTTCACGATCGGGATCGGCTGCCAGATATACTTTCTTGGCTTTTTTAGCGGCTGATCGCAATTCTTTAATCGTGTCACCTTTACCACGGATTGAAATGTAGTGCGGTTCATAATCATGATCAATATCGACACCCATTTTACTCTTGGGTAAATCACGAACATGTCCCTTGCTGGCAACCACTTTATATGATCGGCCGAGATATTTTTCAATGGTCTTGGCTTTAGCAGGAGACTCCACAATGACTAAATTTTTCTTTGGTGATTTGCGTTTTGTCTTGCTTTTGGTTTTAGTTGTTTTTGTTTTGGCTGCTTTTCTGGCTCTTGGTTTCGTTGTTGTAGAAGTTGCCATATTTTCTCCCCTCAAAACTGCTTATTTTTAATTATATTATTGTAGGAATTTTTATTACAAATCTACCACATCATATTGCAGGAATTTTGAAGTGTCAACCAATGTCGTTTTATATCGGACCTAAATTGTACTCTTCCAATATATCCAAATCCTGCATGACCGGCTTGGCCCCAGCAGCGATTAGCTCATTGGTACCAACGGAAAGCGGTGCTGAGATAGATCCGGGAACCGCCAAGACATTCCGGTTGTTTTGAAGTGCCAGGTTGGCAGTAATCAAACTTCCCGAATGCTTTTTAGCTTCGGTTACCAAGACGCTTTGCACCAGACCGGCAATAATTCGGTTCCGTTCAGGAAAGTGGCTTCGAAACCCCTTGGTATGATTTGGATATTCACTGATTAACAGATGATTCTTTGAAATGGTAGTTTGTAACTGCTGATTGGAATATGGATAGGAAATATCCAGTCCCGTGCCAATCACACCAATTGTCCTGCCGTTGTTGGCAATTGCACATTGGTGAGCAAGTGTGTCGACACCTTTTGCAAGGCCCGATACAATAGTCATTGTATTGGAAACTCTGCCAGGAATCAAATGTTTCAATATTTCAACGGAGTATGAAGTGCAATCTCGGGCGCCAACAATCCCCAGCAGTGGCCGCTCCAGTAGCTCCAAGTTTCCCCGATAAAATAACACCAATGGCGGTGCGTAGGCCTCTCTAAGCTGGAGTGGGTATTCTGGATCGAAAATACTAATCCAGTGCTCATCTTCTAGAAGATCCGATACCAACTGGTCGTTTTGCATCAACTGCTGATAACTTTTTTCAAAAACCGCGGCATTACGCCGATTCAATTGGGCGATGGCCGCAAGATAGTCCGGCGTTGGGAGCCGTGTGTCCACCCAGTCAAGGTGCTTCAGCCAAATGTACACCCGCGCTTTACCGACAATCCCGATTCCTTTACATAAATGGATTCTTAACAAAAAATCTCTTAAAAGCATTATCTTCATCCTTTTAAGAGTATATACGACAAAATATTTATTTTTTACTAAATTTTTCAACTGGGGCAAAAGTCATTCGATGAATGGGCGTTGGACCATATTCTTTCAAAGCTGCCAAATGTTTGGCCGTGCCGTAACCCGCATTGTGCGGAAAATCATACTGCGGATATTGTTTGGCATACTCATCCATCAAATGGTCCCGGTAAACTTTGGCGACAATGCTGGCCGCAGAAACGCTAATACTTTTCGCATCCCCTTTAATCAACCGGGTTTGCCGAATGGGCACCGGAATCTGCATCGCATCGACAATAATTTCATCGGGTTGTGGATCAAGCTGTTCAACAGCCTGCTTCATCGCCACTCTGGTTGCCTGATAAATATTGAGTTGATCAATCCCTAAATTATCCACCAGCCCAATGCCAATACTTAAGGCTTCGGCTTTGATTTTAGGAGCCAGCTTCGCCCTTAACGTCGGTGTCAATTGTTTGGAATCATTGACCTCAATTAAATCAAAATCATGAGGGAGGATGACGGCAGCCGAAACCACCGGACCAGCCAGTGGGCCGCGGCCAACTTCATCAACCCCAGCAACATATTGCATCCCTTTATGCCAAAATGAGCGCTCATATTTTAACCGGTGCTCAAATTCGGCTACGGCTTGCTGATGCTTGTTGATTCGATGGGCAGCTGTATTGAGAGCCGCTTGAACGCCCTTTCTTGGATCGTCTTTCAAGCTCAGTAAGTGCGGATCGTCGAGGGTATTAATACTCTCCAATAACTGTTTAACGTCTTTAATCGTGAGTTTCGTCATTGCCTGTCACCATCTCGGGATCATCAAGTGTGAATCGCCCAATTTTTCCGGATCTGAAATCTTGAATAATTCGGTTTGACCCGCGTTCGTAATCGTCTCGCATGCCGACCTTCTTAGTGATCTCCAACAAGAGGTCAACATCGGACAATTTAAAATCGTCATCGGTTAAATGATAGCGATTCTTAAGTCCCTCGGGGTTGATTTGTCTAAATTGTTTGAGCCCAAATAAGGCGATATCATCACTGGCAAAAACGCTCTCCTTGATGGCACCGGTCAATGCCAATTTATTGGCGACTTCCTGGCTGGCAAACTTTGGCCAGAGAATTCCGGGAGTGTCCAGCAATTCAAGCTTGTCACTTGATTTAAGCCACTGTTGTCCCTTAGTCACTCCAGGACGATTGCCGACTTGAGCTGCCCGACGGTTAACCAAACGATTTAAGACGGTCGACTTGCCGACATTCGGCACACCAACACTGATGGCTCGAATCGGCCGCTTTTTCATGCCCTTATCAAGTTCACGCTGAATTTTCTCACGTAATAAAGGTGAGATCACCGAAATCACGTTATTAACGCCAAATTTTGTCTTGGCGTCAATCGCAATCGCCGGCTGGTGATGTTCAGAAAAATATTTTAACCATTGATTGGTCACGTTGGGATCAGCCAAATCACGTTTTGTCATGATAAAAAGATGTGGTTTTTGAGCACTAATCCGTTTAATTTCCGGATTTTGTGAGCTCAGCGGGATTCTGGCGTCAATCACTTCAAAAACAACGTCAACTAAAGAAAGGTTTTCCTCGAATTGACGGATTGCTTTGGCCATATGCCCTGGGAACCACTGAATTGTTACTGCCATTATGTCACTTCCTAAAAGCTTTCTTGATATTCCTTCCACACCGAATCAAAGATTTCCATGGTGGGCAGGTATGAAGCATTTTCTTCTAAATATTGTGATATTGTATCAAATTCATCTTCCTGTTTGGGGAATGATTGATCATAAAATGCATTGTTGGCAAACTCCGCCTCGGGATCACTGCTTCCGGGGTTTCGTTTGGTCATTAAAAATTGATAAAACGTTTTGTGCATGCTAATTCTCCTTATCTGCTTGCGGCAATAGGATATCAAAGGCAAATTTACCCTGCCCCTTCATGCTAATCGTCCGAGCACGATAATTGATACCTTTGTCACCATTCATATGAATAATATCGAGTTTAATCGTCTTTTCTTTGGGAATCAATTGAACCCATTTTGGCAGCTTATAATTTTGCTTAACATACATTAACACAAAACTGATCGGTACAGGAAATTTCCCCAAGGCCAGCTTATTGGCATGAAGTTCAATGTTACCGTTGGACATGACTTTGGGATCGAAGGTCAATGAATAGTCGACTTTGGAACCCAACAGTTCAATGGAGCCATAAACAATTCCTTCATCGGCAACCTCAAAGTGGTATTTGGTTGTACTGCCCTTTTGAACTCTGTCCAAATAGTAGTTGGATAACTGATTCAACTGGGCTTTGTTAATGGTTGCAGAGATTGGTTGGGAAGAATTTGTTGACTGCTTATCCACGGTTTTACTGGCAGACGAAGATAACGAAACTGCCAGTAGCATCCCTGCCACTAAAAGAACCAAAAGGCCAATTAGTGAAATAAAAGCAATCTTCCATGGATTGCGACGTCGATTTTCATTGCTTGCGTTTCTCATTAAAGATTACTCCTTTATCCAGGTAATGTGTTGAGCCATTTGTTTGTACAGCAAATTGGTCATAATTTTGTAGCCGGTTAAATTCGGGTGAAAATGGTCGTTATTTGATAAATATTTATTTGATTGTGAAGACTGGCCGTCAAGTAACCGATCAATGTCAGCGGCGGAATGGTTACTGCCTTGGGTAAGACTGTCAGTGGCCTTTTTCTTAAGCACTTTTCGTGAGTGAACCGTCTTAAATTGCCCATCCGTTAATTGTTTGTTAATGGAAACAAAGTACATTCCGTGTTGCTGGTGAATCACCTGATTGGTTATTTGATTGGTTTTGGCCACCGTTTCGTTAATATAAGCCACTTGAGGGAAATAAACGTAGACCGGGTTGTAGATTCCAAATACAAAAATGGGTGCCTGACGATTCAAATGACGAATATTTCTAAATAAACGGGTTACCCGACTCTGGTAGTTCACGGCATACTTCAATGACCGTTGATTCAAGGTCTTTTGATTGGTACTCATCACGTTAGCCTTTAAAAACTTCAATAGATCATTGCCGCCAGTCGTGATGGTGATGACATTTGCAGTTCGTAAACTGTGCTGCAGTCGTTTGGAGTGAACCACCCGATAGTTAATCTGATTGGTTGTCTCACCAGAAATACCATAGTTGACCATGGACATTTTGACGTTGGGATTTTTGTGATTCACTTTTTTGGCAATCAGATGGGTATATCCCCCTTTACCGGTTGGGTCCCCAACTCCCTGAGTCAATGAATCACCAACTGCCGTCAGCTTGACTTCTCTTGGAAGAGCTGGGGTTCGTGTTGAATTAAAGTAATGGTAGCCGCCAAATAAAGCGGCAGCAATCACCAACAACCCAAACAACAACACCCAAATTCCAAAATGCCGTTTTTGTTTGCCATGTTTATTTGTACTCACCGAAAACAACCTCTCAAATCTTTGCAAAATCTAAAAGGGGTGATGACAAAACGCCCGCTTTGTCTCGCCCCTTCAAGCAATATTCATGCTATTTATTATTCTGGATCACTGTAATAAATTAACGCAAAGGCACCCTTTCCAGTATGGGTGGAAATAATTGGTGACGTTACCCGTTCCAATAATGCAGCTTCAGGGAAATCATCCTTCAGCTTCTGGACAGTGTCCTTTAAAACATCGGTCTCGGTAACATATGAAATGCCAATTGCCTTAACAGAAGGCGTTTGTTTCATTTCGTTAATGATACCATTGAAAAACTTTTTAAGTGACTTGTCGCCACGACCTTTAGAAATAACTTTAAGTTTGCCACCGGTTACCTGTAATCCCAACTTGATATTTAAGAAGTTGGTAATTGCACCGGCAATTGGGTGTAAACGGCCGCCCTTAACGATATTATCCAAAGTCATAACACACAAATAAAGCTTCGTGTTACTCCGCACTTTATCGACTCGGGCCAAGATCGTCTTCATATCAGCACCTTGTTGTGCTAATTTAGCTGCCTCGATGACTTGAAATGCCAAGCCGCGATCGGTACTTTGACTGTCAACGACCGTTACATCCGATTTACTGAGGGTTGCGGCTTGTTCAGCAGCATGTACCGTGCCGCTGATTGCTTCCAACATATCCAAGCACAAAACCTGACTGCCGTCTTCGCCCAACTTGTCAAAGGCTTCGACAAACTTACCAACTGGTGGTTGGCTCGTCTTAGGCAGGTCGTGGGCCGCCAACATCTTGGGGACGAAGGTTTCGTTTGTGATCGTGTCACGGTCGACATACAGGGTATCGTCAATCATCACAGTTAATGGAACAATTGTAATATCATATTGTTTGGCTTCTTCATCGGTAATTTGAGCTGATGAATCCGTCACAATCTTTACTTTTGCCATTTACGCCACTCGTTTCTTTACAAAATTGATAATTAATTTATAGTCCACACACAATTATATCAAAGTTTCCGTGAAGATTCATAAGCATTTGTGACTGATTTTACTTTCTATCGAAAACTTCAAAGGTATGGGGATATTTATTTTTCTCATCGACAACGCCGGGAACCGACTTTACCTGCTTGAATAATGAATAATCAATTTTCGGCATGAATGTATCACCTGAAAATTCATGAGCAATCTTTGTTCGATATAAGCGGTCAACTCGTGATAACAGCTGTGAGAACAGGTTGGCACCACCGGTTACGATGTATTGCTTATCGGGGTTTTGATCAACGAGGTCACACAACTTTTCGATTGAAGAAATCACCTGAACACCATCCGGGAAATCCGAATGACTGGAAATAACGATATTGGTCCGGCCAGGTAACGGCTTGTTATAACTTCGAAAAGTCCGTGAACCGGAAATAATGGTATTTCCCATGGTTGTCCGCTTGAAATAATGCATATCATCTGGAAGACGCCATGGTAATTGACCGGCTGCTCCGATCAGACCATTGGCGTCTTCAGCCCAAATAAAAGATAACATCAGCTTCCTCCTAAACAGCAACCGGTGCTTTGATAACCGGATATGGATCATAATTTTTGACCTTGATATCCGACATTTCAAACTCGTCCAAGTGCTTCTTTTCAGGATTCAACCAGAGTTGTGGTGCTTGACGAGGCTGACGAGACAAGAGTTCTTTAATTTGATTAATATGGTTCAGGTAAATGTGGGCATCACCGAAAGTATGAACAAAATCGCCAACTTCAAGACCACATTCTCTGGCAATCATTGAAGTCAACAAAGCGTAACTGGCAATGTTATATGGAACCCCCAGAAAAATATCGCCTGAACGTTGATATAACTGGCAGCTTAATTTGCCGTCGTTCACGTAAAATTGGAAAAGTGTGTGGCAAGGTGGCAATGCCATCGTTGGGACATCCTCAGGATTCCATGCGGAAACAATCATTCGTCTTGAATCGGGATGAGTTTTAATTAAGTCAATCACGTTCTTGATTTGGTCAATCGTGCCGCCCTTGGATGTCTTCCAAGCCCGCCACTGACTGCCATAAACAAGACCGAGGTCACCATATTTCTTGGCAAACTCATCATCTTCAACAACTCGTTTACAGAACAATTTCTTTTGTTCATGATAAACTTTGCTAAATTTCGGATCCTTCTGGGCCCGATGAGAAAAGTCGGTCATATCAGGACCAGTGTAGTCTTTTGAGTTAACAAACTTTTCAAAAGCCCATTCGTCCCAAATATGGTTTTTATGTTTGAGCAGGAATTGAATGTTGGTGTCCCCTTTTAAGAACCACAACAATTCACTTTTGATTAAACCAAAAGGTACTTTTTTAGTGGTTAATAACGGAAATCCTTTAGATAAATCGAATCGCATTTGATAACCGAAAGTGCTAATGGTTCCGGTATGGGTCCGATCGGGTTTCTTGTGGCCATTCTCCAAAACATAACGGGCAAGGTCTAAATATGCATCTTCTAACATGGCAATTCTCCTTTTTAAAAGAACGTTTTAGTGTAATTATTCGGCGTATTCACTTAGATATTCCCAACGCTTCATCTTTTTATCGGCTTCTGCAGATAATTTATCCTTTTTAGCCTGAAGATCAGCGAGTTTATCATAATCTGAGCCGTTGGACTGCATTTGCTTATCAATATCTTCAACCTGAGACTCAAGCTTTTCAATATCGTCTTCGATATGATCGTACTCAATTTTTTCAGAGTAGGTCAGCTTCTTTTTAGTCTTGGTATCGGATGAGTGGGTATCACTTTTGGCAGCCGGCTGGGAATCCGTCTTCTCAACGGAAGCTTTGGCCGGTTTTGCTGTCTGTTTGGGAGCCTTTTTTAATGAAGCTAAATAGTCTGTGAAACGGCCCCGATGCTCTTCAATGACGCCGTTACCTTTAAATATCAACAGTCTATCGGCAACTTTGTCCAAGAAGTAACGGTCATGGGAAACGGTAATAACTGTCCCTTGAAATTTGGAAATATAATCTTCCAAAACCGTCAGTGTGGCAATATCCAAATCATTTGTCGGCTCATCCAGCAGTAAAACATTTGGCTGCTGCATCAACAATTTCAAAAGATACAACCGTCTCTTTTCACCACCGGAAAGTTTCCGGATCAATGTACCGTGCATAAATCTTGGGAACAAAAATTCTTCCAGCAATTCAGCAACACTAATCTTGTTTCCGGTATTATCAGTCACCTGTTGACCAACTTCACTTAAATAGCTGATGACCCGTTTATCTTCGGGAATTGGTTCGGTTAACTGGGTATAATAAGCAATCTTAACGGTTTCACCAACTTTGATGATTCCGGAATCAAGCTTCAACCGGCCGGCAATAACGTTCAGCAGACTGGTCTTTCCGGCACCATTTTCACCGCTGATTCCAATCCGCTCGTTTGGCTGAACCAAAATGTTGAAGTCCTTCAGAATGGTTTTGCCGTCAATCGTCAGATTGGCGTCCTTCATTTTAAGAACTTCTTTTCCAAGTCTGGTTTGACCCAAAGAAATATTCACGTTTTGATCCAATTGAAGATTACCGACGTTATCTTTGAGATCGTTAAATCGATTGATTCGGGCCTGTTGCTTTGTTGAACGAGCTTTGGCACCGGTCTTCATCCATGCCAATTCTTGCTTGTAAAGCTGCTGGGTCTTATGTTCAGCTTGAATTTCGCCCTGAACCCGGGTTGCTTTTTGCTGAACGTATGCTTGGTAATTACCTTCATACTGGTAAAGTTTACCAAACGATAATTCCCAAATCTTGTTGGCAACATGGTCAAGGAAGTATCGATCATGAGTAACAACAATTAAAGACCCCTTGTAACCGGCCAAATAATTTTCCAACCAGTCAATTGAGTTAAAATCAAGATGGTTGGTCGGTTCATCCAGCAACAGTAAGTTTGGCGCCTGAATTAAAACCTGAGCCAAGCCAACCCGCCGACGCTGACCTCCGGATAGTTCGGAAATCTTTTGATTATAGTCGGTAATCTTGAGTTGGTTCAAGATCGTTTTAACATCATTTTGAGCATTCCAGGCATCCTCTTCATTCATTCGAGCTTCAGCCTTGGTATACCGCTTGGTGGCATCCGCATCTTCAGGATGAGCAGAATATTCTTTTAAGGCTGCCTCGTAATTTCGAATGGTCCGGTAAACTGCCTGTGAACCTGAGAAAACGGCATCCATAATGGACAAATTGTTATCCAATTCCGGATCCTGTTTTAAATAACCAATCGTGTAAGATTTTGAAGTAATGATATCACCGGTTGAATCCTGGTCAAGGCCGGAAATAGCATTTAGTAAAGAGGTCTTTCCGGTTCCGTTGGTTCCAATTAACCCGATTCGATCGTGTTCGTTGATGATAAAGTTCAGCTTATCAAATAACGTTTTTTCACCGTACGTTTTTGTTAGATTTTCAACACGCATTGTTTGCATTCAGTTATCAGTCCTCATTTAGAAAGTTAATCGCTGCGTTAACAAGATTCTCGGGTTGATTGAGAATCTTGCCGGCAACGACACTGTGTTCAAGATAATCCAAAACCTTGCCAAGTTGCGGACTGGGTTTTAAGACACCTCGTTTGATCAAATCACCACCAGTTATTCGAAGCTGTTTCTTGTTTTTGATTGGCAGATTATTATATCGCTCTTGCAGTCCAGCAGTTTTTGCCTGATCTGCGGTCACGATTACGGCGTTGTCAACATTGGCAGCGCCCGCGTGATATAAGTCGGCATTTGAAACATCATGCTTAGCAATTGAAAAAAGCAATTCAGTGGTAAGTATAACATCATTAATTATTTTATTGGCAGTCTTCCACTTTTTCAAAAATGAAGAAATCTGTTTGGCAGAAAATCCAAATTTAAATGCCAACAAGGACCAAACTTGGGCCTCATTGGTCAGGTGAAATTTGCTGGCAACAATTTCTTGGAGCTGAGGCAAATAATCTTTTAGAACCGGAACATGCTGATATAAATTGGTCTCAAGCATGATATTCAAGCCATTTTCGGCATCAACTCCGAGCATCATTTTGACAAATTCAGTGTGGGAACGCTCAACCGCAATTTTTTCCAAAAGCGCGCTGTGCTTTTTAATACCGGCCATTGTTGCATCCTCGATGCGAAAATCAAGCTGGCTCGCAAATCGAACTGCCCGCATCATTCTCAATGCATCTTCGTTGAACCGCTCGTTGGGATCGCCGACTGCCCGAATGATTTTTTTCCTAATATCGGCCAAGCCGCCGAACAAGTCGGTAATTTGGCCATCCTCAGCTAATGCCAGGGCATTAATCGTAAAATCACGGCGTTTTAAATCTTCTTTTAATGAACGCACAAACGTTACCTTATCCGGGCGTCGATAATCCTGATAACCTGACTCGGTTCGAAAAGTTGTAACCTCATAACCGGTTCCGTGGTCAAGGATCATCACCGTGCCATGCTCGATTCCGGTATCAACTGTTCGCTTAAATAATGATTTAACTTCGCTTGGATACGCACTGGTTGCGATATCAACGTCGTGAATTGGCCGTTTTAAAATCGTATCTCTGACCGAACCACCAACGAAGTAAGCCTCGTAACCCGCAGCCTCAATTTTTTGTAAAATTGGTAATGCCTCATGAAACTCTTTGGGAATCTCTACCATCCGCACAATAATCGCCATCCATTTAATATTTATCCTTATGTAATTTTAACAGAAATTCGACGTGAAACAAAAAGAACGCAGAAATGATTGCCAATCTTGAACTAGAATTGCTATGATAAGTTGTCAGATCATTCAGGGAGGAAAAACGATGGCTAAAAAAGAAAGCCGCTTTAAACTTGATATTTCATTTGTCGACCTGTTCGTCATTGCGGCAGGAACAGCAATTTATTCGTTCGGAATTGTCTTCTTTAACATTTATAATCATTTAGCTGACGGTGGTGTTACCGGTATTACGCTGATTTTACGGGCATTATTTCATATTGACCCGGCCTATTCAACAATCCTGGTCAACGTGCCATTGTTTGCAATTGGCTATAAATTTCTCGGTAAGAAAGACATGTTTTACACTTTATATGGCACGATTGCCTTGGCAATCTTTTTATGGATTTGGCAGCGGGTGCCAATCGTGATTAATATTGACCACGACCTCCTGCTTTCGGCCATTGGTGCCGGTTTGTTCGGCGGTTTTGGCTGTGGAATTGTTTACCGGTTTGGCGGGACAACGGGTGGTGTGGATATTGTTGCCCGCCTCTTTGAAAGATTCAAAGGGGTTCAAATGGGGCAAACACTTCTAACCATTGATGTGATTGTTTTGCTGTCATCATTGATTTATTTAAATATCCGCCAGATGGCATATACGTTAATTTACGTTTGGATTTTTTCAGTGATTGTCAATTTCACCCAGCGTGGTGCTTACACGGCTCGAGGAATTCTGATCATCAGCAATGAATCTGAGAAAATTTCAAATGCCATTCAAGAAGAACTGCACCGCGGGGTTACCTTTCTCAATGCCGAGGGTGGCTACTCACATAAATCCAAGCAGATTGTCTACTGTGTCGTTTCACCCAGTGAACTGCATACGTTAAAGAAACTGGTTGAATCCATCGATGAAGAAGCCTTTATTTCGATTATCGAAGTCAACGAAGCGATTGGTGAAGGATTTACTTACAAACGACCAAAGCGTTTCAAATTAATATAACTCAATATGTAGTTAAGGGACCGCCGAATGAATCGGTGGTCCCTTTCTTTTGTGTGGATTGTAAAATCAATATTTTAATTTATTCGAACTCGTCCCACATTGCTTCCATTTCAATATCTCCTGGAACAATGTCCAGATACTTCTTAAGGTATTTGCGTTCCTCATCGGGTTTGCCGGCTTCCCGGTAGAATAATGTTGCCCGCTTGAGAAATTCAGGATTATCCGACAATTCATTGGCCGCCAATTCGTAATTCTTGGCAGCTTTTTTGGTATCACCGGTATTTTGATAAGATAATGCCAAATTGTATGCCAAGTGTGCATCGACGACGTGTTCCTCAAATACCCCTTCCAGAAGCGTCAAATTGTCGCTGTAACGCTCGTGGGAAACATACCAGTCAGATAGTAAGGTTAAGATCTCCATGTCGTCAGGGGCGATTTCATGGCCTTTTTTCAAATACTTCAAAGCCAGATCGTCCTCATTGGCCATTAACGCAATTTGACCGGCTTTCTGCCAAATCTTTTCGTTAAATTGGTCAATCGAAATCCCTTCTTGGATAGCCTTTAAGGCTTCATCGACCCGTTTCAAATTAACAAAAGAGTCAGCCAGGTAAGGATACAGTGAACTATATTGCGGATCGGAATCACGCAAATCCTCAAATGCCTTGATGGCCTTTTGGTATTCTTTTAAGTTGAAGTAGGTGAATGCCAGTTCAAACTTAACATCACTGTTCATATTAATCGGTTTGATTTGTTCCAAATAACCGATTGCCTGTTCGAACTTACCGATTTCAGCATAGGATACGCCCAGCCGTTCAACCAGGTTGACGGAAGACATCTCCAATGTTCCGGAAGTAATTAAACTCAAGTATAAATTGATGGCTTTCCGATAGTTTCTGGTCGTAAAATAGAATTCAGCGAGTGCAAACTTGATGACATCCTCATCAGGGGCCAATTTTTGGGCCTCTAAGAGCTTTTGCTCACTGATCTCGAACATTCCCTGGGTCTGGTATAAATCGGCCGCTACCATCAAAGAACGGACGTATTCGTCGGAGTCAGATGAAACCTGTGATAAATAATTAAGGGCTTTATCATCCTTATCGTCATCAATGGCTAATTCAGCCAAATTAATTTTTAATCCATCATCGTCAGGATATTTTTTAAATAGTTTTTCGTAAATAGTATTTGAGTAGTTGGAAAAACCAAGTGAATACAGCTCTTCAGCAAGCGAATACAACAAATCATCCGAATCATTGTCCAATGCCTGCTGAAATGATTTTTTAAAATCATCGATTTGGCCGCCTTCAAGTTGATCAAGTGCCTTTTTTGAATAACTCATGTTTGTCCTCCAAAGTGTATAAAAAAAGCCAGCCCGACAAATGCCGTTCTGGCTTAACAGATGAATACTATTTAACAGCATCCTTGAGCGCCTTACCAGGTTTGAAAGCTGGTACCTTGCTTGCAGGAATTTGAATTTCTTGACCTGTTTGTGGGTTACGGCCCTTACGAGCGGCACGTTGACGTACTTCGAAGTTACCGAAACCGATCAATTGAACTTTGTCACCTTTTGCTAAACTAGCTTGGATTGATTCAAATACTGCATCCACAGCTGATGTAGCATCTTTTTTAGTTAAACCAGTTGCAGTTGCAACGTTGGTTACTAATTCTGCTTTATTTGCCATGAGTGTATTCACCTCCCTCAAAGATAGGTATGTAAAACATTGCAAGTCAAATTCCGAAGAATTTGGAATGCTAAAACAACGCCTTTCGTAGCATCATTTCTTTTTCAAAGATAGCATAAGAATGCCGTCATTGCAATGCTTTTGGCAAATTTAGTGCCGATAAACGCCTAAATATCAAGATTTCGTTAAAAATTGGTCACTTTTCCCTTACTTTCGGCTTCTTTTGATGATTTTGATCGGTGTTCCGGTAAAATCAAAATTATCACGAATTTGATTTTCAAGGAACCTGACATAAGAGAAATGCATCAAATCTGGATTGTTGACAAAAACCACAAAAGTTGGTGGCCCGGATTTGACTTGAGTTGCGTAATAAATCCGCAGCCGTTTACCATTGACGGTTGGGGTTGGATGGACCGCAACGGCATCCATAATGACATCGTTCAAAGCAGAAGATTGAACCCGCTTTTCATGATTGTCATAAGCCCGTTTAATTAATTCCGGCAGCTTTTCCACTCGCTGCTTGGTAACCGCGGACACGAAGATGATTGGGGAATAAGCCATGTATTGAAACTCATTACGAATCAATGTTTCAAAGTCCTGCTGAGTGTGGTTGGTCTTTTTGAGTGTATCCCACTTATTGACAACCGTGATAATCGCTTTCCCGGCTTCATGAGCATATCCGGCAACCTTCTTATCCTGCTCACGGATGCCTTCTTCAGCATTCATAACAAACAAGATAACGTCACTTTGGTCAATGGCTTTCATTGCCCGCATCACGCTATAACGCTCGGTATTTTCGTAAACTTTTCCACGTTTTCGGATTCCGGCAGTATCAACCATCGTGAACTTGATCCCATCAGCCTCAAATCGAGTGTCAATGGCATCCCGAGTCGTTCCCGCGATATCTGAGACAATAACTCGGTCTTCACCCAAAAGGGCGTTAACCAGTGAAGATTTCCCAACGTTTGGGCGACCGATAATACTGAATCGAATGTCGTCGTTGTCAGTTTTTTCATCCGTCTTGGGGAACTTCTCAACAACTTTGTCGAGTAAATCACCTAATCCAAGACCATGGACCCCTGAGATTGGCATCGGATCGCCAAAACCAAGAGAATAAAAGTCGTAAATATCTTCCCGACTTTTTGGATTATCAACTTTGTTGGCTGCCAGAACAACCGGTTTGTCACTTTTGTATAAGATCTTGGCAACTAGTTCATCGTCAGCTGTGACACCTTCTTTACCACTCACGATGAAGACAATGACGTCGGCTTCATCAATGGCAATTTCAGCCTGACTCTTAATCTGAGTTGCAAATGGTGCATCACTAATTTGAATACCACCTGTATCGATCATGGCAAACTTTGTTGCAAGCCATTCACCGTGAGAATAAATTCGGTCACGGGTAACACCAGGTGTATCTTCGACAATTGAAATTCGATCACCGGCAATCCGATTGAAGATTGTCGACTTTCCAACATTAGGACGGCCAATAAATGCAACTGTTGGCAATGCCATATAAATCCCTCCCTTGCTAAGTAAATTCAGAAAGAAAAGAGCTGGGACAAAACTTACGTTTTGTTTCCAGCCCCTTTTCATGATTTAAAAATAATGATTATTTGTTATCATCATCGTCATTGTTGCCGGATTTCTTCAATTCGTCACCAATGATGTCACCCAAAGTAAAGCCGGTTTCTTCTTCCGGAGCATTACTGATTGGACGATTATGAGATTGACGTGATGGTCGTGATGGTCGTTTGTTTGACTTCTTTGGCTTGTCTTCTCCTTCTGGAGCATCAGTCAAAGCTTTAATTGATAATGCCAAACGCTTTCTGTCAGTATCAACGTCAAGAACCTTGACCTTGATCTTCTCGCCGACCTTCAACACATCGGCAGGAGTGTCAATGTGTTCATGAGCGATTTGAGAAATATGAACTAATCCCTCAACACCTGGGAACACTTCAACAAAGGCACCAAAGTCAACAAGGCGCTTAACTGTACCTTCAAGGACACTACCAACAGGTGCTTTTTCTTCGATTCCGTCCCAAGGTTCTGGAAGAGTTTGTTTGATAGAAAGTGAGATTCGGTTACGATCGAAGTCAACTGACAATACCTTAACTTTAACCGTTTGGCCAACTTTAAGGACATCAGAAGGCTTATCAACACGTTCATAAGCGATTTGAGAAACATGAACCAATCCGTCCATGCCGCCAAGGTCAACGAACGCACCAAAGCTGGTAAGACGAGCAACGGTTCCTTCAACAATGTCGCCTTCATGAAGGGTTTGCATTAACTTTTCACGTTCTTCTGCCTTGGCAGCTTGAACGATAGCCTTATGAGATAAGATAAGGCGGTTTTCAATTGGATCAATTTCAATAATCTTTAATTCAAGATCCTGACCCTTAAATTGATTCAAATCATCAACATAGTGGTCTGAAATCATTGATGCAGGAACGAATCCACGGACACCGGCATCGACAACCAAGCCGCCTTTAACAGCTTGACTGACTTTAGCAGTGATGGTTTCACCGTTCTTTGACTTTTCAGCCAATTCATCCCAAACTTTACGAGTTTCGAGACGCTTTGATGAAAGCAGGAAGCTTCCGCCTTCTTTGTCGCTTCCGATACGGGAAGTAACAACCAGCTTGAGCTTGTCGCCCTGCTTAATATCATCAACACTTTGGTCTGATGAAAGTTCACGTGGTGGAACAACACCTTCAACACCTGAACCTTCAATACCAACAATCAATTGTTGGTTGTCATCTTTGGCTAAAACTTCACCAGTAACGACATCGCCAACTTTTACTTCATTAACGCTGTTTAAAGCGTTTAATAAATCATTCTTATCATTATTTGCATTTTCACTCATCAAACAATTCCTCCTTGAAACAACTCTAATCATAATTTTATCTTAAATTGACCAATATTACCAGTCAATTGACTAATTAGTTGCTATTTCAATGTTTTATTTATCACATTTGCGATTTTTTCGACCACTTGATCAATCGAAAGTGACGTCGTATCAATCTCTACAGCGTCAGCTGCTTTTGTAAGCGGTGAAATTTTTCTATGAGAATCTTTATAATCTCTGGCTTCAATTTCCATTTGAAGTTCATCAAGCGGCGTATTGATTCCTTTTTGAATATTTTCTTTGTATCGACGTTGAGCACGTTCTTCAACACTTGCGATCAAAAAGATTTTAACTTCGGCATCCGGCAGGACAGATGTTCCAATATCCCGACCATCCATCACAATGCCACCGTCCTTGGCAATTTCCTGCTGTTGAGCACTCAATTGTTTACGAACTTCGCCAATCGCAGCAACCGCTGAAACTGAATTGGTCACGTCTTCTTGACGAATGGCTTCCGTAATTTCCTTGCCGTCGATGAAAACCTTTTGGCCATCATCGCTGGGTTCAAAAGTCATTTTGGAAGATTTAACAATCTTTGCAATCCCGGCAAGGTCATCAAACGAGACCCCGGTTCGAATTGCCTTTAAAGTAATTGCCCGGTACATTGCACCGGTGTCACAATACACGTAGTGAAATTGTTTGGCAACCAGCTTGGCAACTGTACTCTTGCCAGCGGACGCCGGCCCATCAATTGCTACTTGTAATCCATTTTTTCGCATTCTAACATTCCTTACCTGACATTATTTTTAATGGAACATGATTCCAGTGCCTATTTTACTCTCAATCGCTGTCCTGGGTAAAGCTTGGAACTGGAAGTTAAGCCATTCATCTGCATCAGTTGGGCAGTGGTCAAACCGTTATTGTAAGCAACTCGAAACATCCCCTGGCCCGCCTTAACGGTGGCATACTTATGACTGGAAGACGATTGAGTCTGACTGCTTGCAGAGGTGGCCGTTTGTCCTGACTGCTGTGATTGACTGGTTGAACTTGTCTGGGTACGTTGAGACGTGCTCGTCGTACTGGACTTTGCTGCCGGTTGCGTCTGGGCAGCCTTCTTTGGCTGGGCAGTTGCCTTATGGGCACTGCTCTTTACAGCCGGCTTGGTTTTTGCAGACTTTGTTTGGGCTTTATTCGCTGAAGATGATTTTTTTTTTGCGTTATTTTGCCGAACGACTCTTACGGATGAAGATGCGGCACTCTTTGAATCATTTCCCATGGCACTCTGACGAACCAAACCGTAAACTAACGCGACAACCGCAACAATAATAATCAATGCTGCTAAAATTCCTGTGATCAAATGGTGACTTTGGCTCTGCTTTCTCAGCTTTACTCGAGAAAGATTGCCATTTTCATCACGATCCTCTGAAAATGTTTGGTTCCAAGGCTGGTCTTCCCCAGTCTTTTTATGTTCATCATTCGAATTCATATGAACCCCCCTCTTAATCAGGATATAGACAAACTTATTTTATCATTAAATTCAATAAAGGGACCTTAATTTTTTAATAAAAACAGCTTGTCAATCACTTCCTGCCAACTTTTTGGTTTACTTTTGGCAGATTTGAGTGACTGATTAAGATATTTTTCGTTAAACGACTGCCAGTTGTTCCAAAAATCAATATCATGGTCACAGCAGAATTCCTTGTTCTTTAGAGTTGCGGAAACCCGCTCGTTAAAATACTTCAGCAGGTCATCCCGGCGACAGCCGTCTTGGTAGACGTATTGCACCATGGCACCCAATTCAGTTATCCGCCGCTGTCGTGAATGTTCAAAAATCCCCATCGTCTGATCCAAAGAATAGCCGTTATCATGATAATATTTGACGACTCTAAACTGATCGTCATTCGTTAATGCTTTGGGATGTTGAAATAAGTATTTTAGGATGTTTCTCTCCGGAATCGTGTTGGCAATCAAATTCATTTGAAGATACCGATCATTGGGTTCGTATAAGAGAACCGCCAAACTCGGTTTTTGGTCCCGGCCGCATCTGCCAATCTCTTGGACGTAGCTTTGGATATTGGCCGGTAAATGGTAGTGAATGACAAACCGGATGTCATCCTTATCGATTCCCATACCAAAAGCACTGGTGGCACAGACAATGTCAAGATTGCCATCCATAAACTGCTGCTGGATATGAAAACGCGTCTGGTTGTCCATCCCCCCGTGATAAGCCATCACCTGACGACCGGTCTTGACGGCCAAATTCACCGCAGCTTCCTCAGCTTTGCTTTTACTGGAAAAATAGATAATTCCCGGTCCGTGCAGTTTGGACACCAAATCAATCAGCTCCCGGTCTTTTTCCTGCTGATTTGCCAAAACCTTGGCACTCAGAAAAATGTTGGGCCGGTTTACCGGCAAAACAACCTGCTGGACGTCAGCAGAGTCAAAATTCATGTGGTTGATAATATCTGCTTTAACGACGTCAGTGGCAGTTGCGGTCATCATCAAAGTAAGTGGCCGTCCAAGATTTTGCCTGACCTTGCCCAAATTAAGGTAATCCGGTCGAAAATCCGGGCCCCATTCTGAAATGCAATGGGCTTCATCAACCACAAACAAGCCGATTTTCAAACTCTTAATCTTTTGAAAGACCTGTTCATTCGCCAACATCTCCGGGGAAACATAGATGAATTGATATTGATTTAAGCGACTTAAAATAATAGCCTTTTCTTGAAAATCCAGTGCAGACGTCAATGCCACCACCCGTTTTGAACCCAGGTACTGCAGGCGGCTCACTTGATCAAACATCAGTGAGATCAATGGTGAAACAATGACCACCCGCTGATGGGTAACCGCCCCATACATTTGATAAAGCAGAGTCTTACCGCCACCGGTTGGTAAAATTGCCAAAGTATTTTGATTGGCAAATAAATGTCGTAAGATCTCTTCTTGTCCCGGACGAAAGGAGGTAAAGCCAAAATCTCTTTTTAAAATGTCATGCAAATTAATTTTCATCAGCTAATTTACTCCTGTATATCTGAAAAAGCCGAAATTCAAAGAACGCCAAATGAGGAAACACTTTGGAAGCATCTGCAAAAGACCATTCACCAACGTCTTCCGGTGAGTTGTCCGCCAACCGTTTCCAGAGATCGGGGGCAATCAAAGATTGATAAGGAAAAGCGTTGATTGGTGACATGATGGCCATTTCCAGTAAATGTTCGTACACGGTTGTTAATTTGATACCCCTTTGTTGGGCAATTGTTTTAAAGTCTCCGCTTCCCTGTTTGACAAATAGGTCAAAGGTTTCTTCGGCGCTCTTGGCAACCACCGGCTTATCCAGTCCGAATGTCAACTGCAACAACGGATTATCTTTAGGCAGCTTCAACAACTCCTGCAGCAGCATCCCATACAGCTGGAGCCATTGCAGCTGGACAATCGTCGCATGGGTATGTTCAGCGGCAGCCACCTGTTCTCCGGTCAAGCCCGAAAAATCATGACCGACCAAACTTTGAGTAAATGCATCAGCTAATTGGTTATCGCCCAGTCCACTCAAAAAGTCGTTTAACAGATCATGGAACTGTTGAGGCAACTGATGACGCTTATTTTGGATAAACCAGCGTTTTAACAATTGATCTTCAAAATAGTTGATCGATTGCGGATAGTATTTGTTGTTGGAATAACTATATTCGGACACAATTTGAACGGCGAAAGTAAACCGATGCATAAACTTCGCAACATCGTATCGGGATCCCACCGCCAAATTCTTTAATGGCAATAGCTGGCTTTGAAAATCCAGTTGTTTTTTGACGCCTTTGGAAGTGAGTCGAAAGCGGAAATCATCATCGGTTTCAACTAGGCCATCGTTCTTCAATTGTTTTAAAGCAGCGCTGTCCTCTTCAAAGCTGACGCCGTGCAGTGAATCAACAAAGTCCAACATGCCATATTGTAATGCCCAATACAGATTGGAGACCGTCCGTCGCCCACGAAGCGTGTTTTTAATGGCTTTGACTCGTCGAAACTGCGTGGGACTGCCAAATATTAACAAAAGAATGCTTAATTCCATGGATGGCCTCCGAAATAAAAAGCCAGTTCAAACTGTCAGTTTGTCCTAGCTTTTAAGATTACTCACTATTTAATTATATACGAATTGCTTTGAATATATACCTTAATTTATCGGAGCTTGAGCCGCGGCAGGAAACTCTGCTTAATTAAGATAAAGATTCCACCTACTACAACGCCCTTAATGAAGTTAAATGGCACAACCCCGGATAAGATAACCGTTGCCAGTGGGAATCCAAGCTTCATGCCCATCAGCTTCATATAAGGTGGAATGACACCCAGCCAATTGGTCAATGACATCACAATTGTCAGCAAAATTGCCATCAAAAGAACGATCAACGCAGCTTTCTTCCAACCATGGGTGAATGAGAAGAACCGGTCACCCAAGTAATAGGCCCAGATGAGCACCAGGGATGAAATCAATGATGATCCCACGCCGATGAAGTTAATGACATCCGCTCCGGTTGTGACCCAGTAAAGCAAGGCCTTGAGACCAGCGATTGTCATGCCGCCAACGGGTCCGAACAGAACCGTTCCCAACAAAATTGGCATATCGGCCAAATCCAATCTCATATATGGCACGATCGGAATAATTGGAAGTGAAAGAAACATGAGGACATAAGACAGCCCCGCTAAAACCGACATCTCTACCAAACGAGTTGTTGCCAACTGTGTATGCTTACCACTATTTTCCATTGAAAAAACCTCTCCTCCAATGGTCAATCTTCAAAATAATGCCCTGACAAAAAGAATTTGTCAGGGCATTACAAAAAGCGTGTAAAATTTAATCTTCTACATACCAGACTTTACTGTCGGCACTGGAATTTCACCAGCTCAGCACGATCTCTCGTGTGTCGCGGACTATCACCGCCGGTCGGGAATCACACCCTGCCCTGAAGATAAACCAATTTATTTAATTCAAATATATCAGAATTAAACCAGATGTCAACGATTTGTCTTGTCGGTCATTTCTTTCAACTCTTCAACTTCATGTGGCTTAAGTGGTCGATAGTCGCCTGGCTGTAATCCTTTAAGGGTTAAGAAGCCATAAGTTTCCCGACTTAATTTTTCAACCGGATGGCCGATTTTTTCAAACATATTTTTGACTTGGTGATTGCGGCCTTCATGAATTGTCAATTGAACAATTGAAGAATCCTTGTTGGTCCGAATCAGCTTAGTCTTGGCTTTGGCAGTCTTTCGATGCTCGATGACCACACCGGTTCTTAAGTGTTTCAAATCATCGTTTGTGACGATACCTTTAACCTTGGCAACATAAGTCTTCTCAACCTCATACTTGGGATGGGTCAACCGATTATCCAAATCACCATCGTTGGTCAATAGCAGCAAACCAGAAGTATCGTAATCCAAACGGCCAACCGGATAAATTCTTTCCGGAACCTCGTCCAAGATGTCGACAACTGTCTTTCGGTGCTTATCATCAGTAACCGCCGTGATCACACCGCGGGGCTTATACAACAGATAATAAACGGGGGCTTCTTTAGAAATTGGCACCTCATCGACTTTCACTTCGTCATTTGGGGTGACCTTGGTACCAAGTTCTTTAACAACTTCACCGTTGACCTTTACATGCCCGGTTGAAATTAAAACTTCAGCCTTTCGTCGAGATGCAACCCCGGCATGGGCAATGACTTTTTGCAAACGTTCTTCGTTCATAAATTTACCTCTTAATTTTCTTTATCAATTTCCTTGTTGAAACGTGTCAATAATGAATCGCTGGTGTCGTCATCCAAGACTTCGTCCTTCGGCAACGGCGGCAGATCTTTTAATGATTTCAAGCCAAAATAGTCTAATCCAAAATTGGTAATCCCATACTGCTTAGGATTTCCAACCTCTTCTTTGACACCCGTGACTTCGATCAAATCCTGGTTAACCAAGCGGTGAAGAATAGCCGAACTGTTAACACCACGGATCTGATCAATTTCAATTCGGGTAATCGGCTGATTATACATAATAATCGAAATTGTTTCCAGTGCGGCTTCGGATAAAACTCGTGGTTTGGCATCGTTCACGTAGTCGCCCACAAGTTCGGACAATTGCTCTTTGGTGCCCAATCGGTAGACATTATCACTTACAAATACTTTGAGGCCACTGTCTTCGTCATTTGTATACTTCTCAATGATTTTTTCCAGCAGCTGTCGACATGCGGCAACCGTCAAAGCCGTCCGTTGAGAAATTTGTCGCAGTGTGATGCCCTGATCACCGGATGCGTACAAGAGCGCCTCAATTTTTGCTAAATTACTGATCAACGTATCCCGGCCCCTTTCGAATTGTGATTTCTGATTGAACATTTGGCTGATCCAATCGAACTTCGTTGTATTTAGCCATTTCCAAAATTGCCAGAAAATCAGTCACAATTTCTTCAGTCTGGGATGAATGGCTGACCAACTTGTCAAAGGAAAGTTGCTCATGGTGTTGATTGAGCAGCTGTCGAATGCGTTGACTTTGACCCTGAATCGTAAACTGCCACTCATGAATAACCGTGGACATGGGTTGATTGTATTTAAAGTGCTTTAAGGCATCCACATAACTGGCCATGATGTCGCCACTATTAAATGGTGAAGGCTGGATCAGCTCTTCTTTGGTTGGCGGGACGGTCAATTCTGAACGGGTAAAGCTTTCCCGGCGGGTCATCTCACGCTTCTTGATGTCGGCTGCAACCATCTTGTACCGCTTGTAATTAAGCAGTTGAGAAACCAGTTCCTCTCGTGGATCGGCTTGTTCCTCGTCAGACTGGTCATCAGAAATCGTTGGCAGCAACATTTTTGATTTGATTACCATTAGTTTGGCAGCCATGACAAAATACTCACCGACAATTTCAAGGTTCAACTGTTGAGCATCATAAATATACTGCATATACTGCTCAGTAATTTTCGAAATCTGAATATCATAGATATCCATCTTCGACTCTTGAATCAAGTGCAGGAGAACTTCCAGCGGCCCATCGAAATCATTTAAATGTAGTTCAAGCTGCTTTGATTCAGGCATGATTGGTTGTGTTCTCCCATTTTTCCCAAGGTTCTCGATTATCAAATCCAACCACAATTTTATATTTGGGGTAAAGATCCTGTAGATCATCAAAAATGCGGTTGTAGTTGCCCTGACTGATGCTCTGGGGCGTTAAGACGAGTTGGTGAACCAACAGTTGGTCGCCTTGAAGTTCGATTCCGACCAAGCCGGACCAATTATTGGAAGGATCGCGCCATAAATAAATCAGCCGGTTGTCCTTGTTGGCGTACCAGTTCATTTCCTGGGCAACCAAATCCATATTTTGAAGTTCGGAAACCAATGAGAACAGGCCCATTGTGACTTTTTCATAATCTTTTCGGTATTGATATAACATTTATCTAGCCTCACTAATTATGCTCTAGGATGAAACTTATTATAGACTTCCGTCAAATGCTTATGGGAAACGTGGGTGTAAATCTGGGTAGTGGAAATATCCGAGTGCCCCAATAATTCCTGCACGATTCTCAAATCGGCACCGTTTTCCAGCAAATGCGTTGCAAACGAATGCCGCAAAGTATGCGGGGTTACATGGCGTTTAATGCCCGCCTGCTTGACATATTTCTTAATCATTTGCCAGATTGCCTGACGGGTTAAACGGCGTCCATGGGCGTTCAAAAACACATACTCGGTGTTGGACTTACCGCTTAACAATTGAACCCGGGTCGTTTTCAGATAATGATTCAACCAATTAATGGCAACGTCACTAATCGGAATAATCCGTTCTTTATCGCCTTTCCCAATGGTTTGTAACAGATTCATTGGTAGGTGAAGATCCCCAAGCTTTAAATTCACCAATTCGCTGACCCGCAAACCGGTCGCATATAAGGTTTCTAAAATTGCCCGGTCACGAATTCCCAACTTCTTGTGAACATCCGGCATGGACAACAATTTGTTGACCTCGGCAACCGTCAACACATCAGGAAGCGTTTGAGCTTTTTTGGGTGAATCAACTTTGAGCATCGGATCGTCTTTAATGACGTGAAACTGCACCAAATACTGAAAGAATCGGCGCAAAGTCGATACTTCCCGAATAATCGTGTTTCGAGCTTTATTCTGCTTTTGAAGACTCTCCAAAAAATTGAGAATAACAAACTGGTCAACCTTGGTGATTGTTCCTGCATGTTTGTCAAAAAAAGCACCGGCTTCTTCCAAATCCTGCCGATAACTTTTAATCGTATTTTCTGAAAGTCCACGTTCAACTCTCAAATAATGAAGGTAGTCCTCAATTTGTTCATGCATCTAAAAACCTACTTTTTTAACGAAATATGGCCATCTTCTTGAACAATCAAGTGCTCTTTTAACAGATGTCCCAATGCCCGTTTAAAAGCACCCTTGCTAATTCCAAAGTACTCCTTAATGGAATCAGGCGTACTTTTATCACTGAAATCAAGCTGCTTTTCATCGGTATGTTCGATAGCTGCCAAAATCATTTGAGCATCTTCACCGATTTCTTGATAGGCCCGTGGCTTTGTGGAAATGTTAACACTGCCGTCACGCAACATGCCAATAACTCGAGCATCAACTTCCTGACCCAATCGTGGCTCCATCAGGCGCTCATCTGGGTGTAAAAACGCCAAGTTGTAATCTTCGGTCAATAAACGGGTACCGGAAATCTTCAACCGATAAGCTCTGGCTTTCAAATTTTTATTTTGCAAATCGTCTTTAGCTGGTTTTGCAATTGCAGCGAAAATTTCTTCATCGGCCAAATGTCCCCAAATCCGGTTCTTTTTATCAACTGTTAAATCAATCAATAATTTATCACCATCTTGAGGCCATAATGAACGAACAGTTGGGAGCTCATCAATTGAAACCACAACATCTTTGTTGGGAAGCCCGATGTCGACAAAAACACCCAAGCCAAATTTTTCCTTCACAACTGTCGCAAATCCATAATGATCCCGTCTAATATCGGGAATATTTCTGGTAATCTGCATTTTATGCTGTTCATTTTCATAAGTGAAACCGGTAAAAGTAGCACCAATTTTCAACGGCTTCTTAACTTCAGTTTTATCGAGGAGAAAAGTTTCTCCTTCAATTTGAACATAATAATCTTTATCATTTTCATCGATAACCTTACCGGTTACCACTTGTGCAAGTATATTATTCATGCTTATCTCCGATCTAAACCCATCTTGCTCTTATTTTACACGTTTTCAGACTAAATTTCGACCGCAGGACAATAATAACAAACAGGTCCGGACGGATTAACCGCCCGGACCTGTCATTATTAGTCGTGATCACTCACGAATTAAATTTAGATTGATGATGAAGCACCATGGTAAATGATACCACGATGTGAATCAACAGTGATTAATTCACCGTCAGAAATCTTAGTAGTAGCATCGTTAGCACCAACAACAACTGGAATACCCATTGAGATACCCACAACAGCTGCGTGTGAAGTCAAACCACCGTTTTCAACAACAACGGCGCTAGCCTTTTCGATAGCTGGAAGATATTCTTTGTCAGTTGACTTAGTTACAAGGATGCTGCCTTCAGTAACTTTGCTCTTGGCATCTGCAGCGTTCTTAGCAACAACAGCTTTACCAATAACAGTCTTGTCACCAACACCTTGACCTTGAACAAGCTTTGAACCGATCAATTGAACTCTCATCAAGTTAGTAGTACCACTTTCACCAACTGGAACACCGGCAGTAACGATAATTAAATCGCCTTCCTTAGCTAAACCAGTTTCGAGAGCCTTCTTTGAAGCTAATTCAAAGATGTCATCAGTGTTCTTAACTTCGTCAACCAAGATTGGGTGAACACCCCAGTTAACCATCAAACCACGACGAGTACGTTCGTCAAATGTGATGGCAAGGATGTCAGCATCTGGATGATACTTGGAAATCATTTTTGCGGTGTAGCCTGAACGGGTAGCTGCAACGATGCAGTGGATGCCTAATTCTTTAGCAACACGGGCAACTGAATCACCAATTGATTCAGTAACATCACTTGAGTCGAATTTTGGACGTGGAGTACCAAATTCGCTAAATGCGTTTTCAGCCTTAACATCGATTCGAGCCATAGTTTGTACTGATTGAACAGGATAGTCACCATTAGCACTTTCACCAGACAGCATTGTTGCATCAGTACCATCAAAGACGGCATTGGCAACATCAGAAGCTTCGGCACGAGTAGGACGTGGGTTTTCCTGCATTGAATCAAGCATTTGAGTAGCGGTGATAACTGGCTTGCCAAGTTGGTTACATTTCTTGATCAAAGTCTTTTGTACCAACGGAACGTTTTCAGCTGGAATTTCAACACCCATGTCACCACGAGCAACCATCAAACCATCTGAAACCTTGATGATGTCATCAAAGTTGTTGATTCCTTCTTGTGATTCGATCTTAGGGAAGATTTGAACATGTTCCATATGCTTTTCTTCAAGCAATTGACGAATGTCCAAAACATCTTGAGCCTTACGAACGAATGATGCAGAAATGAAATCAATGTCGTGATCCAAACCGAAACGAATATCATCTGAATCTTTTTTAGTGATACCAGGTAAGTTGATTGAAACACCAGGTGCGTTAACACCTTTACGTGATCCAAGAACACTATCGTTTTGAACAGTGACAACTAATTCTTTGTTAGAAGCATCTTTCTTAGTTACAACAGTGTCCAACAAACCATCATCAAAAAGAACGTGACCGCCTTCATGAACATCGTCAAAGAGTCCTGGGTAAGTAACAGCAATCTTATCTTTAGTACCCTCAAGGCTTGCGTCCATTGAAATGCGGAATACATCGCCAGTGTGGAATTCGATCTTGCCGTCCTTTTGGACAGTGGTACGAATTTCAGCACCCTTAGTATCAAGCATAATTCCAACAGTCTTACCAGTCTTCTTTTCAGCTTCGTGAACCTTGTTCATACGATCAAGATGTTCAGGGTGGTCACCATGTGAAAAGTTAAATCGGAAAACATTAGCCCCAGCCTCAATTAACTTAGTAATTGTTTCGACATCAGTACTTGCTGGTCCTAATGTACTTACGATCTTAGTTTTCTTCATAAGTAAAATCTCTCCTTCGGTTTTTGGGCACTCAACACACTATTAAAAGTATCGTAAAACACTTTAAATGACGCATCGGTATCCTTTTAGATTTCAACCGTATTTTATCACTTTTTACGCGGGTTGTCGCCCACATTTTGGGTGTAAATGAACAAATTAACAAAACCCCACAAGGCAAAAAGTTAGGTGCACCGCAAATGTAAGCCTTTACCTAATTAACTTTGTTCACTAAAAGATAAACTAAAAATTACTTATAAACCACATTATTTCGCCCAAAAATTGTGATTAAACGGTCTTTAAGCGTATCACTTTGATTCAGCCATAAATCCGGATCCAGCTGCCAGGATTTTTTAGTTTCCATTTCAAATACAATCACTGGTACCTGGCCGTGAAATTCGTGACTTAAATCATCAAGTTTGTGAAACATTGCGTTTTTATCATGGTTACCGTCAATTCTCAGGTACCATTTTCGGGTTTCAGATGTCCGCTTGAGATTTTGTAGGGCATTGGCAGCCGGCTCCATCTCATTGGCAACCATTTGAATCGTATTATTTTTCTCAACGTTGCCCTTCACGAGGATAACCAAATCCTTGTGAAGCCAGGACTGGGTTTTGGCAAACAAATTAGGGAAGACGGTGATTGAGGTCTCCCCCACTTGATCATTTCCGTCTAAAAATGCCATCTGTTTACCGGTTTTAGTCCTGATAATCTTCACCTTGGTGACGTAAAGAATCAGGTAAACATTTTTCATCCCTTCTGCCATCGTATTGGTTGTTTGGGCCTTAAGGCGTTTAGCCAGGGGCACAAACCGTTCCGTTGGATGACCGGATAAATAGGCACCAAGATATTCGTTTTCTTTTTCCAGCCGATCCATCAACGGCATTTCCGGCATTCGCGGCATCTTGGGTTCCAGTGCCTTAAACAAACTCATCGAATTACCACTCAACTCAACGGAACTGATAAATTCCGGTGCGGCCGCAATTAATTCAGAACGGTTAAACGGAAAGACATCCAGCGCGCCGGAATAAATTAACGCGTTAATGAGTTCAACTTTTCGATATTTATCTGCCAGCCGACTTAAAAAGTCGGGAAATGATTTGAAGGGCCCGTTTTTCTTTCTTTCGGCAAGCAGGTCAATGACCATATCATGGCGAACACCCTTAATCGAATCAAGGCCAAAAATAATTTCGCCATTTTGAAAGGTAAAGTCCGCTTCACTTTGATTGATATTTGAGCCAACCACTTTGACCCCCATGGACTTGGCGTCCAATAAATACTCTTTGACCTTAACTGAATTATTATTAACAGAATTGAGCAGGGCAACGTGAAATTCGCCGGGATAATATACTTTCAAAAAGGCCAGTTCGTAAGCCATCTTGGTATATGCAACGGCATGGGATTTGTTAAAACCATAATTGGCGAATCGTTCGATATAGTCAAAAACTTTGTTGGCAACCTGCTCGGAATGGCCGCGCTTTTTGGAACCGTCCATAAACAGAACTTTCATCTGCTCCATGACGCCAAGCTTCTTCTTACTCATCGCCCGCCGTAAAATATCGGCTTGTCCAAGTGAAAAGCCGGCCATCTTTGAGGCTACCAGCATCACCTGCTCTTGATAAACGATGACGCCATAAGTCGGCTTAAGAATTTCCACCAAACTATCGTCGGGATACGTCAATGCTTCATTGTGATTTTTGCGTTTAACCACTTCATCGATATTTTGCATTGGACCGGGACGATACAGGGCATTTACAAGGGCCACATCTTCAAATCTTTCCGGATGCAGTCGGCGTAAAACGCTTCGAATCCCGTTTGATTCAAACTGGAAAATACCAGTTGTGTTCCCTTCCGCAAACAGCTGAATGGTTTTCTCATCATCCAAGGGCACAGCTGAGATATCCAAATCTTTACCTGTCGTCAGTTTCACTTGATGCAGGGCATCCGCAAGAATCGACAGGTTTCGTAATCCAAGAAAATCCATTTTCAACAAACCGACTGATTCAACATAGTCCTTGGAATACTGGGTCATCAGCAGGCCTTCATTACCATTTTGCAGTGGAACCAAGTCAACCAGTGGATTATCACTCAACACCAGTCCAGCAGCGTGAGTTGAATAATGTCTCGGTAGACCTTCCAAGCTTCGAGCAGTTTCGTACAGCGCTTGATTCAAAGGACCATCGGCAACCAAATTTTTCAATCGCTGAGAATTATCGTAGGCATCCTGCAGCGTCACGTGAAATGCACTGGGAATCGCTTTACTCCATTGATCCTGTTGAGTCGTGTTCAAGCCAAATACCCGGCCGACATCCCGAATTGATTGCTTGGCGGCCAAAGTTCCAAATGTGATAATCTGGGCCACCCGCTTATGACCATATTTTTGGTGGACATACTGGATCACTTCATCACGTTTATCATCCGGAATATCCAAATCAATATCCGGCATTTGAACCCGTTCCGGATTCAAGAAACGTTCAAACAATAAATTATATTTAATCGGATCAACGTCAGTAATCGTTAAAACGTAGGCAACCAGCGATCCGGCAGCCGATCCCCGTCCAGGACCAGTAATGATATTGGTCTGGTGGGCGAAATTGATAACGTCCCACACAATTAGGAAATAATTGTCAAAGCCCATTGAGTGAATAACCGACAGCTCCCGATCCAGACGATGCTTATAAGGCGTTGAATCCTTAATTTTATTCTTGGTTAAGCGATCAGCCAACCCCTTTTCACAAAGTTGACGAAGATAGGTACCCGAATCAATCCCGTTTGGCGTATCAAATTGAGGCAGCTTGGGCTGTTGTTTTTTAATTTCAACGTTACATGCAGCGACAATGTTATCAACTTGGGTAATCGAATCAGTTAAATGAATTTGGCGGTACTCGGCTTCTACCTGATCTGCCGGTCGCAGCCAATATGGACCCACTTGTTTGCTTAATTCCGCAACGTTGGCAATCTTTGTTCCCGCGGCAATGTTTTTCAAGACCTGCATTGGAAAATAATCGGTCGCATCGATGTAGTCGACTGGTGAATCGGCTACTAAAGGGACCTGCTCATCGGCCGCCAGCTTGCCAAGCATGTCGATCAGACTGTCAGAGGAATGGTAATCAACCCCAATTTTTAAAGCACCTTTGTCAATGCCCAGGGATTTGAGTTGCTCAATCAGTGCTGCTGCATCATCGGAACGGCCCTGCAGTAAAAGGGCGTTCATTTCGGCAAGCGGCGGTAAAATCACAACCAGATTGTTTAAATATTTTTTCAACTGGGAAACAGCCAGCTCCGGAAGCGTCATTTTCAACGTTGATAACTTCACAAGATTGGCATACCCCTGCTGATTTTTGGCCAGCATCACTAAATTATAATGATGATCGCTTAAAATCAGTCCGGGCAGCTGTAAGGTCAATCCAATCAACGGCTTAATACCCGCATTCGAACAAGCATCGTAGAATTCAACAGCGCCGTACATAACGTTGAGGTCCGTCAACGCCAGGGCCTTGTATCCTCGATCCTTTGCCTCGGAAATTAGTTCCGAAATTCGAATTGGGCTTTGCAGTAAACTATAGGAACTGATGACTTGTAATGGAACGTAACTCACAGTATTGCCCTTCTTTCTCTATATGAAATTATACCAAATTAATCGACGCCGCATTAGCAATTCAAAATTAAATAATTGATGATTTTTCACAAAATATATGCTAAAATGCTATTGATTGTGAGGTGGCGTTAAACATGAAACTTATTGCTTCAAATATCGTAGCTGTATTATGGGCTTATATCTTCGGAGAAATCATCGGTTACATAGGTTCCGCCCTTGAAGTCCGCGCATGGGATCCTTCCCAAGTCGGAATTGCTGCCGCTATCACCGCATTTATTGCCGTGAACGGTATTTATCTGATCAGCAAGGATTCAGCATCATCAAGTAAATCAAAAGATTAGTGTTTTTATGAAATGTTAAAAGGCTATGGCAAATACTTGTCATAGCCTTTTTATTATCTTCAAATATTACTTACTGATGAATTTCAAAAAACTTGAGCAGCCGATCGAAAACGACCTGGCGTTTGGTTTCCTGAAGGACTTCGTGTTTCATGTGAGGTTCACGGATACTGATGACCTTTTGATAGCCAATTTTCTTCAGTGTTCCAACCGTGTCAGCCAACCCTTTTTCACCACCACTAAATTTATCTTCGGCACCTACCAAGCTCATAATCGGTAAATGCGGGTTGGTACAGTGAAAATGGCGGGTCTGCTTAAGCTCAAAGTCGCCTTCCCATAAAGTCACCAAGCTTTTAACGGGATATTCATCCATCATTAAGGGATCTTGACTAACTTGGCGGATGTTTTCCCGATCGTAACTGAGCCACGAATGGTCACCGGGAGCCAATCCAGATAGTTTCGAAAGAAATGTCCATTTGGCAGTCTCAGGGTAAATCTTCAAAAAAGCTTTGCCGATCAATAAGCCAAGTGGCACGACCGGAATGTAATTTGCTGTTCCGGTGAGGGCCACCGCGTTAATCTCATTATCGTGTTTTTGAAGATATAAGCGCGCCAAAATTGACCCGAAAGAATGGCCAAATAAGCTGACCTGTAAACGGGGATATTTTTCCTTAATAAAGTTGGTTATCCGGACCTGATCGGCGATCAATTGGGGGATGCTGCGCATTATTCCCCATGGATCATCCTTTGAAATTGACGCACCATGACCGCGATTATCTGAGACCACCGCGATATAGCCGTGGTCACTCAAAAATTGGGCAAATTCATAGTACCTTTCCTTGTGTTCCAAGGCGCCATGAATCATTTGAACGATACCCTTGGGACGGGTTGTCGGAAAAACGGCCACTGCCAAGTGAGTTCGATTGTTTGTGGGAATCATGTAATTGTTTGGCACACCCATTCCTCCTAAATCATAATGACCGAGCTAAATTTGGGTGTCTGGCGACAACTGCTCGGGGGTGAACGTTAATTTATCACCGTCAAGATTGATGTGAACTTCGCTGTGCGGCTTAATCTCGTCGGCAACAATCATCCTGGCAAGTGGGGTTTCGACAACATTGGTGACATATCGTTGAAGCGGTCGTGCCCCATATTGAGGTTCATAACCATTGTTGGCAATCCAACGTTTGGCTTCATCGGAAATTGAGAGCTTGATGTCTTGAGCCTTTGTCCGTTGTGACAACTCGTTAATCAACTTCTGAACGATCTTTTCAATATCTGCTTTTGTGAGTGGTGTAAAGGTAATCACATCATCAATCCGGTTCAGAAATTCCGGCTTGAATGACGCCTTCAACAACTCATTGACCTTTTTCTTGGCATCATCGGAAATCACGCCGTTTTCATCGGTACCATCCAGTAAAATGTCTGATCCCAAGTTAGATGTCATAATTAAAATCGTATTTTTAAAGTCAATTGTCCGACCCTGACTATCCGTCAAACGACCATCGTCAAGAACTTGTAGCAAAATGTTGAAGACGTCCGGATGAGCCTTTTCAATTTCATCAAAAAGCACGATTGTATATGGATTACGCCGGACAGCTTCAGTCAGTTGGCCGCCTTCCTCATAGCCGACATAACCGGGAGCAGCTCCAACCAAACGAGAAACAGATTCTTTTTCCATATACTCAGACATATCAATTCGAACCATGTGGTTTTCAGAATCAAACAAGTCTTCTGCCAATGCCTTGGCTAATTCGGTTTTTCCGACTCCAGTAGGTCCTAAGAACAGGAATGAACCCAATGGCTTGCTTGGGTCCTGTAAGCCCGCACGCGACCGAATAACGGCATCTGAGACGGCAGTAACCGCTGCATCCTGACCAATCACTCGTTTATGCAAATTGTCGGCCAAATGAAGCAACTTCTTACGTTCTCCCTCAACCAACTTGGTGACCGGAATACCGGTTTCACGGCTGACAACCGCCGCAATCTCGTTGGCGGTAACTGATTCACTGACCAGCCAATCCGAATGCTGATCATTATCTTCCAGCTTCTTCAAATCGGCTTCCAGTTGTGGAATTGTTCCATGTTGAAGAACGGCTGCCTTATTCAAGTCATAGGCATTTTCAGCCTGCTTTAAATCATTCTTTGCTTGATCAAGTTGCTTCTTTTTATCAGAAATCTTTTTAATGGCTTCTTTTTCTTGAGACCATCTGGCATTTAGCTTGTTAACCTTTTCTTTGATATCGGCAAGGTCTTTGACAACTTCTTTCAAGCGTTTCTTGGAAGCTTCATCAGTCTCCTGCTTTAAAGCAGCTTCTTCGACTTCCAACCGCATCATTTGGCGCTTGGACTGATCAAGTTCGGTTGGACTAGAGTTCATTTCAACCCGGATTTCAGCCGAAGCCTCATCAACCAGGTCAATTGCTTTGTCAGGCAAATACCGATCAGTGATGTACCGGTCGGACAGTTTTGCGGCCGCTACCAACGCGTTGTCATGGATTCGAACACCATGGTGAATTTCCAAACTTTCGGACAAGCCACGCAAAATCGTGACCGTATCTTCAACGGATGGTTCGTGCACCATTACCCGCTGAAATCTTCGTTCCAGTGCCTTATCTTTTTCCATGTATTTCCGATATTCATCAATCGTGGTGGCACCAATCAAATGGAGTTCGCCACGGGCAAGCATCGGCTTTAAAATGTTGCCGGCATCCATGCTGCCTTCTGCTTTTCCGGCACCAACAATATTGTGAATTTCATCGATGAACATGATGATTTGACCCTCGGCCTTTTTAACTTCTTTCAAAACGGCCTGAAGACGTTCTTCAAATTCACCACGATATTTCGCGCCGGCAATGAGTGACCCCATGTCTAATTGAAAAATGGTTTTGTTTTTCAGGTTTTCGGGAACGTCGTTGGACGCAATCCGCATCGCCAATCCCTCAACGACAGCAGTCTTACCAACTCCGGGAGCCCCGATTAAGACCGGATTGTTCTTCGTTTTTCGCGATAGAATTCTGATAACATCCAGAATTTCTTCGTCTCGGCCAATGATTGGCCCTAATTTATTATCACGGGCAGCTTGAACCAAATCGGTTCCGTATTTTTCAAGTGATTGGTAACTGTCCTCTTGATTCTTGGTCGTGACTTTTTGGCCGCCACGGATTTTTTCAACCACGTTGCGGACCTTCTGCTCAGTGATTCCCTGGCCAGCCAGATAATCGGCAAACTTATCGCCGTGCAGCTGCATAACCGCAATCGTTAATGTATCAACCGCAATATAGGTATCGCCAAATTCATTTTTAATCTGTTCGGCATTTTGAAGGAGTTGATACAGGTTGGATGACAGAGATTCACCATATTTGATATTACTGCCTTCAACCGTGGCAATCTCGTCGATTTCAGAGTCCAGCTCCGAATTGACGTCGTCCAGATTCTGCCCCAACTGGGAATAGATTTCCCTTGCCAGTTCACCAGGCTGAACTAAAAACTTAAATAGATGGGCAACCGTAATGTTTTGCTGCTTACGGGTGGCGGCAATTTGTTGAGCCTGTGAAATGGCTTGGGTAACTGCTTCAGTTAAATTATCAGGATTCATTAAATTATCACCTTAATTAATGTATTTTTAAAAATTGATTTTAATAAAAAGGTTCGAAACAAAAATAAATTTTTCATTCCAAACCATCTAAAGCTATACTATCAAATTTTGAATGCCCTGAACAATAATTTGACCTTTTTTGACCTATTACTTTTCAGCGTATAATTTTGCAATTTCCAGAACAACATCGACCGCTTTTTCCATCGTCTCTTCTGAAACATATTCAAAGCGTCCATGCATGTTCTCACCACCGGCAAAGATGTTTGGGGTTGGCAATCCCATGTAAGAAATCTTCGAACCGTCAGTTCCACCTCGAACTGGGAAGACATGTGGCTTAGCATCCACATTTTCCATGGCTTGTTCGGCAATCTTAACGGGAGTTGGATCCTTTTTGATAATTTCGCCCATGTTGTAATACTGATCCTTGATGGTGACTTTAACCCGATCTTCACCAAAATCACTATTCATTTGGTTAGCAATTCCCTTAAATAATCGTTTTCGAGCTTCAAATCGATCTCTGTCGTGGTCACGAATAATATATCCCATGTCGGTGTGATCAACCGTTCCTTGAAAGTCGTAGAGATGGAAGAATCCTTCCCGGTCTTGCGTCTTCTCAGGACGATCGAAATCAGGCAGCTGAGCATGGAAATCCATTCCAACTTGGATGGCATTAACCATAATGCCTTTGGCTTCTGCAGGATGAACATCGGTTCCTTTGATGGATACCTTGGCGTCGGCAGCATTGAACGTTTCATAGTTCAAGTCGCCAAGTGGCCCACCATCAACGGTATATGCCACATCGGCCCCAAAGTCTTTAACGTCAAAGTGATCGGCACCGGTTCCAATTTCCTCGTCGGGTCCAAAGGCAACTTTAATGTCACCGTGTTTGATGTCTGGGTGCTCCTGAAGATATTTAACCGCTGAAATGATTTCGGATACTCCAGCTTTGTCGTCAGCACCTAAAAGGGTTGAACCATCGGTCGTAATCAGAGTTTGACCGGCATATTTTTTGAGGCTTGGAAATACCTTTGGGTCCAAAGTGTATTCACCGTTGTCATCCAGCTTGATAACGGAATGGCCGTCATAGTTTTCAACAATCTTCGGTTGAATGTTTTCAGAATTAAAGTCAGCCGTATCAATGTGGGAAATAAATCCGACTGCTGGAACTTTTTTATCTGTATTGGCAGGTAAAGTGGCAAAAACATAGGCACTTTGCTTATTGGTATGCACATTTTCCAATCCCATATCACTCAGCAAGTCCTTGAGGCTGTTCAAAAATTTAGTCTCTCTGTCTGAAGATGGAATTGTCGTAGAATTGGCATCAGAACGGGTATTGACCTTAACAAATTTCAAAAAATTGGGAATTAATTCAGAATACTTAGCCATAGTGATTATCTCCTTATTTTTTACATAAATGTGAATGGATCTGTATTGATGGTGGATTGGTAGACATCCAGATTCCAACCGTTTTCCTCGGACCACTGTTTGAACAATGCTGCCAACTTGGGAATACAGATACTTTCAATATGGTGACCGGGATCGATAACTGGAAAATCAGCGGCCAACATATCATGACCGGTATGATAATACACATCCCCGGTCACGTAAGCATCGGCACCCTTTTGTTGCGCCAAGTGGAAGAACTTGCCCCCGTCGCCGCCTAAAATGGCAATCCGTTTCAACGGCTTGTTCAAGTCATTGGCAATCACTCTCAGTCCGGAAACGTGGAAAACCTGTTTGCAATACAAAGCAAATTCTTTCACCGACATCTGATGATCCAGATCGCCGATTCGGCCCATGGTGAAGTGATGCTTTTTATCTTCAAGCCGAATCAGGTTATACAGTGGATGGTCCAGTGGATGAACATCGATCAGTGTCTTCAATACGTGATGCAAATTCTTTTCCGGCACTTCAAATTCCAGTCTGGAATCTTCAATTTCATTTGGTTCACCGGCTGCTCCCATGGTCGGATCCGCACCCGCTTTGGGAACATAATAAACGGTGCCGTCAATTGCGTACGTATAGCCACTATACTGATCAGCGCTGGCTTGCGCACCCGCATCAACTAATGACATGCGGACGGCAGTTGCATATACTTTTGGGACTTGAACGGTCAAACGAAAAACCGATTCGTCATAAGCCGGCACCATGCCGGATAAATTGTTAAGCCTTAACGTTTCGGCCAACCAATCGTTCATCCCGCCATCGGCAGAATCTAAATTGGTGTGAGCCGCATAAACCGTGATATGATGCGCAATGATGTTGGCATACATGGCGTTTTGCGGATTGTCCAAATCCAAGTTTCTTGCCGGATGGAACATGACCGGATGATGGGCAAAGATAAAATCAACGCCGTTTTCAATCGCTTCATCAACGACTTCCGGTCGAACATCCAAAGTCGTCATAACCTTGTGAACTTCGCTGTTCAATGACCCAATTTGTAACCCGACTGGATCTTTTTCCATTGCAAGCTTTTTCGGTGCAAACTGTTCAAAACGGTCAACTAATTCTTTAACTTTCAACCTGTATCACCTCATTAATTGTATCGATTTCTTTTTGAATGGATTGAATTTTTGTAGTATCTTCGTGAACGGCTTGATGCATATTTTCAATCACCCGTTTTAACAATTCAATTTCTTCCTGCCACTTTTCAACAAATACCGGTGACTTTTCTTTCATCAAAAAAGGGCCGAACTTTAGCTCCAAATCCGTATAGTGAACCGGCTGGGGTGCTTTTTTTGCCGTAATAATTTCATAAATATGCCCATCTTCTTCAAGAATTTGTTCAGCAAAGATTCGGTAGCCGTTGGTCATCAGCCAATGTCTAACAACTGGTTCGCCAACGTTGGGTTGAAGAATCAATTTTTCCTGGCCTGAAAGCTTCTCTTTGCCGGCTTCAAGGATGTGGGTAATTAAGTTACCACCCATTCCGGCAATGGTAATTGCATTGACATTGTCGCCGGGTTCGATGGCCGCTAATCCATCCGCAAGTCTGGGATGCAAAACATCCAGAAGACGATCTTTTTTGATTTCTGATATGGCGTTTGAAAGCGGACCTTTAGCAATTTCACCAACAACACCGTATTCGATGGTGTGGTTCTTAGCCAGATGAATCGGCAAATAGGCGTGGTCTGAACCGATATCAGCCAACCGACTGCCTGGTTCAACGTGATCACTAACGGTCTGCAAACGTTTCGATAAATGAGTGCTATTCATAATAAGCTCCTAAGTTTGTGTATAAATTCATTATAAATTATTCAAATGAAAAATAACAGATTTGACATTTAGTTTTGAAGAATCCCAAAAACAAGCCGTAAAAAAGAGGCTGGAACAATGAATGCTCCAACCTCTTTTGAGTGAACCTTTTTTATTAATCCAAGAAATCTTTAAGCTGCTTACTACGTGAAGGATGACGCAATTTTCTCAAAGCCTTGGCTTCGATTTGACGAATCCGTTCACGGGTAACACCGAAGACTTTACCAACTTCTTCAAGGGTTCGGGTGCGACCATCATCAAGACCGAATCGTAAACGCAAAACGTTTTCCTCACGGTCAGTCAACGTATCCAAGACACTTTCAAGCTGCTCTTTCAGTAATTCATAGGCAGCATGATCAGCTGGTGACGTTGCATCCTGATCTTCAATAAAGTCCCCAAGATGTGAGTCGTCCTCTTCACCAATTGGTGTTTCAAGCGAAACAGGTTCTTGAGCAATTTTAAGAATCTCACGAACCTTTTCAGTTGGCATATCCATTTCAGCACCAATTTCTTCAGGAAGCGGCTCACGGCCTAAATCTTGAAGCAATTGACGTTGAATCCGAATCAACTTATTGATCGTTTCAACCATGTGAACAGGGATTCGGATGGTCCGAGCCTGGTCAGCAATGGCACGGGTGATGGCCTGTCGGATCCACCATGTGGCATAAGTTGAAAACTTAAAGCCTTTCCGGTAATCAAACTTTTCAACGGCCTTCATCAAGCCCATATTTCCTTCTTGAATCAAGTCCAAGAACTGCATCCCACGACCAACATAACGCTTGGCGATGGAAACAACCAGTCGTAAGTTGGCTTCGGCAAGTTCCTGCTTGGCTTCTTCATCACCGGCTTCAATTCGCTTGGCCAATGAAATTTCCTGATCGGCACTCAGCAATGAAACCCGACCAATTTCCTTCAAATACATCCGGACTGGGTCGTTAATCTTAACACCGGTTGGAGCAGAAACATCGGAAAGTTCCTTCTTGGTAACCTTCTTGGCAGCACCAATTGCTCGTGGATCCGGATCACCTTTTTCATCAACAACACTGATTCCAGAATCTTCAATGCTTTCCAACAAGTTTTCCATATCTTTGTCAGTCAGAGAATATGGCTTTTGAATCTTCTCTGCCAATTCATCATAGGTGATATGACCGATTGGCTTATTTTTCTTGACAATTGCGTTAAATTCTTTTTTGTAAGGCTTGTCTGCTTTCTTGGCAGCTTTGGTCGTTTTGGCCTTGCTTGACTTGGCTCTGGTAGATTTTGCCTTGGCTGCAGTTGTTTTTTTGGCTGTGGTCTTCTTGGCCGTAGTCTTTTTAGCCGTCGTCTTTTTAGCTGCAGTTGTCTTCTTAGCTGTCGTGGTCTTTGCTTCTGTTACCTTATCTGTTTTTTTGTTAGCCATCAAAAAGCCTCCTGGAATTATACTTGTTGCTTCATTCTCTTCTGTTGTTCAAGCTTGACAATCTCGATTGTTAACGCGCGCTGTTTGTCAACATCGCCGATCTTGGTTGCCTGCTTAAGTTCCGCACGCTTTTTCTTTAATTTTTCTTCTACGGGCGCTCGATGCATTAAAATGTTTAAATAACTGTCAATTTCAGCATCGGTTGGATTATCAGGAAGTTCGAGCATGTCGATATCAACTAATAGACTTTGCAGGGAATCTTCTGAAATCAGATTACTGAAAGTGGCCACATTATAATCATCAAATTTAGTGAAATAGCCCTCAGCTAAAAGGTACAACATTTGATACTGTTCATCAACAAATGAGAATCCTGATACATTACTTACCTTTAACCAAATATCATGGTAATGCAGCATCCGGTTCATCAACTGCATTTCGGCTTTCTCAACCAGTGAGTAATGCTTTTGCTGTTTAACCGTCTGAGCCGGCTTGTGATAAGCATGCTGCTGTTCAGATGCCTGAGTGTTCGGCCGGGCAAGGAGTGGTGCCAACTGCTGTTGCAGCAGCGACTTGTCCACGCCAAACTCTTGAGCCAAGCGATTCAAGTAGAGATCCCGTGAAATGCTGGAATCCACACGACTAATCAGTTTTAAAGCTTCAGCAATGTAATTGGTTTGATCAACTTCAGAATCTAAATTGTACTGCTTCTTAAGAAAGCTCAGTTCAAATTCAATTGGTGCCTGAGCATGAATAATCAACTGTTTGAAATCATCAGCACCCTTGTTCCGAATGAACTCATCAGGATCCATCCCACCGGGAATTGAAATAATTTTCATTTCAATCTGACTTTTTTGCTCATTGAAGGCATCAATTGCCCGCTTGATTGCTTTTTGACCTGGTGTATCGCCATCATACGAAATCACAACTTCATGAGTGATCCGTTTGATGTCATAAATCTGTTGTTCGGTTAAGCTGGTTCCCATTGAAGCAATTCCTGATTTGATACCTGCCTGATAGGCAGTGATCACATCCATAAATCCTTCAAATAAAATTGCCGGATCCTTGCTGCGAATGTTCGGTCTGGCAAGATCCAGGTTGAAAAGAACCTTACGTTTGTTAAAAATCTCTGTTTCAGGACTGTTCAAATACTTTGGCATATCCGAATCAGTCGTTAACAAACGGCCTGAAAAGGCAATGGTTTGCCCCGATCCGTTGCGAATTGGGTACATCACCCGATCAACAAATCGGTCTCTCAAGTTACCGTCCTGATCCTCTGAAAATAAACCGGATTTGCGAAGTAACTGAAAGTCCACCTTCCGTTCATCGAAAAATGGTTTCAATAAACGTTGTGCAGGTGCATAACCCAACTGATAAACCGCAATGGTATCATCGGTAACTCCCCGCTTGTGGAGATAGTTAAGGGCTGGTTCTCCCATCTTGGTATTTGTCAAAATATGATTATACAGCTTGACACTTTGCTCATGAAGGTCAATTAACTGTTTTTGCTGAGAATTTTCGGCTGCGGACTGAGAATTGCCGCTCCCACGGAAATACTTGTCATCAACCGAAATATTTTTCATCTCGGCAACTTTTTTAACGGCCTCTGGAAACGAAATGTTTTGAAGCTCCATCAAGAATTTAAAGACATTCCCGCCTCTTCCACAACTGAAACAGTGGAAAATCTGTTTATCTTCAGATACAGAAAAAGATGGGGTCCGCTCCTCGTGAAACGGACAAAGGCCAAATAAATTCTTTCCGGATTGTTTTAACTGAACAAACTGGGAAACAACGTCAACAATGTTAACCTGTGACCTAATTTCTTCAATCACATCTTCTGGGATTTTCACCATACTTCGCCTCCCATCTTTTAAAACAGCGTCAATACCTGTAAAAAGCCGCACCAAAAGTGCGACTTGTTTTACTGGCGATACGTATTTAAATATTATCATAAATGTCAAGTTTGTACAAACATTGACACTTTAAAATTATCCTTTAACAACCAACTTATCAAGATCACCAAGGTACATAATCATGTTGGCAATAATCGTTAATTGACGAAGGTGATTATTCTTCAATTTGTCATCTTTTGCCATAACCATTGTTGCATCGAAGTAATCGTTGATCTTATCTTTCAACTGAGACAACCGATCGAAGTCTTCCTCTGCTGTTTGACTAGTAAAGTCTTTTGAAGCAGTAGAAACAGCTTCATACAAGGCCTTCTCGGAGTCGTTTTCAAACAAGTCGGGGTCAACATTCAGATCATCAGGCTTAAATGAACCCTTCTTGGAAATTCGTTGAACACGGGTAAGTGATTCAATGATGTCTTTGAAGTTGTCATCGTCTTTATGATCTTGCAAAGTCTTGGCACTAGCAATGTTGAACAGGATGTTGGTATGTGATCCTGAAGTAACGGCATCCGCAATATCGTAACGAACACCCAAATCATCCAAGTACTGCTTGATCCGGTCTTTTGTAAATGAGCTGACGGCAGCAACTTGGCTCTTCATATCAAGTTTTGGTGCAACTTTTGACTGTTCTTCCAAATCAATCAGCTTATCAAGGGTGTCATCCAGATCAAAGTTCAAATTCTTATCGGCAACAATTCGAACAACTCCGGTGGCCTGACGACGCAAAGCGTATGGGTCATTTGAACCGCTTGGAATCATCCCTGCAGCAAAGAATGTCAAAATGCTGTCCAATTTATCGGCAATTGCCAAGATTGAACCAACGTTGGTCTTAGGCAACTCACCATTAGCAGAAATTGGCATGTAGTGTTCGGAAATCGCGGTGGCAACGGCTTGGTCTTCACCCTTTAACAAGGCGTATTTGTTTCCCATTACTCCTTGAAGTTCAGCAAATTCGCCAACCATTCCGGTGACCAAATCAAATTTATAGATTGAAGCAGCCCGCTTAAGATCCTTGAGTTCCTGTTCGGAAAGTCCGGCCAGCTTGCCAAGGTAAGCAGACATTACTTGAACCCGCTGCATCTTTTCGTACATCGTTGAAATCTTGTCATGGAAGCTGACTTTTTTAAGTCGTTCAACATCATCGGCAATCGACTTCTTTTGGTCTTCTTGATAGAAGAACATGGCATCATCAAGTCGGGCGGTCAAAACTTTTTCGTTCCCGGCAACCACGTTTTGAATGTCATAGTCGTTTCCGTTTCGAACGGAAATAAAGTGTGGTAATAATTTGCGATCTTGATCAGTGACGTAGAAGAATCGTTGATGATCTCTCATTGAAGTAATCAAAACTTCATCGGGAATTGTCAGGTATTTTTCATCAAAGTTACCGAAGAATGCGGTTGGCCATTCAACCAGGTTGTTAACTTCTTCAAGCAGGTTTGGATCAAGATTGATCTTCCAATTATTGTCGGCAGCAATCTTATTAATTTGCTTGGTAATTAATTCTTTTCGCTTGGCAGCATCGGCAATAACGAACTGTTCGGTTAATTTTTCTTCATACTCATCAGCGTTGGCTAATGCAATATCTTTACCTAAGAAACGATGACCGGAAGTGATTCGGTCGGTATTGACGTCCAAAATCTTGAATGGAATGACTTCATCGTTGAGCAATGCCACAAGCCATTTGATTGGACGAACATACTCAAATGAGTAGGTTCCCCACTTCATCATGGTTGGAAATGTCATTGAAGTAATAACGTCCTTCATACCAGGCAAAATTTCTTTAAGTGACTTTCCGGCAATATGCTTTTCAACGAAGACGTATTCGGTTCCTTTAACATCCTTGAAGGTAATGTCGTCAGGAGTTGCTCCCTGGCCTCGTGAAAATCCGATTGCAGCTTTGGTCCAGTTGCCGTCAGAATCTTTGGCGATCTTCTTGGCTGGTCCCTTAACCGATTTGTCAATGTCCGGCTGCTTGTCGGCCAAACCAGTGATGTACAAAGCCAAACGACGTGGAGTACTGAAAGTTTTAATATCAGCAAATGAAATTCGTTGATCCTTCAAGAAATCACTGGCCCGCTTCTTAAGTTGATTAATACTTGGTGTTACAACGTGGGCAGGAATTTCTTCCAAACCAATTTCCAATAAGAAATTATTAGCCATTATTTCTTCTCCTCCTTATCGTCTTTTAATAGTTCTTGGCGTTTCTTTTTGTCTTTGATTAATGGGAAGCCAAGGCGTTTACGTGCTTCAACAAATTCTTTGGCAACTGAACGGGCCAAGTTACGGATTCTTGAAAGGTATCCTGCTCGTTCGGTAACTGAAACGGCTCCTCTGGCATCCAGTAAGTTAAAGGTGTGACTGCACTTAAGAATGTAATCATATGCCGGGTGAACCAAATCTTGAGCCAACAAACGTTTAGCTTCACGTTCGTAATCATTGAACAGATTCAGCAGCATTTCCTGATCGGAAACTTCGAAACTGTATTTTGAATGTTCATATTCGGGTTCTTTAAAGATATCACCGTATTTAACATCGTCTGACCAGTTAAGATCAAAAACGGAGTTGACGTCTTGAACGTATGATGACAAGCGTTCAAGTCCATAAGTGATTTCAGAAGCAACTGGATTCATCTCAAGACCACCGACGATTTGGAAATAAGTAAACTGGGTGATTTCCATTCCATCCAGCCAAACTTCCCAACCAACACCGGCACAGCCCATTGATGGGTTTTCCCAGTTATCTTCAACGAACCGGATATCATGTTCCAAAGGATTGATACCTAATTCCTTTAAACTATTTAAATATAAATCTTGAACATTTTCGGGAGAAGGCTTCATGATCACTTGGAACTGGTGATGTTGATACAACCGGTTAGGGTTTTCTCCGTATCGACCATCAGCAGGACGGCGTGATGGTTCAACGTACGCAGCGTTCCAAGGTTCTGGCCCGATAGCTCTTAAGAAAGTGTAAGGACTCATGGTTCCGGCACCTTTTTCAGTGTCATAGGCCTGCATTAACATACATCCCTGGGCTGCCCAATACTTTTGCAGGCGCAGTATAATCTCTTGAACTGATAATTTTTCAGTCATAAAAGTTCCTCCTAATTAGTTAAAAACATGAAAAAAGTCCCTATGTTCAACGACTTATAGACTAAGCCACTCAACATAGGGACGATGAAATCGCGGTTCCACCCTACTTCTGGTATTGCTACCAGCACTTAATTGTTCAACTCGAAAAGCGCCATTCGTCCAATAAATTTTAATCAGCTCACACTATCCTGATCTCGTTTTAAAAATCCATTAGACAATTTCTTTTGTCATCGTTGAATTATTCATTTCAAAAATAATCATAGTTGACATTAAAATAATTGTCAACGCTGTTATGCATTACAACTTAAATTTACCAAGCTGATCGATAAAATGCTTGCTCTTTGGGACGACCCCAACGCTTCGCAAATAAATCTGGTCAAGCACTTCCCGCAACGACTTTTTGGTTTGGTCATTGACTTTGATATGGGTCAGCTTTTTAAGATCTACCACAGAAAATAAACGCAGGTAGTAAATCGTCCGGGCATCTAAATGCATCCGGTACGGGTCTTTATTCCAGTGGTTACTGCACAATAACCCACCATAGGCTTCGGAATAATCAAACGGCAGGTCGGTTCGATGGCAAATGACACAGTCGACCCAGTCGGGCGCAACCCCGTATGCATTAAGCAGCTGAACCTCAAAAATGTTGGTAATGATTTGTTCATCAAATCCTTCATCAATGAGATGCAAACCCGTCAATAATTTGTCATACCAACCGGGAATTGCCTCCCCATCCGGATACGCCATATCAATCAGCGACATAATGTAGGTTGCATAAGCATTTTTAGTGATATCTTCACTAATGTTTTGGAAATGTTCCAAATGCTTATCGTTCATGATATAAGAAAGGCCGGAGTCTTTGATGTCACCACCATAAAGGCCGTATGTAAACGGTAAAACTGCCGCCCGCATTTTGAACTTTGGCCGTTTGGCACCCCTTACCAGAAACATCTTTTTGCCGAACTCCTTGGTCAGAAATTTTATCAGCAGGTCGTGTTCCCGATAGGCTTTTGTATATAGCAAAATACCGTTAAAATCCGTTCGCTGACCATTTGACAAAATCACTCACCTCTAATAATTATCTTTACGGTAACCATATGAATTTAACAAGTTGGCTTTATCACGCCAATGAGGCTCAACCTTAACCCAGAGTTCCAAGAAGACCTTGTTGCCCATCATGTTTTCAATATCTTTTCTGGCAAGTGTTCCGATCTTTTTGAGCATCGATCCACCCTTGCCAATGACAATTCCCTTTTGGCCGTCACGTTCAACAATAATTGTTGCCCGAATTCTCAAAAGACTCTTTTCAGTCTTGATACTTTCGACAACCACTGCGGTTGAATGGGGAATTTCCTGACGGGTTAATTCCAATACTTTTTCACGAATTAATTCTGAGATGACGAACCGCTCAGGGTGATCGGTTACCTCATCAGCAGGATAATATTGGGGACCATTTGGCAATTCTTTAATCAAAGTATCAACTAATTCGGGAACGTTGTTGCCTTGAAGTGCCGAAATTGGATAAACATCTTTAAACGGCAGTGCATTCTTATATTGCTCAATGATCGGCATAATATCATCTGGTGAAATTTCATCAATCTTATTAATCAACAGATAGATTGGCTTGTCGACATTCTTGAGCTGGTCAATGATAAAGTTGTCACCGGCACCACGATGTTCTGTGGCGTTAACCATGAATAAGACCGCGTCAACTTCTTTTAAAGCAGACAGCGCAGAATCCATCATGAAATCACCCAGTTTATTTTGTGGTTTATGAATTCCGGGTGTATCGATGAAGACAATTTGGGCATCCTTGGTTGTATAGACACCTTGAATCTTATTTCTGGTTGTTTGTGGTTTGTCACTCATGATCGCAATCTTTTGGCCGATCACTCTATTTAAGAAAGTTGACTTACCAACGTTTGGTCTGCCGACAATGGCAACAAAGCCTGAATGAAAATCTGGATTATCCATTTTTTACCCCTCTTATTTCAATAACGTCATGAATCTGGGAACAAAAATCAACATGCCGATGATAACAGCAAAAAGTGCCGACAGTAGGACACCACCGGCAGCCACATCCTTCGCACGCTTGGCCAAGAAGTCAAAATGATGGCCAACAATCAAGTCAACAACATTTTCAATAACCGTATTTAGGACTTCGGAACCAATGACAGAGAAAAATGCGGCAAACAGCCATAGCCATTCGTTGATACTGATCTTCATAACGATTGCAAATGTTAAGACAACAATTGCGACAATTAAGTCGATCCGGAAATTGCGCTCTTCTAAAAGAAGTCGCTTAATACCGTCAAGCGCATGACCGACTGATTGAAGAAATGATTTGTTCTTATCCAATTGTGGTTTTTGTTTATCTTTTGAGTCCATAAGCATTTAAAATCTCTTTTTGAAGCGGAAACATCACGTCCGCGTCAGCTTTCTTCATATGATCGTAGCCGTTTAGGTGTAAGAATCCGTGAACACAGAGAAATCCCAGTTCGCGTTCAAACGAATGACCGAGGTAATCCGCTTGTTCAGCCACCTTGTCGACAGAAACAAAAATATCGCCAATGTTTTCAGGAATGGCCTCTTTTAAAGACTCATCCATGACAATTGGAAAATCGTCTGCATCGTCACTATCATCTTCGATTGCGAAGCTGATAACATCAGTAGCCCGGTCAACACCCCGGTATTTTTTATTGATTTGATGAATTTCATCGTTATTCACAAGGGTGACCGACATCTCAGTATTGTCAGCCAAATGAATGTAAGATCCGGCAAAATCAAGAACGTCGCGGATCAACTTTTGATCCTTTTCAGGGACCCCTTTTTCAGTTTTATCATATATTTCTAAATCCATTAAGTTATTCCCTCAAGTCTTTTGTAAAGTTAATGGCCACTTTTTTCGTACGCAGTAATAATTTTTGCAACAACTGGGTGACGAACAACATCTTTAGCCGTAAAGGTCACAAACTCAATTTGATCAATGTTCTTTAAAATCTTTTGAGCGGTTACCAATCCACTGGCAGAATGTTTTGGCAAATCAATTTGTGAAATATCACCATTGACAATCATTTTAGATCCAAATCCAAGTCGGGTCAGGAACATCTTCATCTGCATGTTTGTCGTGTTTTGAGCTTCATCCAAAATCACAAACGCATTATCAAGTGTTCGGCCACGCATATAGGCCAATGGGGCAATTTCAATTGTTCCGCGATCCATAAGCCGTTCAGTGTGTTCTGCACCCAAAATTGAATGAAGAGCATCGTAAATTGGTCTCAAATATGGATCAACTTTTTCTTTCAGGTCACCCGGCAAAAAGCCCAGGCTCTCACCTGCTTCAACAGCAGGTCGGGTCAAAACAATCTTGTCGACGGTTCCCTTCTTGAGAGCAGCGATCGCCATGACAACTGCCAAATAAGTCTTACCGGTTCCGGCAGGACCAATTCCAAAAGCAACGTCATGGTGTTTAATTGCCTGAATATACTGTCGCTGTCCAAAGGTCTTTACACGCACAGCCTTGCCTTTTGCATCTTTTATAGGGACTTCATTGTAAAGGTCTTTAAAGTACTCCAGCGTGCCATTTTGAGCCATATTCATCGCACTAATGAAGTCACTGCTGTTAATATTAATTCCCTTTTGAATTAACGAGAGAATATTCTCCAAAATATGCAGCGTAATGCTGACAGGTTCATCCTGACCAGTTACTCTCAGCGAATTGCCAAAGACATTGATGGAGACATCCATTCCCTCTTCGATGATTGTAATGTACTCATCTTGAGCACCGACAATCTGCAATAATTCGTTTGGGTCGGATACAATAAACTCTCTTGTAACTTGTTGAGTATCAGCCAAGTAAGTGAGCTCCTTTTCATTGTCATATTTATTCAGATACTACCACAAAGTTGGCAGTATCCTAACAGAATTCTAGCTTTGTAGCTGTTTCTTAACTAATTTGTTAATAACGCTGCCGTCAGCCTTGCCTTTAACTTTAGGCATAATAGCACCCATTACTTTACCAAAGTCAGCCATTGATTCTGCACCAATTTGTGAAATTGTGTCATTGACAATCTTTTCAACTTCATCTTCTGAGAGTTGTTTTGGCGCATATTCTTCAGCAATCTTCAACTTGGCTTCCTGGTCTTTTACGAGATCCTGGCGGTCGGCTTTTTTAAATTCTTCCAATGATTCTTTTTGCTGCTTAATTTCTTTTGTGATAATGTCATTGATTTGGTCTTCGTTTAAATCATGGTTTCCATCTGCTACTTTGGCGTTCATAATTTGGGCCTTGATTCCGCGAATTACACCAAGTCGGACTTTGTCACGAGCCTTCATGGCATCTTTCATGTCAGAAAGCAATTTATCATATACACTCATCAAAGTAACCTCTTTTCAGTTAATACTTAAATTTTAACATTAAAAAAGATCAGAGACTAATAAACATTAGCTCCGACCTCTATAATCGCTATTGATTAATAACGACGTTTCTTCTTATTGTTACGCTTACGTGCTGCTTCAGACTTTAATTTACGCTTAACACTTGGTTTTTCATAAAACTCTCGTTTACGATATTCCTGTAATGTACCGCTTTTAGAAACTGTACGTTTGAAGCGTCGAAGAGCATCATCAAGAGACTCGTTTTTACGAACGACTGTCTTTGCCATATGAAATTCCCTCCCTCCGAGCTTAAATGTAACTGTTTAATCAACACATTAAGTGTTTTCTAAAACGGTTCGAAGTAAATTATACATATTAATCGATATATCGTCAATGATTTAAGATAAAAATGATACTTCATGTTAATATTTAGTTAGTAAATATAATTTTAGGGGTTATTTATCATGCAAACTCAAAACGTTTTTATTATATCAGATTCAAGCGGTGCAACGGCTCAGACAGTTGCGCAAACCGCCCTGTCACAGTTTCCAGACATTAAAGGCGAGATCCGGCGCTTCCCATTTATCCAAACTGATTCGATTTTAAGGGGAATTTTAAAGATTGCCTTAAATCAGCATGCGATGATTTTCCATACGTTGGTCAATACCGATCTCAGCAAAATGGTTCAAAGCTTCTGCAAGGAAAACGGCCTTTCGGACTTTGACTGTGTTCAATCACCAATGAACATGCTGAGTCAATTGACGGGTCAGCAGCCGGCCCACGTTCCCGGATTAATTCATGATTTAAATCAAAATTATTTCGAGCGAATCTCCGCAATTGAATTTGCCGTCGAAAATGATGACGGTAAAAATCCAAAGGGACTTCAAGAGGCCGACATTGTGTTGCTTGGTGTTTCAAGAACGTCTAAAACGCCATTATCATTATACTTGGCAAATCAAAACCAAAAGGTTGCCAACCTGCCAATCGGCCCTGAATTGCATCTTCCGGACGAAATTCACGATATCGACAAGGATAAGATGTTCGGCTTGTTAAACACACCCGAAAAGCTCAGCAAGATCCGTAAGCAGCGAATGATTTCATACGGCATGAATCCTGATACGCCTTATTCTGATCCAAAGCATATCAAGACTGAATTGGAATACGCAAAAAAGCTGTATCGTAAGATTGGTTGTTTGACAATTAATGTCGCAAACAAGTCAATCGAAGAGACAGCTACCATCATTTTGGAAAGTTTAAATTTGAATACAACAGAATTTGAAGATTAACAAGCAGCCGGTATCAATATGGCTTGCCTGCCTTCATATCTTCAATAATGTCGGGATTAAATTTCTGCTTTTTAAGCATCGCAACTTCATAACCGTGAGGATTCCACTTAATCTTTTTGTTGTCGGGATCCTTCAAAACTGGCGTTTCCATTATTTTGGGAACGCTTTTTAGTTGGTCATGATGAGCAACATAATTGAGGGCGTCAAACCCGATTGTCCCCAAACCAATGATTTGATGACGATCTTTGTGGCTACCCTGCTCATTTTTGGAATCGTTTAAGTGAATGACCTTAAGTCGATCCAGCCCAATGATGTGATCGAACTCGTTTAATACACCGTCAAAATCATTCTTGATATCATAACCGGCATCGCTGGTATGACAAGTATCAAAGGTAACGGCTAATTTGTCATTATTTTGAACCTTATCGATAATCTCAGCCAACTGTTCGAAAGTGACACCAACTTCCGTCCCCTTGCCTGCCATCGTTTCCAAGGCAATTTGGGCATGCTGGTCATCAGAAATGACTTCGTTAAGCCCTTTGGCAATTTGATTAATTGCCTTTTCAGGTCCGGCACCCACATGAGCACCCGGATGCAAAACGATTTCTTTAGCGCCAATTGCTTCAGCACGTTTGATTTCCTGTTGAAGAAATTGAACGCCAAACGTAAAGTTTTGCGGCTTCAAAGTGTTGCCAAGATTAATAATATAGGGCGCGTGAACAACGACTTCTTTTAAGCCGTTGTCGGCCATAAACCGCTTACCCGCATCAGCATTTAATTTTTCAATCGGTTTTCGAACGGTATTTTGAGGAGCTCCCGTGTAAACCATAAAAACATTCTCACCATATGAGGCAGCTTCTTTGGCCGAACCCAGAAACATGTCCTTGCCGTTCATACTGACATGAGAACCAATTAAAAATGTATCATCACTCATTTCGTTTTCCTCCCTGTAAAATCAGTTGACTAACCTTCTCAGAGGCCTGACCGTTTTCCCATGAGCAGAACTTCCTGTTGAATGCCTCAAGATTGGTACTAAAGTCAGTAAAGCTTCCGTGGTCAGTATAATCCTTTAAATCCTGATAAAATTCATCAGTGCTTTGAGCCATCGGTCCGGGGAGATTATCCTGATTATAATCAAAGTAAAATCCTCTCAGTTGATCTCGATAATGAATCAAATCGTAGGGATAGAAAAGCATTGGCCGTTCCAGATTGGCGAAGTCAAACATCACTGAGGAATAATCGGTAATCAATAAGTCGGTAATCAAATACAACTGATTAATATCAACATCGGCAAAAATTCGAACCCGATCTTCATATCCAGAAATATCAATCCTGTCCTTAACCAGGTAATGCGGCCGAATGACCAACATCGTATCCGGAGAAACCCGCTTAAAGAATTCGTTCAAATCAAATGGCAGGTTAAACTTATACTGTCCCTTTTCAGAAAAGCTGTCATCGCGCCAAGTTGGTGCATACATCACAACTTGTTTAGGTTGAAAACCAAACAGCTTTTGCTTAATAGTGGCAATCTTTTCTGGTGTATTTTCAGAATATAGAACATCATTTCGTGGGTAACCAATATCCAAAAAACGGCCAGCGTATTTAAAAGCCGACTTGAAAATGTCATGAGAGTACTGGTTGGGTGCGATTAAATAATCCCAACGAGCAGCTTCATCCACAAATTCCTGATGGTATTCAGCTGTCGTACTACCGGGAATTTCGACGTTGGCAATATCAACACCCAGTTTCTTTAAGGGCGTCCCATGCCAGGTTTGAATAAACGTGGTCTGTGAGTTTTTCTTCCACCACTTTGGCATTCGGGAATTCATCACCCAAAAGTCTGCTCGGGCAATGTATTTTACCCACCCTGGCGTAAAGCGTTTAACAAATTGAATGTCAGGATATAATTCTGATAATTTTCGATACTCACTCGGCTTTACGCTGAAATAGCAGCGATTGCGAGCACCAGGATCATCCGACAGCAGTTGTTTGTATATAGCAAGTGGGTTGTCACTGACATCCTTGCCGTTAAAACTTTCAAACAAAACGGTCTCTTTTTTAACCGGCATACAAATAAACCCATCGTTCATCACGATGAGTATTATGCGGGCTATAAGTTTAATAAAATTGATCATTGAACGTTTCAAAAACTCACCCTCAAAGCTAGATTAAATCAACAAATCTTGATCTGAATTTATAGTGCAAATGAGAACCAACCAATAAGAAGAACAGGATCATTCCCCAAAAGACAAGGGTCAAAGTTGGCTTTTGCCAGAACCATGCGGTCCCAAGCATCCCATCACGGAATCCTGAAACAACATAGAAGAATGGGTTTAACTGCAAGATATGAACGAATGGTGCCGGAAAGGCATCAGTCTGGAAGTTAAACAATACCCCGGACATATAAAACAGCATCCGCATCAACGATTGGAGCAGGATTCGATAATCCCGAACCAAAACAGAGATTGTCGAATTGAAGATTCCAAACGCAATCAGCCAAGCGATCATGCAAATGAAGTAGTAGATCCATTGAATCCAGTAAATCGATGGTGTCACTCCGTAGAGAAAACCAATGACGATTGAGAAGACCAGCATTGTCCAAAAAGCACTTAAGTTACTGACAATCTTAATGGTTGGCAGCACACTAACGGGAAATTTCATCTTGGAAACCATCCCGACACGTTGGTAGATACTCTTGGAAGCATCAAGAGTCGCACGGTTCATAAAGAACCAAGGCGTGATCCCGATAACCATCCAAACCAGGTAATCAATCCCGTGGGTGGAGTTTCCGTGCTTTAATCCAATACCAAACACCAGCCAATAAATTCCGATTTGAATCAATGGGTATAAATATTCCCAAATTAATCCGAGATAATGACTTTGGTATTCAGCTTTATCTTCGTATTTTGAAATTCGAAAAATAATTCCAATATTTAGAAATTGTTCTTTTATTAAAGTACTGACTTCTTTCAATGTAAGGCACTCCTTAATTAGACTCTAAGAATTTGACGTAACGATCAATGACTCGTGCAGTCGCATGGCCATCATTATACGTATTCCAGTGTTGATTAAACTTTTCAAAGTTAACAGCTTTTGATTCGGCAATTTGTTTTCTGAGCTGCTCGACCTTATAAACCGGCTCTACCGGTAGCCAGTCGAGAAAATCATCTTGAATTCCCGGATCCTTCTTGTAACTGTCAATATCAAACATAAAGAAAATCATCGATTTGGCATTCGGCAATAAGCTGAAGTCAAATGCAACGGAAGAATAATCAGTTACAAGCGTGTCGGCAACTGCCAGTAAATCACTGGTTTCAAGTTCATGATAAAACTTGATTTTGGGATTGCCAATCCGTCTCATTGACACTTCGCGGTCTCTCAACACAGGATGCAATTTGATTACAACCACAGCATTCGGATCCGCAACCAAGGCACTGCCAAGCCCCTTGGGCAGCTTAAAGTCCTGATGGGCACGATAAGTTGGCGCATACAGGATAACCCGGCGATTCTTTAATTCGGGAGCAGAACGATAAATTCTTTCCCGAGCTTTCTGTTGCCAATCCTGACTCAAATATTGATCAGATCGTGGATAACCCAGCAACTGAATTTTGTCGAAGTCTTCGTGATAACTGTTAACAAACACTTGGCCCATCGCTTTGGAGGCAACAATATACTCATCAAAGTGGTCATAGACCTTTTGAAATCGTTTCTTATCAGAAGAGCTCCGCTGTTCAGTCGTTGGATCTTGCCAGCCGAACTTCTTAATCGCACCATCAGCGTGCCAAATTTGAACGATCTTTGTCGATGGCAGTTTGATCAAACCACCTAAAAAAGCATAATAGTTGTCACAAATAATCAGCTTGGCCGACATCAGCAATGACACGTCGCTCAAGACAAATTTTAACCCATCGCTAAATGATCGTGTATTAATGCCAAAAGCTGCCAAATCAGTAGCAGCCGCTTCTGTATTGGAGCGGTATAACACATATAATTTATATTTATGTGGCAGTTTCTGCGCCAGTTGCTTAATAAAATCAACATTATCGCTGAAACTCATCACATAAACAATTTTATTTTTAGACCGCCAAACATTCATCATTGAAAATAGCTTGATCAGCCATAAATAGACAACTTTCAAAATTTTCACCGTATTTCAGTAATTTGTGATCACACACAAAAAATATTATAACATAATCCTTCTGGAGAACTAATTTCTTAGGAAATCTTTAGAAACATCAGCTAAGGCTTCGGCTCATAAAATCGGCCAAGAATTTTGACCGAATCCGATATGCTTGCGAATGCATTCGGATCAGATTCCAGCAGTGCCTCTTCAAGTTCCCCCATTTCATAACGTGAAATGACGGTAAACAAAATGGTCTTTGCATCATGGCGATAAGCCCCTTCGGCGTTATGAACAATTGTGATTCCCCGTCGCAAATGATTTTGAACACTATCAATCACTGTGTTGGGCCGATTTGTAATAATCATCACCTGCATTCGCTGTTGCCGAGTATATGTCATATCCATGACCCGGGCGTTGACAATCAAACTCAAGACTGAATAAAACGCATAAGGCCAGCCATACATAATCCCCGCCGAAAGAATAATCAACGAATTAAAGGCAATATTAATGGTTCCGATGGAATTTCCGGTTCGATGCCGGATAACAATCCCTAAAATATCAAGGCCACCGGTTGAAATACCATTTCTCAATGCCAAGCCAGTTCCAAAACCATTAACGGCCCCACCAAAGATCGCACAAATAATTGGATCATGCGTCAGTGGAATCGGCTTTAACAACTGAATCATAAAACTGGAAAGAAAAACCGTGACAATGGTGAAAATGGTGAATTCATGGCCGATTGCGCGCCATGACAACAAAAATAATGGCAAATTAAGCAGAAAGAGTGCAAGTCCAGTTGAAATTGTAAACGGGAATGCCCGGGTGGAAATGGTATTCAGCAACTGGGCAAATCCAGTGACACCGGACGAATAGATATGTCCAGGTGTCCAGAAAAAATTAACCGCGATAGAAACTAAAATTGCATAGAAAAATGAAGTTGAAATTTTGGTTACGTAGGTATGCCTACGCATTAATTTGGAAACATCATCCATAAAATAAAACCCCTTCGAATACGATTTGAAGTCCATGCTTAATGATAAACGTAAATGACAAAAATAACATTAAAAATCCTGTAATCAATGAATAGATTACAGGATTTTAAGAAATTAATTTAGTTTAAAAACTGTTGTCTACTTTTTGTCATCAGGCTTGGCAACAAACAAACCAAGATCTTCAAGCTGTTTAGTAGCAACAGGTTGTGGTGCACTGGTCAATGGTTCAACAGCCTTCGAGTTCTTAGGGAAGGCAATCACGTCACGAATGTTTTCAGTGTTGGCAAGCAAACGGACGAAACGATCCAAACCAATTGCCAGACCACCATGAGGTGGAAAACCATAATCCAAGGCATTCAGGAAGTAACCAAACTGAGCTTCGGCGCTCTCTTTGGTAAAGCCAAGTGCTTCGAACATCTTTTCTTGAAGGGCTCTGGTATGGATACGAATTGATCCACCACCAAGTTCAAGACCATTCAAAATAATGTCATAACTTTGAGCGTATGCCTTATGTGGATCTTCACCCTCGTTCATCAAGTAGTGAACATCGTTTTCATTAGGCATGGTGAATGGATGGTGAGCAGCAACGTAACGCTTTAAATCAACATCCCATTCAAACAATGGCCAGTTGACAATCCATAAGAAAGCAAACTTGGATTCGTCAATCATGTCCTGTTCCTTGGCAATTTCAACACGGAGATATGCCAATGTGTTGGCAACAACCCGGCTGTTATCAGCAGCGAACAATAACAAGTCACCAGGCTTTGCTTCGGCCTTTGCTAAAATCTTTTCACGCAAGTCAGGATCCTTGAAGAATTTGGCAATTGGACCGTTAAAGCCGTCATCAGTGACCTTAAACCATGCCAAACCTTTAGCGCCAAATCGTTCAACGTATTCGGCAAACTTGTCGAGATCTTTACGTGAATACTTTTCAGCACCACCAGGGACGGCAATTGCCTTAACTTGGCCGCCATCTTTAACGGCACCAGAGAAGACTTTGAAATCAACATCTTTCATAATATCTGAAAGATCCTTGAGTTCCATTCCAAATCGGACGTCGGGCTGATCGGTACCAAAGCGGGCCATTGATTCATCCCAATCCATTCGCTTGAATGGCAGCTTAACATCGATTCCCATTGCATCTTTCATAACTTTGGCAATGAAGCCTTCAGTAACATCTTCAATTTCTTCCTGATCGGCAAATGACATTTCCATATCAATTTGGGTAAATTCAGGTTGACGATCACCACGTAAATCCTCATCACGATAACAACGGGCGATTTGGTAATATTTATCAAATCCGGCACCCATCAGCAATTGTTTAAATTGTTGTGGTGATTGTGGCAATGCGTAGAATGAACCAGGATATACACGTGAAGGAACCAGGTAATCACGGGCACCTTCAGGAGTTGACTTGGTCAAAGTTGGGGTTTCAATGTCAATGAAACCATTTTTATCAAAGAAGCTGTGGATTGATTGAATAATCCGGTTTCTCAGCAAAATGTTTTTTTGCATTTCGGGACGACGAAGATCCAGGTAACGATATTTCAGCTTCAAATCTTCTGAAACGTTAATGCCGTCTTGAATATAAAATGGCGGTGTTTTGGCAGTTGCCAAAATTTTGGCTGAGGTAATATCAACTTCGATCTTACCGGTCTTCATCTTCGGGTTAATTTCTTTAGGATCACGGGCAACAACCTTACCCTTGGCTTCAACAACGAATTCGCTACGAAGCTTATCGGCAACAGCCAATGCATCCTGGCCAAATTCCTCACTAAATACCAACTGAACGATTCCTTCACGGTCTCGCAGTTCGATAAAAATCAAGCCTCCAAGATCTCGACGCTTTTGGACCCAACCTTTTAACACGACTTCCTTGCCGATGAGCTTTTCATCAACAAGGCCAGCATAAGTGGTTCTCTTCATGTCTAATCAATCTCCTCATCATCTGTAAAATATTTGGCAATGATATCATCAAAGTCCTTGAAAATTGAAGCAAGTGAAACGGTAACTTCTTTACCTGTACGCATCTGTTTAACATTGGCTGTCTTATTCTCCAACTCACTCTCACCAACGGTAATTGTGTATTGAGCGTTCAACTTATTAGCCGTCTTAAACTGCGCTTTGGGTTTCCGATCAAGATAATCCCGATCAACAGCAAAGCCGTCGGCACGCAATGCCTGAACAATTTGAAGGGTCAAGACGCTGGTTTGTTCACCAATTCCAACAACATAAGCATCCAGTTGATCAAGGACTGGGAACTTAACGCCCTGGGCCTCCATCAATACCATCAAACGCTCCATGCCAAGGCCAAAACCAATTCCGGGCATTTCAGGTCCGCCAAGCTGCTCAACCAAGCCATTGTAACGGCCGCCGGCACAGATAGTTGTGTATCCGTCGCCAAGGGCCTTTGAATCCACCATAATTTCAAAGATTGTGTGGTTGTAGTAATCCAGTCCCCGAACCATATCCGGATCGATGACGTAAGGAATATTCAAAGCTTTGAGTAAGCTCTTAACACGATCAAAATGTTTTTGGGATTTTTCGTCAAGATAATCCAAAATTGAAGGTGCATCTTTAACGATTTCCTTATCGCGTTTATCTTTACTATCAAGCACTCGGAGTGGATTCTTGTGAAGCCGAACTTTTGAATCATCACTCAACTCATCAAAGTGTGGATCAAGATAATCGATTAAAGCTTGACGATAAGCATCCCGGGATTCTTGATCCCCAAGGGTGTTGATTTCAAGCCGCAGGTTGGATAAACCAAATTGCTGCAGCAAATCCATCCCCATAGCGATGACTTCAACATCTAATTCGGGTTCGTCACTTCCAAAAGCTTCGACACCGATTTGATGAAATTCACGCTGACGGCCTGATTGTGGTCGTTCATATCGGAACATCGAACCCATGTAAAAGACTTTAACTGGACGTGGATGTTCCGGACCATACAATTTGTTTTCAACGAAGGCTCGAACAACCCCTGCAGTCCCTTCAGGACGAAGGCTCATGTGTCGGTCACCTTTATCTTTAAAATCATACATTTCTTTTGTTACAACGTCGGAAGTATCACCAGACGTTCTGGAAAAGACATCAAAGTTTTCAAACATTGGTGTCCGAATCTCTTGATAACGATAATCGTTAAACAGCATCCGGGCAGTCTCTTCGACGTAATTCCACTTTTGAGCTTCGCCTGGTAAAATATCAGCCGTTCCTTTTGGTCGTTGATATCTCATAATTGTTTCCTCCCACTTTTATTTCCGAAAAAAAAGACCCCTGTCCGAAGACAAGGGTGCAATGCGCACGGTACCACCTTAATTATTTCTCAAGGATAACGCTCGCACGAATAGCATTTCGCTATTAACCATTATTAGCAAAAAGTGTCACTTCGAAATAATTGACGCACTCTTTCACCAAATGAATGCTCTCTGGAAGCCAACCATAACGATAGTTCTTTTTATCGGTTGAATGTTTAACTGTCTTTAAGATTAGCGTAACCTCACTGAAATGTCAAGAGAACATCGACATGATTTCTAATCCCACTAGCCTCTTTTAGCGTTTTCAACTATAATATTATTATTTGAGTGAGGGAATAGACTTTGAAAAGAATTTGGGAAAATAAAAGCTGGATCGTGGCAACCCTGGCAATCATCATCACTTTTGTGATATTGATTCTTTCGTTGGAAGCCAATTCAGTGACCGTAAAGGTTAATCAATTAAATATTCGAAGCGGCCCTTCCGTGACCTACTCCGTTAGGGCAAAAGTTAAGCAGGGCCAACGCCTTCAGGTCATCAGTAAAAAGAGCAACTGGATTAAAGTGATCTACAAACACAAGACAACCGGCTGGGTCGCAGCTTGGTTGGTTCAAAACAGCAACGTGCAAAACGTCACCCGCCTGTCGGAGGCGACAATCGTACTGGATCCCGGCCACGGCGGTTCAGATACCGGTGCCCTTTCGATGTCCGGCCAGCCCGAAAAAAAGTTTACTTTACAGGTTGCCAAACGTGTTGAACGAAAACTTCAGGCAAGGGGCGCCCGGGTTGTGATGACGCGGAGTTCCGATAAAACAGTGCCGTTAGCTGCCCGACCGGAAGTCGCCAACTCGGCGTCAGCCAACATCTTTGTCAGTTTTCATTTTGATTCGTCGGATGAAAATAACGTTGCCTCCGGATACACCTGCTACTTCTATCACGATGGTGATTCAAAACAGTTGGCTGAATCGGTTAACAAAAAGATGACCAACTTACCAGTACCGTCTCGGGGAACTGAATTTGGCAATTTCCTGGTAATCAGAGACAATTCAGTTCCGGCCATTCTGATTGAAGGCGGTTACATCAACACCAGTAAAGACTTCAAGCAAATTAAAAGTCCAGCCTATCAAAAAAAGCTTGCAACCGATGTTGTCAACGGAATTGCAAACTATTTTAAAAATCACAATTAAATTATTTATTGGTCAGCCAAGGAACCAGTTCGTTAATCTCGGTTACCCGAATTTCAGGGTTCCCGGAATCAACAATGGTTCCATCCGGATCAAACAAACACGAAGCGATATTTGCATTGTGTCCCGCAGCGACATCAAGCTTGCGGTCACCAATCATAATCGCTTTTTTTCTATCAACATTGTTGGTTTTAATCAACCAATTAATTGAATCAGGCTGGGGCTTTCGCGGAAAGTTTTGATCAGAAGTGACAAAATCACTAAAGTAATCCAGTAAATCAAACTTCTTGAGCATGGTTTTAGCCTGATCGTCACGATGGGTGAGTAAAAAGTTCCGACCGTCCATCGAGGTTGCTAAATCAAGGACTTCTTTAGCCCCCGGAAATGGTAAGGCCGTTTCAATCATTTTTGTCTGATACGTTTTGTTAAGCTTACGGAGCTTTTTTTCGTCAATCCCATAAAAGGCCGAAAACTTTCTGATCGCTGTTCCAACGTCATGTTGACGCATTGTGACATAGATTTGATTCTGGTCAATTTCCACATCATCAACCCCTAAATCACGCAATGCCTGCATAAATGCTTCCACCATCTTTGGATACGTATCAAAAAGCGTTCCATCAAAATCCCAAAATAATTGATTAATCATTGTGCACTCCTTAAAAAAGCCGAATCTTCACGATTCGACTTTTATTTTTATCTAAATCATTTGTTATCTGTGTCAAAAAGAATGGTAACCGGACCATCATTTTGAATATTGACCAGCATGTCGGCACCAAATACACCGGTTTGAACATCCAGTCCAGTCTGTCGCAAACTTTCATTCAACTGCTCATAAACTTTGTCTGCGTGTTCCGGCTCACCGGCTTTGGTAAAACTTGGCCGATTGCCCTTCTTGGTATCTGCATACAAAGTGAACTGGGAGATGGATAAGATTGCGCCGTTAACGGCATTAATATCCAAATTCAATTTGCCATTATCGTCTTCAAAGACCCTTAACTTACTGATTTTATGGGTTAAATAGGCAACTTCTTCGTCACCATCGCTATCACTTACCCCAACCAGCAAAACGAATCCTTTGCCAATTTTGCCATGAACCTGACCATCGATACTGACGGATGCTTCTTTCACTCTTTGTAATACGACTCTCATCCAGCTAAACTCCTATCTGAATTTTCGTTCAACCAAATAAACATCGTGAACGTTTTTAATAGCACCAATTACCCGTTCCAACTGTTCAAGGTTGCGGACGCCAACGACCAGTGAAATTGTGGCCATCTTATTGTTATCAACCTGACCGTTAACAGATGACACCGTCTTGGTAGCTGAATTAACAGCGGTCAAAACGTTGGTCAATAATCCCGATCGATTGTATCCCTGAACGGAAAGACTGGCATCGTACATAGCTCGTTCTTCCGGATTGTCAGCCCAAGCGACTTCAATCAAACGTTCACCGTTTTCTTCGGCAGTTCGAATGTTTGGACAGTCAACCCGATGAATAGAAACCCCACGGCCTTTGGTAATGTAACCAACAATCTTGTCACCCGGCACAGGTGTGCAGCAGTGACTCAAGCGAACCAACAAATTGTCGACACCTTCAATGACAATTCCGTTGGAAGACTTGCGCTTCTTTTGCTTCTTGGCAGTCTCCGTATCTTCGGAAATTGTCTGATGGCCTTCAAGGACTTCCTTTTCGGCCTTATCCTGACGTTCCTTTTTAAGCTGGGCACGGGCGTCTTCGGTCAATCGGTTAATAACCCCGGTTGGCTGCACGTCACCAAAACCAACCGCTGCCAATAGATCGTCAGCGTGTTGATAATGCATGTTATTGGCTGCTTTTTCAAGTTTATCCGGAATCATGATCCGGTTGGGCTCAAATCCAGCTTCACGAAGTTTTCGTGAAATCAGATTCTTTCCCTCTTCAATGTTCTTAGTCCGATCTTCTTGTCGGAAGTACTGCTTAATTTTATTTCTTGCTCGCCGGGTATGAACCAACTTAAGCCAATCACGACTGGGACCGGCAGAACCGGTGGCAGTAATAATATCGACAATATCACCGGTCTTTAACTGATGATCCAGGGGCACAATTTTGCCGTTTACCCGCGCACCGGTGGTGTGGTTTCCAACTTCGGTATGAATCATATAAGCCATATCAAGTGGGCCGGCACCCTTGGGAAGTTCGTAAACATCCCCCTTGGGAGTAAAGACATAGACGTGATCGCCAAATAGTTCCCCTTTGACACTGTCCATAAAGTCGGCGGCGTCATCGGTATCTTCTTGAAGCTCGATAATTTGTTTAAACCAGTTCAGCTTATTGTTATCCTGAGAACTTTTAACCGCGCTGGTAATGCCTTCCTTGTATGCCCAGTGAGCAGCAATACCAAATTCAGCAACTCGGTGCATTTCTTCCGTTCGAATCTGCACTTCCAGCGGCTTGCCTTCAGGGCCGATAACGGTTGTATGCAACGATTGATACATGTTGGCCTTAGGCATTGCAATATAATCTTTGAACCGTCCGGGCATTGGCTTCCATTCGGAATGAATGGCACCTAAAACCGCGTAACAGTCCTTAATTGAATCCACAATTACCCGAATGGCCAATAGATCATAGATTTGGCTGAACTGCTTATGCTTTTCAACCATTTTCCGGTAAACAGAATAAATGTGCTTGGGACGGCCATAAATTTCAGCCTTAATTCCCAGTGCAGAAATTGCCTGCTTAACTTCCTTAATCGCCTTATCGATATAATCCACCCGTTGATCTCGTCGTGAGTTCATCAAATGAACAATTCGATAATATTGCTGTGGGTTGAGGTAACGTAATGAAATGTCCTCAAGTTCCCACTTGATAGTTCCAATACCTAAACGGTCGGCAATGGGTGCATAGATTTCCAAGGTTTCACTGGCAATGCGGCGCTGCTTATCGGGACGCAGTGACTTAAGCGTCCGCATGTTATGCAGCCGGTCAGCCAGCTTAACGATCATGACCCGGATATCTTTACACATTGCAAGCAATAACTTTCGGTGGTTTTCAGCCAGCCGTTCTTCGCTTGATTTGTATTTAATTTTAGACAGCTTGGTAACCCCGTCGACAATCAGCGCGATATCGTGGCCAAAAAGCTCTTGGATGTCGCTTAAAGTGGCCCCGGTATCTTCTACTACATCATGCAGAAAACCGGCTGAAACCGTCTCAGGGTCCATATGCAGGTCAGCTAAAATACCAGCCACTTGGGTTGGATGCGTAATGTAGGGTTCGCCCGATTGACGTTTCTGGTATTGATGGGCAATTTTTGCAAATTTATATGCTTTTTTAACCTCATCGACATGTTCTTTATTCATGTACTCGGAAACTTTTTCGATTACATCGTCTGGAGTCCAAATTTTCGTTGCCATTCTACCAACTCTTCTCTCATCTGCCCGGAGGCGTTCATCAATTAATCTTTATCATAATAATATCATTGTTGTCAACGTCATTCAGCTAACTAGATCAGTTCGGTCAAGACAGAAACCGCGCTCAAAAAATATAACGGAGCGGTTTCGGTACGCATGATTCGGGGACCAAGGCCGGCCAAAACAAATCCATTTTCTTTTAAAAGTGAAATTTCAGATTCACTAATGCCACCCTCAGGGCCAAAGACTGCCACAATCGATTGGCCTGGTGAAGTCTGCCTGACAGCTTTAACCAAATTCGCTTCTTCACCGACTTTGGCAGACTCTTCATAGGCAACCAGCTTGGTATCGAAATTCATTTGGGTCAATGCTTTAAGCCCATTCAAATAGGCAACTTCAGGAACCACATTTCGATGGGATTGTTCGGCAGCACTTAACGCGACCTCGTTCAGTCGGTTAATTTTTTTCGATGCTTTTTGATCCCACTTAACAATTGACCAGTTCATTGGCATAAAAATGACTTTTGAGACACCCAGTTCCGTCGCCTTTTGGACAATCCACTCAGGCTTGTTACCCTTTGACAGCCCACTGACGATCGTCACGTTGACAGGCAGCTCAACATCTTTATTCGTTTGTTCAGTCACCACTGCGGTGATTTGATTGCCGTCAAGCTCACTTATTTTGGCTTCAAAGACTTGATGCTCGCTTGAAACCAGTTCAAATTGGTCACCCACCTCAGCCCGCAAGACTTTCCCCAAATGATGGGCAATCTCTTTTGGCAGCTGAACGGATTGGCCGGTGGTCAAACTTTTGTTTAAGAAATAGTGCTGCATCGTTAATCCTCATCCTTTGGCTTTTGCGCGATAATGCCATACCAGTCTTTCATTCTTAACGTTTCGATGATCAGGAATCCCTGCTGGGTCATTGAATCTCGAACCGTTTCAAATTTATCTTTGATGATCCCGGAGGTCAGAAAATAACCTTGGGGCTTTAAATTCTGCCATGCCTGGGGCACCAGTGGCACGATAATTTCTGCCAAAATATTGGCAACAACAATATCGACTTGTTCATGAATCCCTTTAAGAAGATCGTTTGCGGAAACTTGAATATCTTTGGCTGCCGGATTGAGCTGAATATTCTTTTCGGCTGACCTGACCGCAATATCGTCGACGTCAAACGCGTGAATTTTTCCGGCGCCCATCAATTTGGCCGCAATACTCAAAACACCCGAGCCGGTACCGACATCTAGGATCGACTCCCCGCCCTGCATCACGATTTCCAATGCTTGAAGGGATAATCGAGTTGTTGGATGAGTTCCGGTTCCAAATGCCATTCCGGGATCCAAGCGAAGAATCTTTTCCTGATCTGATTTAGGTTGATAGTCTTCCCAGCTTGGCACAATCGTCATAAATCTGGAAATTGAAACGGGATGATAGTATTTTTCCCAAGCCGTCTGCCAATCCTGGTTGACGACCGACGTAATGTTGACTTCGGCCGGACCAGGATTTAGCCCGAATTGGGACAGATTTCGAACCTTATGGGCAATTTCTTCGGCCTCTTGGTCAATATGCTGATTATTTGGATAGTACGCTGACACAACCGCTCCCTGCGTAATATGAGTCAGGTCGGCTGGATCAACAATTTCACCGTGATCACCATATCTACCGGGCTTTAATTTTTCAAAATCCTTTGCATCTTCAATTGAGACGCCAGATGCGCCATGTTCCATTAAAATATTGGAAACAGCTTCCACTGCCTCACTGGTTGTCATGATTGATAATTCTGTCCAATCCATTGCTTTCTCCTTTAATTTACAGTCAAAAATCCGGCTTAATTGGTCATTTTAGACGGAAAGCTGGTTTCAGCCCAAATAGGCAAAAACCAGCTTTCTGTGAGAGTCCGTATCATTTTGACACGCCGTTTGCGGCATGCTTTTTTCCTTCACGCTTTTTTTCTGCCTCTCTGGCACGTACTTTAGCTTCGTGTTTCAGCAGATGGTCTTCCAAGTAATTCAATAATTCAGATTCATTTTCAAAAATCCGGGGATGCTTTTGCTTATGAAGACGTAAATCTATTTCGTTAATGCGTTGTCTTCCAGTCCACTTATGACTGTACCGAATAATAAGCCGGTTATCCAAGCGGTCGCGGCCAAATCTAAAAATGTAGATGTTGTCCGGGGTAAGCAAGGGGCGAATATATTCCTTTTTATAAAAATACCCATTTTTTCTTAAATACTGTTTCGTTCGACTTAGAATAATAACACCTCCCAGCTTATTAAATTTTAATTTTTCGAATCGAATAAATGACGAATTAATATATATAATAATTGAATGTGATAGAAAACGCAAACTGTTTCTCATACTTCGAGGTTGCTTTACTTAACAAGTTTAGCATATGATGTAGGAAAGGAGTTGACAATTATGGAATTATTCCGAATTCGATTCATCAACAAAATCCGTCCCGATACACTTGAAATTCGCTACCGGGCAGTGCTGGAGTCAAACTCCAGCGATACGATTTTTGAAGGTCACCAATTATTCCTGAGAAGTTATCTGGACCCCACAATCTTAAAATCTGGGGAAGTTGCCCTCAAGGCAATTTATAATATTTTTTCAGCAACCCCCAAGAATCTGTTGTTGGATCAGGTTGCTTTTGAGCAATCTCACGATCGAAGTCTTCTCGAAGTGCCAACCAAAAAATTCTTTGATGAATATGTGATCGACAATGGCATGATTAACCGGGTTGTTAGCCATCAGGGAAAAGACGGCAATCCAATTATTGATACCAAATTGGTCACTGAACTGCGGATTGGATAATTTCATTTCTCCCAAAGTGTATTAGTTTGACAAGTGTGTGTCAATTGTCATATGGTAACTGTGACAGGAAAATTAAAATTAAATACTGAATTTTATCATCATTTTTTTATCATTTGGGGGAAATGCATATGAATACTAGAGAAAAAATTCAGGCAGTTATCGACAGTCATGATAGTGCCTATCAAATACAGAAGTTAACGGGGGTTAACTCGTCAATCATCATCAGATTAAGGAATCATACCAGATCCATTGACCGTCTGTCACTAAATACGGTTGAGAAACTGGAACGATACTTTGACTACCACGTCAAACACGAAAATGACGACTTTCCAACATCAATTCAATTATCGCATTTTCGTCATCGCCTAATCAATCTTCTTCAAGAATTATATGAAATTCAACAAGCAAAAGTTGAATCTCCCGATGCCCAACCAGATGAAAAAGCAATGACCGCTGCGGTTGAGCAAATGTTCAATGACGTTATCGGCAATAAGCTTGAACTGGAACATCTTGAAACAATTTACAATCAATTGGCTCCAAACCCCAATCAGTTGGAAGCCGAAGTAAAATAAACGATTTCAAAAATCCCATTACTTGGATGAATAACATCCAGTAATGGGATTTTTATTTGCAAATTTATTTGTCGCCTTTTTCTTCCTCGTCAGTTTGAAGAACGGCCATGAAAGCTTCCTGAGGGATATCAACCTTCCCCACTGCCTTCATCCGCTTCTTACCGGCTTTTTGCTTTTCAAGCAACTTCATCCGACGGGTTCGATCACCACCATACAACTTGGCGGTAACATCCTTTCGGTATGCCTTGATATTGGTTCGGGCAATAATTTTGGCACCAATTGCCGCTTGAACCGGAATTTCAAAGTTTTGCCGGGGAATAATGTTCTTTAATTTTCCGACAATGTCTCGTGCTCGGGATGCAGCAAATTGACGGTGAGAAATGAAACTCAACGCATCGACTTTTTCACCATTTAATAAAATATCAATTTTAACCAGGTCACTTGGCTTATAATCTTCCAAATCGTAATCAAGTGAAGCGTATCCTTTGGTACTTGACTTTAATTTATCAAAGAAGTCAAAAATGATTTCTGACAACGGCATATGATAAATCACGTTAACTCGGTACTCATCGAGATACTCCATCGTGTCAAATTCACCACGTCTACGCTGGCAAAGCTCCATCACCGGTCCAACATAATCGTTTGGAACCATGATAGTGGCTTTAACGTATGGTTCGGAAATCTGCTTAATGGATGAAACATCCGGCATTTCTGATGGGTTTTCAACGGTCTTGTCTTCCCCATCGGTCAATTTAACTTCGTAAGTAACTGATGGTGCGGTCGTGATCAACTCAAGGTTAAATTCCCGCTCGAGTCGTTCCTGAACAACATCCATGTGGAGTAGTCCAAGAAAACCACAACGGAAACCGAAGCCCAAGGCCTTGGAAATTTCGGGTTCAAATTCCAATGCGGCATCATTTAACTTCAGTTTTTCCAAAGCTTCACGTAAATCATCAAACTTGGCGTTATCAGTCGGGTATAATCCGGCATACACCATCGGGTTCATTTCACGATATCCGGGCAATGCTTCATCTGCTGGGTCAAGAGCGTTGGTAACCGTATCACCAACACGGGTCTGGGTGATATCTTTAATGCTGGCAGTAATATAACCAACATCTCCGGACATGAGGTAGTCTCTTTTAACCGGTTTAGGTGAATTGACACCCACTTCGGTCACTTCATACTCACTACCACTGTTCATCATTCGAATCTTGTCACCAGGCTGAACGGTTCCTTCAAACAACCGAACACTGAGGACAACCCCGCGATAATCATCGTAGACGGAGTCAAATACCAGTGCCTTTAAAGGTGCTTTGACATCCCCATCGGGAGCTGGAATCTTATGAACGATTTGTTCAAGGAGTTCTGGAACCCCGATTCCCTTCTTGGCACTTGCCAAAACGGCATCAGACGCATCCAGTCCAATCACATTTTCAATTTCACTCCGAACCTTCTCGGGTTCTGCAGATGGCAAATCAATTTTATTGATTACCGGCACAATTTCCAAATTATCGTCAATCGCGAGATAAACGTTGGCCAAAGTTTGGGCTTCGACTCCCTGTGCAGCATCGACAACCAGTACCGCACCCTCACAGGCAGCAAGGCTTCGCGAAACTTCATAAGAGAAGTCCACGTGCCCCGGGGTATCGATTAAATGGAACTCATAGTCATGACCATCTTTAGCATGGTATGTGAGTTCAACGGCATTCAGTTTAATGGTAATGCCTCGTTCACGCTCAAGATCCATGTTATCCAACAATTGATCTTTCATGTCACGTTTGGCAACCGTATCCGTCATTTCAAGAATTCGATCAGCTAAGGTCGACTTCCCATGGTCGATGTGAGCAACGATGGAAAAGTTTCGAATATATTTTTGATGATCCTTCATTTTGTCTAAATCCATGTTGTGTTCTCACTTTCATTTGTTTAACTGTTTACAATTATAACAGCCATTTGTGTTTATCCAAAGTTAAACAAGAATCGTGACCGATCGATAAGCTAAAAAAAGAGTCCAGCGGCGCTGAACACGCCAACTGACCCTTTAAAAATGATTGACCATCATTTTATTTATCAAATGCATCTTTCATCTTGTCAAAAAAATTACTGCCGCCCTTACCGGCGATATTGTCGCCACTTGCCTTGGCAAATGCTTCCAAAGCAATCTTCTGATTCTTATTGAGCGACTTTGGTGTCACAACCGTAACGGTAACCCGTTCGTCACCATTGCCGTTGCCACGCAGTCTTGGAGCACCCTTACCTTTCAAACGGAAAGTGGTGCCGGTTTGAGTACCGGCAGGAACTTTAAGTTCGACATCACCATGAACAGTCTTGACTTTAATTTTGCCGCCAAGTGCTGCTCGGGCAAATGTGATCGGCTGGTTGACGTAAATTGTCGCACCATCACGCGTAAAGTCTTTGCTTGGCTTTACCCGGAAGACAATATACAAGTCACCATAAGGGCCGCCATTTTCACCGGCTTCACCTTGGCCTTGAAGTCTCATCTGTTGACCATCGTCAATACCGGCTGGGACATTGACTTCAAGTTCATGACGCTCGTCAGTTTTACCACTACCGCCACAAGTTGGGCACTTCTCTTTAATTTCTTTACCGGTTCCGTGACATACAGGACATACCTGACGTGACTGCATTCTGCCAAGCGGTGTATTGGTCTCGGTGGTTACATAGCCACGACCTCCACATCGGGAACAGGTAACGGGTGAAGTACCGGGCTTGGCACCAGTACCGCCACAGGTCTTACATTGAGCTTCACGGTTATATTTAATAACCGTCTTTTTACCAAAGATGGCTTCTTTAAATTCCAGCGTCATCTGGTATTGCAGGTCACGGCCTTGTTGTGGTGCGGAAGGATCAGATCTTTGCTGACCGCCGCCGAAGAATTGGCTGAATATATCATCAAAGCCAAATCCACCGCCGGCACCGCCACCAAAGTTACTGAATCCGCCTTGGCCGCCACCGCCAAATCCGGCACCAGCACCATCAGCTGAGCCATATTGATCATAGTTGGCCCGCTTTTGTGGATCACTCAGTGTTTCGTATGCTTCGTTAATCTCTTTAAATTTTGCTTCAGCATTAGGAGCCTTATTAATGTCTGGATGCCACTTTTTTGAAAGCTTACGATAGGCGTGTTTGATTTCGTCATCGCTGGCGTCTTTGGAAACTCCAAGAATATCATAATAATCTTTTTCTGCCATTAGAAACTCCCATCCTCATTCAAGTCTTTAACCATGATAATATACCATATTTTAACAAAAAGCCAAAGCCAGCCGGCCTTGACTTCTCATCAAAAATATTAGCTTACAAATTACTTTTTATCATCATCGTGAACTTCGTGGAAGTCACCGTCAACAGTACCATCGTCACCCTTGCCAGTGCCTTTGTTGTCAGCTGAACCGGCTTGTGGGCCAGCTTGGCCAGCAGCGCCACCGTCTTTAGGTGCTTTTTGTTGATACAATTTGACAGCCAAGTCTTGAACAATCTTGTTCAAAGCATCCTTCTTTGACTTCATGTCGTCAACGTTGTTATCTTCCTTGGCTTTCTTAAGAGCGTCACGAGCATCTTCAGCCTTCTTGATTTCGTCGTCTGATACTTTGCCCTTAACATCTTTAAGAGTCTTATCAGTCTGGAAGATCAATTGGTCAACTTCGTTGTTCAAATCAGCTGATTCCTTACGCTTCTTATCAGCTTCTTCGTTTTCCTTGGCTTCGTTCATCATCTTCTTGATTTCATCATCTGAAAGACCTGATGAATCTTTGATGGTAATCTTTTGCTCTTTGCCAGTTCCCTTATCCTTGGCAGAAACGTTAACAATTCCGTTCTTGTCAATATCAAATTTAACTTCGATCTGAGGAACCCCACGAGGAGCAGCTGGAATGTCAGTCAGCTGGAATTGACCTAATGTCTTATCATCGGCAGCCATTGGACGTTCACCTTGGAGAACGTGGATATCAACGGCTGGTTGATTATCGGCAGCAGTTGAGAATACTTGTGACTTGCTGGTTGGAATCGTTGTGTTACGGTCGATTAACTTAGTGAAGACACCACCCATGGTTTCAATACCAAGTGACAATGGAGTAACATCAAGCAAAACAACATCCTTAACATCACCGGTAATAACACCACCTTGAACAGCGGCACCTAAAGCAACGGCTTCATCAGGGTTAATTGAGTGGTTTGAATCCTTACCAGTCCATGACTTTACAGCTTTTTGAACAGCAGGAATACGAGTTGAACCACCGTTTAAGATAACTTGGTCAATGTCTGAAGTGCTCAACTTGGCATCCTTCAAAGCATTGTCAAATGGAACCTTGGTCTTGGCAACCAAGTCAGAAGTCAATTCGTTGAATTTGGCACGAGTCAAAGTTGTTTGCAAATGCAAAGGACCATTTTCACCAGCGGAAATAAATGGCAAACTGATTTCTGATTCAGTCACACCTGAAAGATCCTTCTTAGCTTTTTCAGCAGCATCCTTCAAACGTTGTAATGCCATCTTGTCTTTTGACAAATCAACGCCATTGTCCTTCTTGAATCCTTCAACCAACCAGTCAATGATTCGTTGGTCAAAGTCATCACCACCAAGATGAGTATCACCATTAGTTGATAATACTTGGAAGACACCGTCACCTAATTCAAGGACGGAAACATCGAAAGTACCACCACCTAAATCGTAAACCAGGATCTTTTCATCTTTATCTTGTTTATCCAAACCATATGCCAGAGCAGCGGCAGTTGGTTCGTTGATAATTCGCTTAACAGTTAAGCCGGCAATTTTACCAGCATCTTTAGTTGCTTGACGTTGAGCATCGTTAAAGTAAGCAGGAACAGTGATAACGGCATTTTCAACCTTGTCACCCAAATAATCTTCGGCAAAATCCTTGATGTATTGAAGAATCATCGCAGAAATTTGTTGAGGAGTGTACTTCTTACCATCGATATCAACTGTGTAACCTTTTTCACCCATGTGACTCTTAATTGAGCGAACGGTGTTTGGGTTGGTGATTTCTTGTCGCTTGGCAACTTCACCAACCTGTGGCTTACCATCTTTAAATGCAACAACTGATGGTGTCGTACGGGCACCTTCTGGGTTTGGAATAATTTTAGGCTCGCTGCCTTCAAGAACGGCAACGGCGGAATTAGTAGTTCCTAAATCAATACCAATAATTTTATTACTTGCCATAGATAATCCTCTTTTTCTTTTAAAGTTTTATTTTGCTACAACAACCATTGCTGGTCGAAGAACCCGGTCCTTCAAACGATAGCCGTCTTGAAGAACCTGAACAACAGTGTCAGCCGGATGATCATCATCGGCTGGCGAAGTCTGAACTGCTTGATGAAATTTTGGATCAAATGGTTTATTTAATGCATCAATCACTTCAACCCCGTTATCAGACAAGGCTTTGTTGAAATGCTTATAAACCATTGAAACACCCTGCTTAAGCTGCTTGCCGCCTTCATCAGTGACATCAACTTTTAGTGCTCGCTGCAGGTTATCCGCAATCGGCAGAATATCATGTGCCAATTGTTGACCGTCATACTTGATCAGGTCTGCTTGTTCTTTCTTGGCATGGGTTTCGATATTTCGCATATCGGCTTCAGCCCGAAGGAATTTGTTTTCCATTGCGTCAAGCTTCTTTTGCAGTTCAACAACTGTTTGTTTTAACTTTTTAGTATCATCAGAATCTCGGCTTTGGGTCTTATCAGCGTCTTTGCCATGCTTAGCTGTTTGTTTCTCAGCTTTGCCAGCTTGAGCCGATTTCTCCTGAGTTGGCCCGTTTTGATTCTTCTTAGTTGAATCATCTTTACTGTCTGCCAAACAATCGCCTCCTTAAATTAATCGTTATCATCATCGTAATAGCCCAGCAGCTTCTTGGTTAATTCTTCTCTTAAAGCCCCGACTATTCCAATAACTTTTGAGTAAGGCATCCTGGTCGGTCCAATGACAGCAATCACACCGTGGCCATACTCTTTTAAGTCATAAGTTCCTGTGATAATACTATAATCTTTCAACAAATCGTTACGAAGCTCTCCGCCAATCCGGACCTGAACATCTTTGGAGTTCGGATCAATAATCTTTGAAACCGAATCCTCGGTGCCAAGCAAATGGTAAAGCGGCTTTAAACGATCAATATTTTGACGTTCAGCGAATTTCAATAAATTCAGTTGACCGTCAACATGAACTTTATCCCGACCGGCTTCGGTCAGCATATCGCCAAAGATCTTCAAGAATCCCTCTGGACTTTGAATATATTTCGTCATGAGCATTGGAATATCAAGTTTCAACTTGTCCATGACTTCCTTCAAAGGCTTGCCAACCAACTCCGTGTTGATAATGTTGACGATGGTTTCAAGTTGTTCGGATGAAACATTTGCCAACCGGAAAATCTTATCAATAACATGACCGGTATTGGTAACAATAATTGCCATTACCTGTCGGTCATCCAGCTTAACCAGCCGGAAACCGCCAAGCTTAACGTTATCCCCTGATTCGGGATTAAACGTTAAAGCCATGTAGTTGGTCAAATCAGATAAAACTTTCGCTGATTCCTGAACGATCTCATCAATTCGATCGAATTCATTGTTAAAAGACGTTTTAATTAAATCTTCCGCCCCCTCATCAAGCGGGTCCGGTTGAACAAGGTTATCGAGGTAATAACGATAACCTTCAATTGACGGAACCCTTCCTGATGAAAAGTGGGTTTTATTGATTAAGCCCTTTGATTCAAGTGCAGCCATGTCATTTCTGACCGTCGCGGAACTAACGTGGGTCGGAAACTCCTCAGCCAATGCCTTGGAACCAACTGGCATCCCTGTTCTTGTGTAATCACGAATGATTATTTGAAGAATATTTTTTTGCCTATCCGTTAGCACCCAAATCACCTCTTTTTAGCACTCAATATACCCGAGTGCTAAGGCACATTTATAATTTAACAAACCATCCTTTATAAGTCAAGGGAATAAAGCCTTATTTTAGCATTAATTTGCATTGAGTGCTAATAGTGCTAATCGATGACGTCAGGATGCTGCTCCAAGTATTCTCGAGTGGCTTGTTTATCTTTATCAAGCTGATCGATTAAATCTTCGGGTGTCTGGAATTTGATTTCATTTCTTAAGAATGACAGCCAGTTAACGTTGACGACTTCTCCATAAATGTTGTGGTCAAAGTCCATCAAATTAATTTCAACCGTCATTGGGTGAACATCTGAGAAAGTCACATTCTTTCCAATAGATGCCATCCCCAAATAGCGTTTTCCGGCAATCTCAACGGTTACAACGTAAATTCCAATCGCTGGTAGCCACTGGTACTCAGAATGCTTGACGTTGGCTGTCGGATACCCTAAAAGACGGCCACGCTCCTCACCGTGAACAATCACCCCACGAGTCTGGAATGGCCGGCCAAGCAATTCAGTCACACTGTCAACATCACCCGAGTCAAGTTCGATCCGGATTCGGGTAGAACTGACCTTTTTGCCATTAATATCAACTGCCGGAACGGTAATCACATCAAAGGCGCCTTTTACGTACTTTGGAAAGTTCGCCATCGTGGCAACTTTCTTATCGCCGTATGTGTGGTCAAATCCTGCTACCACTGCCACAGCGTTGAAACGCTTCAAAAAGTTGTTCACAAATTGTTCAGGCGTTTGGCTCTGAAAATCATAAGAATAATTAACCAAAAAGACCTGGTCGACACCAAAATCTTTAAACAACTTCATTTTATAATCGTTTAAAGTTAAGTATCGCTGCTCATGCGGTGACATTTTCCGATACACAATTGCCGGATGATGATCGTAAGTTAAAACAGCCAACTTGGCACCACGTTTTTCAGCCTCATCCTTTGCTCGCTGTAATACTGCCTGATGACCCTTATGAAAGCCATCGAAAAATCCCATTGCAACGACTGTCGAGCCGTCAACTTTAAATTCGTCGGCCAATGGATAATGTAACCTTGATATTTTCATTACTAACACCCCAATTTTTAAGCTAAGAACATTCGAAACGGCCGGTACTGGCCGATCGATTTATCTAATTTATATAAAGCCTTCACATTTTGCTGATAATCAAGTCTGACAACCGGATCATTATTCGGGCAAATCGACTTGTCTAAAAAGCCCCCGTGAGACACAATCGTCCAACGGCTGTCATCCAGTTGATAGACGGGATATTCAGCCAATGCTTCGGATAACGGATGAAGAACTGCGCTAACGTTTCCTGCATCAACAGCTGCTTGAACCTCAGATAATTTTGAAGTCTGAGAAATATTAAAACCACCACTTTGGATTCTGGTTAAATCAGACATCACAGAAGGCAGTCCCAGTATTTTCCCAAAATCAACCGCCAACGTTCGGACATAAGTGCCTTTTGAACAGCCGACTTCGAAATAAACGGTCTGGGTTTTGGCATTTTCATCATAAGTTGTTGGTTTAATTTGTTTGAAGTAATCAATGTGAATCGGGTGTGGTTCCCGCTCAATCGTCATGCCTTTTCGCGCGTACTCATACAATTTGTGGCCATTAACCTTAACTGCCGAATACATTGGTGGGGTTTGCATAATATCCCCCGTAAGCTTAGCCAGTGCTTGATCAATCTCCTCATTCGTAACTGGCTTTTGGATCGGCACCTGTTCGATTAACTTGCCATCTAAATCCTCGCTGTCATAAGCCATTCCCAACGTGATCGCGCCACGGTAAACTTTTCCGGAATGCATTAGCAGCTCACTGATTTTGGTTGCTTGGCCAATACAAATTGGCAGAACCCCGTCCACATTTGGATCCAACGTTCCGGTATGCCCAACCTTCTTGGTATGCAAAATTTTTCTTAACTTACTGATGCAGTCGTGACTAGTCATGCCACGCTCTTTGTATAACGCAATTACTCCATCCATTCGAATTCTCCTAGTTTTTTCATGTATAAAAATTATATCACAAAAAAACTGCTCAGCCATAAAGGCATGAGCAGTTGAGGTGGCTATTCACCACTTTGTTTAAGCTTATTAATTAACCGATCAATTTTATCTCCATATTGAACGGATGAATCCAATTCAAATTTAATCTCTGGTGTCTTATAGATGCTAAGACGATGGCCAAGCTCGCCACGGATTAAGCCGGAAGCCTTTTCCAATCCTTTAGCAGTTGTCTCTTCATCCTCTTTTTTATCGGACAAAATACTGTAGTAGATAGTGGCTTGCTGAAGATCACCAGTGACTTCAACACCCGTTAAAGTAACGCCTTGAACTCGAGGATCACGGACACGCTTTAACAGAATATCGTTCACTTCTTTTTGAATTTCCTGTTCCAATCGGCCTACACGATAATGAGCCATAGAAACACCTCCAAATTACTTGACAGGCACTTGTTTCATAACGTATGCCTCGATGACATCGCCAACTTTAATATCATTATAGTCTTTGATGGTCAAGCCTAATTCAAATCCCTGCTTAACTTCGTCAACATCGTCTTTGAAGCGTTTCAAACTGTTCAATTCACCAGTGTAAACAACCACACCGTCACGAATTAAACGAACTTTACTATTCTTCTTGACGACACCGTCAACAACCATTCCACCAGCAATTGTTCCAACTTTGGAAGCCTTGAAGATATCACGGACTTCAACTTGACCGGTAACTTCTTCGGTATAAGTTGGTGCAAGCATTCCTTTCATGGCTGATTCAACTTCATCAATTGCGTTATAAATAACTTGGTGAAGACGAATATCAACATGATCAGAATCAGCTTGTGATTTGGCTTGTGGTGTTGGTCGAACATTGAAACCAATAATAATGGCGTTACTTGCTTCAGCTAAGGCAACATCACTTTCATTAATGGCACCAACGCCAGAATGAATGATGCTTACTTTAACGCCCTTAACTTCAATCTTTTGAAGACTATTTGCCAAAGCTTCAACTGAACCTTGAACGTCGGCCTTGATAACAATGTCAACTTCCTTCATTTCGCCTTCTTTAAGCGAATCGAACAAGCTGTCCAAGGTTACTCTGGTTGTCTTACGACGTTCTTCAACTTGAGCTTCCTTGGCACGTTCTTCACCAACTGAACGGGCAGTCTTTTCATCGTCGAAGACGACGTAACGATCACCGGCTTCTGGGACTTCATTCAAACCGGTAATTGAAACAGGCATCGAAGGCGTTGCTTTCTTCAACTCACGCCCACGCTCGTTAGTCATTGTCCGCACTCGACCAAATGTATGGCCGGCAACGATTGGGTCACCAACGTGTAAGGTTCCTTGTTGAACCAACAAAGTGGCAACTGGGCCTTTACCTTGATCCAAACGGGCTTCAATAACAGAACCTGCAGCAGGTTGATCTGGATCAGCCTTCAATTCCATGACTTCAGCTTCCAAAGCGATCATATCAAGTAATTCATCAATATTCTTACCGAATTTGGCAGAAATATTAACGAAGATTGTGTCACCACCAAGTTTTTCAGGAACCAAGCCATATTGCATCAATTGGTCGGTAACATGCTGTGGATTGGCATCCGGTTTATCAATCTTGTTGATCGCAACAATGATTGGTGTCTTGGCAGCTTTCGCATGGTTAATTGCTTCAATGGTTTGTGGCATGACACCATCATCAGCGGCAACAACCAAAATGGTAATGTCGGTAATGTTGGCACCACGGGCACGCATCTCAGTAAAGGCCGCATGTCCAGGAGTGTCCAAGAAGGTAATGACTTTGTCACCATGACGAACTTGATAAGCACCAATTGCTTGAGTAATTCCACCTGCTTCACCGGCAGTAATGTGTGAGTGACGCAAATGATCAAGCAAGGTTGTCTTACCATGGTCAACGTGTCCCATGATCGTCACAACTGGTGGCCGGGATACCAAATGATCGGTATTCTTCATTTCTTTTTCAAAAATCTTATCCAAGTTTGAAAGATCTTCATGGACTTTTTCTTTTGCTTCAATACCGTAATCGGCAGCTAAAATTTCAATCGTATCTTTATCAAGTGATTGGTTTTGGTTAACCATGACACCCAACATAAATAACTTCTTAACAATTTCAGCAGGCTCTCTGTGAAGCAGCTTTCCCAACTCTTGTGCATTCATGCCATCTTCATACTCAAGAACCTTTGGTAATGGACGATTCTTACGTTCAGGTGCACCATGATGCTCTACTTCACGTAATCGTTGATTCTTTTGCTTACGTTGCTTCTTGTTACGCTTCTTATTGGCTTTTCTTGAACCACCACGATTATTATTCCGGTTTAAGCTGCCGCCAAAACGACCGCTTCCCGTGTTGTGGTTTGAAAAACGGTTGGAGTTGTTATTCGAATGATTACTTGATGAATTGCTGCTTGTTGAGTGACTTGCAGCTGGACGTGAAGAAGCGTTATTCGAAGAGTGATTATTATGGTGTTCATTGTTTGAACTGTTATGGTTATTATTTGATTGATTCGAATTTCCTGAATGATTGAAATTATTCGAATGATTGTTATTAGAATGATTCCGTTGATTTGTTGAGTTGGTATTGTGAGCGGAATTCGTGTGATTGGTATTACTGTGATTTGCTGAATGATTGTTCTGGCTATTATGATTTTCAGAGTGATTGCTGTTGCTGCTGTTATTTGAATGAGCAGCTGGGCGACTCTGAGAATGATTTGCAGTCGTATGTTCAGCATGGTTTGAACTAGTTGTATGAGGTGTGTTTCCACCTGCATTGTGACTTGGCTTTGCGGCAGCATGCTGGCTGGCATTACTGTGGCCATTCGTCTGACTTGCAGATTTGCCACCCTTACTAAACATCGCTCTGATTTGACGCTCTTGATTTGCGTCTACTGTTGACATGTGATTTTTGATATCGAAGCCCTTTTTATTACCACGGTCAACGATTTGCTTACTGGAGACATTTAGTTCTTTAGCTAATTCATAAATTCGCTTTTTCCCCATATAATCACTCTCCTTTATTATTATCGGTTAATTCAACCAATTTTTTTGCCATACCCCGATCGGAAATCCCGATAATGGTTCGTTTCATTCCAATTGCATCACTAAGCACTGCTTTAGTGTAACTGGTATTTACGGGAATATGATAGTAATTCGACTTATCATTAAACTTTTTTTGAGTTGCTTTACCAGTATCCGTTGCAATAAACAGGAAGAAGATCTTACCGCTTCGAATTTCTGACAAGATCATGTCTTGTCCTGAAACAATTTTGCTGGCTCTGCGGGCTAAACCTAAGAAATTCAGAATAGCTTGATCATTGTCCATCTTCGAACAACTCTTTTCGGGCTTGCTTATGATCAACATAGGCAATTAAATCATCGTAAAAGTTGTCATCCAAAGTTGTTGAGAACACTTTTTCAAAAGTGTGTTCGGCTTTTGCTTTTTTTGCAATTTCAACATTAATTGAAATGTATGCGCCCCGACCTGATTTTTTACCGGTTTCATCAATCGACACATTGCCGTCTGAATCACGGACAATTCTAACTAACTCTTTTTTGGGTGCCATTTCACCAGTAACGATATCTTTACGCATTGGAATTTTTCTTTTTTTCAAAAAACCGCCTCCTAAAAATTAGTCGTTAGCATTCTCATCCGAATCATCAGTGTCCGGAGTATCCGGCTTAACATCTTGTTGTTCGTCAGTTGCCGAGTCATCAACATTTTCTGCGGAATCATCAGCTTGACTTTCGGTGTCTGAAGAATCGGCACTGTCATCGTCAGTCTCTGAAGCTGCCTTTTTATTGGCCAGAAATTCTTTTGCTTCGGTTTCTGATTTAATATCAATCTTAAAACCGGTCAATTTTGCAGCCAAACGAGCGTTTTGACCCTTCTTACCAATTGCCAATGACAGCTGATAATCAGGAACAATGACTGTACATGCACGATCGTTATCATCGTCGAAGATAACGTCAATTACTTCGGCAGGATTAAGTGAGTTGGCAATGTATGCTGCGTCGTCTTCATCCCATTCCACGATGTCCATGTTTTCGCCATGAAGTTCGTTAACAATCGTCTGAACTCGTTGACCTCTTGGACCAACTGCCGTACCGACGGGATCGATGTCGGAGTTGTTGGAACGAACCGCAACCTTGGCCCGATCGCCGGCTTCTCTGGCGATTGAAACAATTTCTACAGTACCATCATAAATCTCTGGAACTTCTTGTTCAAATAATCGTTTGAGCATCCCCGGAGCTGTCCGGCTAACGAAGACCTGTGGCCCCTTAGTCGCATTTTCAACCTTGGTAACGTAGACTTTGATTCGGTCTTGTGGTCGATAAACTTCATTCGGCATTTGATCCTTGGAACCCATAACAGCTTCCACTTTGCCTAAGTTGATGTAAACAAATCGGGTATCCTGACGCTCAACGGTACCAGTTACCAATTCATCCTCATACTTGGAGTATTCATCGAAAACATTTTCCCGTTCAGCTTCCCGAACCCGCTGCATAATAACTTGTTTAGCAGTTTGGGCAGCAATCCGACCAAAGTTCTTGGGGGTTACTTCAAACTTAATTTCATCGCCCAATTCGTAACCTTTGTTGATTTCAAGTGCCTGGTCCAATGATACTTGAAGTTGATCATCGGTGACATCGTCGACAACGGTTTTAACGGAATAAACGTGCATCTCGCCTTTTTTGTCATCAAATGAAACTTCGACGTTTTGGGCTTGACCGTAATTTCGCTTGTAAGCTGAAACTAATGCAGCTTCCAGGGCTTCGATTACAACTTCTTTTTTAATGCCCTTTTCTTCTTCAAGAGCGGATAACGCCCCTAAAAGTTCTTTACTCATTATTGTGTCTCCTTTACTAAAATTGAATTGCGAGCCGTGATTTGGCAATCAAATTTCGCGGTATTTCCAACGTATCATGCTTACCCCACTTATCATTTTGGAGGGTTAACACATCGTCGTCCAATGATTTCAATGTTCCTTCAAAAGTTTTGTTGCCATTTAAATTTTTATAGAGTGAAACATGAATATATTCACCGACTGCCTGTTTAAGTTCTTCATCATTTCTAAGTGGCCGTTCGGCACCTGGAGATGAAACTTCCAAAAAGTAGGCTTGCGGAATTGGATCAGGCTCCATGGCATCGAGCTTTTCACTCAACTCATCACTGACTAAAACACAGTCATCGATGGTAATGCCACCTTTTTTATCAATATATACCCGTAAATACCAGCTTTTATTTTCCTTTACAAATTCGACATCGAATAAGTAAAACGAATGTTTTTCTAAAATTGGTGCAACAACTTGTCTGACCGTTTCAACAACATTGCTCAAAGATAGGCCTCCTAAAATTTTCCATTAAAAAGAGCGAGCATCTCTGCTCACTCCCTTACAAGTTATTTAGTAAATTAACTATACCATATTGCTTAATATATTACAACCGTGATAAGTCTCAACAACCTTTTCATCGAAAGTCAGAGACTCATTACATCATATCAAACAAGCTTAATTGGTTCTCGTCGGGCAGCCCTTCCAGAACCTTGTTCTCGGTCATAAAGTCGATCAAAGTCTTGGATACTTTTCCACGTTTGGCCAAATCTTCTTTTGAAATAAATGGCTTATCCTCACGAGCTGCAACAATCTGCTTGGCAACGTTCAGTCCAAGTCCGGGAACGGAATTAAACGGTGCAATCAGGGTGTCACCATCAATCAGCCATTGACTGGCATCAGACTTATTCAAATCAACCATCTGGAATTTGAAGCCACGCTCCAGCATTTCGTTGGCGAGTTCCAAAACCGTTAACAGGTTTTTCTCCTTGGTAGATGCTTCCATTCCTTTATCATTAATTGCCCGCATGGCATTTTTAACAGCTTCTTTGCCGCGACACATTGAAACGATATCAAAGTCGTCAGCACGGACGGAGAAGTAAGAAGCGTAATAAACCATTGGGAAATAAACCTTGAAGTAGGCAATTCGAAGGGCCATTAAGATATAAGCAGCCGCATGGGCTCTAGGGAACATGTACTTGATTTTAAGACATGATTGAATATACCAGTCCGGAATCTTAGCTTTCTTCATTTCAGCCTGCCAGTCGTCGGGAATCCCTCGGCCATGACGAACACTTTCCATAATCTGGAAGGACAGTTCGGAATCAAGACCCCAATTGATCAAATCGGTCATGATGTTATCACGACATCCGATAACGTTGGCAATTGTTGCCGTCCCATTTTTAATCAACTCATCGGCATTTCCCATCCACACGTCGGTTCCATGTGACAATCCGGAAATCTGAAGCAGTTCTGAATAATTACTTGGATGAGTCTGTTCAAGCATCCCCCGGACAAATCTGGTACCAAATTCAGGTACCCCAAGGGTTCCAGTCTTTGATTGAATCTGATCTTCGGTAACACCCAATACTTTAGGACTGGAGAAAATCGACATGACACCCGGATCATCCATTGGAATGGTCTTTGGGTTAATGCCTGATAAATCTTGCAGCATCCGGATCATGGTTGGATCATCATGACCCAGAATATCAATTTTTAAAATATTATCATGGATCGAATGGAAGTCAAAGTGGGTTGTCTTCCAAGCAGCGTCCTGATCGTCAGCAGGATATTGAATGGGTGTGAAATCATAGATGTCCATATAATCTGGCACAACAATAATTCCGGCAGGATGTTGGCCGGTTGTCCGCTTAACACCTGTCGCACCCTTTGCCAGACGGTCTTCTTCTGCTTGACGGTATACTTGCCCCTTATCTCGTTCATAGGCCTTAACGTACCCGTAAGCGGTCTTGTCGGCAACGGTGCCAATTGTTCCGGCTCTGAATACGTTCTTTTCACCAAACAAAACCTTCGTGTAGTTATGGGCGATTGGCTGATAATCACCAGAGAAGTTCAAATCAATATCAGGCACTTTATTACCAGTGAATCCCAAGAAAGTTTCAAATGGGATATTATGGCCATCACCAATCATCTTTGTGCCACATTCCGGACACTTCTTATGAGGTAAATCATAGCCGGAGCTGTATTCACCTTTGGTAAAGAATTCGGTGTGCTGACACTTAGGACAGCGATAGTGTGGCGGTAATGGATTAACTTCGGTAATTCCGGTCAGAGTTGCAACCAGACTTGAACCAACAGAACCACGAGAACCTACCAAATACCCATCTTTGTTACTTTTGGCAACCAGCCGTTGGGCAATTAAATAAATAACTGAGAATCCGTTACCGATAATACTCTTTAACTCCGTCGCCAAACGGTCGGAAACAATCTTTGGCAGCGGATCACCATACCAGGCATGGGCGGTGTTCATTGTCCGAGTCTTAATTTCATCCTCGGCACCTTCCATCCGTGGTGTGTAGAGTTTATCCTTCAAAGGATGAACGTCGTCAATTTCATCGGCAATCTTGTTGGTGTTGGTAACAACAATTTCTTCAGCCTTTTCTTTGCCAAGGAATTCGAAGTCTCCCAGCATTTCATCAGTTGTCAGGAAATGTAAATCAGGTAGTTCCTGCCGGTTAAGTGGATTGGCACCACCTTGGGAATTAATTAAAATTTTACGATAAATATAATCCTGAGGATTGAGGTAATGAACGTCCCCCGTCGCAACAACGGGCTTTTTCAATTCATCACCAAGTTTAACCATGTTCGTTATGATTTTTTCCAGATTTTCATTATCGGCAATCAAGCCAGACTCAATTAACGGTGCATAAGCACGCTTGGGCTGAACTTCCAGATAATCATAGAAGCGCGCTTTTTGGCGAGCTTCATCCATTCCTTTTTGCATCATCGCAGTGAAAACTTCACCAGAGGAGCAAGCCGAACCAACGATAATTCCGTCACGGAACTTTTCCAGCTGGGTTCGTGGAACCCGTGGGACCCGATAGAAATAGTCAACGTTGGATAATGAAACGATCTTAAACATGTTTTTAAGGCCGGCCTGGGTCTTCGCCAATAAAATGGCATGAGATGGCCGAGCGTGCCGATAAGCATCGTTATCTGTCATGTGATCATTAAGTTCATCATGATAGACAATCCCATAACGATCTTCGGCATCCTTCAAGAATAAATAATTCAAATGTCCAGTGGTTTCAGCATCATAAATCGCTCTATGGTGATGTTCCAAGCTGACATCAAATTTCTTGGCAAGGGTGTTCAACCGATACCCTCTCAAGTTGGGATAAAGGAACCGGGCAAGCGTCAAAGTATCAATAATTGGATTTTGCATCTCGTGCATACCGTGACGAACATAACCAGTGTTCATGAATCCCATATCAAAGGTGACATTATGACCAACAACGATCGCATCGCCACAAAATTCACGGAATAGCTTAAAGACCTCTTCCTCGGATTTGGAACCATGAACCATTTCATCGGTGATAGAAGTCAGATTGGTTGTTCGGTCTGACAAATGAAAACCGGGGTCAATGAATTCCTCAAATTGGTCAATGACATTGCTGTTCTGCATTTTAACGGCAGAAAGTTCGATGACTCGATCGTAAATCGCAGACAAACCGGTTGTTTCAGTATCAAAGACAACGTACGTTGCATCCTTTAAAGGAATATGTTTGTCGTTATAAGTAATCGGCACCCCATCATCCACAAGATTGATTTCAACACCATAAAGCATCTTGATATCATTCTTTTCGCCGGCATGAAACGCATCGGGGAAGCCTTGAACACCTGCATGATCAGTAATGGCCAATGCTTTTTGGCCGAAACTTTTTGCCTGCTTGGCAAAATCAGCGATATTATTGGTGGCATCCATCTGACTCATCGTTGTGTGAAGATGAAGCTCAACTCGCTTTTTGTCTTCAGGTGCGGTATCTTTTCGGCTAACTTTTTTAATCGGATTAATGTCGTATGCATTCAAAGTTAATTCATGAGAATAGTTATCCTCTTGAACACTTCCGCGGACTTTAACCCAGTCGCCTTCATTGACACCCTCAAATAAGGCCTCTTCACCCTTGTTGGAGAACTTCTTAACCTGAATGGATGAAGTATAATCGGTAATTTTCAACATTAATAACTGGCGGCCGGAACGCAGTGAACGAATCTCTTTGTTAAAGACGTATCCGGAAACCACAACCGATCGCTCTTCTTCAACGATCTCTTCCATTTTCATAACTGGCAGATCGTCTTTTATTCGACGGCCAATCGTGGATTTACCGCCACCGTTTCCCCTCTTCGGGTGGGCTTTGGCATTTTCTTTGATGGCTTCGTTGGCCTTCTTAACCAACTGGGCGTTGGCGGCTTCGTTTTTCTTTTTTAATGCTTGAATATTTTGCTGTGATGAGCTTTCATCAACAATTGTGTGGATTGTAAAGTTCGGAAATCCTGCCCGTTGAAATGTGTCTTCAATTGGGCCTAAAGCAGTGTTGGTCATAAAATCTTTAACGATATCATTTTCAGCAATAAATTCCACCCGTGAGTCGACGATGGACGGATATTTATCCGCACAGAGTTCCTTCATCAGAGGAGAAGTTACCCCACTGTTGGGAACAACCCATTGCCAATACTGGCGGAGCAATTGCTCGGTGAATGTATTGTTGTCAGCCGTGATATTTAAAGAAACATCGGCAATCTCTTTGAAAGCAGACTCCAGCCGGGCATTAAAATCTTTAAACACTTCAAATGGCAAAATTCGAGGAAGTGAAATATCAAATTGCCATCGCTGACTTTGCTTATGAACTTCCAAGCGGTCAATTTTGGCACCTTGAAAATAAGGCAACTCCTTTGCCTGTGTCCATTGAAGCTGTTGAAGCAGCTTTTCAAATAATTGGCTTCGATCCAAACTCATTACAGTACCTCTTTTAAAAATAACGTTTTTACAACAACTGGCTGGACGCAAAACCCAAGTTTTGGTCCAACCAGTTTAGAAGCGACGAAAACATACGTCTATATTAATTAGTTACGACATCATTAGTCAAGATTCTTCAACATCTTTTTTATTGTTGCACTTACTTCATCAACTTTAGTTTCAACTGTTTCACCAGTTCGACGAACTTTGATTTCAACAATTCCGTCTTCAGCCTTTTTACCGATCGTTACTCTCAATGGAATTCCCATTAAATCAGAGTCGGCAAATTTAACTCCGGCACGTTCTTTACGATCGTCTACCAAGACTTGGAGGCCATCGTTGGTTAAAGTTGTTTCAATTTGAGTTGCCAAATCCATTTGAACAGCTTTCTTGGCATTTACCGGAATAATATGAACGTCAAATGGGGCAACGGCTTTTGGCCAAACCAAACCATTTTCATCGGCATTTTGCTCAGAAATGGCTGACAACAAACGACTGACTCCAATTCCATATGAACCCATGATAACTGGAACGGCACGACCGTTTTCATCAAGGACATTTGCCTTTAAACTCTTGGAATAACGGGTTCCCAGCTTAAAGATATGGGCAATTTCAATTCCACGAGTGAATTTCAAGGTTCCCTTGCCATCAGGAGACACTTCTCCCTCTTTGACAACAACAAAATCATCTACATCGTCAATTCTGAAATCTCTGCCTGAATTAACATTGACGTAATGGTAACCATCTTTATCAGCACCAACAACGCCATTCTTCATATTGGCAACTCGTTGGTCGGCAACAATTCTAACGTCCTCACCAACACCAACTGGACCAAGGGATCCAAAATCAGCGCCTAAGTATTTCTTTGCTTCGTCGTCAGTTGCCATATCAAGGAAATCGGCACCCAAGAAATTCTTGAGCTTAACGTCATTGACGTCATAATCTCCACGAACAAGGACCATAACCGGCTTCTTGTCGGCAATGTACAACATTGACTTGATTGTTTGAGTTTCAGGAACTTTCAAGAAATCAGCAACTTCAGCAATTGTCTTGGCATTTGGTGTTTCAACTTTCTTAAGTTCCTTCTCAGCCTCATCAGAGGGTTGGTCAGAAACCTTTGATTTTGCCATTTCCAAGTTTGCAAAGTAATCACTCTTGTCGGAATAAACAATTGTATCCTCACCGACAGCAGCCATTGCGGAGAATTCTTTTGAATCAGAACCTCCCATTGCGCCACCATTACCAATGATGACCCGGTACTTTAAACCAATTCGATCAAAAATATTCCGATATGCTTGTTCCATTGCTTTATACGTGGTATCCAAATCGTCTTCATTAGTTGCGAATGAATAAGCATCTTTCATGATAAATTCACGGCTTCGCAACAATCCATAGCGAGGACGGTTTTCATCTCGATACTTGTTTTGAATTTGGTACAAGACAAGTGGCAATTGCTTATATGATTTAATTGAATCACGAATCAAAGCAGTAAAAGTTTCTTCATGCGTTGGTCCCAAAATGAAATCAGTATCATGACGATTTTTAAATTTAAACAATTCGGGACCATATGTATCATAACGACCCGATTCTTTCCAAAGATCAGCAGGCAAAATATCAGGCATCAGCATTTCGTGAGCTGATGTTTTGACCATTTCCTGTCTGATAATGGCTTCGATCTTATTTAAAACACGAAAAGCCAGTGGCAGATATGCGTACATACCAGCTGAGACTTGGCGAATATAGCCGCCTCTAACCAACATTTTGTGACTAAGGGCTTCAGCGCCTTTAGGGGTTTCTTTCAACGTAGGGATCAACATCTGTGATTGCTTCATTTGTCAGGTTCTCCTTCAAAATTTACTTAATTAATGTAAAAAGTATCTCTCAATATCATTCCAGGTAACTAAAATCATCAGCAGCATCAAAAATGCAAAGCCAATCAATGTCACAATCGTTTCGGTTGTTTGAGAAACCGGCTTTCTTCGGATGGCTTCCAAAATATTCAAAATCAATTTACCACCATCAAGGCCTGGAATTGGAATCAAATTAATGATTGCCAGGTTAAGTGACAGGAATGCCAAGAAATTCAACACGCCGGCCAGACCCATCTTGGCTGCTTGTGACGTTGTGGCAAAGATGGCAACCGGACCACCCAAATCATTCAGACTAAAGTGACCACTCACCATACTCCAAAGCGCCGCAAATAACTGTTTGGCAACCGACCATGTCATGGTAAAACCGGAAAGAATTTTGGCTTTAAAACTTTTGTCCATGGTTTGTGTAATGCCAATAAATCCTGATGTTTGGCCACCAGACGTTTGGGCCTTTGGTTTCATAGACAGCGTCTTATCTTGTCCATCACGATCAACCTTCACCGAAATGTTCTTATTGGCTTTGGATCTGATTTGAACGGTCAAATCCTGCCAGTCGGTAATTTTATGACCGTCAACTTCAACAATTCGGTCACCGGACTTAACACCAGCTGTTTTAGCAACAGAGTCGGATGGCAATACATTCACCTTGTTGGTGTTGGAGGCAACGCCTCCTTGAACAAATCCTAATATTGTATATACCAAGATTGCCAAAATCAGGTTATTAAACACCCCGGCAACATTGGTTAACATTCTATGTGGTAATGATGCCGACTGGAATTGAACGTCCCGTGGTGCAATCTGCAGCTCAGTTCCATCCTTTTCAACAATTGTTGCGTCATGGTCTACCGGAAATGACTTAACTTGTGACTCATCACCGTTTTCATATCCTTTGATAGACAAATTGTCATCCAGATCGGTATCGGTAACGGTTAACGGAATCCCTTGGAACAGAGAATGCTTGTTGCTGGTATTAATCGAGGTAACAACGCCCTGATCATTTAACTGAAGTGTTACCGGCGTACCGGGCTTTAATTCATCTTCACCGTCGTCGGCCTCGCCTGCCATCCGGACATATCCGCCAAGTGGCAGCAGCCGCAAAGTAAAGGTGGTACTATTTTTTCGGTAATAAAAAACTTTGGGTCCCATTCCAACCGAAAACTCCCGGACTAAGATGCCCGAGTGTTTAGCAGTAATATAATGGCCAAACTCATGAAAGATCACAAGAATACCAAAAACGATGATGAAAACAATAATTGTAGTTATCAAGTGACTCTTTCCTCCTAAAAACTAAATAACGCCGACCAAATGAAGCATTGGCAAAACAAAGAGTAAACTGTCGAATCGGTCTAAAATTCCACCGTGTCCAGGGAGAATTTTGCCGGAATCTTTAACGCCGTAATAACGTTTCAAGGCCGATTCAATCAAATCGCCAAATTGACCAGCTATAGAGAGAATAATGGTAAATATGAACATTTGCAAAAGTGAATGCCCAGCGATTGGGTAAAAGGCAACAAAAATCGTACATAAGATTGTGGCTGCCAGTGAACCGCAAATGGATCCCTCCCAAGTCTTGTTGGGGCTAATTCTCGGCGCCAGCTTATGTTTGCCCAACATCCGACCAAAGATATAGGCACCACTATCAGTCACCCAAACAATAAACAGTGCGTACAGCAGAACAGTTAATCCGAGGCCTCGTGCAGCGATGAAATAATGAAATCCCATTCCAACGTACAGCATTCCCAATGTGATAACACCAGCATCATCGAATGTAAACAAGTTCCTGCTGAAAACCGTTTGAAGTAACAGCAGCAAAACAAAAATGAAGAACACAAAGTTTTGAGTAAGATGCCCTGGTAAAAAACTGGTCCATTTGGTAGGGAGAATTAGCGCACAGACTCCTAGATAAGCAATGATTGATTCTGGCGAAATTAATAACTTCTTTTTCATAACCAGAATTTCTGAAATTGCCACAATTCCAAGAGCTAAAGCCGCAATATCAATCCAAATTCCTCCCATGATAATGATTGGAATGAATATTAATAGTGCCACAATAGCTGTTATTACACGTTGTCTCAATTTGTTTCTCCCCTATTTACTAGTTTTAATCCCGCCAAATCGGCGGTCGCGATGCTGATACTCTAAAATCATTTTCTGAAAAACAGACTTGTCAAAATCAGGCCATAAAACATCGGTGAATACCAATTCACTATAAGCAATCTGCCACAACAAGAAATTGGAAATTCGTTCTTCACCGGAGGTTCGAATCAAAAGGTCCGGATCTGAAAGATCACCCAGAAAACCAGTCATCAAATTGTCAGAGATTGTTTGGTCATCAATCTTATCCACGTCGAGTTGCCCATCGGCAACCTGTTGACTAATTTTTTGAACTGCCATCCTGATGTCCAAACGACTACCATAATTTAACGCGAAGTTTAGAACCATTCCTGTGCATTGGGAGGTGTCCTTAATGGCATCGTTAACGGCTTTTTGCGTCTGAGCAGGCAATTGATCGATCAATCCCATGACTTTAACTTGCACATTGTTTTTAATCAAGTCTGGTACAAAATCGTTAAAGAACTTCACAGGTAATCCCATTAAATAGCTGACTTCATCGTGCGGCCGTTTCCAATTTTCGGTTGAAAACGCATAAAGGGTTAAGACTTTGACGCCTAAATCGCTGGCGACTTTGGTAATGGTCTTAACCGTCTCCATTCCACGCTTGTGTCCGGCAATTCTGGGCAAATGACGTTTCTGTGCCCAACGGCCATTTCCGTCCATAATGATTGCAACATGATCCGGAATGTTATTTTTATCCAGCTCATCTTCCAACCGTTGATTGTCTTGTGTGTTCTTAAACATTGTACACTCCTTAAATAAAGATTTTGGAACAACCGAACGCCAGATATCATCATCTGATACTCTGCGCATACCAAAATATCATTAAACACCAAATGGCTGGAACAAAACAAATGTTTTTTCCAGCCATAAAATGAAATTGATTACTAGTCAGACTCACCATTAGGACGTTCAACCATTCGCCATTCACCACGTTTGGCTTCGGCTAATGTGTTAAAGTACTTCAATAATTTGTTGGCGTCTTCCGGACTCTTTTGGCCCAATAGATTCAGTCCCTTACCAGTTGTTAATGGTTCAGACAAATCAGTAATTTCATTATCGTTTTCAATGGTTGCTTTTGAAAATGCAATAACCCAATCATTTTCAACCAATTGAGACACAATAAAGAATAAGTTAAAGCCGTCAGTTACATAAGCAGGCATTGCATACAATCCATCTTGAACGGGTTGTAAGTGGCCGCCGTTATAATCCAATACACCCAAATTATCTTCGGTTACCGGTTTATTGAGCTTGAATAACATCTTTCCAAATTCGTCAGTACCTGGTACAACTGCAACTTCATCATTATCTGCATTATTGTTATTGTTATTATTGTCTGCCATGATATTGTCCCTCTTTCTAACCATTCATAACTTCTTTTTCTTTATCGGATACAATTCCATCGACACCTTTAATAGAATCATCAGTTAATTTTTGAACTTGATCCTCATAACGATGCAATTCATCGTCGGTAATATCTTCGTTCTTATTGCTTCGCTTAAGCGTGTCCATTGCTTCTCGACGAACATTTCGAATGGCAACCTTACTCTTTTCACCGGTTGCTTTAACCTGCTTGGCAATTTCTTTACGACGGTCCTCAGTCAATGCAGGAACGGCCAAACGAATGGCAGTTCCTGCATTAGCTGGGCTAATGCCAAGATCTGCCTCGTAAATTGCTTTTTCAATGTCCTTAAGAGAACTCTTGTCGTAAGGGGTAATTAAAATAACTCGAGCTTCAGGAATACTGATTGAAGCAATCTGGTTTAATGGTGTTGGAGCACCATAATAATCAACCTTCACATCGGTCAGTAAACTGGCGTTTGCATGACCGGCACGGATACTGCCCATATCATGTTCCAGCACTTCACGAGTGTTCTTCATTTTTTCTTTTGCTTCACTTAAAACTGATTGTGCATCTGCCATAAATTATTTCTCCTTCACAGTTGTTCCGATATTCTCACCAGTAACGACTTTGCGAATGTTTCCAGGCTTGTTCAAGTTAAAGACAACCAATGGAATATGGTTATCCATTGACAATGAACTTGCTGTGGAATCCATAACTTTCAAGCCCTTTTCCAAAATATCCATATATGAAAGTGTATCAAATTTAACTGCATCTTTGTGGGTTCGTGGATCTGATGAATAAATGCCATCAACACCATTTTTAGCCATCAAAATTGCATCGGCACCGATTTCAGCAGCCCGTAATGCGGCTGTCGTGTCAGTTGAGAAATATGGATTACCGGTTCCGGCGGCAAAGATCACAACTCGTCCCTTTTCAAGATGGCGAACTGCCTTTCGTCGAATGTAAGGTTCAGCAATCTGACGCATTTCAATAGATGTTTGAACTCTTGTGGGAACTCCCAAATGTTCAAGGTTGTCCTGAAGGGCAAGACCATTCATTGTCGTTCCGAGCATTCCAATGTAGTCGGCTTGCGCACGTTCCATGCCCATTTCGGCACCGGCTTCACCACGCCACATATTACCACCGCCAACGACGATTCCGATCTGCACACCCAGTTTAAAAATATCCTTAATTTCTTGGGCGACGTCCTTAATTACAGGTGGATTGATACCAAAGCCTCGATCACCGGCTAATGCTTCTCCACTTAATTTTAAAATAATTCGATTGTACTTTACTTTAGACATCCAAGTGCCTCCCATAGTTAATCATTACTACAATTTTAGCATATTCCCATTGCAATCAACAAGAAAACAAGGATATTGAAGAATTCTTATCAAATATTCTTAACAACTTTTAAGGAGAATCGACAAAATTTCTTATAATCCAAATGCAATCACAAAAGAAGACCGGAACAAAACGGATTGTCTTGTTCTGGCCCTCAATTAAACTACTTTAATTGATCACGAACTTCGTCTTCAAAGCTTTCCTGCTTCTTTTCGATTCCTTCACCAACTTCGTAACGGACGAACTTGACGATTGAACCACCCTTTGAAGCAACGTACTTGGAAACAGTAACGTCTGGGTCTTTAACAAAGTCTTGATCTTCAAGGCAAATTTCTGCCAAGAACTTGTGCAAACGACCTTCAACCATCTTTTCAACAATCTTTTCTGGTTTACCTTCGTTAAGAGCTTCTTGAGTCAAAACTTCTTTTTCATGTGCCAAACGATCGGCAGGAACTTCGGCTTTGTTCAAGTATTCAGGATTAGTAGCTGCAACGTGCATTGCGATATCCTTTGCAGTTTCCTCATCGGCACCCTTTAATTGAACAAGAGAACCAATCAAACCACCATTATGGAGGTATGAACCAAATACTTCGTCGTCATTCTTTTCAATAACGGCAAAACGACGTAAAGTAACTTTTTCACCGGTAACTTGAGTTGTTTCAATCAAGTCATCCTTAACAGTGCCTTTGTCAGTCTTCAATGCTTGAGCAGCATCAACGTCGGCAGGTTTGTTAGTAACGATTGCATCACTAACGCGTTTAACAAGTTGCTTGAATGGGTCACTTGAAGCAACAAAGTCGGTTTCTGAGTTGATTTCAACAATTGCTGCAGTATTACCTTTAATAGCAATAGTGGTTAAACCATTAGCAGCAACGTGGTCGCTCTTCTTTTCAGCTTTGGCAACCCCTTTTTCACGCAATACTTCAATCGCCTTGTCAAAATCACCTTCGGTAGCAACAAGCGCCTTCTTAGCGTCCATCATGCCGACACCGGTCTTCTTACGTAAATCCATAACTTGAGATGCTGAAATTTTTGCCATCTTAGTGGCCTCCCTTTAATTGTGAATAAAAACTGACTCTACACCAAGGCCAAATTGGTCCAAAGCGATAGAGTCAGCCTAAGTGCTAATATTTATTTTTTAGAATCTTTGCTGCCTTTAACGGCGTTTGCAATATCTTCAATTGAATCTTCTTTTTTGGCTTTCTTGTCGCCATCTTTGCCTTCAAATGTCTTTTCGTTGACATCATCTTCACCCTGACGGCCTTCGATGATAGCGTCAGCCATCTTTGAAGTGATCAAACGAACGGCACGAATAGCATCATCGTTTGATGGGATAACAACATCGATTTGATCTGGGTCAGTGTTGGTATCAACCATAGCAACGATCGGAATGTTTAACTTCATTGCTTCGTGAACAGCAATTTGCTCTTTACGAGGGTCAACGATAAACATAACATCAGGAATCTTAGGCATATCTTCAATACCACCCAAGAATCGTTCCAACTTTTGTTCCTGCTTGATCAAAAGTGAAACTTCCTTCTTAGGAAGAATTTCAAAAGTGCCATCAGTTGACATCTTCTTAAGATCCTTCAAACGCTTAACACGTGATTGAATAGTTTCCCAGTTGGTTAAAGTACCACCAAGCCAACGGTTGTTGACGTAGTATTGGCCGGCACGGGTTGCTTCTTCAGCGATTGAATCCTGAGCCTGCTTCTTAGTACCAACGAACAAGACAACAGCGCCTTTAGCAGCTTCTTCTTTCATGAAGTTGTAGGCAACATCGATCAACTTAACAGTCTTTTGCAAGTCAATGATGTAAATACCATTACGTTCAGTAAAGATATATTGCTTCATCTTTGGGTTCCAACGACGAGTTTGGTGACCGAAATGTACTCCGGCTTCCAGTAATTGTTTCATAGAAATAACAGCCATGATATAGCCTCCGTATTGTTTTTTGTCCTCCCCAACGATCATCTGCTTTGAGAACCATCCCTGGCAACTCTCATTGCATCACGTTAGGTGTGTATTTAAAACACCTATAAAAGTATATAAGAAAAGCACCGGAAGCGCAAGCACAAATGTCTTTTTTCGGATTATTTTTGTCAAAATTGTTAAATTTTGAGAATCCATGTTAGAATGTTATTTCGTGGCGAGGAGGAATATATACATGATTAAAGCCATCGTTTTCGATGTCGACGATACTTTGTACGATATAAAGCCGTCATTTACTCAAGCTTTCGACGAAATATTTAATTTAAATATCAGTGAAGAACTAATGAATGAAATCTTCTCCAACTTCACCCAGCAGCGGCAGTTGGCCGTTGTTGAATCAAACTCCGACTCCGATCTGAAGTTATCCAAAGAAGAGATTGACTTTCACTCATTACATCATACATTTAAAAAGTTCGACCTCCCTGGTTTAACACAGGAAACTGCAAGTGCATTTACAAATGCCTTCATGTCTGCCAGCAATTCGATTCACCTTTTTGATGGACTGACAACCGTTTTTAATACCCTCACAACCAAGTTCAAGTTGGGAATTATCACGAACGGCAGTAACGATGTCCAGTTGGCAAAAATTATGAAATTAAAATTGCATCACTGGTTTAGCCGTGAACAAATTATTACATCAGAGGATGCCAAGGCCAAGAAACCTGATCCATTAATTTTTACTTTAATGAATCGGAAATTCAACTTACGTGGTAACGAGATGATGTACGTCGGCAGTTCCTACTTTGAAGATATTGTTCCTGCCAAGAAAGCCGGTTGGGAAACAGTTTGGTACAACAGCCATCAAAGTCCGATTGCCGATCCGCAAATCATTCCTGATCAAACTGTCACCACCCCGGATGAATTAAGAGATCTGTTGATGGATTTGGCAGCTCAGGTTGATTAACTAATTGATACAACAACAAAGAGGACTCAACTGAAATAATCAGTTGAGTCCTCTTTTAGTATTCAGAAAATATTGTTTTAAAGTTTTACCAACTTATCTGATTTACCGGTCTTAATTAATGATTTGTTTGCATCCATTGCAAAGTAAACCATGTTACGAACGGCACGTTTTGTGTAGAAGGCAATATGTGGGCTGACCAAAACGTTTTCACGCTTCATCAATCCTTTAAGTCTTTCGTCAGGGATCTTGTCAAAGCTGCCAAAGTCAGTGTTGAAAATACCAACTTCATCTTCATAAGTATCAATTGCAGCTCCACCGATCTTGCCTGAATCAAGACCACGAATCAAAGCATCAGTGTCAACAAGGGCACCACGAGCTGGATTAAGAAGGAAGACACCATCTTTCATTTGAGCGATGGTCTTGTCATTAATCATATGTTCGTTTTCTTTGGTTGCAGGTGCGTGTAATGAAATAACATCTGATTGAGCATAAAGTTCTTCAGGTGTATCAACATAGACGCCTTCCTTTTCAAGTTCTGGATTATGATAAATATCATAAGCAATAACTTTAGCACCAAAGCCTTTGTAAATGCGCATTGCAGCACGTCCGATACGGCCGGTTGCAAAGACACCAACAGTCATTTGGTTCAATTCATCAGCAATGTCTGGAGCCCAACGAAGGTCACCATTTGCTTGTTTACGGTCGAATGTGTTGGTCCGACGAAGTAATCTCATTAATTGAGTTACAGTAAATTCAGCAATTGCTTCTGGAGAATATGCGGGAACATTGGTAACTTGAATTCCGTTACGCTTTGCAGCGTCGACGTCAATGTTATCAACACCAACATTACGAAGTGAAAGGAACTTGATACCAAAGCTGCCTAACTTATCCAAAACAGCGGCAGTGTAAGGCTTTTGTTGATAGGTAACAACACCATCAGCACCTTTTGCTTGATCAACAGTTGATTCATCAAGTAATTCACCGGTTGAAGCAACTTCAACGTCGGGATTTTCTTCACTCCACTTATCTAAATAAGGTTTCTCATCGTCACGAATGCCATATGCAATAATTTTCACGAATATTACCTCCTAACAGAATACCTAAATTGTAACACTTTTTGATAATAATTTTCACTACTTTTCGTAGTTTGTTCAACAATTCACTCCATTTTAACGCCCTTTTCTGCCAGGCGATGGATCTTTTGTGCTCTGGTAAGCTGCTTAAATGCGTATTCCGCGCTCAGTGCATCGTGTTTGGTGGTATATTCCTGCTTGAATAATATTTTCACAGGAACGTGGGAACGGGTATATTTTGCACCCAGCCCTTTCACATGCTGGTGAAACCGTCTTTCAACATCCGTTGAGAATCCTGTATAAAGCGTATCGTCTTCGCATAATAAAACATACATATAATACCTATTTGTCTGTTCCATAAAGCATCTTCTTTACTTCATCAGTGTATTCATTGCCATCATACGTGATAATATCACGTTCGGCTTTCAACCCATTTGGCTTGCCGTCCTTGATTGCCTCAACCAAGACCATATTGGCGTTTTCACCCAATCGGGGTCTGACAAACTTTAGTCGTTTCGGCTCCAGCCGGTGCGTCCTTAACGCCACAAACAGATCAGTCAGCCGGTCAGGCCGGTAAACCATGAAAAGTTTGGCATTCATTTTCAACAAGCCGGCTGCGGAATTGACAATTTCATCCAAATTCGTCATGATTTCGTGCCTGGCAATTGCAAGATATTTGTTTGGGTTCTTTTCACTGGTTTCATAATTGACAAAATATGGTGGATTGCAGGCGACAATATCAACTGAATCCTTTTTAACATATTTGGATGCGTTTTTCAGATCGTCATTGACCACGTCGATTTGGGAACCCAACCCATTCAGTTCAATGCTTCGTTGAGCCATGTCTGCGAGCCTGGGCTGAATTTCGATCATGGTAATGTGAGCTGCCGTCTTTTCACTTAAAAACAGGCCAACCGCCCCATTGCCCGCACACATGTCAACGACTTGTTTTGTCTTGTGCCCCGTTGTTTGAACAAAATCAGCGAGGAGCACCGCATCAAGTGAAAAGGAGAAAACCTCTTTACTTTGAATTATTTGAATCCCTTTACTATATAATTGGTCGATTCTTTCATCGCCATGTAACTTTACTTGCATATCGCTATGTTCCTTCGTAATTAAGTTTGCCAAAACCTTCTATTTTAAGTTAATATAATTCTATCAGATAAGAAAGAAGGAAATGAATTGTTTTACTCATTCATGAGAGTCCTTGTCCGAATCTTAGTGTTCATCATCAACGGCAATGCCCGTTATGAACATAAGGAACGACTTCCAAAAGGTAATTATATCTTAGTTGGTCCCCATCGAACATGGTTTGACCCAATTTATTTTGCACTGGCAGGAAGTCCAAAAAAATTCAGTTTCATGGCCAAAAAAGAATTGTTTCAGAATCCAATCTTGCGTTGGATTTTATTACATGCAAATGCTTTTTCGGTAGACCGTAACAACCCCGGCCCATCGGCCATCAAAAAGCCTGTCAGAATCTTACGGAAACAAGATCTATCATTGATTCTCTTTCCGTCGGGAACCCGTCATTCCAGTCAACTCAAGAGCGGTGCGGCATTAATTGCGCAGCTGTCAGGCGTTCCGTTGGTTCCCGCAGTTTATCAGGGGCCACTCACCTTCAAACAGCTTTTCACAAGAAAACGGGTAACCGTTGCGTTCGGTGAACCAATTAAAATTGATCGAAAACAAAAGCTGACCGATGATTTTCAAAAACAGATTGAAACCGAAATGCAAAGTGCTTTTGACGCATTGGATTATGCGGTTAATCCCGACTTTAAGTACGTGGATGTCTCAAAAAAGAATAAATAATTTCAAAATAAAAAGCCTTAACAATTACTTGTTAGGACTTTTTATTTTGAAAACATTCTAGTTCTTACCACTTTGGTTTTGCATAGAATGCATCATTTGGTTCAATTTCTTTTGTGAAGGTTTTTGACCCATTTGTAGCATGAGTTGACGCAGTTGATCTTCGTTGAATGGTGGGTTTTCTTTCAGGTACTTTTCCATATACTTACGAGCACCGTAAAAACCACCAACCAAGCCTAAGATCAAGGCCAAAACAACAATTAAAATCCAAATCCAAGTTGCCAAGACAAGGCCTCCTTTATGATATCACTAAGTAATTCTACACAATAATTGAATAGAATTAAAGGGCTAATCGATAAATAGCCCTGTTAAGCGCACAAATCCGGTTGATTAGTCATCCCGAAGTCCCTTGTGGCGTTGAACTTCCTTGACCTTTGCAGGGGTAACTTCATTCCCCTCTTTGTCATAAACCTTCATCATTTCAATTTGCTTTTTAAAGTTTTCACGGAAATGGGCAACATATTTTTTACGTAATTTGGCTTGTTCCAGCTTCTCAACTTCGGTTAAACCCTCAGCTTTGGCTTTGTGGGCCAATTCATTGATTCTTGGGATGAGCTCTTTAAAGACATCATCGCCAATTTTAGATTGCAATTCTTTCTTTTCCTGTTCGTTCATTGAAATCCCTCCAATAATTTTTATTATAACGCATTTATTCAAAATAATGCGAACGTGTGTTTGAAAAGTTAACCGGGTTATGATACGATAAAGTCATTAAACAAGGACTTATGAGGTGTCTAAAATGTCAAAAAAGACGAATGATCCCCAAAGTAAACAATATCAAATATTACATTACATCTGGGAAAGAGTAAATGAACAAGGATATCCACCAACGGTTCGAGAAATTGGTGAAGCTGTTCATCTGTCCTCAACATCCACCGTACATGGTCATATTTCCCGCCTCGAGCGGAAGGGATACATTGTTAAAGATCCCTCAAAGCCACGGGCACTGGAAGTTACTGAAAGCGGACTGGATGTCTTGGGCATGCAGCCACAACAGAAACAAATTCCCGTCCTGGGAACTGTTACCGCTGGTGAGCCGATCCTGGCTGTTCAGGAAGCAACTGACTACTTCCCACTGCCACCTGCATTGGCACACAGTGATCAACCACTGTTCATGCTGCAAATTCGTGGTGAAAGTATGATCAACGCCGGGATCCTTGATGGTGACTACGTTGTTGTCCGAAAACAGTCAAGTGCCGACAATGGCGATATCGTCATCGCAATGACCGATGAAAACGAAGCAACCTGTAAACGGTTCTTCAAAGAAAGCGATCATTACCGACTCCAACCGGAAAATGATACCATGGCACCTATTATATTAACCAAAGTTAGTATTCTGGGGAAAGTTGTCAGTCTTTACAGAAGTGATATTTCATAATATGTTTACTGAATGTTTGACCAGCAGATTTGTTGGTCAAACTTTTTTTATGCCTGCTGATCTTTATAAACCAGCTGATCAGCCTTTCTACCGAGCAACACGAACCGGCTGTGATCATTGGCAGCATCAAATGTAACATTGCCACCGTTAATTGGCAAACCATCAGCATACATTTTTTCATATTCCGGAACTGAAAGTTTGATCCGATCAGATAAGACGCTATCAACTTGGCTGGCTAATCGGCGTGAATCCATTGTTTCAGCAATTGTAGCGCTATAAAACTCGCCCTGGGCACCCGAACCATAGCTGAAGAGCCCAATTCTGTCATTCGCATGCAGATCGGTGGAATTTGATAAAAGTGACAATAAGCTTAGATAAAGCGAACCGGTATATAAATTCCCGACATGGGCATTGTACTGCTTGGATTGATCAAAAGCTTTTAATAATTTTTGTGAATGCGGACTGTCATCAACGACTGTTCTCAAGGCTTTTAACCCCATCTTTGTAAATGGCAAGTGATAGACCAATGCTGAAAAATCGGTCAAAGAACGGCCAAATTTATCACAGTAATCTTTGAAAGTCTTATTGAAGAAATCAATGTAAATATCTGTCGAATAATGACCGTCGACAATGGCCTCCCGTTTATAAAATGGGCGCCAAAAGTCCATAATATTTTCAGAATGAAAGGCGCTTTGGTTATCCAAAACCAGAATTCTAGGATCAACGCTGAGCAACATTGCGATTGCACCACCACCCTGGGTCACTTCACCCGGCGTTTTAATCCCATATCTGGCAATGTCGGCTGCCAACACCAATACCTTACTGTCCGGGTGCATGGCGATGTGATCAGCTGCCATCTGGACGCCTGCCGTTCCACCATAACAAGCCTGTTTGATTTCAAACGAACGGGCACTGCTGGAAATGCCAAGCAGCGACTGCACGTAAATAGCTGCTGATTTGGAATTGTCGACACCGGTTTCAGTACCGAACACGACCATGTCAATTGACTGCTTGTCTTCATCAGTTAATATTTTCTCCGCCGCATTCGCCGCCATCGTCACAACGTCTTGGGTTGGTGGAATGACCGCTTGTTGTTTTTGGCCGATTCCGATCAGATATTTATTCGGATCTTCTCCTCGGGCGTTGGCCAAATCAACCATATCCAAATAATAATTTGAAGTAAAAAAGCCAATCTTGTCAATTCCAATTTTCATAATAATCTCCTTTAAGAAAGAATGAGACTGAATATTTGAAATCAATATCCAGTCTCATTATGTATGCAGCTTATTGTTAATGATTATTTATTCGTGAAATGAATTTGGTAAACATCATTACCATTCATTGACTGAATAACTAAACCTTCCATCAGTTCACCGGCGTATACAAAGCCTTCGTGTTGATGTCCGGTAGAGATAAATGTCCATTGAACGACTTGGTTGCCACTCATTGCGGAACCAAATACTCTGGCACCTGTTAACGTTCCAACTGAATTGTCAGATAGGACAACTTCTTGGTTCCCTAAATTTCCATTTACATTAATAGTTAACATTAAAATTCTCCTAGTTATTTCCTTTGTACAACATAATAATATAGCATAATTGCAATGCAAATGCGAATTAGTTATAGTAAGTTTAAATATAAATTAAAACATTTGGAGATGATTATTTTGAAGATTAATATCCATCGTTCAGCAACCAACAAAGTATTTGCCGGTGTCATCGGCGGCCTCTCTGAACACTTTCAATGGAATCCAACCCTGGCACGGGTTATCTTTGTCATCTTGGCATTCACCCCATTTTTCCCGGGGATCATTGCTTACCTAATTCTCTGGATTTTGATGAAAGACCCAGCGTAAATTTAGCTTCACGTCTTTCGCAGGGACTTTCGGCTCATCCAGTAAATGATTCCAAGGGCCCCGAAAAAGAACCCGAAGAACAGCAGGAAACATTCCAAAAAGAATGTGTCCGGCAGCATATTGATAACGGGATCCGAGCTTGGATCAAAAATCCAATCCTGATTTCTAAACAGAATCTCATGAAACGCGATAAAGACCTGTTCAAAATTAACGAACATTAATGCGACAATCACTAACGAAACTGTCACGATCACCTTAATCGGTGTGATCAACAGCCAAGTTAGTGATTTTTTATTTAGTTGATGAAGCAGATAACCACTGACAGGCACCAACACAATGCCCACAACGTTATTCAGCATAATCAGGCTTTTAACGTCGCGAAAATGTTGGAGCCCCTTATCTGAGCTGGCAAAGAAATGAAATTTCAATGACGAGACCCACGGCAGCTGCAGGTACTGAATGATTCTGACATAGTCCTGATGCATTTGCGAAGGTCGCAATCCAGTGGCTTTCGTCAATTTCAACGCGTGAATATTGATATCAAACAGCCAAATACTGTTAACCGTCAAAAAGATTGCCAACGCCAGGCAGGCCAGAAATATCATAACGCCATACATACTTTGTTTCCCAAGTAATTTCAATCTTAAAGCCGCCAATCATCCAGGGAATCAATTTGGTAAGTTGGTTGTATCGTTTCCTTAGCCACCTGCTCCTTGGTTGATAATCCGGTATAAACCAGCAGTGTATCGACGTCAGCATTAATCCCTGCCTTAATATCGGTGTTGTAGTTATCGCCAACCATCAAAACATCACTTTTTTCCAAACCAATTTTCTTAATCGCACTGTCAATAATCCGCGCCTTGGGTTTGCCAATCATGATTGGCTCGGTTTGAGTCGCATATTCAACAAACTTCACGACGGAACCGGCACCAGGCATCATTCCGCGCTCTTTGGGAATGTTTGTATCCGGATTGGTACCAATAAACGTTGAACCGCTTCGAACGGCTAATACGGCCTCTGAGAGCTTCTCGTAGGTTAAGTCGGAATCAAGTCCCACCACAACGTAGTCAGGATGGTCAGCATCCAAGCGATAATGATTTGCGAGAATCACTTGCTTCAAGCCGATTTCACCAACAATATAAACCGATGGTGACTCAACATGCTTATGTTCATTCATGAAATCGACAGTCGCCATTCCCGATGTATAAACGTTTTCAGGTTTTACATGGATGTCATGATTATCAGCAAGATTTTTGACCACGTCACGTGGCAGCTGAGTGGAATTGTTGGTTACAAACAAAAATGGGATTTCCGCCTGCTGCAGCCGTTCGATGAACCGCTTGGCAGCCGGGATCCGTTTTTTGCCGGCATAAACTGTTCCATCAAGATCGATGAAATATCCTTTATATTTTTTCATCAAGTCAATCCTTCTAATTAATTTTTACTCTCACGAATAATGAAATGGTGTTTTTCGGACTTTTCTTCGGCTTTGACCACCATGTGCTTGCGCTTTTCGATGGACGGCCTGTGAGAACTAACCTTTTTCTCTTCAAAAGCATGGTTTCGACGATTACGATGATTGGATCGATTGTGCGAGTTTCGCTTTCGATTCGAACGGTGATTGCTGCGATTATTCCGAGATTTTCGAATAACCGGCCGTGCCTCCAAGTTATGGATGACAAAGTAAGCAGCCCCAAAGTTGACATCTTCCAGAATATAATCGTTCAGTGAAGAGATGAACGGACCAGATGTTTCAGTTCGATCATCATTAAAGAATCCTCGTAGGCGCAACTTACCATATCCCCAGTCACCAATGATGTAATCATATTGGCTAAGAGCTGGATTGTAACGGCGAACAAACTCGTTAAAATCAAAACCATCAGTATGGTCGGTATCCAACTCATATTTATGATCATTGATCAAGAACTCGGTTTCTGAAACTTTGGTAATGCGTGCCAGCGGTTTACGCTTGGCATCCTGTTCCGCAACCAAATCGTCTAAAGTTTTTCTATCCACAATAGCCCTCCTTTCACTGTGTTAATGGGTAATGTTTGGCGAGGTAATCACCAAAAACATCCCGTAAATTTTCATCATACAAAATTTCATTATGGCCAATAATACTTAATGTTGGAAAGAATGGAATGAAAAGATAGTGGTCAGGCATTGCAACCTGATAAGTTTTGGCAGGTGAAACCAATTCTTCATGGAAGAATAGTTGGCCGGCATCCTGATCAAACCTCAGCCCTTCAAAATGCAGCTGGCCGAAGTACTTTCCACGAAAGCCCATTCCTTTTTGTGGGAACTTGGTCAAGAAGTTCTTATTCTTTTCCATTTCTTTAATCAGCCGCCAAAGGTTATATCCATCCAATGTGACCCGCATAACGTGCATGGCATGTGGGAGCATTTGATGCAGCTGATTGCGGTCGACAATTCCGGCTGGTAAATCGGTTAAAAATAAACCGGAACTCAAAATACCAGCTTTTGTGCCAGCCTTTTCCATTATCGCATGCAAGCCCTCATTTACCAACCGGGAATGACCAACTAAATTGGTTGTCATCGGCGTCTTAATCCGGGCCAGCTTATTGCGAGCCAGCAGCTTTTCACCGTGTTCTTCATATTCTTTAATTTCGGCATCATCCCCCGGCTCAACCGGTAGCGTCGATGTTTTGACAACTTCTGCCTTGCTGGAAACAATCTGGTGGGAATCATTAAGCTCCAAAGTAATCTCACCGATATAGTGTCCCCATTTTTCTGCGGCGGCCAATAAGGAATTATTAATTTTTTCACCGTGAACCAACAAATGATGGGTGTGGGCACCGATAATGACGTCCAGTTTCGGAAACTTTCTGGCCAGTATGCGGTCTGTCGGCAAGCCGAGATGAGAAAGCAGCACACAAACATCGTACTTACCTTCATTATCAGCTAAGATTTTTGGCAAAACATTTTCAGGCTTCAGGGGCTGCCATCCAAGGATCGGATACGTCAATAGATATGGCGCCGTCAGCCCAATCAACAGGACGCGAGTCTTTTGAGGCGTTGTGATAATTTTGCTTGGCTTTGACCATTTAGGCAGCAGTTTTGTCGTATTATCCAAAATGTTACCCAAAATAACATCAAAGTTGGCATCGTCATACAGCTCATCCAACTGTTCATGACTATTTGTCAGGCCTTCATTGTTCCCAATTGTAACCGCGTCATAGTGAACCTGGTTAAGCAGTTCAACGTTCGCCTTCCCATTTGTGACCTCGGTTAAGGGGTGAACGCGGTCAACCGCATCCCCCAAATCGACTGTGATCACAGAAGAATTGGGCTGTTTTTCCAACTCTGCTCGTCGATCGGTAATAAATTTTCGAATACGCGGCCAATTTTCAAAATGAGAATGTAAATCATTGGTGTGTAATATTGTTAATTTCTCAGTCATCAAACCATCCAATCCGTTTAATTAATGTCGTTTTGCGAAATCCGTGGCCTTTCCTTCAACCATTTCTTCAATTTCAGCTTGAGAAAATGGGGTTCCAAAAGGTGGCTTTTTCTTAAGATAATCAGTTTCCGGAGTATCAACACCAACATTGATGTTCTCCTTGATTGGGACCGCATAGTGATGAATGTGGCCGTGTAAATTGATAATCTGTTTGACAATTCCCATCATCATTGGGTAGTGGGTCATATAATACTGACGATGATTCATTTTAATCAGGACGCCGACATCGTGAAATTCAAATTTCTGATGATTGCCAACGGGGTGATTATGCTTTTCCAAATATTTGAATAAAGCCCGTGAATCATGGTTGCCTTTGATTAAAACCAGGCGGCCATTTAATTGATCCAATACCTCAAAGATTTTTTCCAAAGCAACTTTTTCTGGTCGGGTATGCAAAATTGCAATATCCCCCAGATGATAGACGACATCGTTTTCACCAACTCGGCGATTCCAATTTTTAATAATGGTTTCGTTCATGTCCTCCACTGTTAAAAATGGCCGTGGAGCAAATTCGCTCATTCCCAGCAAGCGTTCATGAAAAAAATGCGTGTCAGCAGTAAAAAATTGCATGAACAGGTCTTCTTTCGTACATAAGTTATATCATTAATGATACCACCCAAGACAAATTTAGTAATTAGAAAGTATTCTCAAACCAATAAGAAAGCCAGGACAATAACGCCCTGGCAATTGATCATTCTTCTTCTATGTCTTTAACTTTATCGGTCAGGCTTTTAAATACAAATAACCCAATCAGCCAGATAACCGACCCTACCAGCGCAATCAAAGTATCAGTTTTAAGTGTTAAGACGAATGCGACAAAGACCATAAAGATCAAAACAAAGTAGTCAGTCAACGGGAAAAGTGGCATCTTAAATTTCAGCTTTTTCTCCCTGCCAGCCTTTTGGATGCTTCTTCGATATTTCAAATGAGCCAACACAATCATTCCCCACACAAACAGGAAACAAGTCGTTGCAACACTGGAAATAAATGAGAAGACATCCCCAGGCATCATAATACTCAGCAAAACAATCACCGCAATCACGGCTGTTGAAAACAGAATTGCGTTAAAGGGAATCTGTCTCCGAGATAGTGAGCCAACTTTCTGACTGAATTTCGATTTACCGTTATACGTCAGGGAAAACAACATTCTCCCCGTTGTAAACAGTGAACTGTTACATGCTGAGATAGCAGCGGTTAAAACCACAAAGTTGATAATCACCGCGGCCGATCGAATTCCAACACCGGCAAACACCTGAACAAAGGGGCTTGAAGTTGGCGATACATGCTGCCATGGGAAAATACTCATTAAGGCAAGCAATGAACCGATATAAAACAAGAGCACCCGGGTTGGGACTTCATTGATACTCTTTGGAATTGTCACCAAGGGATCCTGGGTTTCAGAGGCAGTCATCCCGATCATTTCAATTCCGGCAAAACTAAAGAGGACCATTTGAAATGATAAAACAAACCCTTTTGCTCCGGTGGCGAAGAAACCACCGTCAACAACGTTCATAAGTGACGCATGACCATATGGCGTCTTGTAGTGAATTGCAACCAGGACAATTCCAATCAAAATCAGGGCAACGATGGCGACGATTTTAATAATTGCCAGCCAAAATTCAGTCTCCCCAAACGCCGATACAGCCACAATGTTAATGATGAACAAAATCAATAGCAGGACTAGCCCCGTTAGCCAGATTGGGATGTTTGGAAACCAAAACTGGACGTATAATCCCGAGGCAGTCACTTCTGCCATGGCAATTGCGATCCAACACATCCAATAAGTCCAGCCGATCACAAAGCCCATTTTTTCACCTAAATATTTTTTAATGAAAAACACAAATGAATTACTTTCTACATCGGACACTAACAATTCACCAAGTGCTCTCATCAGCAGAAAACACGCTAAGCCGGCAATTCCATATGCCAATATAATCGAGGGTCCAGCCAAATGAATTGATTGGCCGGCACCCAGAAACAATCCAGTTCCAATTGTTCCACCAAGTGCAATTAATTGAACATGTCGATTTTTGAGGCCCCGGGACAGTTGATTGTCGTCTTCTTGTTTTTCCACACTGTGCCTCCATTTCTATTTAATCTCATTGTCATGATTCTAAAACAATGGCCGTGATTTGTTATCACGGCCGTTGATTGTGTTATAGATTATCGATCAGAAATTACTTTTGGTCCTTACGTAATCTTTCAATGTCTCGAACGATCATTAATTCCTCATTGGTTGGAATCAACAATGTCTTAACAGTTGAACCGGCAGCGGATAAATCACGTTCTTCGCCGCGAATATTATTCTTTTCAGGATCAACCTTAATACCAAAGTAACCCAACTTGTCAGTAACTTCCTGACGAATCATAATATCATTTTCACCAATTCCGGCGGTAAATACCAAAGCATCAATGCCACCCATTTCGGCAATGTAACTACCAATGTAACGAATGATTCGATTCTTGAAGATTTCACGGGCAAGCATTGCTCGGTGGTTGGTCTTCATAACGCCTTCAATTTCACGCATATCTGCAGAAACACCAGATACACCGACAAGACCTGACTTATGGTTCAAAATATCAACCATTTCATCCATGTCTTTAATGCCGGCCTTTTGCATGACATATTGTAATGCTGAAGGATCAACATCACCAGAACGAGTTGCCATTGTAATTCCGGCAACTGGTGAGAAGCCCATTGAAGTATCAAATGACTTGCCGTCTTTAATCGCGTCGATTGAAGCACCGGCACCCAAATGAAGAACAATTAACTTCAAGTCTTTTAATGGTTTGCCCAATAAAGCAGCTGCCCGAGCAGAAACATAACGGTAGCTGGTTCCGTGAGCACCATACTTACGAACTTGATACTTTTGGTAATATTCGTAAGGCAAACTGTACATGTAGTTGACTTCAGGAAGTGTGGTATGGAATGAAGTATCAAATACAGCGACACTAATCGTGTTAGGGAGAATCTTCTTGAACGCCTTGATTCCAAGTAATGCAGCAGGTTCATGAAGTGGTGCAAACTCAGTTAATGATTCAATCTTCTTGATAACATCATCATCGATGACAACTGAATCAGGAAAGAGTTCACCTCCGGCAACGATTCGGTGACCAACACCGGTAATTTCGTTGTAGTCCTTAATGATATCCAGGCTTAACAGTTTATCAAGAACAAGTTGAATAGCTTGTTCGTGGTTGTCAATATCTTCAGTATCTTTGAACTTTTTACCGTCGCCGTACTTGATAGAAACTTCTGATGCACCCAAACCAATTCTATCAATAGCACCGCTTGAAAGAACCTTTTCTTCGGGCATTTGGAACAATTTGTACTTCAAAGTAGAACTACCAGCGTTAATTGCAATTGATTTTCCCATAATAAGTAATGCTCCTCTGTTTTTTTAAAATACTAGATAAACAATTTTATAATAAATCCTCTTGTTCCCAATCATCAATTTCGGTTAGGAACTTGGTAAAGGCTTGTTGATCCTTAAATGATGGAAATTCTCCCAACATAACCGGATCAACCTGTTTGGCACCATTGCCGGAATTTTGCAGAATTAAAATGGCCTTTTGAGCGGCACTGTTTTGGAACAGTTCCTTCGGCAAATTCAGTAATCCCTGCAAATAAACTTTTCCCTGCATCCATTTAAGCAACTGTTTGGCTTCAGTCGTCTGAAACAGCTCACTTGGTACCAGAAAGAATCCAAAGCCGCCTTTTTTAACGTGCTTCATGCCAAACTCAATCAGCAAATGATGAACATAGGAATGTCCGGATTCGGAATGGGTCTCGAATCCTTTTGCATTTGCGTCAATCGGATAATAGCCGATCGGTAAGTCACTCACGACTGCATCGACAACGGGTGCCAAAACATTTTGAATGGCGTCCTCATGGAACAGCTCCGCATGAATTTTTTGCAGTTCAACGGAATCGGCTGCCAATTCAAACATCGCATCGTCATTTTCAATTCCGGAAATTGTTGGGGTAACCCCAATACTTGTCTCAAGTTGGTGGTAAATCGCCGTTAAAAGATTTGCGGTTCCCATAGCCGGATCAAGAATGGTTAATTCCTTTTTGCTGTGGAAAATTCCGGAAATGATGTAACCAATAACATTCGCAATTGTGTCCGGAGTTATTTGATAATTTGCTTGAATCTTATCAATTCTAATGGCCTTTAAAAATGCCATCTGAATTCCTTTACGAATCGTTTCGGCAGTATATTGATCGGCATCAAAGTCTGCATAAATATTAGTCAGCTTTTTTGCATCAGCTGAAGTCAATCCTTCAAAATCGTTATCATCACTCTGCATAAATGAGAGTGTATCGATTAACGAATCCAAATACGATTGATCTTCAGCTTTTTGAATTAGCTCAGATGAACTGTCCAAGATGCTAAAAAGCTGTTCGATCTTTCCTTCAGCCAGAACTCTCAACTCCTTTATCCAATAGTTGAACACTATTAAATACTACCAGATAAGTTGTTAATAATTCAAGTTAGATTGTCATTTTAAAACAAAAAGCAGCCACTATTCGTGACCACTTGTGCGTTTGAAATGAACATGTTTGTGGTGCTTTGCCTGAACCACTCGTTGACGCATCATTCGTTCCTGCTCAGTGATTTGCTGAATCGATCCCAGCTCTTGCTTGTATGCTGCAAGCTGAAAAATTAAGCAGGACAACAAAACACCGACAAAAATAACAGCCACCACTGTTAATGAGCCATTTTTATATTTATCGTTTTTTGAACGGTATTTTTGAATACGATGAACACTTCTGACCATTTTCAAATGTGACATCAGTCCGCAAACACCCCCTGTCTTTGCACCATCTCACTTGGCGGATATTGGGCAGCAACGGCATGTGGCCCTTGTATGAACCGGTTAATCGAATCATATCTTGATACTGCTCAACTTTGTACGGTTTATGATTTGTTCGACTATATAAAAGGCACCGGTTAAAATCACATTTTTGAATTTCAAATTCATATCGATCCGATTCCAGCAGACTTAAGTACGAATGAAAGTGAATGACATTCTGGCTGTTTACATTTCGGGTACAGGAAATCATCACCGTAATCATGCAAATTGCCAAGACGCTGATAACAACGCTGACCAGTCCTTCAATCAACAGATAGCCGGGCTTGCTTCGATGATCATTTTTCCATGATTTCAGCTTCATATCTTGCCCTCTCAGAAATCATCACCTGTTCACTGGCGTCGATCTTTTGATTCATTTGGTGAATCGCTTGAATATAAAACAAACTAAACGTGCAGATAATGGTTAGGCCGATCAATGAATCAACGATTGTAAAAGCCGGTACTTTAGTTTTTCTCAACGTGATAACCACTCCATCCCATCTGAACTTTCTGATAATATTTCACCCGGTTGTTTTGATCCAACCAGATAACCGTTGTTGGCGCCGAAAAACCGTCCTGATAAGCATAAAGATTTCTAACACGACTGACATGCATGGTGTTTGGAATTTTAAGGATTTCTACTTTATGGTTTTCATCGGTTGTCGGTTTCAGATACGAGGGTGCGAAAATAATTTTCTCGTCCTGAATGACAATGCGATATGAAATGTCATTGGCCTTGGCATTTAAAGTCATCCGAGTCCAGGTGCTTTGAAAAGAGTGCCAAAAAATTGTTTCGCTGGCATTTCCAGACTGGACAACTTTGATCAGCATAAGATTAATCATCAACACACCGATGACCACACCCAAATAGACAATTAGTTCAACAACAGTAAACCCGGTTCTACTTTTTAACTTCATTATGACTAATTTTTAATCCTTCATCTTTAGCCTGCTTAATCTGTTTGGCCGTCAAATAGCCGCCCTTTGCCAACTCCGGAAAGCTCACGGTCTTGGCCATTGGATGTTGACTGAAGTAGGCATCGATTTGGGCTTGGACAACTTCAGTCATTGCCGAAGAATGAACCGATTGCGCATGCTTTCTTTGATTTGAAAGATTTGGAATAATAATGAGAATCAGCAACGAGATAATAAATAGGACAATTGTCATTTCAATTAATGTAAAACCACTTCGCATCTTTTTAACCTGTTTTTTCATTTCAATACATTCCCTTCACTGAGTTATAAATTGGTATTAACAGTTGAAAATAGGTTGAAACAATCGTAATGCCAATGACGATAAACATTGCCGGCTGAATGAATCCGATCATCTTGTCGGTCGCAAGAATCATCTCGTCAAACATTAGCCGCGAATAGGCCGTCATTGAATTGGCCATTTCTGGAATCGTATTGCCGGAGCTCATGAATTTAACGATTTCATTTGGAATAAAATTATGTCGATCCACCAGGCCTTTGAACGATCGGCCTTCAAGTAACGTTGTGTGAAGTTTTTCTCCGAGCAAATGAATCAGAGAACCCGATTTAAATTCGGATAATATCGCATAAATTTCCTGAACACTGAGCCCATTTTTCAATAGCGTCGCCAAATTACTGGCCAAATAGTAGGCAATGTACTTTCTGACAAGTTTGCCGACAAATGGAAGCTTCACAATCATTTGAGCTTGAGTAATTGCATCTTTTCGGCTCCAGCAAATAACGGCGCCGATTAAACTGACGACAACTGGCACCGGCAGCCATTTGAGAATCCTGAGATACCCAGTCGATTGATAGTCCGCGCCGACATTCGGCATAAGCTCGCGAATCTGTGGAAAAACGTATAGTCGAATCATCAAAATAAGGACGCCTAGAATACAACAGAGAAATAACGGATAGATCAGCATCGCCTTAATCTTCTTTAATTGCTTTAATCGCAGCCGGTCAAACTTTGCCAACTCATTTAAAATCTCGCTTAGTTGACCGTGCTTTTCAGCAATCAGCAACTGATGATACGCTTGGGTTTCAATCAATGGCCGAACGCCTTCAGAAAAATCATTTCCACTTTTCAGAGAAGCAATGATTCTTCCAACTCCGCGGGCCAACTGATGATCAGTTTCGGCGATAAACTTCAATGCTTCAGTTAAGGAAAATCCGATCGACAATAGGTTTGCCAATGAATCAAAAAAAGCTGCCTGAATTTGGACCGGCCATTTTTTAACCGAGTTCGAATCGTTTTGCAGTTTCGGGTGTAACCAGCTTGTTTTCAACAGCTGTTGATAATCCATCCTGCCATTCACTCCAGTCATAAGATTTAAGATTTTCAAGTTCGAACAATTCATGCGCCATCAGCATGGCTCTTTGGCCACCATCAACGGTTGGAATTAAGCGTTGATAGGCAATTCCCGTCAGGGCTTGAGAAATAAAAGCGTCACTGATTCCAAGCTGCTTGAGCCTTTCAATGACTCCCAACGGATCTTGAGCATGAACTGTTGTATATACCAAATGTCCGCTCAGTGCGGCCTTAATTGCAGCTGAAGCGGTCATTGAATCGCGAATTTCACCGACAATAAAGACGTCCGGCCGATGACGCAACCCCACCTTAATCAGGTCAGTGTAATCCATCCCCGCATCATGATTGACCTGTAACTGCAGAAAACGGGGTTCTTTAATTTCAATTGGATCTTCGATGGTCATCACAAACTGGTCTGTCACCAGCTGTTTGACCAAATTGTAAATGGTCGTGGTCTTCCCTGAACCGGTTAAACCTGAAAAAACGATCAATCCCCGTTTACGACTCATTTCAGAAATGAACTGAATCTGGCCTTCATTAAAAAAGGCGGTCTGAACATCATCCAAGTGGTAAATAATCCGGATGACCAGTGATTCCAATCCATTAAAATTTCCCACGGAAGAAAGTCTTAAAAAGTATCGTTCATCCCCACGCGACCAATCCATCGATCCAATTTGCGGCCGCCGTTGTTCGCTTAATGCCATATCGGCAATGTATTTGCAATAATTCATCATTCGCCTTGCCTGCAGATAACTTAGCCGTTTCCAAGTGGTTACTTGGTGTTGATTTCGGATTTTTACCAAATACCCATCATTATCGGGCAAAAAGTAAATATCACTTGCCCGTTTATTAACAGCGTCGGTTAAAAGCAGATTGACATGTTGACTCATTTCCATTAATTTCACCTCACGCATATTACATACGAAGGGAAACTGGTCTTTTATTTTTTTAGACAAAAAAAGATGACTAATCAAAAGATTAGTCATCTCACTTAAAGGATTATTAATTTATTCCTCTGGTAATTTAGCTGCTTCATAAACGTCTTGAACATCGTCATTTTCTTCAAGTTCGTCAATTAAGCCGGTGTATTGAGGAATTTTGTCTTCGGGAACATCGGTTGTGTTCTCAGGGAACAAACGAACTTCAGCAGTATCAGTATCGTAACCCTTCTTTTGCAAAGCATCACGAACTGTGTCCATTGACTTAGGGTCAGTGAAGATTTCGTATGCGTCATCACTGGTCTTCATGTCATCGGCACCTGCGTCAAGTGCGTCCATCAACATTGTATCTTCATCGGTATCGAGACCATCACGAAGAATAACAATGTAGCCTTTACGATCAAACATATATGATACTGATCCGCTGGTTCCAAGAGTTCCACCATGATGAGTAAATGCTGAACGAATTGCAGCAGCAGTTCGGTTCTTGTTATCCGTCAAAGCTGAAACCATGATGGCTGTACCACCAGGACCATAACCCTCATAAGTAATTTCTTCGAATTTGGCTCCACCAATACCTGAGGCCTTATCGATTGCACGTTGAACGTTGTCCTTAGGCATGTTGGCAGCCCGTGCTTTTTCCATCACTAGACGTAATTGAGGATTATTTTCTGGATCAGGATCACCTTTTTTAGCGGCTTGATACAAGTCACGTGATATTTTTTGGAAGATCTTTCCACGTTTAGCATCCTGAGCGTTTTTACGCCCTTGAATGTTATGCCATTTTGAATGTCCTGACATAATAACTCCTCTTTTCTAAAATTTATTAGCTGATTATAAACATACGACAACATTTTACCAGATACGACCACCTGTTTCAAGAAAGCATAGCCATTATCTGTCTGATTCCTAAAAAATATTGAGTAGACAAAATGAGTGTCCCTGTCTGGGATCACTCATCATCATTCTAATGAGGCTTTTTATTTAGTTGATTCGCGCTTCATCAAACCATAAGGCAACAAAACGTCCTTTTCATCAACTGGCTCGTTATGCATCAACTTGGTAAGCAGACGCATTGCAACGGCACCAATATCATACAAAGGCTGAGTAATGGATGACATCTTTGGTCGAACCATTTCGGTCAACTTCGTATCATTACTGGTAATAATTTCAAAGTCGTCAGGCACCTTTACGCCGGCATCCGACATCCCATTCATAATTCCAGCTGCCAATTCATCATCAGTTACCATTGCTGCAGTGGCGTTAACTGACATCAGTGCAGGTTGAAGCAAAGTTCCGGTCTTGTATGTATCATCCGTTTCGAAGACCAGCTTGTCGTCATAAGGAATTCCCGCACTCTTCAAGGCCTGTTTGTAACCCTTCAGGCGGAACTGACCATTAATGGCTTGTTCCAAAGGTCCACATACAAATGCAACCCGCTTGTTACCGCGATCAATCAGGTTCTTAACCTCTTCTTGAACAGCGGCGGTATAGTCGATATTAACTCGGGCATAGATGTTCTGCTCATCAACTGAACCGGCAAAAACGATTGGGGTCTTGGTCCGTTTAAACTCTTCTCGGAGTTTATCGGTAATCTCATTACCCATGAAAATAATGCCGTCCACTTGTTTTGACAGCAAAGTGTTAAGAACATTAACTTCTTTTTCACCATTTGAATCAGAGTTGGTCAAGATAATATTGTACTTGTACATTGTAGCAACATCATCAATTCCACGTGCCAATGAAGCAAAGTACATGTTGGTCACATCAGGAACGATTACACCGACAGTTGTCGTTTTCTTACTTGCCAAACCTCTGGCAACAGCGTTAGGTCTGTAATCCAGTTTTTCAATAACATCCAGAACTTTTTTCCGAGTTGCCGGCTTTACATTGGCATTTCCATTGACTACTCGAGAAACGGTTGCCATCGAGACACTAGCTTCTCTGGCAACATCATAAATTGTGATTGTTTGTTTGTCCATAAAGATAGCCCTTTCTTTCTCGTTAGAATATGTTTTCATCGATTTTCAAAACATCATCTAATATACCAAATAAAAAGGTTTTCAGCAAATTGAAAACGTTTTCAGTTAAATCATAAACTAAGATTGCTGAAAATTCAAGTGAAAACGGAACTTTACGGCGATAATCGTAAATAAATTCAAAATAATTTGATATGATATACTGTTTTTAAATAATAAGGAGTGATTCCATGAATAAGATAGAAAAAATCCAAAACTGGCTGGCTGAAAATGGCCAAGACATTGCTTTGGTAACCGATCCTAAGACAATTCAGTACCTCACCACTTTTTACAGCGATCCAGTTGAACGAGTGCTCATGATGGTTATTTTTAAAGACCACGAGCCCTTCATTTTTGGCCCTGCGTTGGAAACGGAAGCTATCAAGGATACTGGATGGACTTCTCCGGTTTACGGCTACCTGGACCATGAAGATCCATGGGTCATGATTGCCGATCGCGTCCACGAACGCAATACAGCTGACACTCATTTTGCAATTGAGAAAAATCAGCTGTCAGTTACTCGTTTGGAAGCTTTACAACAAGTATTTCCAAATGCGGACTTTTCAGCTAATTTAACACCATTTGTTGAACAAATGCGCTTAATCAAGTCTGATGACGAAATTGAAAAATTAAAGATTGCCGGAAAATGGGATGATTTTGCCTTACAAAAAGGCTTCGAAGCCGTCAAAGTTGGTAAAACCGAAGATCAAATTGCTGCTGACCTGCAGTACGCTTTGATGCAAAACGGCATCATGGAATTAAGTTTCCCTTCATTGGTTCAAGCAGGTGCGCACGCAGCTGAACCGCATGGCGCAACCAGTGAAAACAAGGTTCAAAACAACCAGCTTGTTCTGTTTGATTTGGGGACTGTCTGGGATGGCTACATTAGTGATGCTTCAAGAACAATTGCCGTGGGTAAACCTGATGAAAAATCGATGGATATCTACAAGGTTTGTCTGGAAGCTCAGTTGTCTGCTCAAGCTGCTGCCAAGCCCGGCGTCACCGCAGAGGAGCTTGATAAAGTTGCTCGAGACGTCATTTCAAAAGCCGGCTATGGCGAATACTTCATTCACCGACTTGGTCATGGAATGGGCATGAGTGAACATGAATTTCCATCCATTATGGCCGGAAACAAGATGGAGCTCCAGCCAGGCATGTGCTTCTCAATTGAACCTGGAATTTATATTCCAAACGTTGCCGGAGTTCGAATTGAAGATTGTGTTCACATTACAGAAAATGGCTGTGAGCCATTCACGCACACAACCAAAGAATTACGATATATTGAACAATAAGGCAAAATAAAAAAGCAACCGTAACGGTTGCCTTTTTTATTTATTGTCATCACTGTCATCAGTGATCGGAATTTCATTTTGACTGTCGTCATCTTTATGTGGCTGTGGATCAAGATCATCGGCAGAACTTGGAATGCCACTGTCTTGGAAAGCATCCTTGGCATCAACAACGATATCGTCTTGATCATCCTGATCATCAACATCATCATCAGACTGCTTTGATGTAAATCCCTTTGCTTTATCGGCAAATTGAGATTTGGCATCACTAACAGTGCCCTTGGTGTTTTCCATTTCATCATGAATGACGTCTTTCAAATCGCTCACAGCGTCGTTGGCGTAGAATGCGTAGTCAACTGCCCGATCACGTAACTCATCGGCCTTATCCCGTGCATTCCGCTTGATTTCGGCTTTCTTTGCTTCATCCAACTTTTGATATGCTGCATACAAACCGGCCCCTAATGCACCGGCAAATAAACCTAACGCTAATTTTTTACCCATTATAATCATCCTTTCAAATCATTACTTCGTGGTCTTTTGTGAATTGTGTCGGTTGCGGTACATGTTCCACGCACCCTTGCCAAATTTTCCGGCAAGACCTCCGGAAACACCCTTCTTCCCAGTGTTCTTTACTCGCTTGGTCAGATTTTGGGTTGCGCTGTTTAAGCTTGAAACACTTTCACCTAAATCAGCTGCAGCTTGGAATACGGGTGTCACAATATTCAACTTTTCGTCAACATCTTTAACCAAATCATTGGAAGTTGACATAATTTTATCAGTTTGCTTGGCAATGACATCTACGTTACTGGTCATTGTCCTAATTGTTGAATTTACTTCTGAGATAGTTCTGCTTACCTTTAGTAAAAATAGTCCGATAAAGATTACCAAAAGCAAAAATGCAATTGCGGCGATCAGGCCGGCGATTTGTCCAGCTGTCATCATTCTTCCTCCTTGTGCAACATTTACTTAAGAATAGCATTCCAACAATGGTTTGACAATGAAAATGAACGGGGAATGGTTTCTTTTACCCACCCAATTTGCTAAGATAATGGTATATACAAAGTGAGGAATCGCGATGATAAATAACTTGAATTTGATAACTTTAGGAATCAACTGGCAAAAATATTTTCATATGGTCGATTGGGACCGCTTGGCAATGACGATCTTGGAAAAGGTGGTCCTGTTAATCCTGTTTACCATCCTCTTTTTAGTCTTTAAGCGGATTGGTAAAGGCGTCATCAACCACTTTTTCAAACGTTACCGGATGAAATACCAAAATACGGTTGCTGAAAAGCGAATTAAAACGTTCCACACGTTGACGATCAATATTTTGAACTATTGCTTATGGTTCTTCTGGATCTACTCCATCCTGTCAACAATCGGGGTTCCTGTTGGGACGCTGGTGGCATCTGCCGGAATCTTCAGTTTAGCGATCGGTCTTGGCGCCCAGGGATTTGTGACCGACATTGTGAGTGGCTTCTTTATCCTATTGGAAAAGGAAATTGAAGTCGGTGAATATGTTCAAATTGGCACAATCAAAGGAACGGTAACTGCTGTTGGGATTCGAACAACCCAAGTGGTCGGCGATGACGGAACGTTAAACTTCATCCCCAACCGGACAATTACCACAATTGCCAACATGTCCAGAAATAACATGACGGCCATGATTCAAGTTGGAATCTTCCCGCAAACCCCCGTCGAAAAAGTGACCGAAATTATTCGAAAAGTCAATGATAAAGAGGTTCCCAACTACCCCGATATTGTTGGCAAACCCAAGATTTTAGGGACCATCAGCCTGCCGAATGGCAAGTTGGTTATCCAAGTCAACATTACAACTAAAAATGGCAGCCAATACGAAGTTTCCCACAACTTTTTGGCATTTTATCTTGCCGAGATTAATCGTGCTGGAATCGAACTTCCATCAAGTCCAACGCTGGTTTCCGGACAGGCTCATTCATGATTTTGAATATTATTTTATATGTAAAAACGGATGTGGCAATCATTGTCACATCCGTTTTTGATTAAAAGCTTTATCTATTAATAATCCCTTTTGTTCCTTGAACTTTCGCCTTTTTAGTTTCACTGGTCGATTTATGGTTATAAACCGGCAATGCAATGTAGTGTTTATTGAAATTATGCGCAAGAAAATTAATTTCTTTGAAAAGCTCACGACGGGTAATAATTCCCTTAAAGTGATTGTCCGAATCAACAAACACCAGAAAGTTCTCATCAACGAGGTAACGCATAATTGCCTCCAGATTGTCCCGCTCATAAATGGTTGGCACATCTTTTTGCATTATTTGTTTAACTTTAACCGATTCCAATGGCCGACTGGTGATTCCAGTATCTTGAAGCATCAGTTCTGTGATCATTGGTAAAGAAACCAGTCCTTTGAAATGATTATCATTATCCAGAACCGGAATCTTGGCGTATTTAACCTTTGTCAGAACCATAAAAACATGTTGGAGATTATTATCCTGATTAACGGTCGCAACCAGGTCGGCGGGAATCAAAATATTCCGCTTGCTTTCTCTCATGACAGTTTCAATCGGTTTATCGATCATGTAAAAGTAGACTCCTTTTCTGCTAGTAGGTAAAACGTCGAGCTAATTTTTTCACTGGTTGAAAATCACGATTGTAAAACTGAACCGTATATTGATGCTGATCCGATTCAATGATTGCGTAAGTTCCACCAATGACTGCGAACTCCCCTCGAGGCTGAGAAATACTTCCCGGATTGACAAACAGCATGCCATCGTCAAAAGTCGTGCCCACCTGGTGAGTATGGCCAAACAAAACCACGTTGGCAGCCAAACTGCAAGCATATAATTCGAGGTTCAACAAACCACCGTTGACATTTTGATGATGACCATGGGTAACTAATATTGTTTGGCCGTCAATTGTTTCAACGTCATGATCAGGAAAAGCAGCTAAATCCATATTGCCTTGAACAATGTGAAGTTTGGCAACCAATGGATCATCAATTGATAATTCGGAATCTCCACAATGAAAGATGCCGTCTACTTTGCCGTCATAGCGATCAACCAATTGTTGGACAATTTTTTCGATCCCCGTGACTATCACTTACCGCAACGATTTTCATTAATCCCACAGCTCCAATAATTGACTCAATAAGTTTCGAATGGCATTACCACGATGACTAATCATATTTTTATCATGAGTCGTCATTTCGGCAAGCGTCTTTTGCTGAGCCGGAACATAAAATAACGGATCATAGCCAAAATTATCATTACCACGACGGGCTCTTAAAATTTGGCCGTCGATTCTTCCTGAGGAGACAACTCTGTCACCCTCTGGAGTTAAATATACCAAGACAGATTCAAAATAGGCAGACCGATCCTGCTTATTTTGCATTTCCTTAAGTAATTTATTGTTATTGGCATCATCATCGTGATCCCCTGCGTAACGAGCAGAGTGAACTCCCGGTTGGCCATTTAATGCGTTGACAACCAACCCGGAATCATCAGCAATCACTGCCTGATGGGTAAAATTCATAATGCCAGTTGCTTTCAATGTGGCATTTTCCTCAAATGTGGTCCCAGTTTCGTCAATCTTAGGGACATTGTCGAAATGTTTCAGTGATTTGATCGTAACGCCAGTGTTTTTAAACGCGTCTTCAAACTCAATGACTTTATGCACGTTCTGTGACGCAATCACAATTGAATCAGGTCTTTTCATGTTATCAAACTCCTTTAAATGTCTAACTGAACTGCAGAAATAGGTGTTCCAAGCAGCTTATCGGCAATCTTTGAAAAATCAACCGGGTTACCGGTTGTATAAAATTTTCGTTCGGAATGACTCTGATTATCTGTCAAAGCCTGATGGGATTTCAAATATGCCAACACTTGTTGAGCGGTCGCAATTCCCGGATCCACGAGGGTCACGTCATTTCCAACAACGTTTTTAATTTCTTGACGTAAAATCGGAAAATGGGTGCATCCCATAACCAAGGTATCAATTGGTTTATCCATGAACCATGCCAGTCGATTATTAACGGCAACTTGAGCCTCCACCGTTCCGGCCAAGCCCTGCTCAACCATGGTGACAAATTCGGGACAGCCCAATGAGGAGACGACCGCATTGGGATTGTGGGCCTTGATCAATCGTTCATAATCTCCCGATCGAACGGTACCATTTGTGGCAATCACCCCAATTTGATCTGACTTTGATGCCTCAACTGCCATTTCAGCACCAGGTTCAATTACCCCAATGACCGGAATCGGCAGAATCTTTTTTAAATATTCATACGCAGCTGCAGTTGCGGTGTTGCAAGCAATCACAAACATTTTAACGTTTTGCTCAACCATATAATCCGCAATTCGTTTAGTTAATTTTTTAACAGTTTCAGAACTCTTTTGCCCGTATGGTAAATTGGCCTGATCCCCAATAAAGATGTACGATTCATTTGGGAGGATTTTAGTAATTTCTTTTAAGACGGTAAGTCCGCCGACCCCCGAGTCCATAACGCCAATTGGCCGATTATCCAACAGAATTCCTTCTTCCCTTGTTTCAATAACATTATTATCTTGCAAACGAATCTTATGTTCAACTTAAAACAAGATTAATGATTATATTGTATAATTAATTTATTACATTTTGCATTGATGGAGATTAAAAAATGGATAACGAAGTATACAAAAGTTTTATGAATAATGACACGATGAAAAGCCTTCTGGGACAGGAATTGATTCGTGATTCACTGATCCCTGAGATTTTAGGCAAAGACTCCCACGAAATTTCGTATTGGGCTGGCAAGCATTTGGCAAGAAACCATCGCTTGGCAACTTATGAAGATTTGGAAACTTTCTTCAAGCAATTCAAATTTGGGGACCTTAAGCTTCTTAAACGGTCAGGCAACCAAATTAATTGGCAGCTTGGCGGAGAAATTGTTGCCCAGAGATTGAAGGCTTACGATGATCCCGACTTTTATTTGGAATCCGGATTTATTGCCCAGAGCTGTCAGTACATCCTGAATCAGCAGGCCGAAGCAGAGCTTGAAAAAGCCAATGTCAACAAAGGCTTTGTCTTACTGAGCACTTATTTGAGTCCTGACAAGCCAAATGACGGTCAGGAAGCTTCCTCAATTTTCCAAATTGTGGAACCGGATGAGGATGCCAAATCAGAAAACGAAACAAAATAACGTTCCAGATGCCCCACCACGGATTTTGTGGTGGGGTTTTATTGTCTTTTCGCGGCCACAAAAAAACGAGCCACCGCAGAACGGTAAAGCTCGTAAACGACCGTTTAAAATCAAATCATTGATGTGATTTATCCAGCGTACTGATCCAAAACTTTCTTCACTTGAGCTTTTGGATGATATCCAACAATGGTATCAACCACTTTACCATCTTTTTTAACCAACAAAGTTGGAATGCTCATGATCCCAAATTTGGCCAGGGTCTTAGGATTCTTATCAGCATCCATCTTAGTGAACTTAACGTTGTCCATTTCTTCTGCCAACTCTTCAATAACAGGCGTCTGCATACGGCAAGGACCACACCAGGTTGCCCAAACATCGGTCAAAGTAACACCTTCGGCAGTATCTTTTTCAAAAGTTTGATCTGTAGTTTCTTTAAGCATATTAAAAACACTCCAATCCTTTAATAGTTTAATACTAACAATTTTTTAGCAAAAAGCAAACAAGTTGCACACAATCATTCTCATTTTAATTTAACGACGGTTGAGCCGTCGCCACCGGCATTTGGTGCCGAATAGCCAAAGCTTTTAACCCGTGGATTACGCTTCAAATACTCGGTAACCCCTTTTCGCAAAGCCCCGGTTCCTTTACCATGAATAATCGTGACTGAAGGATAACCGGCAAGCAGAGCTGAATCAATGTAACGATCAACTTCCGTCATTGCTTCTTCGTAGCGATGGCCACGGAGATCCAGTGTTGGTGACATACCGGCCGAATGGGTTCTGGAAACATGGGCTTGATACTGACTCTTATCCTGTTTGGCTGGCTTGGATTTTTCAAGATCGGATTCTTCGATTTGCATCTTCAAAATCCCAATTTGAACATCCCAGGTATGATTTTTATCTTTTCGGAGTAACGTCCCCTGTTGGCCATAAGATTTAACCAACACGTCGTCTCCAGGATGAAAATCATGCTTGGCTTTTTCTTTCTTCAAGACTTTGTTCTTCGTCAGGTTGGGAGCTGTTTCCAGCTTGTTCAAAGCCCCTTTGGCATCAATCAACTCGTTTTCCTTGACGGCAACCTTGCCAATTTGAGCTTGTTTTTTATGCAGATCGTCGATAATTTGGTCGGCTTTTTTCTTTGCTTCTTCAACCACTTGATTGGCCTTTTCTTTGGCTTGCTCAGTTAGGCGGTCTTTTTGATTTTCATACTTTGTAAATTTATCCTGTAATTCATTATGAAGCTTGGTAGCGTCTTTTAATTGACCACCAAGTTCGTCAGCTTCATCGTGAGCCCGCTTAGTTTGCGTTGTAAGCTCTTCAATCATGTTGTTGATGTCTTGGTTCTCCGTGTCGGTAAATGACCGTGCCTGGTCAATAATGTCCTTTGACATCCCCAATTTGCTGGCGATGTTCAACGCATTACTTTGACCGGGAATTCCAAGTAGGAATCGGTATGTCGGCCGAAGGGTATCAACATCAAATTCCATGGAAGCATTAATGATTCCCGGACGGTTGTATGCAAAGGCTTTTAATTCGGGATAGTGGGTGGTGGCAATCAATTCACAGCCAACTTTGTGGAAGGCATCAATAATTGCCATCGCCAGGGCTGCCCCTTCTTTAGGATCAGTTCCGGCACCCAGCTCATCTAAAAGGACCAGGCTCTTGGAACTAATTTGTTTGAGAATAGTGATGATGTTGTCCATATGTGACGAAAATGTACTCAAATTGGCTTCGATGGATTGTTCATCACCGATATCGGCGAATACATTATCGAAAACCCCAATTTGGGAATCTTCATTGGCCGTAATGAACAGACCGGACTGTCCCATTAACTGAAGCAGGCCGACCGTTTTGATCGTAATTGTTTTACCACCGGTATTGGGTCCGGTCACAATAATGGTGTTGTACTTATCGCCAATCTCAATATCATTGGCAACCACTTTATCCTTGGGAATTAAAGGATGGCGGGCCTTTCGCAAATTAATAATATTCTCTTTGGAAACTTTGGGAAGGACACTGCCAGTGGCATGAACAAATTTTGCCTTGGCGTTCACAAAGTCCAATTGGCCAACCAAATCCATATTCGCAAGCAGCTCATCCCGATGTGGTCGGATCAGGTCTGTCAGTTCACCCAAGATTCGGCGGACTTCAGCCCGCTCGGCCAATTGGTCTCGTCTCAACTGGTTGTTCATTTCAACCACGTTGCTTGGCTCAACATACAGTGTTTGACCGGAAGCACTTTGGTCATGAATAATCCCGCCAAACCGTTGCTTGTACTCTGATTTGATTGGCAGAACAAACCGGCCGTCACGAACGGTAATAATCGGTTCTGACAAGTATTTGGCATCAGATCCTTTAATGAATTTGCCCATTTTGGATCGGATGTTACTTTGAGTCGCAACAATTGTCCGTCGAATTGAGCGTAATTCAGATGACGCGCCGTCTAATATCCGGCCGTCATCGTCAACAGATGCCACCATTCGTTTGGTTACTTCGGGCATCAAGGTCAATCGATTAATGATTGCCGGCACCGACTTCAAATGAACCTCTTCATCTTCCAAATCATGAAAGAATTCGGTTACAACCTGAACCACCCGTAGAAGCTTGGTGATGTGAGAAAGTTCAGTCCCGCTGAGTGAGGCATTTTCAATTCTCAGTCGCTTCATGTAAGGAGAGATTTCAGTTAATTTGGGAATTGGGATCTCACCTTTAAGCCGAACAATGTCCGCACCATCAGAAGTTTGCTCAAGCCGTTGATTAACGGCTTCAAATGACGAACTGGGTCTCAGGTTGTGAACAATTTCTCGTCCCCGATCAGTTGTCAGGTATTTAGCCAACTGTTCTTTAATTTTGCCATATTCTAATGTTTCTAAAACTTTTTCGTTCATACATTAACCTCACTAGAATGCTGATTCCAAATCTGAATCATTTTATCTGAGAGAATCGGCGTTTTCTTAACAATCCATTGAGAAACCGGAGATTGCTGGTATTGGTCCTGAATACTTTGACTCGGAAGGATCAACAAGAAATTCAATACAATAAAAATAAACAAATATTTGATGATGAAGTCGGCAGCTCCACCAAGCAGTGAATTCAACTGATGAATAATTGGCAGCCTTGTTAATGGCGATAACAAATTGCTTAAGCCGCGGACAATGCGCCAAACAATCCCAAATAACAAAACAAATATAACCCATTTCACAATGACTTGGGCAGTTTCATTATCACTTCCTTGAAAAATGGCGTTGTTGATGACATCTGCAATTGGCGATGTGCCGATAATACTGACAAAAGTTGCCAAGACAAAGCCGATTAAACTGAGTACTTCCGCCACAAATCCTTTCGACAGACCGTGCAGAAAGCCAAATATTAAAATCAATATGATTCCAATGCTAAAAACCATTTAATGAGCCTCTTTATTGTTGACCTTTTCTTCGATTTCAAACTGTTTGGAAATGGCGTTAAACGCAATTAATATTGCCCGCTGCTCTTCAGTGGAACTGGGCATTGCTTCATGGAGCTGCTTTAACTGTTCGTTAAGCAGATCAGTTACTGCCTGCATGTGTTCCGTAGTTCCTTTACCGATCAGGACATAATCCTTACCGCCAATGGTTGCTTTAAAGCGTTGTTTTTCGTTATTTGACATTACATCACATCCTAATTTATTTCAATTAAAAAGGACTGAGACTAAACAACTGCTTCGCCTCAATCCTTTCATCATAATGACAATCTGTTAATTACTTTTGATCTTTGCTGTCATCATCCTGATCGTCGCCATCTTTACCCAAGAAAGTATTCAAAACTGATTCGATCATATCCCATTCCTTATCAGTTTCGATAGCTTGGAGTTCGCCGCCTTGGGGATCGCTTGGATCGTCACCCTTGGGCAATGCGTATGCTTGGATTTCGACTTCTTCGTCTTCACCCTTGCCATCCGGATAAATCAAAATGTATGAACGATCAAAGTCTTCTGACTTGAAAGTAAATAATACATCGTATAATGTTTCGTCGCCGTTTTCATCGACTAATGTAATTTGTTGTTGTACTGGTTCTTGATCTGCCATAATTGTTTACCTCGCTATATTTTAGTTAATTTACCTTTACGATCCAAATAATTCTGAAGTATCAAACCAGCGGCCAGTTTATCAATCACTTTTTTCCGCTTTGCTCTGGAAATATCTGCTTCTTCAGTCAACATTCGCTGTGCTTCGACAGTTGTCAGTCGTTCATCTTCATAATCGACAGGCAAGTGAAACTTGTCTTCAAGTCGTTTGCCATACTGTTCGGAAGCATCAACCCGGGGTCCCAAAGTATTATTCATGTTCTTCGGAAGCCCGACAACAAAACCATCGACCTGATATTTTTTGACCAACTCGGCAACTCTGTCTAAGCCAAATTCCTTGTTGTCCTCGTCAATCTGAATTATTTCGACCCCTTGTGAGGTCCAGCCTAACAAGTCGCTAACAGCAACTCCGACGGTTTTTGAGCCGACATCTAAACCCATTAATCTCATTTTTCACCCTTTTTAGTTTCTTTTGAATGATTATCAGTTGGATGATTATCCAAGTAGAAACGAACTAATTCTTCAATTATTTCATCACGTTCATGTCTGCGGATAAGATTCCGGGCATCAAGATTACGTGGAATGTATGCAGGATCTCCGGAAATCAAATAACCAACAATTTGGTTATATGGGTTATAGCCCTTTTCCTCGAGAGCTGCATAAACAGTCAATAATGTTTCACGAACGTCCTTTGGCTGATCTTCATTAAAATTAAAAAACATGGTTTTATCTAAAGAACTCATACGATTCACCTCTATGACATAAGGTCATTTGTATTAATTTTAACTGATTATAACTGAAACTACAATCAACTATGCCAATGTAACGGACATGTAACCGTGGTGTAATAATTACTTATTGGTTAACCAATCAACGGCAGCACTCATTGCCTTATCAAGTCCGGCAGGATCTTTACCACCGGCTTGGGCCATGTTTGGACGGCCGCCACCGCCACCTTTAATATTACCGGCGATCGACTTAATTAAGTCACCAGCTTTAATACCTGACTTAATCTTATCATCTGTCACGGCAACAACCAGGTTGGCTTTTTCACCGCTGCCGGTTCCAAGTACCAAGACATCGGACAACTTCTTGGAACGCCAAGTATCAGCTAATTGACGCAGCTGATCCATTCCGGCATCCTTAATGACCCCTGTAATAATTGTATACTTACCGGCAGTCTTTTTGTCAGCAAAAACATCTTGGGCTTGTTGACCAGCCAATTTGGCTTCCAAAGATTGTTGCTTTTGCTGTAAGTCTTTGATTTCAGCTTGTAATTGACTTACCCGCTTAGGCGTATCTTTAATTTGAGTCACTTTCATATCGCTGGCAATCTGCTTTAGTTCTTTTTCATGATCATTTAACATCTTGAAAGCGTCTTTTCCAGTGACCGCTTCAATTCGACGAACCCCGGCGCCAACACCTGATTCGGAAACAATCTTGAACAAGCCAATATCTCTGGTGTTGGTAACGTGGGTTCCACCACAAAATTCAACTGAGAAATCACCAACGCTGACAACTCGAACCTTGTCGCCATATTTTTCACTGAATAAGGCAATTGCGCCCATCTTCTTACCAGTCTTTGGATCGGTAACGATGGTTTTAACGTCAATTTCATTAAAGATTTGCCGATTGACCATGTCCTCAACCTTTTGCAGATCGGCATCGGTTACTTGGCCAAAGTGGTTAAAGTCAAAGCGCAGGTAATTTGGTTCAACCAATGAACCAGCTTGTTGGGTATGACCACCCAAGACATTTCTAAGTGATTGGTCAAGCAAATGAGTGGCAGTATGGTTCTTTTCAACCCGGCTGTGGAATAATTTGTCAACGACCAAATGATATGTTTTACCCTTTTCAAGGGGTTCTTGTGTCTTCAAAGTATGCAGGTTTTGACCATTTGGTGCGTGTTGGACGTCGACAACATCGGCAACTTTATCACCCTGTTCATCAAGGACGATTCCCCGATCAGCAACTTGGCCACCCATCTCAGCGTAGAACGGTGTCTTGTCAAAAATTGCTTCGACGGTTCCACCTTTGGAGGTGTCAACCAATTTTTCGTTTTCAACGATCGCTACCAGCTTGGCGTTATCAACATCCAAGGTGTCATAACCAACATATTCACTGTGATCTTTAATTTCAATTAACAAATCGCGTTGAACACCCATTGACTTGGCGCCGCTTCGAGCTTTTCGAGCACGATCCTTTTGCTTTTGCATTTCAGCTTTAAATCCAGCCTTGTCAACCGTCAAGCCAGCGTCACTGGCTTCTTCTTGAGTTAATTCAACTGGGAAGCCGTAAGTATCATAGAGTTTAAATGCTGTTGGACCATCGATCACAGTTTGGTGATTGGCTTTTGCGTCTTTAACAACCTGACGAAACAGCTTCAGACCATCGGCCAATGTTTCGTTGAAACGATCTTCTTCAGAACGAACAACTTTGGCAATGTAATCTTTTTGCTTAAGGACATCAGGATAATAAGACTTCAGGGTTTCACCAACAACTGGCACTAACTTGTATAAGAAAGCTTCGTTAATCCCAAGACGTTGGCCGTTCACGATCGCACGACGGATCAATCGACGGATAACATATCCCCGACCGACGTTTGATGGTAAAGCACCATCACCAATGGCAACGGTGATTGCCCGTGAATGATCGGCAATAATTCTAAATGCCTCATTATCACGTTTGTTGGCTTCATACTTCTTGTTGTCACTTAATTTCTCAGTCTCGTGAATCATTGGCAGGAACAAGTCGGTTTCGAAATTAGTCCGGGCATGCTGAAAGATTGATACAACCCGTTCAAGTCCCATTCCAGTATCAATGTTTTTCCGAGGAAGTGGTTCATAAGTATCTTGAGGGGTGTGGTTGAATTGTGAGAACACGATGTTCCATACTTCAAGCCAGCGGTCATTTTCACCACCAGGATAATTTTCAGGGTCATCATCAGCTAAATTGTCAAAGTCCTTACCACGATCGTAGAAAATTTCTGAATCAGGGCCCGATGGACCTTGGCCGATATCCCAGAAGTTATCCTCAATATCGACAATATGATCGGGCGCAACACCGACTTGCTCCCAAAATTTCTTAGCATCTGTATCTTTAGGGTAAACAGTCATGTAAAGTTTATCTTTATCCCATCCAAACCACTTTGGAGAGGTGAGTAATTCAAACGCCCAGGTAATGGCTTCTTTTTTGAAATAATCTCCAACAGAGAAGTTCCCCAACATTTCAAACAAAGTGTGATGTCGAGGTGTTTTACCAACGTTTTCAATATCGTTGGTCCGGATACTTTTCTGTGAACTGGTCATCCGTGGATTCTTTGGAACAACCGTCCCGTCAAAGTATTTTTTCATGGTCGCAACACCGGAATTGATCCACAGTAAAGTTGGGTCATCAACTGGAATTAGTGAAGCACTTGGTTCAATTGTGTGCCCTTTTTCCTGGAAAAAATCTAAGAACATTTGTCGCACTTGACTACTGCTTAACTCTTTCATACTAATTTCTCCCTTGACAAAATTAAAACACCGTTGCTCACAGAGACGCCCATTGACGCGGTACCACTCTGATTGCAACGATGTTTATCGTTAACCACTTGATCTCTATAACGTAGAGTTGCGTTTTACAATTAAAATTTTAAGAGAGCACTATTCAACTTAAATCACTTTTTCCACCAACCAAAGTGTCTCTGAAAAATAAATTTGAATAGCATATTCTTAACACATTCAAAGTATACTTTTTTGTGAATATGGTGTCAATACGGACTTATCTATAACGTGACGAACTATTCTTTCGCTGCTTTCGCTTTGATCTGGCTTCTTCACGTTTAGCAACCCGTCGATCCACCTCATCCTTACGGGCAATTGTGTTCTTAATGCGGCGTTTGTAGCCTGGTTTGATATGCTTCTTTTTCTTTTTAATCATACCAATCATGGTTGGATCAAGCTTATCGTGCTTCTTTCGGTGGGTCTTTCGTCGATTTCGATCATACGAGTCAACAATTTCGCCATTTTTAAGTGCTTTAGGCTTGAAATGAATGCCCATGTCTTCCAGTTCTTCAACTGCTTTTTCCTCATCAGGAGAATACAGGGTAATTGAAGTTCCGGACATTCCGTTTCGGCCAGTCCGGCCGACACGATGAATGAAGAATTCCAAATCCTCGGTTGGGATATCATCGTTAATGACATCGGAAACCCCTTGGATATCAATTCCACGAGCAGCTAAATCAGTTGCAACCACAAATTGAAAATCGAGGTTCTTGACTCTTCTCATGACCTGCTTACGTTCACGTGGCTTCATCCCACCATGAATCATCGCAACATTTAAGCCCTGACCTTTTAAGTAGTTGGTTAATTCTTCAACCCGCTTCCGGGTATTCGCAAAAATGAGCACCAAATATGGCTCACCAATTGTCAGCAGCTTGTAAATAAGCTGGTTCTTATCCTGACCCTTGGTTGAAATCAGCCAATTATCAATGGTTGGACTAATAATTGTTGAAACAGGAATTTCTTCAATAAATGGATTAACCATACATTTTTTAAGAAAAATATTGATCTTTTGTGGAATAGTTGCTGAAAAGACCATCATTTGGACATGTTTACCAAAGCTGGCAGCAATATGATCGACAACGTCCAAGAATCCCATATCAAGTGTCATATCTGCTTCGTCAATGACTAACTGAGAAGCTGTATGAACATCCAAGCCACCATTTTGAATCAAATCCCAGATTCTTCCAGGGGTTCCAATCACTAATTGGGGTTGCTCATGCTTGATTTTCTTTTCCTGGCGAACTTTGTCGGTTCCGCCAACGTAATGACCAATCGAAATCGGCTGATCGCAATGTTTGGCGATTTGTTTGGCAGCATCAATAATTTGATATGCCAGCTCACGACTGGGTGTCGTAATCACCGCTTGGACTTCGTCTTTATCCGGATCCAGCTGATTAAAGATTGGCAGCAAAAACGCGTGGGTTTTACCGCTACCGGTTGCTGACTGGCCAACCACGTCTCTTCCCTGCATGATGACGGGAATCACTTTTTCCTGAACCGGAGTCGGTTTGCTGAAATTTAGCTCCTTGACTGCATCCAGTAAAAAAGGTTTTAAATTAAATTCTGAAAAATTACTCATATATTCTCCTACTTGTTTTTAGCAACAAGATCGTTTAAATCTTTAACAAAATCTTTGATATGGTCTTCATCTTCGACAACCGCCCCACTGGCAAGTGGGTGGCCGCCACCACCATATTGTTTGGCAAGTTCATTAATCTCAGGACCTTTGGAACGCAAACGGATTCGGAATGAACCGTCCTTTTGTTCGACAAAGATTGCCCAAGCGACAACCTGTTTGATTTTTCCAGGAAGTGGCACAACAGCAGATGTCGATTCATCACCTAATTTGAATGGCTCGAGTACTTTGTTGGAAAGTACCAGGTACGCAGCACCGCTATCCAAAATATTTAAATTCTCGTATACATATGCCGACAACCGGGCAAGTGGAATGTCAATTTCGTCTTCAATCTTATTGACTTCACTCGTTGAGAAATCATAGGTTGCCAATTTGGATGCAACTTCCAATGTATGTGAGGATGTTGAAGGATACATAAATCTACCTGTATCACCGACAATGCCGGCGTAAAGCAAACGGGCACCCTCTGCTGGTAAAGTTAACTGATCTTTATTGGCATCAAAAAAGTCGTAAATCAATTCTGAAGTACTTGATGATTCCGGTTCAACCCACATGATGTCACCAAATTGGTCGTCATTAGGATGGTGATCAATCTTGATAAGTTCCTTGCCAGTGGTATATCTTTCATCATCAACTCGAGGTTGATTTGCAGTATCCACAACGATGACCAATGCGTCCTTATACTGGTCATCGGCAATTTGGTCAGTGGTTCCCAACCAGGCAAAACTGTCGTATTGTTTACCGGCACATAGAACCGTTTTGTCAGGAAATGAAGCTTTGATTAACTGAGCCAACCCCATCTGTGAACCAATTGCATCCGGATCCGGTCGCTTATGCCGATGAATAATAATTGTTTTAAATTTCTTTATTTCGTTAAGTATTTGATCTTGTATTGCCATATTTATTGCTCCATTACTTTATTGTTGAACACTTCAGTATACATTAATTCGTGAATAAGATAAACCGCTACATCCAAAACGATTAATTAAACAGCGGTAAAACAATATTCTCATAACTGAGATCATCCAGGTTGGTGATGGTAATGCCCAACAGTCGAACACCTTTGGTAATGTCAGGCATATCAATCAACAAATCATTTGCCAACCCAAAATATTCCTCGGCATTATTTTTGATGTAATTATCAAAGGTTGCCCGCTTGGTAAACGTGGAAAAGTCGGCGTATCGAATTTTGAGGACCAGCGTCTTACCGTGCTTCTTTTTATCATCCATCGCTTTGACCACCATGGCAGCAATCTTTTGCAGCGCGTCATCAACTTGGGTCTGATTATCAATTGCCGGACCAAATGTCCGCTCTTTACCGATGGACTTTCGAACTCTTTGATATTCGACCGGCCGGTTGTCGACACCACGGGCCCGTTCGTAAAGGACATACCCAAACTTACCAAAGTGTTTTATTAAATCCATCTGGGACCATTGAAGCAGGTCTTGACCATTGTTAATATTTAAATCATGCATCTTGGGAACCGTCTTTTTGCCGACTCCCCGAAATTTCTCGATCGGCAGCTTCTCCAGAAACTCAAGCGCATCCCGCTTTTCAATAACAGTGATTCCCACCGGTTTTGCGTAGTCAGATGCCTCTTTAGCCAAAAATTTGTTATAAGAAACGCCAACCGAACAGGTGAGATGAGTCGCTTGCCATATTTCGTTTTGAATCATTCTGGCAACCTGAATGGGATCAGTAATGTGCTTTTTGTTATTGGATACATCTAAATAAGCTTCATCCAAGGCGACGTATTCAATAATCTCGGTATACTCATGAAAAATTTCATGAATCTGATTGGAGACCGACCGGTATAAATCGAATCCCGAAAAACGAAAAACGGCATTTGGACATAGCTCCAGAGCTTTCATGGCACTCATTGCTGAGTGAACACCATATTTTCGGGCTTTATAATTGGCCGTTGCAACCACACCTCTGCCGCCAGTCTTGCGTGGATCTTTTGCCACAATCAACGGCTTTGACTTCAGTCTGGGATCCTTGCGCTCTTCAATTGAGGCATAGAATGCATCCATATCAACATGAATAATATTTCTATCTTGTGTGTTCATCAGTATCACTCTTAATCAAACGTATGTTCTTATGTGGGTCAAAAAAATGGTCGGGATGAAATTAAATCATCTTCCCAACCGCAAACTTAAACTATTTTTCTTCAGACTTTGATTCGCCCTTGTCTGAGTCAGAATTTTCAGTTGCATTCTGATCATTATCGGTTGAAGCAGAATCATCTTTGCTGTCATCGGCTGCTTTGTCGTTAGCATCTGCGTTGTTGTCAGCTGCAGGAGCAGTAACAGCAGGCTGCTTAACTGATGCAATTGCGCTCAAATCAAACACCAAGTAGATGCCGTCACAATCTAATGTAACAGTCTTTTCAGCTTCGTTGATTTCGTCAACAACACCGTGAAGACGACCAATGGTAATAACCTGGTCACCTTCCTTGATCTTTGAAAGTTGTTCACGACGCTTTTGTTGTTGCTTTCTCTGAGGACGGATCATCAAGAAATACATAACCGCAAACAGGACAACAATCATCAAAATTGAGTAATAAGATTGATTCAATATTTTTCACCCACACTTTCCATAAGAATACTTTACCAAATAAGGCTTGAATAGTCTATAGCTAAAAGTTTTTCGGGTTCGGTTTGTTATAACCGTACTGTTCAAACACTTCAGCGCGCAGATCCAACAGGTTGTCATCCATGATTGCCTGCTGGACACGTTTCATCAAATGAATCAAATAGTATAAATTGTGGTAGCTGCACAGCCTTAGCCCAAATGTTTCATCGGTTTTCACTAAATGTCTGATATAAGCCCGCGTATAGTTGCGACAGGTATAACAGTTGCATTGATCATCCAAAGGAGTGAAGTCACGGGCGTACTTGGCGTTCTTTACAACTAATCGGCCATGTGAAGTCATGACCGTTCCGTTTCTGGCGATTCGGGTTGGCAAGACACAGTCAAACATGTCAATTCCCCGAATAACACCGTCAATTAACGAATCAGTTGCGCCGACCCCCATCAGGTAGCGGGGCTTGTTTTCAGGCAGCAGTGGACTGGTGGATTCCAAGATCCGATTCATTTCCTGCTTGGATTCACCAACTGATAATCCCCCGATTGAATATCCAGGGAAATCAAGGCTCACCAAATCTTTAGCAGATTGCTTTCGTAAATCTTCAAATCCAGCGCCTTGAACAATCCCAAACAGTCCCTGCCAATCCGGGTTCTTGTGAGCTTTCAAACCACGTTCGGCCCATCGGCTGGTTCGTTCAACCGATTTTTTTACATAATCATAAGACTCAAAGAATGGTGGACATTCGTCCAGACTCATCATAATATCCGGTCCAAGGTCATTTTCGATTTGAATGGCTTTTTCCGGTGATAAGAACATCTTTGAACCGTTGATTTCATTTTTGAAGGTGACCCCTTCTTCAGTGATATCCCGGTTTTTGGCAAGAGAAAAGACTTGGAATCCACCAGAGTCGGTCAGAATCCCCTTATTCCAATTCATGAATTTATGAAGTCCGCCGGCTTCTTTAACAATATCTTCACCGGGTCTCAGCCAGAGGTGATAAGTGTTTGCCAGGATAATTGTCGCGCCCATGTCATCCAGTTCTTCCGGAGCAAGGGTTTTAACCGTTGCCTGGGTACCAACCGGCATAAACATTGGCGTCCGGAAAGTTCCGTGGGGCGTTGTAATCTCACCTAAACGGGCCCCAGTGTGCTTTTCTTTTTTAATCAAGCGATACGTAATCGCTGGTTGCATATAATGAATCCTCCTAATGAATGTACATCGCATCACCAAAGCTGAAGAAGCGGTACTTCTCATCAATGGCGTGCTGATAGGCGTTTAAAATGTTGTCGCGACCGGTGAAAGATGCCACCAACATCACAAGCGTTGATTTTGGCAAATGGAAATTGGTAATAAATGAATCCACAACCTTCCACTGATACCCCGGCTTAATAAAGATGTCGGTCCAACCGGAATCAGGGCGAATTTCACCATCAAATTTGGTTCCTACCGTTTCCAAGGTTCGAATCGAAGTTGTCCCAGTGGCAACAATTTTGCCGCCATTTTGACGAACTTCATTCAATGTCTTGGCAGACTCCTCGGATAACCGATAAAATTCGCTGTGCATTTTGTGATCTTCAATATTTTCTTCATCGACCGGACGGAAAGTGCCCAGGCCAACATGAAGGGTCAGATAAACTAGGGTCTGTCTGGAAACTA